>JAPKMR010000043.1 GCA_026645815.1 Anaerolineae bacterium | reverse complement strand
TGCTACGAAATCCCAAACGGGCATTCGTAGCAGATCAGGGGGTGCGTGTCAAAATGGGGGTGAAAATCTCAAGCGCTCCCACAGGGCGCAGGAGAAAATTGATTTTTGGCGGCGGGGTTTTCCCCGCCGCCAAAAATCAATTAAAGGAAAGGCATTTGTATGATGGCCGTCTCGCTTTTTCCCTAAAGTTGAAACGCACCCGATTCAGGTTATACTGTGGATAAATGGGAATGTGCGGTGGATAGAATGCCCTTGCCTGTTTGTAGGTCCCCATTTGCGATTCACAGAGTCTGGCGTTCGAGGAGGACACAATGTTGAACGATGCAGATCTGCAAGCGTTATTGGAGCAGTTGAATACAGTTGCCGTGGTAGGGATGTCTACCAACCCTGCCAAAGCCGCCCATCGTATACCGGCATATTTGCTTGCCGAAGGTTTTGAGGTGATCCCGGTGAACCCCCACGCCGAGACGATTCTTGAACGACGCTGCTATCGTAGCTTGCTGGATATTCCGGAATCCATTGATATTGTGGATGTGTTCCGCCCTTCAGCCGATGCCCTCGCAGTGGTAGAAGATGCGATTGCGCGACACAAAGTGCGTGGTGATGTGGCATTGATCTGGTTGCAACTGGGGATTGTGAACGAGACTGCGCGGGCTTTAGCGGCAGATGCCGGTATTCCTTTCATCCAGGATCGCTGTATGGCGATTGAGATTCCGCGCTTGTTCCCACGCGGCAGGAAGTAGACTCACCGTAGGGTGTATCTCTTTACAGCAGCGTGCGGGGATCGGGCAAGAGGCCGGGTTGCAGCAACCGCACTGCTGCTTCGTAGCCTTCGGCTTCCATGGCGTTGGGGCGCACGCTGCGCACCTGCGCAATGGCTGCATCGGGCGTCAAGCCCTTATAGGCGACCAGATACCCTGCCAGAATGGTGCCGGTGCGATCTCGTCCCATGTAGCAGTGCACCAGGGTGGGATTGCCTGCGGTCAACTGGGCATCAATGAAGGCCCACACCTTGAGCGACTCGTAGATAAAGGCGCGCTGCAGTCCTCGCGAGGTCAACAGCAGTGAGGGGAACTTCGCGCGGTAGTGAATGAAGCCCTGTGATGACAGGTCGTCGGGCATGTCATCTGCTGCTAGCGAGACGATGGCTCGAATCCCTGAGGCGTAGAGCTCCGCGGGATTCCAGGGCGCCACGGTTGGCCCGGGGCGTCCGGCGAGCAAAGCATCAATGACCCAGAAAACGTGTTGCATTTCCCCATTATATCTGAAGCGGCTGAGCGTCAAGATCATGACCTCTTTTTGTATACCCGGTTGCTTTGGGCATAGGATAGATTGCAACCAACCCGCATCAACGATCAACGCTCTGCGCCGCCGTACTCGGCGCTTCTTTCTGCAAACGTGATTTTCGGGGACGGGCGAAGCCCGTCCCCGAAAATCACAAAAAAAACTACAGTGGCAAAACTGGCTAGATAGCTCGAAAAAACCTCTGTGCCTTTCCCAGCAAGTGTGATTTTTGCGGGCACAGCCCGCAAAAATCACAAAAAAAACTACCTCTTTGTGTTCTTGCATCGCCTACATGCTCGTTAGTCTAGTTACTATTGCCGCTCTAGAAAAAATAGTCGTAGACAACTTTTCCCCTCAAACCTATTGACATCCAAAACGTTTTGGTTTACAATAATAGTGTATCCGAAACGTTTTGGTTTCCGCAACGACCATTTTCAACCTTGGGGGGCACAGGCATGTCGGCAACACTCAAAGAGATCGCTCGCCGCACCGGCAAATCCATCACCACCGTCTCGCGCGCCTTAGCGGATTACGGCGACGTGAGTCCCGAAACTAAAGCGCTCGTGCGCCGCGTGGCGGATGAATTGGGCTATACTCCCAACCTTCTCGCCCAACGCCTTCAGAAGCGCCGCTCTGATACCATCGGCCTCATCCTGCCCACCTTTGGACCGCGTTTCTCTGATCCCTTCTTCAGCGAATTCCTTGCCGGTGTGGGCAACACAGCTGCCGAACACAACTACGACTTGCTTGTCTCCACCCAGGAACCCGGCGAGCGCGAGCTGCAGGTCTACCGCCAGAAAGTCCAGAGCCGCCAGGTGGATGGTTTTGTCATCGTACGCACCCGCCGCCAGGATGCTCGCATCGCCTATCTGCGCGAAGCCGCTTTTCCCTTTGTCGCCTTTGGACGTACCGAAACCACTGCCGCCGGTGACCTCGACTTCTCCTTTGTGGACGTAGATGGCGCACAGGGCATGCGCCTCATCGGCGAATACCTCATCGGTTTGGGACACCGCCGCATCGCCTGCCTGGCGCCGCCGCCCGACCTGTTCTTTGCCGGGCCTCGTTTGGAGGGATTGCGGCAGGCGATGGAGGCGCACAACCTTGAGGACGCTTGCCAGGTGGTGCTGGGCGACCTCACTCAGAAAGGCGGCTACGAAGCCACCCTCGAGCTCTTGGAGCGCCAACCCAGGCCCACCGCCATCGTCGCCTGTAACGACCTGATGGCTTTAGGCGCCTTGCGCGCCATCCAGGAGCGCGGGCTGCGCGTGGGTGAGGATGTCGCGGTCACCGGCTTCGATGGCATTCCCATGTCCGAACACTCTCATCCGCCTCTCACTACCATCCACCAGCCCATCTACCAAATCGGCAAGATGGTCACCGAAGAATTGATCCGTCTGATTCACGGCACCGAGGGCGCGCCCCGTCAGGTGATGCTCGAGCCTGAGCTGGTAATCCGCCAATCCTGCGGCGCCGTCGTTCCCGATTGACCCGCCCACTTTCATGATTCATCGCGGTGATTCCGTGCAGCCGGGCCGAAGACCGCGTACAGCAGACCGGCTGCACAGACTCGTTCACTGAGCCGGGTAGACTGGTTACGCACACGTTAATAACAGCTATCCTGTTATCCCGTTCACCATTGATCGTCTTTAGCTGTGTCTTTATCTGTTCAAGGAGGTGCCTCATACCTATACAGAGACAACCTATGTCCCCAGCTTGCTTGTTGCTATCCCGCTTGAGTCATTCAGTTTCAGGAGGAGTTTCATGAAAGGACATTCGACCTCGCAGAGATTTTTCCCTGTCCTGGCAGCCTTGCTGCTCTTGACCATCATCGTGAGCGCCTGCACGCCTACAGTTGCACCCACTGTGGCGCCTACGACCGCCGTTCCCACCACCGAAGTAGAGCCGACCCAACCTCCGGTGGAAGTGGATATGTCATCTCTGGTTTTCTTCTCCACACAATTCGTGCCCGTGGAGGAGCAGGAGAAATTCCGCGCCATCTTGAAAGATGCGGGTTTCGACTTTACCGGTTCTGAAGAAGGACCTCTGATTGACCTGATAACCGCTGAAGTGCAATCGGGCAAGGGCACGGTCGGCCTCATTGGGACGTTGCACGGCACCTTCCCGCCCCTGCAGAGAACCGATGCCATGATGAACCTTGCCGACACGGCGGAGGACCTGTCCCTGAGCCGCGATTTTGCGCCGGCTTTCCTCTCCACGGGCTTGCTCGGAACCGAGGACTACCTCTATTACGTGCCCTGGATGCAGGCTACCTACATCATGGCTGCGCACAATGATGCGCTCGCCTACCTGCCCGCCGGCGCCGATCGTGATAACCTCACCTGGGAGCAACTAGGTGAATGGTGCAAGGCGATCTACGAAGGCGAGGGCAAGCCCCTCTGCGGAATGCCGCACGCCGGGCTTTTCCATCGCTTCCTCCAGGGCTACATGTGGCCCTCCTTCACCGGTGGCATGGTGAGCAATTTCCAAAGTAATGAAGCCGCTGCCATGCTCGAATGGCTGCGGGATGGTCTTTGGCCCTACGTCCACCCACAATCCATCAACTACAGCTTCATGCAGGAACCGCTGCTCGCCGGCGAAGTCTGGGTCGCCTTCGATCACACCGCCCGCCTGTTGGAAGCCTTCAACCAGCAACCCGATGATTTCGTGGCTTTCCCGGCGCCCTCAGGTCCTGCGGGCCTCGGCTTCATGCCCGTTGTCGTGGGCCTGGGCATCCCCAAGACCGCGCCCGATCCCGAAGCCGCCATGGCTGCCATTGATTACCTGACCAGCCCCGAGGTTCAGGCGCGCGTCCTCAAGGACCTGGGCTTCTTCCCTGTCGTGGGTGGTGTGGATACCACCGGTCTGCCCCCCGGAATTGCCATCGAACTTGAGGCTGTTTCCAAGCAGGCGAACGCGCCCGATGCCATCGCGGCGCTGTTGCCGGTGGGCCTCGGCGCGCGGGGTGGGGAGATCAACCAGATTTTCCGCAACGCCTTCGACCGGGCGGTGCTCAACGGCGAGCAAATTGCCACCGTTCTCCAGGAAGAGGCTGCCAACTTGCAAACGCTTATGAACGAGACCGGCGCTCCCTGTTGGGCGCCCGATGCCCCCTCCGACGGTCCCTGTCCCGTGAAGGCGCCTGCCTCCGCGCTGGTTGCTGAGGAGGTTGACGCCACTTTCTTCTCCACGCAATTTGTACCCGTTGAAGAGCAAGAGAAATTCCGCGCCATCCTCAAAAAAGCGGGCTTCGATGTGACCGGCTCTGAGGAAGGTCCCCTGATTGACCTCGTGCTCGCCGAAGCGCAAGCCGGCAAGGGCACGGTGGATGTCGTTGGCACCCTTCATGGTACCTTCCCACCGCTCCAGAAAGCAAATACCATGGCTAACTTGATTGACCTGGCGGAAGACCTCTCGGCCAATCGCAACTTCGCACCGGCATTCCTGGAGACTGGGCTGCTCGGCACCGAGGATACCCTCTACTACATTCCGTGGATGCAGGCTACCTACATCATGGCGGCGCACAAAGACGCCCTCGCTTACTTGCCGGCGGGCGCCGATGTCAATGCCCTCACCTGGCAACAGCTGGGCGAATGGTGCAAAGCCATCAATGATGGCGAGGGCAAACCGCTTTGCGGTCTCCCTCACGCGGGTCTCTTCCACCGTTTCCTCGAGGGTTATATGTGGCCCTCCTTCACTGGCGGCATGGTCAGCCAGTTCCAAAGCCAGGGGGCTGAGGATATGCTGGCATGGCTGCGCGATGACCTGTGGCCCTACGTGAATCCCGAATCCATCAACTACAGCTTCATGCAGGAGCCACTGCTCGCCGGTGATGTCTGGGTCGCCTTTGACCACACCGCCCGCTTGATCGAAGCCTTCAACCAGAAGCCCGATGACTTCGTAGCCTTCCCGGCGCCGTCTGGACCTGCGGGCCTTGGCTTCATGCCCGTCGTCGTGGGTTTGGGCATTCCCAAGACCGCACCCAACCCCGAGAATGCCGCAGCCCTCATTGACTACCTCACCCGACCTGGTGTCCAGGAGCAGGTCCTGCGCCAGTTGGCCTTCTTCCCCATCGTGAGCGGCGTCAGCACTGCCAACCTGCCCGCCGGTACCGCTCTGGAGCTCGCGGCTGTGGAGAAGCAGGCTACGGCGCCCAATGCGCTGCCCGCACTGCTGCCCATCGGCCTCGGCGAGCGCGGCGGTGAGATCAACCAGATCTTCCGCAACGCCTTTGACCGCACTGTCTTGAACGGCGAGGACATCGCTACGGTGCTGCAGGAGGAAGCTGCCAACCTGCAAGCGCTCATGGACGAGACCGGCGCCCCCTGCTGGGCGCCAGACCCACCTTCCGATGGTCCCTGCCAGGTAGCGCCGCGCTAGGCGCACGCGCCTTCACTATCAGGGCTACTTGCCGCTGCGCACCCGCGGCGGCAAGTAGCCCCCCAAAAGGAGCAGGGTAATGACAGTTGAACCTCAAGAAAAACAACGGCGCAAGCAAATCCAGTGGGCGCCTTACATCTTGATCCTGCCGACCGTGATCTATTTGGCCGTTTTCTTCGCCTGGCCCATGGTGCGTGCCATTCGCCTGGCGGTGTGGGATGAGCATGCGCTGCTCGCGCTCCACCAGGAGGCCGATGCGGATAGCCGTTCTGTGGCCAAGCTTCCCCAGGGCACACAGATTGCATTGCTTGACCGCCAGAGCATCCTCGCAGAAGCTGGCACGGAGACCGGCGGCGAAGCGCTGACGGAAGTCTGGTTCCTCGTGCAGGCCAGTGATGTCACCGGCAATCCCGTGGCAGGCTGGGCGCCGGAGAGCCGTATTCGGGTCCGCAGCTCCGATGACGCGGGCAACCCCATCGGCGGAACGGTCCGCCCCAAGCTGGGCGCCACTGCCGACCCCCTCACGGAAATCTATATCGAGCCTAATTCTGGCAGCGCCATTGCAGCCAAACTGGAGAGCGGTGAGGTAGTGGAGATTAAGGAACAGGCCGTGCTCGAGCTCTGGTTCCTGATTGAGGGCCAGGACGAGGCGGAAACCGTTTCCGGTTGGGCGCCATCGCGCGCCCTGCAAATCTACGGCGACGAGGTCACGGGTCGCATTGATACCGGCGACACGGGAAAGTTCACCACCGGCTATATCGAGCGCATGCTCAACGACCGCTTCTTCAAGCCGGCGTTGGGCACCACACTCTTGCTCATGGTCATCATCATCCCGGTGCAATTCACCCTCGCCATCATCATGGCTCTGGTCATTCAATCACGGCTCAAGTTCAATGATCTCTTCCTCGCCATCTTCGCCATTCCTCTCGCCGCCTCCGACCTCGCCGTCGGCATCGTCTGGTACTCCATTTTCACCCAGAGTGGCTTCCTCAACAGCATCATCCAGGGCCTCGGCTTGATCTCCACCGCCCAAACCTTCCTCTCATCCGATACCCGCCACTGGATCATCATCGCCATCTGGCTTGCCGAGGTGTGGCGCGCCACCGCCATCGTCATGATCATTGTGGTCTCCGGCTTGCAAGCCATTTCTCAGGAAGTGCTCGAGGCTGCGGAGGTTTTCGGCGCGAATCTCTGGCAACGCATCTGGCGCGTCATCCTGCCGCTGCTCAAACCCAGCTTGCAGGTCGCGCTCATCCTGCGGACCATCCTCGCCCTGCAGGTCTTCGCCGTCGTCATCGCACTCTCCGGCGGTGAGGTGGTCACCGTTTTGGCCAATGAGACCTATCGCCAATACTACACACTGCGCAATATGAACGTCGCGGCAGCCTACGCGGGCTTCATCCTGTTGATCTCCATGTTCAGCGCAGTGATCTATTTGCGCATGGTGCGCACACAAGAGGAGGCTGGCGCATGACCGACATAAACCAATCTACCGGCACTGCTCCCTCCGCACCCGTGGCTCAAATCTCGGAATCCATGGCGCAGGTACGCGCTCGCGCGCGCCGGCGCATGGTGCTCGGACGTGCTTTCACCTATCTGGTGGGCATTCTGCTCGCCCTTTGGGTGCTGATTCCCATCTGGTTCATCGCCTCCATGGCGCTCACCACGCCGGAGGTCGTGCGCAGTTACCCCAAAGGCGTTCTGCCCTTCATCCCCTTCTCCTTCGATACCATGCGCTTCTTCCTTGAATCGCGCGGTATCGTGCCGGGCCTCATCAACAGCGTGACTGTGGCTGTGGTGACGCTCCTGCTCTCAACCTTGATCGCTGCACCTGCCGGATATGCCATCTCCCGCTTTGTCTTCCGTGGGCGTGACGCTTTCCGTCTCTCCATCCTGGCGGTCCGTGCTTTTCCGGTGGTGATTCTCTCCATTCCCCTGGCGGTGACCTTCATCAGTTTGGGCATCTTCGATCAGGTCTACAGCCTGGCGCTGATGCATACCGCTCTGACGCTGCCAACCACCGTCCTCGTCATCAGCAGTGTCTTCGCCAGCATTCCCTACGAATTGGAGGAAGCCGCTCAGGTCTTTGGCTGCACACCCGTACAGGCTTTCCGCCGCGTGGTGTTGCCCCTGGTGCTGCCCGGCATCGCTGCGGCGGCGGTTTTCACCTTCGTCATGTCGTGGAACGAGGTCTTCGCTGCCACCGTGCTCACCGTCCAAAACCGCACTCTTCCGGCGCAGGTCCTGGTCTCACTCAAGCAATCGGGCGAGCCTTACAAATTCGCTGGCGGTTTCTTCATGTTACTTCCCTCCATCGTCTTCATCTTTGCCATCCGCAAGTACCTCTTCAACATGTGGGGACAGATCACCAAATAGAGCATGGCCGTGTGCGTCGCCCGTGGCTCTCTGCCGCGGACGCTCACACGCAAAGGAGCACAAAATGTCTGAGATCAAAATCGAAAATGTGACCAAGCGTTTTGGCAACTTCGTGGCTGTTGATAATGTATCCCTGACCATCCACGATCATGAATTCATGGTCCTGCTCGGTCCCAGTGGCTGCGGCAAGACCACCCTCCTGCGCGCTATCGCCGGTCTGGGTATGGCTGATGAAGGGCAAATCAGTATCGGCGACAAAGAAGTGACCTATCTCCCCCCTCGCGAGCGCCACATCTCCATGGTCTTCCAGAGCTACGCCATCTTCCCGCACATGAGCGTCTTCGATAACATCGCCTTTGGCTTGCAGATGCAGAAGGTCGAGAAAACCGAGATCGAGAAGCGCGTCAAAAAGGCTGCCGAGATGCTGCACATCGAGAAAATGCTCGATCGCTATCCTTCCAAGATGAGCGGCGGGCAGCGGCAGCGCGTGGCGGTGGCGCGGGCCATTGCCATGCAGTCGCAGGTGCTGCTCATGGATGAGCCGCTCAGCAATCTCGATGCCTTGCTCCGCCTGGAAATGCGCGCCGAACTGAAGCGCCTGCTGGCGGAGCTCGGGGCTACCACCATCTACGTCACCCACGACCAGATTGAGGCCATGAGCATGGGCGACCGCATCGCCGTGATGCGCGATGGCATCATCCAGCAGGTGGATCATCCGACGACCGTCTACGATTTCCCCGCCAACAGGTTCATCGGCGGCTTCATCGGCACCCCGCCCATGAACTTCCTCGAGGGCCAGGTGCAGCGTGAGAACGGTCACCACATTGTGCGCATCGGCGACTTTGCCGTCAAGCCACATCCGCTCATGCAGCCCGTGTTGGCGCCCTATGAGGGCAAGGCCATCGTCCTCGGCATCCGCGCGGAGAACATGGAGACTTTTGCCACCCCGGCTGAGGATGCCCTCAAGGCGCAGGTGCTTGTTGTCGAGCCTTTGGGGTCCCAGAATCTCCTGACAGCCGCCTTTGGCGCCCACCGCATCAAGGTCTCTACCCATCCCACCTTTATCACCCACGCCGATGCTGACCTGTGGCTGCGCTTCCCGGCTGATCATATCCGCTGGATAGACCCTGAATCGCAAAAAGCGCTTTATCCGCAATGAGACCTAACCCGATGAAGATCGGTTTTGTCTCCACCCGTATCGCCGGCACTGATGGGGTGTCGTTGGAAATCAGCAAACTGGCGACCATTCTGCAGCGCCTGGGGCATACGTGCTGTTACTGCGCCGGCGAGCTGGATAGCAATTTCGTTCCCGGTTACGTGGATCCGGAACTGCACTTCGCGCACCCCGAGGCTATCTGGATCCACGACCATTGCTTTGGGACAACCCAACCTGAGCCTGACTTGCACGCGCGTATCCAGACTATGGCCACGCGGCTTCAGCAGAGCCTGGAGCGCTTTGTCGCCGGGCATCACGTGGACCTGCTCTTTGTGCAGAATGCGCTGGCCATTCCCATGCACGTGCCGCTGGGTGTGGCGCTCACCAACTTCATCGCGTCCACAGGTATGCCAACCCTGGCGCACAACCACGACCTGGCTTGGGAGCGGGACCGCTTTGCCATCAACTGCATTCCGGAGATTTTGGAGCGTTGCTTCCCGCCCGCGCTGCCTGCGGTGCGCCACCTCGTCATTAACACGCTCGCGCAACAGGCTTTGGAGCGTCATCGTGGCATTTCTTCCACCCTCGTGCCCAACATCTTCGACTACGCTACTGCGGCGCCCGCCATCAACCCGGACAATCGCGCCCTGCGCGCCGTCCTGGGTCTGGATTCCCGGCAGCTGCTCATCCTCCAGCCCACGCGCGTCATTCCTCGCAAGAGCATCGAGATTGCGATTGAGCTCGTTCGTCGCTTGCGCGAGCCGCGTTACCGTGCGCAACTGCACGGCAAGGAACCGGTGCTCGTCATCGGTCACCGGGCTGGCGATGAGGGCCTGGCTTATCTGGAGCAGCTGCAGCGCCAGGCTGCCCGGTCCGCCGTGCCCCTGCTCTACGCCGCGGACCACTTTGCCGCCCAGGCTGGCAGTGTCGCCGGACGCCGCTTTTTCGCGTTGTGGGATGCCTACATCCACGCCGACTTCGTCACCTATCCCAGCGTGATTGAGGGCTTTGGCAATGCCTTGCTTGAAACCCTCTACTTCCGGCTTCCGGCGCTGGTCAACCGCTACCCCGTCTACGCCGCCGATATCGCCCCACAGGGTTTCGACCTGGTGGAGATAGACCTGCAGGGCGATCCCACCAATCTAGCTGCCATCACCTCCGAGACCGTGGAAGCGGTGATAGCGGCGCTCATGGACCCCGTGCGCCGGCGATTCATGGTAGAATGGAACTATGAACTTGCTCGCCGGCATTACTCTTTCGAGGCGGTGACGCCTCTGCTCGCCGGTTTATTGGAGGAAGCACTGCCATGAACGCACCAACGCCCGATAGCGCGACACTGCTCGCCTGTGCCCGCGAAATCCTGGACCTCAACTGGATGGGGCATTTCACCGTTCCCGCGCAACGCCAGTACCCCTACCAGTGGTCCTGGGATTCCGCCTTCATCGCCATCGGCTATGCGCGTTATGACCTGTGGCGCGCGGTCGAGGAACTGCGCGCGCTCTTCGCTGCGCAGTGGGCTGATGGTCGGGTGCCCCACATCGTCTTCCACAATGCCGATCCTGCGACGCCCTATTTCCCGGGTCCGGGATTCTGGCAGGTCGAGCGTAGCCCGCACGCCCCTAGCAGCCTTGCCACATCCGGTATCGTCCAACCGCCGGTCCACGCCACTGCCGTTTACAGCCTCTATCAATACGCCCTGGCTTGTGACCCCGCAAGCCCTCTGCGGGCGCAGGCGCTCACCGCTGTAGCCGAGCTCTTCCCCTGCCTCTGCGCCTGGCATGATTACCTCTACCGTGAGCGCGACCCGCGCGGCGAAGGCCTGGTCGCCATCCTGCACCCGTGGGAGTCGGGGCAGGATAATTCCCCCCTCTGGGACCCTGTTTTGCAGCGCATGGATTTGCGCCCGGAGGAGATTCCGCCCTACAAACGCGCCGATACCGGCGCCGTGAATGCGGCGGAGCGTCCCTTGGACTTTGATTACGACCGCTACATCTATCTCGTGGATTTCTTCCGCCAACGGGATTTCGATGACCGCCGCATCATCGCCGAGGGCTGCCCCTTTGTGGTGCAGGATGTGCTCTTCAATACGCTGCTCTGCCGCGCCGAGCAGGACCTGGCGGCGCTGGCGGCGCTTTTCGGCGCGGACCCTGCGCCCTTCCTCGCCCGTGCTGCCCGGACCGCCGCGGCTATCAATCGCAAACTGTGGGATGAGCAGCGCGGTTATTACGCCGATTTCGACCTGGGCACGGGAACGGCCATTCCCATGCCCGCCCTTGCCGGTTTCACCCCGCTCTACGCCCGCATCCCCGATGCCGCGCGCGCGGCCCGGCTTCTGGATTATCTCGGCAGCCCGGCTTTTGGCTTGGGCTTGCACGATACCGGCGGCTATCCTGCCGCCAGCTATGACCGTTTTGCTTCGGGCTATTCCCCGCGCCGCTATTGGCGCGGTCCGGTATGGATTCAGATGAACTGGCTTCTTATGCACGGCCTTCGGGATTATGGTTACACCCTCGAGGCGGAACGTTTGCGCCGGGCCATCATCGAATTGCCGCAAATCGGGGGTTTCCGTGAATACTTTGACCCCGAGACTGGCGCGGGATACGGCGCGGAAGCTTTCTCATGGACTGCTGCCCTGCTCATTGATGTGCTGGCAGAGGCGTGAATCGCTCATGGACCTCGGCTGCTGGCTGAGACGCCGCCTTTTGCGCGCGCCGCTGGCAGCGAGCGTGCGTCTGGAGCAGCGGCCCATCGTCACCCTTAAGGAGCGCACCCATGAATGACCCCTTTACCCGCATGGCCCATCTGCTGGCCCTTATCTACGGCGAGCACGCCGTTGCTACGGTGCTGTCCGCCTTAACCGCCCGCCTCGAGGCCTTCGCTGCCAGCCATCCGCCCTTTCCGCCCCGCGCGGTCCTGTCGGCGGAGCAACGTCTCACCGAGCGCGATGCCCTGCTCATCACCTACGGCGACCAGTTCCGCGAACCGGGTGTGTCGCCCCTGCGCACGTTGCGCGCTTTCCTGGATGCCCACCTGAGCGATGCGCTCAGTGGCGTACACATCCTGCCCTGTTTCCCCTATTCTTCCGATGATGGCTTTTCCGTCATAGATTACCGCCAGGTGGACCCCGACCTGGGGGATTGGGAGGATGTCGCGGCTCTGGGTGAACGCTATCGCCTCATGTTTGACTTTGTCGCCAATCACATCTCCCAACACAGCACCTGGTTCCGGGCCTTCCGCCGCGGCGAGGCGCCCTTTTCCGGCTATTTCATCGCTGTGGAACCCACTCTTGATCTTTCCGAGGTCGTTCGCCCGCGCGCGCTGCCGCTGCTCACCGCCGTAGAAACCGACCAGGGCCTCCGTCACGTCTGGACCACCTTCAGCGATGACCAGATTGACCTCAATTACGGCAATCCAGAGGTGCTTTTGGAGATGACGGATGTGCTGCTGCACTATGTGGCTAACGGGGCGGAAATCATTCGCCTCGATGCCATTGCCTACCTCTGGAAAGAGCCTGGCACGCCCTGCATCCACCTTCCGCAGACCCATGCCGTCGTCAAACTGTGGCGCGCCGTTCTGGATGCCGTCGCCCCGCATGTGCTGCTGATCACGGAGACCAACGTTCCGCATCTCGAAAACATCAGCTACTTCGGGACCTCCTTGCCGGCAACGGGCGGCACCGATGAGGCGCAGCTCGTCTACAACTTCTCGCTCGGTCCACTCACACTCAACGCCCTGCAGAGCGGTGATGCCGCCATCCTCTCGCGGTGGGCGGCAGGTCTTCAGTCTCCCTCGCCCGCTGCCACCTTCTTCAACTTCATCGCCTCCCACGATGGCATCGGCGTGCTGCCCGCGCGGGGCTTTCTGAGCGAGGCGCAGGTACAGGACCTCGCCGAGCGCACCCTGGCGCACGGAGGCAAGGTTTCCTACAAGGCCAACTCCGATGGCTCGGTCAGCGCTTATGAGCTGAATATCACGCTCTATGACTTCCTCAACGACCCGGCATATCCTGACCCCGCCGTGGATGTGCCCCGTTTCCTGACCTCTCAGGCCATCTTGCTCTCATTGGCTGGCTTGCCGGGCATCTATACCCACAGCCTCTTCGGCTCGCGCAACTGTCACACGTGCTTTGCCGAAACCGGACGCGCCCGCTCCCTCAATCGCCAGAAATTCAGCCGTGATGCGCTCGAAGCCAGCCTCGCCGACCCCGCGCAGCATACCGGCGCGGTCTTCGAGGGTTACCGGCGCCTGTTGCGATTGCGCCGCGAGGAACCCGCCTTTCACCCCGCCGGTCAGCAGCGCGTGCTGGATTTGGGACCGGCGCTCTTCGCCATTTTGCGCACGCCGCCCGTGGGCGGCAGGCCCGTACTGTGCCTGCACAATGTCTCCCCGCATCCGCAGACCGCCCTCGTCAGCCGTGCGTTGCTCGAGACTTCTGCCGCCTATCACGACCTCCTCACGGACGCCGTTTTTCCACTCGCCGGGGATACCGCCGTCATTACCCTCTCCGGCTACCAGACCTGCTGGCTCGTCGGCTGAGCCGCTTTTTGCGAGGCGTTATTGCAGGAGTGATTTTCGTGAACGGGGGCGCAGCCCCGTTCACGAAAATCACAAAAAGAACTACGGTTGTACTCAACCGCCCTCTGCGTCTCTTCAGCGTGCTCAAGTGTCTAGACGTATGGCCTCACCCAGCCGACCGCGGTTGAGTACAACCGCTTGAACTTCCCAATAAGCGGCAGCCTTTGTCCTATACCCTGAACCGTTTCCGCGGTTGACGTGCTTGCGCCTTATGTTACAATCCTCAACGCAGCGCTGTGAGCGCCGTTGTCTTTGTGTTGTCCCGAGCTGCTCTTGATACTGAGGGACTTCCTATATAGGAGGATGGTATATGTTTCGCAGGATTTTGTTGTTTGTAGTGATTGCTGGCGTCATTGTTTCTTTGTTGGGCTTGGGCGCCAGAGCTATCCCGGTTCAGGCGCAGACTGGCGGCGGCAATTTGCTGGTCAACGGTGACTTCGAGTCTGGCGCTGGAGAGGCCTGGCCCTTCCAGGATGGCATTCCGGAAGTTCAGATCGCTCCAGGTTGGCGCGCCTATTACGTTGATCAGCGCCCTGCGTATGCGCGAATTCCCGATTACTGCGCGCCTGATGACCAGCACTGCGCCTGGGGACGCCCGGAATTCCGGGGCACCAGCACGGCTGAGTTTGCCTACCGCATTCACGGCGGTTTCCTCTCCCAGAAATACTTTAGCTGGAATCGCCAGCATGAAGCTGGACTCTATCAGCAGGTGAGCAATATCGCCCCCGGCACTATCTTGCGATTCCAGGTCTACATGCAGACCTGGTCTTGTCTGCCGGGCGAGCAGTGGAATGACTGCCCCACGGGGCACCTTTCCAACCAACCCGCGCCTATGCACACCAAAGTTGGCATTGACCCGACCGGTGGCACCAATCCCTGGTCTCCCACAGTCATTTGGAGCCCTGAGAAAGATGCCTACGATGTGTACACGCTCTTCACGGTAGAAGCGACCGCGCAGGCGGGCACGGTCACGGTCTTCACCTATTCCCGCGCCGATTGGCCCGAACCCTGGCCCCGCATCTCCAATGATGTCTACATTGACGATGCGTCCCTGGTCGCGATTGGGCAGGGAGACCTGCAGCCGACCGCAGCCCCGCCGCCCACTCCCGGTTTGCCGCAGCCTACATCTGCGGTTCCCGAGGTTCCCGCGGCGCCAGCTGCTACCTCCACGCCACGGCCCGATGGGGCAGTGATCCATGTGGTCCAGCCTGGGGATACGCTGCTCGGCATTGCCATTCAGTATGGCGTCGAATTGGAGGAGCTGCAGCGTCTCAACGCCGGCACTCTGGGTCCCAGTAACTTGATCATTGTGGGACAGGAGCTCGTTATTTCCGGCACGGCGATAACACTCCCCACGCCGACGCCGCAGGCGACGGCGTTCATCACCACACCCATGCTCACGCCGGACACAACGACTCCCATAGCCATTGCGCCCACGCCCCAAACGGATAAGGCTGCCCTGTGTGTCCTGGCTTACAACGATGCCAACGCTGACCTGACCCGCCAGACCAGCACCGAAGGCCTGGTACCGGGCACGGTCGTCTCCCTGGTGGGAATGAACGGTCCTGCCGGTTCCTATACGACGGATGGCATGAGTGAGCCTTATTGTTTCCAGAACCTCGAACCGGGCAACTACGTCCTGCGCCAGACTCCCGCAACCGGCTACTCTGCTACGGGACCCGCTGAATGGGGTGTCCTCCTGGGCGCCGGGCAAACCTACGCTCTGGAGTTGGGTTATGCGTGGGGAGCTTCTCCCGCCCCCGCCGTCGAGCAGAATAATCCCGAGGCGACTGAGGCAGTACCCACATCTGAGAACGACACCGGAAAAACGGCGTCAACGTTGATGAAAATCGTTCAGATCAGTGGGATTATTGTAGCCGTCTTGGCGGTAGGGGTTGGTGTTCTTTTCTTCCTTTCCCGCCGTAAGGTTTGATTGCGTTAAATCACAAGCATCTATGCAAAACACGGCGGCACTTAGTGCCGCCGTGTTGCATGCCCTGGCTAACCCGCTGTGGGATTTCGTAGCAGGTCGCTGACCGAAATCGCGTTACGCCCCGCACACTGCCCTTGAAGCGCAAGCAAGGCATTCGTACCGGGGTTGACGCAGCAAGCAACCCGCACAGCGAGCCTCACAGGATACGCAGAAGCCCGCTGAACTGCTACGAATGCCCCTGTGCGGGTGCGTTTCAAAGACCAGATTTATTTCTTAAACTCCATCAACGTCACGGCACAGTTGCCGAAAGAATCCCACGGTGTGCGCTGCGATTCGGTTCCAACCGAATTCTGCTGCCAGTCGCTTTGCCTGCTGCCCCAACTCCGCGCGCAGCTCCGGTGCGCGCCACAATTCCCGCAGAGCTTCAGCCAGCTCCGCAGGATTATCCGGTGATACCAGCAACATGTTTTCCCCATCGCGAAAATGCTTCGAAGGTGTCTGGGGCGCCGTGGTGATGATGGCTTGTCCGTGCGCCAGAGCGGCATGCAGGGTGCCGCGGCGCAGGCTAACGCCATCACGGTACGGCAGGGCGCAGGCATCACAGGCGAGCAATGCCGCCGATACTTCAGCCGGGGTGGCAAAACCGGTGCGATGGACATAGCGCTCCAGCCTCGCTGCCGCGATACGCGCAGTAATCTCATCTGCATAGGCGCGGTTAGTGGGGTCGCTGGAGCCGGTCTGCCCGCCAATCAGCAGCAGGTGCGCCGGGACGCCTTCCTGGCGCAATTGCGCCAGTGCATCGAGCAGGGTTTCGACGCCCTTGCTGCGGTTAAGGAAGCCAAAGAAGCCGATAAGAAAATCCTGCGGCGCGAATTGTTGCCCGCTGCGCCAGGCAGTGCGTTCATATCCGGCGGGGGGCGCCGGCGCGATATTGCTGCCAATGGGGATGACCTGGTACCTGGGACCGGGCTGAGCGGCGTGCAGTTTTTGTGTGATGGTGGCGTAATCCTCATCGTTGGTGAGAATCACTCCCTGGCTGTGTTTTGCCAGCTGTAGCACCGCCCACTCTCGCAGGCGTCCCGCTTTCGGGAACAGATAAGGAACGCGCAGGTCATGAAAGGTGGTGATGAGGGGTTGGGTAAACCGGCGCTGCTGCCAGCGCGGCAGCAGGTGAATGGCGCCCTTCATCTCGTAGATGGCGGGTTGGTATTGAATGTTGATGACATCCGGTTGGACGTTGGCGATCCAGCGTGCAATCTGAGCATAAGCGCTAAAGCCCCAGTGCTTGATGCACCGGTGTATCGTCAAGCCCTCTTCTTCACTGACCGTGGCGGCGCCCTGCTTGCCGGTCAGGATGTGCAGCTCGTGCCCCTGCCGCAGCAGCTCCAGGCCCAGCGTCTGCGTGAAGTCGCCCACGCCGCCTTCCAACGGAGGATATTCGCCGGAGATTATGGCAATGCGCATGGCGCCGCGCATAGCGCCGCGCATAGGCGCCGCGCATAGGCGCCTCCATTCGGGGTCTTGGGTCACGTGATGTTCGCGATTAGCGCCAGCCATTGCGATGCCGCCCTCGACCAAGAGAATTGCCCGGCGCGGACCAATCCTCGCCCGCGCAGCTCCGCACGCAGCGCGGAGTCCTCGACCACGCTTTGCAGCGCCGTTCGCCACCCGTCAACATCCAGGGGATCCACCAGCAATCCCGCATCGCCCACAACCTCCGGTATGCTGGAGACGGCTGAGCCTGCCACGGGCGTCCCACAAGCCATGGCTTCGACGATGGGCAAGCCAAAGCCTTCGTAGAGACTGGGGAAGGCAAAGACTGTCGCTTGCCGGTAGAGCGCCGGCAGGTCTGCATCTGCCACGAAGCCCAATAAACGGGTGTGGGGACGTTGCGCCGCCGCCTCCAGGATGGGTTCCGCCAACCAGGCGGGTCTGCCCACTATCACCAGCTCTAAATCACCCGAGGCAATGAGTGGATCGCAGGCTTGCATCAACCGGATGTAATTCTTGCGCGGCTGTAGCGTGCCCACTGTGAGAATATACGGGCGCGCACCGATGCCATAGCGCGCCTGTAGGCGCCCCCGCTCATCGTCTTCTGGAGTCTCCTGGAAGCCCGCTGCTAAACCGCTGTAGAGCACGGTCACCCGCTCCACAGGGACGTGGAGCAGCTCTACGAGGTCGCGCTGCGTCGCTATCGAATCCGCCAGGATGAAATCCGCGCGGGCGATACTGCGCGGCACTGCTGTCTGGAGATACTGCTGCAGAGCAGGCGTGAAGGTCTCCGGATGCCGGATAAAAGAAAGGTCGTGGACGGTCAGCAGCGCGCGTGTGCGGGAGCGCAGTGGCGGCAATACGAAGTCCGGTGAATAGAAGCAATCTATCCCTCCGGTGATGACTTCCGCTGGCAGCGGCACGCGCAGGCGTTGCCAGAGCCGTGCGACCCAGTTATCGGTGAGTGGCAATCCGCGAAAGCGTAGCCTTTCCGGGGCAGCCGCTAAGCCTAGAAGACGGGTCTGCTCATGGCGCCAGTGCGCGCTCAAGCCTGCCTTTGCCGCCATCAGCACGAAATCGTGAAGGGCTGGCGTTGCCAGAACTGCATCCACCAGCTCGCGCGCATAGCGTCCGATGCCGGCGCCTTGCCGGAGCGCTGAGGTGTAGTCAATCGCAATTCGCATGGCGCGCCTCTTTCTTCAAAGATGATATTCGTCAGGGAAGCAAAACCTTCCTGACGAATATCACAAAAACGTTGCCCTCTGCACCCGCCCGAAGCCGCTTATTTGACGTCGTTGTAAGTCCAAAAGCGGTTTACAAAGAAATTCCAGAACATCACCACGCCGGTAGCCACAACTTTCGCGCCGTTATAGCCAATGGTGTAGGCTGTCTTCGCCGTCAGCGCCGGCAGCAGGCTCGCCGTCGCGGCGGTGAGTGGGTCTTTGAGCAGGGTGAGGATACCGGTATTGATGGCCCATCCCAGGACGTTCACGATGAAGAATTGCCCCAGCTGCGCCCTAAGGGGTTTGGAACGCGAATCGGGGTACGTCCAATAGCGGTTCCAGGTGAAATTGCTGATCACAGCGCACGTAAACGAGATGGTATTGGCGGGCACAATGTGCAACCCAACCACGCGGTGCATCAGGTAGAGAATACCAAAATCCACCACGGCGCCGATCGCACCGACGACGGCGAATTTCAGAAACCGGTTGATTTCTTTGCGGTTGGTCGCAATCCAGTTACGGGCTGTGGCAGTGATGGTCATAGCGTCAGTTTTTATAGATGTGATTTCGTGTGTCCTCAAGCTGTCGAAATTATACCCACGGCGAACACAAAGTCAAATTTGTTTCTACCAGCTCTCTGCACCTTCTTCCTGCTTGTGATTTTCGTGGACGGGATGCAGCCCGGTCCACGAAAATCACAGAAAAACCACCCTCTGTGTCTCTTTGGCGCATCAAAGTGTCTAAACGCATGGTCTCACCAATCTAGCCTCTGAACTGCCCAGTAAGGGGTGCTCAGCACACCCTTTGTCCTATACCCGTTACCCTGTTGCGACCTTCAGCCTTCATGGTATAATGCGCCTTGTTGGAGAGGTGCCAGAGCGGCCGATCGGGGCGGTCTCGAAAACCGTTGTAGTCTTAGGGCTACCGTGGGTTCGAATCCCACCCTCTCCGCCAACTAAAAAGTATGTTTTTGGACGCGCTTTGCGCGTCCAAAAACATAAAAAGAAGATCCGCTCTTTTCCCGCTATAATCTGGCTATGGCTGATGCAACGATGACCCCCTTACAGCACAGGCTGCGCGAGACGCTCGCTCTAGGCGGTTGCGCCTTGTGTCGCCTGGCGGAACAAGATGAGCGGGCTTTCCTCCAATCGCTCACCTACGAGCGCATCCTCGATATCCCCACCCGCGAGACGCTGCAACGGGCGCGCGGCTTGTGCGCGCCTCACGCGCGCGCCTGGCGCGCTGTGCAGGGCTGCGCTTTGCCGGTGGCGCTGGTCTACCGTCCCATCATCAAAGACCTGCTGGCGCAGACTGAACCTCAAGCGACGCAAGGATGGTTTTCGCGTTCGACCTCTCCCCACCAGCTCGGCGAAAGACTGGCGACCGCGGCGCCATGTCCCGCCTGCCGTGTGGGCGAGGCGACCGCGCGTCGTTATGCCGAGGTCTTGCTGCGGGATGTGGGCGCCGAAGAAGTGCGCGCCGCCTTGATCCGGGGTGGGGGACTGTGCCTGCCCCACCTGCGCCTGGCGCTGCAAGCCTCAGGTCCCGCAGCAGGTTATCGGGCATTGCTCGCTGCACAGCGTGAAGCCTGGTCCGCGCTGATGGCGGAGCTCGACGAATTCATTCGCAAGAACGACTATCGCTTCCAGCACGAACCCATGGGCGACGAACGCGATGCCTGGTTGCGCGCCCTCGATGCGCTGGTAGGCTCTTCCTCAGACTAAAACGCGGGCAGACGCATACTTCGCCTGCCCGCGTTGCCTGTCAGCCAGTTCAGGCTTGTGTTACCAGCTTCCTGGCGATTGCGTTATGCCTTTCCACCAGCAGCGGCAGCTCTGCCGTGAGCAGTTGCCCGTCTTCCACGATGCTGCGCCCGTTGATGACCGAGAGCGCTACGTTCTGGGGATTGCAGAAGACCGTCGCCGCGAGCGGGTCGTGGACCGCGCCGCCCGCGTAATCCACCGTATCCAGCCGAATTCCGATGAAGTCCGCAGCCTTACCCGGCGCAAGTTGCCCGATATCGTCGCGCCCGAGCACCTCCGCGCCGCCGCGCGTAGCAATCCAGAGCGCTTCCTCTGCTGTGAGTCCGGCAGGGTTGCCCTTGACCCGTTGCAGGAGCAGCGCCATCCGCGCCTCTGCCAGCAGGTGCGAACTATCATTGCTCGCCGAACCATCCACGGCGATGCCCACCGGCACGCCCGCGTCCAGATACTCCCGAACCGGCGCGATGCCCGAAGCCAACCGCATATTGCTGCTTGGGCAGTGCGCCACCCCCGTGCGCGTCTGCGCCATCAGCGCGATTTCCTCTGCGTTGATGTGGACGCCGTGTGCGAACCACACATCATCCCCCAACCAGCCCAGCGATTCCGCATAAGCCACCGGGCGCTTGCCCGACGTCGCTTTGCAGTATTCCTCTTCATCTGCGGTCTCTGCCAGATGGG
The DNA here is from genome assembly GCA_026645815.1 of Anaerolineae bacterium. GTDB lineage: Bacteria > Chloroflexota > Anaerolineae > B4-G1 > SLSP01 > JAAZNO01. The sequence goes on along the minus strand of JAPKMR010000043.1, from coordinate 10,884 downwards.
TGTGCAGGTGTACGCCGTAGCTGCGCGCCAGCACGGCGGATTCGCGCATCAGGTCTTCCGTCACCGAGAAGGGCGAGCACGGCGCCACGACGATGCGCACCATGCCATAATCCTCCGCTTCGTGATAGGTCTCGATAGCTCGCTGCGTATCGCGCAGAATCGCATCTTCCTGCTCAACCACACGATCCGGCGGCAACCCGCCCTGGCTTTCGCCTCGGCTCATCGAGCCTCGGCAGGGGTGGAAACGCACGCCGAGCTCCCGCGCCGCGCGAATCTCATCATCAATCGTGACATTGTTCGGGTAGATGTAGAGATGATCGGAGACTGTGGTCGCGCCCGATAGCAGCAGCTCTGCCAGCCCCAGCTTGGCGCTCACGTAAACCGCTTCGCTATCCATCCCTGCCCAGATGGGGTAGAGCGTCTTCAGCCACTTGAAGAGGATCGCATCCTGTGCCGCGGGCACCGCCCGGGTCAGGGTCTGGTACAGGTGATGGTGGGTATTCACCAACCCCGGCAACAGCAGCAGCCCTTGCGCATCCATGATCCGATCGGCGGAACCCGGCAGCGTGGCTGTGGGTCCGACTGCCTCGATGACGTTATCCCTTACGAACAACCCGCCATCTGCGATGCGGCGGTGCGCATCATCCATCGTGACCAGCAGCGTCGCGTTTTTCACCAACAGTGTTCCCATCATGACCTCCCGTTAAAATCGTTGGACGAGGCTAAATTAGAATTGATGGCGCGGGAAGGCCATCAGCCATCTCGCGCCGTCTCTCGCAGTTCATTTCTCCGTCTCATAGCCGGCGGCAATCCAGTCATTCATGCCGCCCTTCATATTGTGGACATTCGTGAACCCCTGGTCGAGGAGAAACTGGTGCGCCTGTGCGCTGCGGTTTCCACTGCGGCAGACGATGACCACCGTCTCGTCACGGGGCACCTCATTCAAGCGGTCCGGCAGTTCCCCTAGCGGGATGAGTTGCGCGTCGGGAATATGCCCGGCTTCGTATTCGGAAACTTCCCGAACATCAAGGATCACGATCTCGCCCGCCGCGACCAGTGCCTGTACTTCCTCGACCTCCAGGTTTGGAGCCAGCTCCCCGGCTTGTGATTGCGTTGATGTTGCCGGCGCTGCCTGAAGAGGCGCCGCCTCAAGAGGCGCCGCCTGAGGGGTCCCGCAAGCGCTAAGCAGCATGGCTACCATTCCCAACAGTACGATCCAACGGTAAGAAGTTTTCGTCAACATTGTATCCTCCACGTTCCTGATTCGATACCCGCTATTATATCATAGAATTATCGTTTTTATTCAACTGGAAAAATGGAAAACTTTTACCGTTCGGTCGTTTTTGTGCCTGGCTCAGCTACGTCATTTTCACCACAATATCGCTGAGGATATTGGCTGCTTCATCGCCCCGGTCGGCAGCATTGCTCAGATGGCGGTAAATCTCGCGGAGTTTAAGCATCTCCACTACGTGTTCCATGTCTTGCGGCATACGGAACAGCGCAGCGATAGCTTCACGATAAACCCATTCGACGCGGTTTTCCAGGGCTTTGGCGCGCACCGCGTGGTCTTCGGCTACGCCGGGATGGTCGGAGAGCCGAATAACCCCCATGTAGATTTCCCGCGTCGCATCAACCAGCAGCGAGACGATGCGTCGCAAGTAGTCGTTCGGGCTGACCTCAAACATACTCATCTCGCCCACGGTGCTGTAGGCATAATCAATGATGTCATCAACGGCCCGCGAGAGCGCGTGCAGGTCCTCCCGGTCAATCGGCGTCACGAAATTGCGGTTGAGCTCATCAATCAGAATGCGACGTACTTCATCCGCCTCTTTTTCTAACCGGGTAACCTCATCGGCGCAGGCCTGGTTGGGGTTCTCCATGTAAGCGGAGAGCGCTTCCATTCCCTGCACGGTATAATCGGCCTGTTGCTCCAACAGCGAGAGAAATTTGTCGGGTTTCGAACGAAACAGGTTTTTGAGCCATCCCATAGTCTGTATCCTTTATGCTTATTCGTGCTGCGACCTTTGTGGCGCTCGGATCAAAGCCGCCGCTAGCGCCTGGTAGAAGAGTGGGGCGCCTGATTTATGCCAGAACGCGCACCAGCAGCCAATAGCACAGCGCTGCAATCCCTGCAGCTGCCGGCACCGTGAGTACCCACGCCAGGAGAATATTCTTGACCACCAACCAGCGCACTTTGTTGACGCGCTCTGCCGCCCCCGAGCCTAAAATGGTGGCGCTGACGACCTGTGAGGTGCTCACGGGTCCCCCGAGCAGCCCGGCGCCCAGGATGATGAGCGTGGAGGCGAGCTGTGAATTGAAGCTGTGAACGGGTCGAATTTTGTAGAAGCGTCCCCCCAGCGTCTTGATAATCCGCCAACCACCGAACAGCGTCCCCAACGACATGGCGACCGCGCAGGTGGCGGTTACCCACGAGGGCACGCTAAACGCGGGCAGGTACCCGGTAGCCAGCAGGCCCATCGCGATGATGCCCATGGCTTTCTGCGCGTCGTTAGCCCCGTGGCTGAGCGCCAGTGCCATTGCCGTGACCGATTGAGCTTGCTTGAAGAAATGGTTAATCTTGGGCGATGCGCCGCGCGCCAGGAAGAGCACGATTTTCATCAGCACGTAGCCGCCAGCCAATCCCAGAATCGGTGAAAGCAGCAGTGCGATCAGCACCTTTTCCAAACCGCCAATAAGCACCCCCTCGATTCCGTGACTGAGGATGGCAGCGCCCGCCATCCCCCCGATGAGGGCATGTGACGCGCTCGAGGGAATGCTCAGGACCCAGGTGATGAGGCTCCAGATAATGGCGCTCAGCAGGGCGGCCCAAATCACGGGCAACGTGGCAGCCTCACGGGTGATGACTTCCTGACCGATGGTGACGGCGACCGCAATGCCAAACATGAATGGTCCCACAAAGTGGGCGATGGCGCTGAGCACCAATGCCTGTCGCGCACTCATGGCGCGTGAGGAGATCATTGTGGCTACGGTATTCGCACTGTCGTTGAAACCATTGAGGAACGTATACAAAACCGCTGTAGCGATGAACAGCGGCATAGTGCTTTGATCAAAAAATGTACCTGGCATAGCGATCTTTAGAACCTTTGCAAGGGAGTTCTGGACTGCTGCGCATGCCCCTCTAGCATCCCGATCGCCAGCAGCGCCAGCGTTTCTCGAAGATTGTCGCGCCATTGCAGCTGCTCCCAGGTCAGGGGCAACCAGATTTCGCGTCGTCCCACGCGACCGTGCGACTGGAGCAGGCCCCGCAGTGCGTGCCATTGTTCATTGGAGAGGTCTTTGAACCATGCAGGACGCAACACTATCTGCCCGCTCTCTACAGCAATGGCAGGAACGTGCGCATCCCGCGCCAGAATCTTGAGCCGCAATTGGTACATCAGATTTTCCGCTGTATCCGGCAGAGGTCCAAAACGGTCCCTCAACTCATCTTCGAGCGCCGCAATTTGCAGTTCATCCGTGAGCTCTGCCATGCGGCGGTAGAGTTGCAGGCGCAGGCTTTCATCGGGGATGAAATCCGCGGCAAGCCCCACCGGCAGGGGCAGTTCCAATGTGATTCCCCCGATGGGAGGTAAGGGTGCGGGTTCTCCGGCGCGCTTTGCCTGGAGTGTGGCGATAGCATTGCTCAGAATCTGGGTATAGAGTGTGAAACCTACCGAGGCGATGTGCCCGTGCTGGCGTGCTCCCAGTAACTCACCCGCGCCGCGAATTTCCAGATCGTGCATAGCGATGGCGAAGCCGCCCCCACGACTGCTGGTTTCCTGCAATGCTTGCAGCCGCAACCGCGCCTCTTCATTCATGCGTCGCCCGTGGAAAAGATAGGCGTAGCCACGGCGCGTGCCACGCCCCACGCGCCCGCGCAATTGGTAGAGCTGCGCCAATCCAAAGCGGTCGGCACGTTCGATGATGATGGTGTTGGCGTTGGGGAAATCAAGGCCACTCTCGATAATGGAAGTTGCCAGGAGCACATTGATCTCGCCGGTGGTAAATTTCTCCATGACCCGCGCCAGTTCACGTTCGCGCATTTGCCCGTGCCCCACGCCAATTCGGGCTTCTGGGACGAGCTGTCGCAACCGGTTCTCCACCGTAGTGATGGATTCCACACGGTTGTGGACGTAAAAAACCTGCCCGCCGCGTTCGATTTCGCGCAGGATGGCCCTTCGGGCAATGTCGCTATCATGAGCACCGATGTAGGTCGAAAGCGGCAGGCGTTCCTGCGGCGGGGTCTCGATGATACTGACATCCCGCACCCCGGTCATGGCCATATAGAGTGTGCGCGGAATCGGTGTCGCGGTGAGCGTGAGCACATCCACCTCTGTGCGCATCTGCTTGAGCTTCTCCTTGTGCGAGACGCCAAAGCGTTGCTCCTCATCAATGATAATCAGCCCCAAATCCTTAAAGCGCACATCGTTCTGCAATAGCCGGTGGGTGCCGATGATGATATCCACCTTGCCCTCTGCCAGCTGTTGCAAGACGCGTTGTTGTTCCATATCGGTGCGGAAGCGCGAGAGCAGTTCTGCGACTACCGGAAATGACCTGAGCCGCTCGCTAAAGGTCTGGTAGTGTTGCTGCGCCAGAACCGTGGTGGGAACTAGCATCGCCACCTGCTTGCCATCCATCACCGCCTTGAATGCCGCGCGTAAGGCCACTTCCGTCTTACCGTAGCCCGCGTCGCCGCAGATTAAGCGATCCATGGGCTGTGTGGCCTCCATATCCTTTTTCACAGCCTGAATGGCCTCGACTTGATCCTCAGTCTCAATATATGGGAAGGCGGCTTCCAGCTCTGCTTGCCAGGGGGCATCCGGTGCAAAAGCATGTCCTTCCGCAACTTTGCGGTTTGCGTAGAGCTCGAGCAGCTCGTGTGCCAGCTCCGTTGTCGCTTGCTGAACGCGGGCTTTGGCTTCGGCCCACGTGCTGCCGCCCAGATGGCTGAGGTGCGCCCCTAACCCCTCCGCGCCAATATAGCGGCTCAGGCGGTCGGCCTGGTGGATTGGCACGTAGAGCCGGTCGCGTCCCTCGTATTCCAGCATCAGATACTCGCGTTCGATATCATCCACGCTGCGGCTCACGAGTCCCTGGAAGACTCCGATACCGTAATCTTCGTGTACCACCATCGTGCCCGGTTGGAGGTCAGCGAAAGCGAATTCCGGTGTGGCAACGCGGCGGCGGGGACGTCGCCGAGGCTCGGGGGGGCGCCATCCGAAGAGCTCTTCATCGGTGATGAGGTGGCGGGCGATTCTCGCCCCACCATAGTCGGTGCTCGGACCGGTTGCCAGGTGCCATCCTCCCGGCGCTACCCCCTGCACGAACGTGATGAGCGTATCGGGTGCCGTGTCGAGGTTTTCGTGAATCGGGGGCGGCGTGAACTCCTGCCAGAGTTCAGCCAGGCGCGCTGCCTGGCGACTCAGGATGACGATCTGATCGCCCAGCTTGGTCCACTGCCGGAGCCGTCCCAGAGCTTCACCCAGCTTCCCGGCAAAATGGGGTTCCGGGGCAAAGAGTTCGGCCAACGGGCCTTCCTCACCCGGATTCAGCGTCAGAACCGCGCGCCCTGCCAGACTTGCCTGCCAATCCTCCCAGGCAACGTATGGCAGCGGCGCATCACTCCCCGGAGCGTTCTCGGCAATCGCGCGACGCTGCAATTCCTCCGCTTCGTCGTGCAACTCTGCCCAGCGCTGTTCAAACGCTCCCCCGTTGTATACGTAGATTCGGCCCTCCGGTGGCAGATAGCTGAGCAGTGTGGCGGTTTCCTGGTACATATAGGGAAGGTAGAATTCCAGGGTGGGGAAGGGCACGCTTGCTTCCAGCGCCTCTCGATCGCTTTCCAGGGGAGTTCGTACCTCTGGAAGCAGCGTCTTCGCCAGAATGCTCTGCAGGGCAGCGAGGGCGCGCTCGCTATCGCGTGGCAGCGCCTCACGCACCGGGGTAAGCCAGAAACTCTCGGCGCGCCCTGTCGAGCGTTGCGTCGCCGGTTCAAAGGTACGGATGGCCTCAATTTCATTGCCAAAAAAGTCGAGGCGGTAAGGTTGCGTGTCTTGCGGTGGGAAGACGTCGAGCAATCCTCCCCGCTGGCTGATTTGTCCCGGCGCCTCGACCACGCTCACACTTTCATAGCCTATGCCCCGGCAATGTCGCGCCAGGGCGGTTATGGATTCGTTTCCACCCGTCTCGATGCGCCGCGCAGCGCGACGGAACTGCCGGTACGGCAACAACCGTTGTACGACCGCGCGCGCCGAAGCGATGATGATGGGGGGTGGGGCGCTGGCATCAGGGCTGCTGCGTTGCAGAAAGAGCGCTGAAAGCACGGCTAACCGGTCGGTGATTGCTTCCGGTGTCCAGGCGGCGCGCTCATAAGGCACCACTGGTGGTTCTGGGAACGCTAGAAGCCGTTGCGGTTCCCGCAGCCAGTTGCTGCGCAGCGTCTGAAGCAGCTGGCGGCTTTCCGTTGCCGTGGGGGTCAGAATCAGTTGTGGACCTGGCAGGTCTTCGAGCAGAGTAGCCAGAACCGCCGGAATCGCCGAGACGAGCGTGGCTTGCGCGGGCAACGGCACCCCGCTCTCCAGACCTTCTCGCAGCGTCTGGTAAGCGGCGTGTTCACGAATCCAGGCTAGTAAACCGTTGAGTGCCATAGCAAAAACTGTGCAAGTCCAAAGGTGCACAGCACCCGTGCTGTTGCGGTTGTGCGCTGAAAGCGCCCTGGAAGTCAAAAGCCGGCTAATGAAGTCGGGCAGCTCTGCGCCGGATATTCGCTATCTGGGTTTCGCGCCACGGCGCAGTTGCGTTACGAAAACCCTCGCCGCCCTCTCAGACGGCGCTTTCCATCTCCATGCCCAGGGGCGCGATGCGCCACGTCATGCCCGGGCGGTTGAGCTCCGGCGCGCCTGCCAGCCAATTCAGGGTGAGCTGGCGACTCAGGCGCAGTACATCCTGAAGGATTTCTTGCTCCGAGTTGCTGAAGTCCTGTAGGACATAAGCTGCCGGATCCATCCTTCCCGGAGGCCGGCCAATGCCCAGGCGCAGGCGTGGGAAATTCTGGGTGCCGGTGTGCTGGATGATGGATTGTACCCCACGATGTCCTCCGCTGCTGCCTTCCTGTCGAAAGCGCAGGGTTCCGAGTGGTATGTCCAGGTCATCGTAGAGGACCAGCATCCGCTCGGGGGGGATTTTGTAGAAGGTGAGCAAGGGGCTAACCGCTTTGCCGCTGTCATTCATCCAGGTCTGAGGTTTGGCCAGGATCGCTCGGTATGATCCCAGCATCCCGTGGGCCACAGCTGCATGGTGCTCCGAGCGGCTGAAACTCAGACTGTGGCTTTGCGCGAGCGCATCCACGGCCTGAAAACCAATATTATGGCGGTTACCGGCGTACCGTGGGCCTATATTGCCAAGTCCCACGATCAGAACAAAATCGCTCATGATGGCTGGCGTGGACGGCGTTGCTGGCGGAGAAAATAACGCAAGGCGGCGCGGGCTGCCACGTAAAGGATTCCGATGGCGTAGAGCATCACCGCAATCCACACCCCCGACGTGAAGGCTTCTTTGATAGCAGCGCCGGAGAAAAGCGCCTCCAGGTCAGGGCCGTCGCCCTCGTCATCTTCCGCAGGTACGGCTTCGGTCGCACCGGGTGTGACGGTCGGGCGGGGTGTAGCGGTGGGCGGTTGCTCGATAGTGGGCGCTTCGATAGGACCGGTGGGCTGGAGGGGTTGCTCCTCGCCTCCCGTGGTCGTTTCGGGTGTAGCGGTGAGCGTCGGCGTTGGCGTCGGCGTTGCCGGGTCATTCTGCACCGTGATGTAGTTGATAAAGTGCAGGTTGGGATCGGTATTGCCGCTTGCATAGACCGCTAGCGCCAGGGTATACTGACCGTTGGGAATCTTGGTAGTGTCCCAGGTCGCCAATGCGCCGTTGACCACCATGGTCGGCACGCTGAAGACAATCGGCACCCACTGCGAGTTACCCGTGGGAGTGGGTCCCGCCGCATATAGTACGCCGTAGGAGTTGAAACTGGCATGGGACGCTGTACCTTGAATCACAACCTGCCCACTTACAGCCGTGCCATCCGTGGGATAAGTGATGACCCAGATATCACTTTGCGCCAACGGCGCAGCCAGGCTTGTGCCGGTTCCTGCACCGACCAGGATCACGAGCGCTGCCAACCAGCACCTCAGTATTCTTTTTGCTCGCATACCGACTCCTCATTCATGACTTGCAACTTGCAAGTGTAACACGAAAGGTAGGGATGGCAAATCGAAACTCGTCCCGCCCGGATATCAACGTCCGGGCTACACAACCCCGCTCCGTGATGAACTTTCAAAAATTAACTGGGTTATAATGCCACAATCCAACAGCGCCAATTCGGGGCGGAAATCTCTTCCTTCTTGGTTTTTGGCGACGCGGTACCCCGCGTCGCCAAAAAACCTCTAAAAACCAATCCCGTCCTGTAGGGACGGTTGAAAAAGATTGAGCAACTCTATTACCGGTTTAAATTCTGAGAACTCATCAACGCCTGTACAGTTGAGCCTCTTTATTCCCACTCTGACATAACGATGATCTCCAGGTCCTTCACCTGGCGCAAGCGCAAATCGTTCGTCACGAAAGCGTGTGCGCATCCCACCAGCGCCGTCGCCAAATGGATGGCATCAGGCGTTGCTACACCATAACGCGCTCGCAGATCCGCCATTGCTTCCATCACAGCCACGTCCGCATCCAGCAAAGTCAGATTAGGGAAACGCGTTAGGACATCCCGGTAGCGCAACAGCAGTTCGGGATTCTGTGCTTTTCTTACGCCGGTCAGGATCTCACCTAACGCCAGCACAGAGGCAATGCCCTGGCACCGCCCCTCCTCCAGCGTCTGAAAGATCGCCTGCGCCGGCGCGCCAAATCGTGGATGTCGCTCGAAGGCATAGATGAAGACGCCTGTGTCAAGCGCGATCCGCTCGGTATGTGCCAGATGCGCTGCGAGCGCCTTTAGCGTTCCCACGCCGCCCGCTCCTCCGCCAGGAAATGCTCGCCGCCGCCTAGCTGCGCCCAGATTTCTGCACCCAGTCCGTAGATGTACTCAGTCCAGTTCTCCGGTTCCGGTAGCAGGCGCACACTTTCGTCCTCGACGACGACCACCACCCGCCCGCCGGACTTGATCCCCAACGCCTCGCGAGCTTCTTTGGGGAGCACCATCTGATTCCGCTCGCTTAGTTTTACCAAGACGACGCTCATCACTCAACCTCCATTTCGTTTTGTAAAACACTGTTTTACAAAGTATAGCACAGTTTTACAAATCAAGTCAACCTTTTTGCAAAGTAACTCGTCCCATTCATCCCCCCATCTGTGCAATTCGTGGCAAGCCTACTTCAAAAACAAAAACCCTCTTTCCCCCGTAAGGCGGGGGAAAGAGGGTCGCCAAAACACAGCTGGAACTTACTCCAGACAGCTGTAGGGATCCGGTAGCGTCTGGGTGAAATCACTTTTCGCCCACATCTCCGCCATCACATCCACATTGCAGCGGGTCACGATATCCATGCCCGAATTGCTAAAAGCGGGGTAGGTTTCGCCGTTCACCGCATGTTCATAGAGCATGTTGACGGTGTCATAGCCCCAGCCCCAGTATTTCTGGCCCACCAGCCCTTGCAGGTAGCCATCTTTCAGCCATTCGATCTCGATTGTGAGCGTATCGAAAACGATGGTTGTCAGCTGTCCGTCTTTTGACGCCTGTTCCCACAGCGGCATGGAACCGCGCTCGGCGAACAGAGGCCACAACCCAACGAAGAACCACCCATCGAGATCGGGATGCTCTGCCATCACGTCCTCGACCACCTGCACGCCGGTGTTGATATCGTCATCGCAGTAGACCGTGGTCACGATTTCGATATCCGGATACGCTTCGAGCGCCTCGCTAAACCCGCGCGCGCGTTCCTCGAGATTGAAGGCGCCGGGCACGCCGCTCAACAATGCCACTTTCCCCTCGGCGCCCATAAAGCGCACCAACAACTCCGCGGCAGCTTTGCCTCCCTCGTGGTTATCTACACCCAGATAGGTGAGGCGTTTGCTGTTTGGCGCATCCGAATCCCACGTCATCACCGGAATGCGTAAATCCATGGCCTGGTTGATGGGGGCCTCGCAGGCGACCGGATCGTTGCAGGAGATGCCGATGGCATCCGCGCCCTTTGCAATGGCATCCTCGACTACCCGCGCTTGCTCGGCAGCATCCGACGCCAGTGAAGCCATATAGAGCACTTCAATCTTCTTGCCCGTCGCGGCGCTCAATTCCTCCGCGGCTTTATAGGCGCCATCGCGCCCAATCTCAAAGACGGGATTGTTCAATGATTTGGGAATCCAGGCGATGGTGAAGTCGGCGGGAGCGACAGGGGGTTCGGCGGGCTTGAGCGCGTCGCAACCGGAGAACAACAGACTCAGGACGATGAGAGTACAACTTAGGATCTTCACTCGCTTTTGCACGATATTCCTCCTATAGATTTGAGGTGAATTACGGGCCATATTTTGAATGAACCCGCCAGCCTGAATGGAGTTATTAGCAGCCGATCATTCATACTATATTCTAATTATAACATATATAGTGAAAATCGTACTACCTGCAACAATTCAAGTGTGTTACAAAATGGGGACAATAACCTTGGGTGTCCCGTGAAACGACCTAAAATTATGATTCTTTGCAGCTGGGCATTTCCGCAGCAGGTCACTGATCAAAACCGGGCCATGCCCCGCACAAAGTCACTGAAGCGAGCGCAAGACATTCCCCAAAAGGTGACTTCTGCGGCAGGGCATTCCCCAAAAGGTGACTTCTGCGGCAAGACATTCCCCAAAAGGTGACTTCTGCGGCAAGACATTCCACAAAAAGGTGACTTCTGCGGCAAGACATTC
>JAPKMR010000042.1 GCA_026645815.1 Anaerolineae bacterium | reverse complement strand
GCCAAAAATCACTAAAAGAAAACCCTCTTCGTCTGTTTGCAGAACCCCTCCCAGTTTCCACCAACCATCTGTCGCAGTCTCCCCCCCCCCTCAAACCCTGACCATCATCCCCCTGAACTGTGATATACTAACGGGAGAGGCCCGCCCTCTCACAATACTTTGACATCGCATGGGCGGAAAACAGCGCTCTGTAGCCGGAAATCACAAACAGTGAAAGACACTCTCGACCTTTCGCATATCGTGGTGAACCTGCGTGACTGTGGCGGTCTGCCCACCCTGGATGGTCGGCGCCTGCGCAGTGGCATGCTTTACCGCTCTGGTGATCCCAGTCAGACACACGGGGATGCGTTGCGGCGCCTGGAATCCTTGAACTTACGCACCATCATTGACTTGCGTTCGCCCCGCGAGCGGCATCACAAGGTGCTCACCTTAGCTGGCGCTCGGACGGTGTCCATCCCGATTGCCCTTGCGGAGCTCACCGAAAAGCGCCTGCGCGGTCTGTTATACAAGCGGCGGGCAGAAAAAGCCATTATGGAAGTGATGCTCTCCGTGTATCGGGATATGGTGGACCTTGCGCTGGCGCCGGTTGGGGATGTGTTGCGCTTATTGTTGAAACCGCAGTCTTATCCGGTGTTGATTCACTGTCGCGCGGGGAAGGACCGCACCGGTTTCGTTTGCGCGGTCATCCAACTGATTTTGGGAACTGTGCCGGAAGCCCTCATCCAGGATTATCTGTGCTCCGGCGTTTACTCGGCGTCTGCCGTGCAGCAAACCCTGCTTCGGCTGCGCTGGTTCACGTTGGGGTTGCTTCCAACAGGCAATCTGGCGACCGTTTACGCCGTGGACCCGCGCTACATCCAGGCTTCACTGGATCGAATCACTGAAGGTTACGGCGATCTCGCTGGCTATCTGGCACAGGGAGGCTTTCCGAGAAGCGGTTTTGCTCAGTTACAGGCGCAACTTCTGGAGAATGGATAAGGCTATGGAAAAAACACGTGTGCTGCTGGCAGATGACCATGCGCTCGTGCGCGCCGGCATTCGCAATGCCTTGCAAGAACTCCCCGGGTTGGAGATTGTGGGCGAGGTCGGCGATGGTCCTGCGTTGCACGCAGCCTTGGAAGAATTGCAGCCCGATCTGGTGCTCATTGATGTCTCGATGCCCGATTTTGAGCCGATAAGCGCCGTGCGCCGAATTCGCGCCTTATACGGGACTTTGCGGATTCTGATCGTGAGCGCCTATGATGACGATACCTATGTGCGTGGGCTGTTGAGTGCGGGCGTAGATGGCTACCACCTCAAGGACCAGCCTTTGAGTGACCTCCGTTTTGCGGTGCAGCGTGTTCTCGCCGGTGAGCGGTGGATTTCCAGCCCCTTGTTGGATAAGCTCCTTAGCCTGGAGCACCCGGCGGCTACCTCGTATGCGCTCACCCTGCGGCAGCGGGAGCTGTTGCGGCTCTTGCAGCAAGGGTTGGATAATCAGAGCATCGCTTTGCGCTTGTGCCTCAGCGTCAAGACCGTGGAAAATCACCTGACGCGGCTCTACCGCCAGCTCGGCGTCCAGAGTCGTCTGGAAGCCGTCAATAGCATCAACCAGCACCCGGAAATCCTGGGAGTGTCGGGGCAGATTGCCTCCGCACCGCAATCCGCGCTTTCAACTCCAGGGCGGCAGCGCCTTCTGGTGCTGTTGGTGGATGATAATAGCCGCTACCGGGAGCAATTGCGCCGCATGGTGGGCAAGGCTTATCCCCAAGCCCTCATCTATGAGGCTGAGAACGTCACCGAGGCGCTGCACATCGCCGAGCGGATTTCTCCACACCTGCTGCTCATTGACGTGGTCTTGGGTGAGGAGGATGGGATTGCCTGCGCGCGGCGGATTCACTCACTCGCACCGGCATCGCGCGTGGTTTTGATTAGCGCCTATCCTGACCGGGAATTCCGCCGCCTGGGTATGGAGGCGGGCGCTGTGGCGCTTCTGGATAAGAAGGACCTCGATTCTGCTGCCTTGCATCAGATCATTGATGACGTGAAGTGCTGAAAGCCCACGATCCGGTTACGCTGCCTGGATTTCGTGGTGCTGTTCAGCTGTACTGCATTCTTCAGGCTCTTCAAAGTCCCTCAGGCAGATTGCCGGGCAACCTGCCCAGGCAGCATGCCAAGGCAGAGAGCCAAGGCAGAATGCCAAGGCTGCATGCCCTTAATCAGGCGCGTCCGCCAATGCCTGGAAATCCCGACCTGTGGGCTGTTGGAAGATACGCAGCCTGAATTGTGGCACCGCGGCGACCAGATGCTCAAAGATATCCGCTTGAATCGCCTCGTAGGCTTCCCACGCCACCGTACGGGTGAAGGCATAGACCTCCAGGGGTAAGCCCATGGGTCCCGGATCCAGCTCTCGCACCAGCGAAGCCATCTCCTTGGTCTGGTGCAAATCGGGGCGATTCTTGAGATAGGCGCTCATATAAGCGCGGAAGACGCCGACGTTGGTCAACTGATGCTCCTCGCAGACTAAATCGCTGCAAAGTCGCTCGGTCACACCGTTCTTCCCTGCGGCGCCGTCTGCTTGCGGATTGAGGTGCCGCTCGAGGTAATCTTTGACCAACCCAACCTGGCTGAACCGCGCAATCATGTCGGCATCACAAAAAGCCACGCTGTTGAGGTCAATGTAAATCGCGCGTTTGATCCGTCGCCCTCCGCTTTCTGACATGCCGCGCCAGTTGCGGTAGGGAGTGTCCATCAGCTTATGCGTGGGCACCACGGTGATGGTGTTATCCCAGTTCTGCACCTTAACGGTGTGCAGCGCGATATTCTGAACGGTGCCATCCGCGTCATAATCCTCCATCTCGATCCAGTCGCCCTCGCGTACCAGATCGTGCGATTGGATTTGTAAGCTTGCCACCAGCGAGAGCAGCGTGTCGTGAAAGATGATCAACAAAATCGCGGTGATGGCGCCGATGCCGCTCAACAACACCACGGGCGATTTCCCCGTGATCTGTGAGATGGTGAGGATCACCCCAATTGCCAGAATGAGCAGCTTCCCCAAATCCAGATAGCCCTGGATGGAGACGCCGCGGAAGTGCGAGCTGGCTTCGTACATCTGGTTGACCGCTGTCAACAGCCCTGCAAGCGTGAGCACCGCCAGCCAAACAATCGCGGTTAAGATTAACATCTGGAGTGTTGCCGTCCACGCGGGCACCCAGGTAACCAGATAATACGTGAGCAAGAGTGGGGCGATCCAGGCGAGGCGGTACGGGCGGACATAGCGCACCAGAATATCGTCATTTTTGTTCTTTGTCTTCTGCGATAGGGCAATCAGCCCACGTGCGACGACATTCCGTGCTATCAGAAACACGATGCCGTTGAGCAGCAGTGTGCCCCCCAGCATCACCCAGGGTGCAGCGAGTGGATGTGCTTCTATCCAGTTGCGGACGATTTCAACGATCATGAGCGTTTCTCCTGTGCTGCTAACATGAGCTTTAGAGATAGAGGTGAGGGTTTTGCTCATCAACCACTGTATTTAATAGATAATATTATACTTTATAAATCAAAATAACGCAAGCAGTTTCTCCTGTTGGGTGCGTTTCAAAACGGGGGTAAAAATCTCAGGCGCCCCTACAGGGCGCAGTACAAAATTGATTTTTGGCGGTGGGGTTTTGCCCCACCGCCAAAAATCAATCAAATAAAACCGCGGCTTCAGCCGCTCTTGTGGTGGCAAGCGGGGTAACGCTGAACACTTACTGCTAAACTGGGTCTTGACAAATTCTCCTCTTGTGTTATTATTTTGATATTGAAATATACGATATCGAAATAAAGGAAGAACGATGCCGGTGCATTACAAAGGGACCCCAGAAGCGCAGCGAGCCTTAGAGGTGTATGTCAAATTGTCTCGCGCCCTCAACGCACTTGAGGCGCGGCTTGCCGAACATCACGCCTACGGTGATCTCACAGCCAGCCAGTTTGGGGTTCTGGAGGCGCTTTATCATCTGGGACCTCTTTGCCAGGGCGACCTGAGCGCCAAATTGCTCAAGAGTGGGGGCAACCTCACCTTCGTGGTGGATAACCTCGTCCGCCTGGGCCTGGTCGAGCGCGAGCGCGACGCCGGCGACCGGCGACGGGTGCTGGTCACCCTGACTGAAGCGGGTCGCGAACGCATCGCCCGGCTGTTTCCGCTTCACGTGCAGAACATCGTAGCCGAATTCTCGGTGCTCAGCCCTGAGGAACAGCTGACCCTGGCGAGTCTGTGCCGCAAATTGGGCAAAGCCGGGCAATAGAAAACCAGAATACTGGCGAGTTTCCAGACGAAACTTACGCAAAAAACATCTTGAGAAGGAGTTTGACCATGTCAGAGATAAAGTTGGCCATTGTCTATTACAGTTCAACGGGTACTAATTATGAGATGGCGTTGGCTGCCAAGGCTGCCGCTGAAGCGCTCGGCGCCGAGGTGCGCCTGCGCAAGGTGCATGAATTGGCGCCCGAGGCAGCGATTGACTCGAACCCGCGTTGGCGCGCGCACGTCGAGGCGACCAAAGACGTTCCTGAGGTGACGCTCGACGATCTGGTCTGGGCGAATGCCTATCTCTTTGGCGCGCCCACCCGTTTCGGGAATGTGGCAGCGCAGATGAAGCAATTCATTGATACCACCGGTCCGGTGTGGGCGCAGGGGAGCCTCAGCAACAAGCCTGTGGCTGCTTTCACCAGCGCCATGAATGATCACGGGGGGCAGGAAAGCACCTTGCTCGCCTTCTACAACACCTTCTATCACTGGGGCAGTCTCATTGTGGGTCCTGGCTACACCGACCCGCGACTCTACGCCGCGGGTGGGAACCCCTACGGGGTGAGCGCTTCGGCGCCCCAGGGTCAGACCGAGGTGCCGGCGGCAGTGCTGGAGGCCATGCGTGTGTTGGCGGAGCGTATCGTCACCGTCGCCGGGTGGATCGTCAAGGGCCAAAGCTGAGCGCTTTAGTGACCCTTCGTGCTCGCGCCGTAGCCGTGCTCTGGTGCAGAAAAAACTAGAATAGTCCTGCCCAGTTTCACCAAAACACTTATGAACATAATGAGGAGGTATTTCGTGACTCAAGTGCGTTCGATTTTGCGGATCGTTGAGCCTCAACCTGTCCGTGAGGGAGCAGGGGTCAAACTGCGCCGCAGCATTGCCTTGCCTACTCTGGATAACGTAGACCCTTTTCTGCTTCTGGATGATTTCCGTTCGAATAACCCTGCCGATGTGCTCGCCGGATTTCCCATGCACCCGCACCGCGGCATCGAGACGGTGACCTATATGCTTGCCGGGAATGTGGCGCACCGGGATAGCATCGGCAACGCCGGCGTGATTGGTCCCGGCGCCGTGCAATGGATGACCGCGGGGCGCGGCATTCTGCACGAGGAAATGCCCCAACCCGTGGCGGACAAGCTAGAAGGCTTTCAACTGTGGGTCAACCTGCCTGCCGCAGCCAAGATGATCCCGGCGCGTTACCAGGAATTCCATGCCGAAGACATTCCAGAACTGACCATGGCTGAGGGCGCTCGCGTGCGCGTAATTGCCGGGCAGGTCGAAGCGGTTCGAGGTCCGGTGACCGAGATTGAAATCCAGCCGACTTATCTGGATGTCAGCCTGCCTGTTGGCGCGCGTTTCTCGCTGGCGACCCCCGCGGAACACGCTGTGCTGCTCTATCTCTTTGAGGGTGAGGTCGAGACTGCTGGGCAACTTCTGCGTGCCACCCGCCTGGTAATTTTCGACGCCGGTGACACGGTAGAAATTCGTGCCGGCAGCGTTGCCGCGCGCTTTCTCTTTATCACGGGCAAGCCTTTGCGCGAGCCGATTGCCCGCTACGGTCCCTTTGTAATGAACACCCGTGAGGAGCTGCAGCAGACGCTGCACGAATTGCGGACTGGCGTTTTCCCTCCGGCCTAGAGCTACTTATAAGGAGAAGACCTGACAGGTCTACAAGACCTGTCAGGTCTTCAATCGCACCATCAGGGCCTTAGCTGCCGCTGAAATCCTTACATGTCGTAAAGTACAACGCTCCAGCGACGGCTTGTGCCAGTTGTTCCAGCCCCAGTGGTTTCTTGAGCCAACAGCTCAGGCCCTGCTCTAGTAGTACATCGAGTTCTCTCTCTATCGGATGCCCGCTGATTAGGATAAAGGGTTTTTTCCAGTGTCGCGCTCGTAGGGCTTGGAACAGTGCTTGCCCTCCCATAAAGGGCATGATGATGTCGCTCAAGACCAACGCTACAGTCTCGCCGTGCGCTTCTAGCAGGCTAAGCGCTTCCTGCCCATTTGATGCCTGCAACACGTCATAGTTCAGCAGCATCAGGTTTTCGGCAAGGGCGGTGCGCAGAATCGCGTTATCCTCTACTACCAGAATGGTCTCTCCATTACCCAGCGGTTGGTCGCTATAATCGGGGCGCTCCGGTTCATCCGCAGCTTTTGTCTGTGCGGGTAGGTAAATAGAAAAAGCCGCTCCTCTTTCTGGAAGGTTTTCTACGGTGATGCGCCCCTCGTGTTGTCCTACAATCCCGTAAACCTGCGCCAGCCCAAGACCACTGCCTTTCCCTGGTTCCTTGGTGGAGAAGAACGGTTCGAAAATTCGCGGGAGGATTTCTGGCGGGATGCCTGTACCGGTGTCGGCTACCGTCAGGACGATCCAATCACCCGTGAGCAGTTCGGGCAGGATGGGAGAATTTCCCGGCGTAACTGTGATGGCGTTCAGCGTTATGGTCAACACGCCGCCCTCTGGCATGGCATCGCGCGCGTTGATGGCTAGATTGGTGAGCAGCTGTTGAATACGAGTAGGGTCAGCGCTGATGGTGTGCTCGCCCTCCTGGTGCTCTAGCAGGACGCTGATATTCTCTGGCAAAATCCGCTGCAGCAATTTCACCTGCTCTTTCACGAAGGCTGTAAGGTTCATCGAGCGCCGTTCGAGCACTGCCTGCCGTCCAAAATCCAGAATTTGTTGAATCAGCTCGGTCGCCCGGTTGGCCTGCTGCATCACCGTTTCGAGGCGCTCACGGTCTTTCAGCGCCAGCGTGCTCGCACGCAACGCCATATGGGTGTAGAGCACGATGACCGCCATGATGTTGTTGAAATCGTGGGCAATGCCCGCTGCCAGTTGTCCCACTGCGGCTAACCGTTCCTGGAGCTGTAGCTGCTCCCGAATTTGGCGCTCCTCTGTGACGTCCTTGATGACGAGCACCCAATGCTCAGAGCGATAGCCATTGACGATAGGGCGGGCGATAAGTTCGAAGGCGTTCGTCGTGCTGCGGATTTCGTGCCATAGTCCCTTTGGGGGAGAGGTGAGTAACTCCACCAAGGGGTGCCCTCCCAAATGGGTGATACGCCCTGTATGTGGGGCATATGAGAGGCGTTTCAGAATCTGTTCCGCGACGGGGTTTGCTAACAGCACCTGTCCCTCGCCGTTGATCAAAATCACGCCTTCCGGCACCGATTCGACGATCTGAGTCATCTGGCGTGCCTGCGCGAGCATCTGTTCCTGCAACGCAGCGCGGTGGAGCGCATTCGCAGCGATATTGGCGATGGAGGTGAGCAACCGTAAATCGTCTCCATTCAGCGTGTGCGTACTGGCGATCCACAATAAGCCCGTGAGGTGGTTTTCGACGATGAGGAGGGCGGCGGCAATGGCATGACAGCCGGCAAACAGGTCCGGTCGGAACAGGCGTGGGTCGAGATGCGCATCATTGTTCAAGTAGGGCTGCCCCGTTTTCAACACGTGTGCGCTTAAACCCTCACCTGGTAGCAGGACTGTTCCGGTAAGGCTGGCCCAGATACCGCGTGCCTGTTCTGTATAGAGGCTATTATCGGCTTCCAGGCGTTCTAGCGAAGCGCCTTCTACTTTCAGGTGCGCTATCAATTGGTCGAGGATAGTGTTGAGAATGAAGCCCCGATTAGGCGCTGCACGGACCGCGGCGCTGATTTCCGAAACAACCTCCAATTCGCGCAGGCGGGATTGGGCTTGTTGGTATAGGAAAGTGTTGGCGATAACCGAAGCAAACTGCGCCGCCAGCGTCTCCAGTAGCAGGCGATGCTGCGAACTATAGACGTGAGGACGGTAAGATTGCGCCGATAACATCCCAATCAACCGCTCGCCATACCGCAGCGGCACCGCCAGCACGGAGCGTACATGCTCCGGTGCGCCGAAGTGGATTGCCTGAATTTCGTTGGTTTCGTCCAGGTCCCCGATGACTAAGGTCTGTCCACTCGCCAGGACCCGCCCCGTCAATCCTTCTCCATGCGGGAAACGCTGTGCGGGCCAACGTCCCCCCTGATCGAAATTGTAAACGGTCACATCATACGTTTCGTTTTCACTGTGCAGAATGATGATGAAAGCCTCACAGGGCATCGTTGCCTCAACGGCTTGATGGATGGCGGTATAAATCTCCTCGGGGTCTAGCTGCGCGTCGAGCAGGCGCCTGCTGGCGCGGTGCAGCGTCTCCAATTCGATCAGGCGCCGGCGCGTCTCGTCGAACAGCCGTGCATTCTCGATCGCCAGGGCTACCGGACCCCCAAGTGAGCCTAGCAAGCGCAAGTCCTCATCTTCAAAGCTGATTTCATTCTTCGACGATTCCAGGGAGATGACGCCGATGATCTGCCCGTACACCTCCAATGGCATCACGATGGCGCTGCGCAGTTTCCCTACTTCACCGATGGAGGCGGCGGCAGCATCGGCTCGCAATGCGGCATCATCTTGCACATCATTCACTCGCAATGCCCGTCGTTCTCGTATCGCGCGTCCGGTGTAGCCCCAGCTAACGGGGGAGATCAATCCTAGCACACTGTTATCCTGGTAGCCCTGAATCGCCCGCACCTGCAAATGCTGTTTATCGCTGGTGAGCAACGCCAGGCTCCCCTTTTCCGCTGCAGGGATAGCGTGCAGTGCGGTCTCCAGGATCTTCTCCACCAGGGGTTGTAGCTCTAGCGTCTGGCTGATGGCTTTGGCGACTGCTGCCAGTGCCGCAAATTCGCTTTCCTGCCGTTTGCGGGCGGTGATATCTTCGATGATGCCCTCGAAATGCTCGACTTCTCCCTGAGCATCGCGCACGACGCGCGCGGTAATCGCTACCCAGATGATGGCGCCGTCCTTTCTGCGCAGGCGTACTTCATAGCCGCTTACACTGCCTTCCGCCAGCAATTTCTCGGAATAGGCTTCGCGCTGCTTCGGGTCAACATACAAGTCCGCGATACGCACGTTGGCGAGTTCCTCGTGCGATGCAAAACCCAGCACTCTCAGGCAGGCCGAATTCGCCATCAGCGAATGTCCTTCAGGTCCGGGTGTGTTGCGATAAACTCCAACCGGCAGCCCTTCGATGAGTGCGCTGTATTCGCGCTCGGTTTTCTTCAAGGCCGCTTCGAAGTTTTTCTGCGCTGTGACATCTTTCGCCAGCACAGAGATTCCATGGGAACCGGGATAAACGGTGATATCGAAGTGTGCCTCGCGCCCGCCTACCACTGAACTTTCCAGAAAATGCTGGGTGCTTTTCGTTTTCAGCGCGGTTTCATATATGCCAACGGCAGAGGTCGCTTGCGGGAAGAGCTCGTGGATGGATTTCCCGAGCGCCTCGGACGCTGGAATGCCGGTGAGGCGCTCGGAGGCGTGATTCCAGTAGGTATAGCGCAGCTCATGGTCCATGGCGAAGAAGATATCGCTAATGCTTTCAGCCAGCTCGCGATAGTCCATTTCGCCGGCTTGCGGTTTCACCACTGCGGATTGGGATGCTTCTATAGCCGACTCTAGCTCGCTAACGCGTTGGCGATAGGCTGCCAGCTCCGCCATGAGTTGTGCCGTGGTCTCGCCTTGATCTCCCATATTGATGCCCCTTGTTGCCCACTATTCTCTCATAGCCACTTTATTGAACTTCAATCCGAGCTTTCCTCAGAGTTTCCTCGAGAAGTTGATATAGGCGTGTCTTGGCAAAGCACTAGGGAAGATAGCCAGAAGGGCCTGCCAGGATTGGGCGTCATCGGCTATCGTAGCCTGAAACCGGTGTGCAGGTAGTCATGAATTGTATGTAATGAGTATAGTGTTAGCGTGAAAATGTGTCAAGGCAGGTATGGTCATTTCTGCGGATCATGCTAGACTATGATCTTACACAATGACAGATTTTTACCCTGAAAGGAGCTTTCCCTATGGCGTTATTGCACTGTCATTTCTTTTCCAATATACTGCAACTCTCCACTGCCGTGGATGTCATCTTGCCGGAGC
The DNA here is from genome assembly GCA_026645815.1 of Anaerolineae bacterium. Lineage (GTDB taxonomy): Bacteria > Chloroflexota > Anaerolineae > B4-G1 > SLSP01 > JAAZNO01. Next base: position 21,563 of record JAPKMR010000042.1, on the reverse strand, counting down.
CTCCGCGTGGGCCTTCCGGGGCGCTGTTGAACCCGCCGCGCCGCTACCCCGTGCTCTACTTGCTGCACGGCTTATCGGATGACCACACCATCTGGCAGCGCCGCACCTCCATCGAGCGCTATGCGGCCCAGTACCACCTCGCGGTCGTGATGCCGGGAGTGGACCGCAGCTTCTACACCGATATGGCGCAGGGCAACCGCTATTGGACCTACGTGAGCGAGGAATTGCCGGCTTTGATGCAAGCCTGGTTCCCCATTTCTACTGCGCGCGAGGAGACCTTTGTCGCCGGTCTATCTATGGGTGGCTACGGGGCTTTCAAACTGGCGTTGACCTACCCCGAGCGTTTTGCAGCCGCTGCCAGTTTCTCGGGCGCCCTGGATATGGCGGGGGCTATTCGCAGCCGGGAGAAGGCCTGGCGGGATGAGGTGCGCCGCATCTTTGGCCCGCTCTGGCGCTTCCCGGGCAGCCAGCATGACCTTTTTCGGCTGGCGCGCGACGTTGCCGCCTCATCCTGGCGTGAGGAATTGCTTCTCTATCAGTGGTGTGGCACGGAGGATTTCCTCTACGCGGCGAACCTGCGTTTCCGCGATCACGCGCACGCTCTGGGATTGCAGCTCATCTATGCCGAGGGTCCCGGTGAGCATACCTGGGACAAATGGGATGACCAGATACAGAAAACCCTCTCCTGGTTGCCGCTGGAGAAAGTCGAAGACTGACACGCCCACTTTGGAGCCAAAAGGTACCCTACCATAGCCGCTCTGCCTGCCATTTATGATTGTGCGCGACGCTGGAAGACCGCGTCGCGCACAATCTATCTTCTATCTCGGTTCCGTGGGTGCATTTCAACTTTGACGAAAAAGCAAGCCCCATTAGGTAATGGCGTTATCATGCAATGCCTTTTCTTTTTTCTCCCCGGCATTGAGCTACTTTAGCCGTTACAGGCCTTTCCCACCAGTGGCGGTCCTTCCGTGGGACCAAAGGAAACATTAGTCCTGTTGCCGCAGGTCACGGCATCTCCTTCGAAGCGGCAGGTCAGCGTGGCGCAAAACGGCGTTTCGTAATACCATAACTGCGCTGTATACGTATTGGCATCCGTCCACGCGCCGCTAGCTGCGACGGGCATGGGGATTCGAGCTTCCGCCGGCAGGCAGGTCTCCCCATAGCGCCATGCACCGTAGCCTGCCTCCACCGTGTGCCTGCCCCGTTGATCCTGGAAGCTCAACCGGGAATGCCCACCCTCGAAGGCACACACCAGGCTCGTGATTCCCAGCGGATTGGCTTCGATGGCGTACTCCCGCCCTGAGACGGCGCTCGCTATGGCTGCTGTGGCTGCGCCTGCCTGCGGCGTCTGGCTGAGCGCCCCGAGTCTTGCCGTGAGCTGCGCGTGAGTGGTCGCATTTTCCGCAAGCGCATCCGCCGCGAATTCCGGCAGCAGGTGCTTCCACACCAGAGTGAGCGCGGCTTGCATATCGGCCATGCCGCCCGTCAGCGCCAGCACTGTATCCTGCTCCGGCAGCACCACACAGAATTGTCCGAAAGCGCCATCACCGCGATACGCCCCATGCCGGCAGCGCCAGAACTGAAAGCCATAACCCTGCGCCCAATCGCTATCAGGGTCATTTCCATTCGCTATTTGCACGCTCGTCGCGGCTTCTACCCAGGCTTCCGGCAGCAGCTGTGTCCCGTTCCAGCGCCCCTTTTGTAGATACAGCTGTCCGAAGCGCGCGATATCCTCGGTTCTCAGGCTCAGTCCCCAACCGCCGCAATTGATCCCCCGTGGGCAGGTCTCCCATGGCGGTTCCGCGATGCCCAGCGGCGCGAAAAGCCGTGGCTGAAGGTACTCGCGCACATTCATGCCGGTCGCCTGGCGGATGATGGCGGCAAGCATATAGGAAGCGCCGTTGTTATAGACGAAGTGCGTCCCCGGCGCGCGTCTGGGGGCTTGCTCCAGAATGCCCTTCACCCAGTTGCCTTGCCGGCGCTCGCGAATGCGTTCCATCGTATCCTTCAAATGCCCTGTAGACATCGAGAGCAGGTGACGCACGCGCACCTCGGACCAGCGCGCGCTCATCCGCTTGGGCAGGTCTTTGGGGAAGAAGTTGGGCACGGCATCATCGAGGTTCAGCCGCCCTTCAGCGATGGCTAACCCCACCGCGGTGGAGGTGAAGCTCTTGCTCAGCGAGAAGAGCATGTGCGGACGCTCCGCGGAGGCGGGCGCCCACCATCCCTCGGCGATGACCTGCCCGTGGCGCAGGAGCATCAGGCTGTGCAAGCCGCAGGCTTCGCGTTCTGCCGCTTCCACAAAAGCAAGGAGCGCTTCCGAGGGGATGCCTTGCGCCTCAGGTGTGGAGCGGGGTAGGGGAAGTGCTGTTGTCATCAATGCCTCCTGTGAGTTGTGATTCTACTACAGAAGAACATATCATTTTTCGCGCCGCGGTCAAGTTGCGCCGCGGTCAAGCCGCGGCGCGGGCAAACCGCGGCGCGGTTCAACCGCGGCGCAAAAAACGACAGACACAGGAGGTCTCTTATGCCTTGCGGCGCTTCTTGAGAATCACGATGAGCGCTATCACCAGCACGCCGGCGATAACACCTGGAATCCAGGCGGGTGGGGCGGGGATCTCCTCCGGCAGCGTCGCCGGTGGCACCTTCGCATCCGCCCAGTTCACCATCCGGCTGTGAGCGTCGGTAGTGCGGGCATCGGTGAAATCGGCGCCCGCGACGTTCATGCGCTTCAGCACCGCGCCGGTGAGGTCCGCGCCGGTGAAATTGGCATTCGCCAGATTCGAGCCGTTGATGGTCGCGCCCGCCAGATTGCTGCGTGAGAGGTCTGCGCCGGCGAGATTCGTTCCCAGGATGGCGGCGCCGGTGAGATCGGCGCCGGGCAGCTCTGCGCTCTCCATGTTGGCGCCAACGATCTTGGCTCCGGCAAGCCGGGCACGGTGCAGGATGCCCTTGCGGAAATTGATGCCCACCAGTTTGCTGCCGGTGAGTTGTGCTTCAGTGCAATCGGCTTCGGTCATATCGGCGCCCAGAACTGTGCTGCCGGTCAGCTCCGTTCGCCGCAGCAGGGTGCGGACCATCCTCTTGCCCGCCAACTTTGCGCCCGCCATGTCTCGCCCACTGAGATCCATCTCGCTCAGGTCGGCTTTTTCTTGCCATTCAACGGCAACTTCGGCATGCTCTCTTTTCTCTTCCATGGTTTTACTCCTTGTGAAAACGGAACACAACACCCATCGCGAATGTTCAAAATGCGGCATGGATTTTCACATCCATAATGTCAAATACGTAGCTCCTCGCCATCGGGTTGCACCGATCAACGCTCTGCGCCGCCGTACTCGGCGCTTCTTTCTGCAAGCGTGATTTTCGTGGACGGCGAAGCCCACCCTTGCTTTTTTTGATTGATTTTTGGCGGCGGGGCTTTGCCCCGCCGCCAAAAATCATTATTCTTCTGCGCCCTGTAGGGGCGCCTGAGATTTTCACCCCCGTTTTGAAATGCATCAACCTCACTGAGTTCTTGACTTTTACCCGTTATTGCATAAACTCTACCTTATACATGGACAAATCTATCCTGCCTGGCGTTTGCTTTGAGGAACTACCATTCACGCAACACTGCAGGTCGTGCAAGCGTTTCGTGCCCTCTTGTCTCCCTGGACACGACTTTCCTCGCCGTATTTTTTGGCTACTGCCCCATTGACGTGAACGGATTGACAATTCATGCTGAAAGGGGGTGATTTGCTGCGTAAGCTATAGTGAAAAGTATCTCTCCGATTTTTAGCTGTGGATTCTACCAATTTTGTCTGAAGGAGGCTGATATGGTTCGCAAGTCGTTATATGTCGCCCTGGCGTTGGTACTGAGCCTTTCCATGCTCTTGACCGGTTGCAAGAAAGAGCAGGGCAGCACGGAGCTCAACGTGCTCTGCACGCCCCAGGAAGAGTGGTGCCAGGGTATGAAGCAGGAATTCGAAGCCAAATACGGCATTACCGTCAACTACGTCCGCATGTCCAGCGGCGAGGCGCTCGCCCGTATTCAGGCCGAAAAAGACAACCCTCAGTTCGATATCTGGTGGGGTGGCCCTCTCGATAGCTTTGTCGCCGCCAAGGGCGAAGGCTTGCTCGAGGCCTACGATTCCCCAAATTACAAGAACCTGCTGGATCAGGCGAAGTATAAGGACCCCGACAACACCTGGGTAGGCGTCTACGTGGGTTCGCTGGGTTTCGCTACCAACACCAATTGGCTCGCCGAGAATCCTGGCGTCGAAGCGCCCCGCAGCTGGGGTGACCTGTTGAAGCCCGAGTTCAAGGGGCAGATTATGGTTGCCCATCCTTCGACCTCTGGCACTTCCTACACCGCCGTAGCCACCGTGCTGCAGATTTTCGGTGAGGAGCAGGGTTGGGACTACCTCGAAATGTACGCCGGGCAGATTGCGCAGTACACCAAGAGTGGCGCTGCCCCCGCGAAGTTCGTGGGTCAGGGTGAGGCTGGCGTAGCCATCGTCTTCTCGCACGACATCGTCCATGAGATTGATGACAATAACATGCCCCTCTTGCTCACCTTCCCCGAGGATGGCACGGGCTACGAGATCGGCGGTATGGGCATCCTCAAGGGCGCCAAGCACCTCGATGCAGCGCAGAAGTGGTTCGATTGGGCCATCAGCGCCGAGGGTCAGTCCTTGGGTCCCAAGTACAAGGCTTATCAGGCGCCCACGGTCAAGGGTGTGGAACTTTCCCATCCTGAATTGCTCCAGGTCACGCTGATTGATTACGATTTCCAGTGGGCCGGCAGCAACAAGTCCGCCATCGTGGATAAGTACACCAACGAGCTCGCTGCTGCGGACAACCTCAAGCAATAGCGACGTCTTGGGCAAGAGCTGCGTTTGAGTCCCTATCTTGGTCTCTCTTGCAGATCTTGTGGGTGTTTTCTATGACGTTATAGCGTCTACAAGATTGTCGTTGCGCCGGCAAAACGTCCGGCGCAACGACGACCTGATTGCAGGCAGTCTCTGTTCTGCATTTCGGTGTTTTTCCAGGAGGGATTGATGGCGAACTCTGCCAATCTCGATTCTCGCCCCTCACGGTCACAACTGACCCGGCGTCTGCGCGAGTTTGCGCTCATCGCGCGCGACCCTGTACTTTTGCTCAGCCTGGTCTTTTGCGGGCTTTTTTTGTTCATCTTTGTGTTCTATCCCATCTTCAAGACCACGGCAAACGGTTTCGTGAACTCGGCTGGTGCGCTGGACCTGAAGTACTTTGGCCGGTTTTTCGATAGCTACTACGGTCCGCTCTCCCGTCGTATCTTTCGGGATACGATGGTGATGGGCTTGCTGACGGCGCTCGGCGGTACTCTGGTGGGCTTCATCTTCGCCTATGCGGTGGTGCGCTGCAACATCCCCGGACGACGCTGGATTCATATCCTGGCGCTGGTTCCCACCGTTTCCCCTCCGTTCGCCATCGCTTTGAGCACGATTCTGCTCTTTGGGCGCAATGGGCTGATTACTCGCCGGTTGTTGGGGATTACCTTTACGACTGGCGCGAATGATATCTACGGCATGGATGGCTTGGTCTTAGTCCAGGTGATTACCTTTTTCTCCGCCGCCTATCTAATCCTCAAAGCCATGCTCGAACGGGTCGAGCCTTCGCTTGAGGAAGCGGCGGAGAGTATGGGCGCCAATCGCTTTCGCCTCTTTCGCACGGTCACCATCCCCCTGCTCACGCCGGGTCTAGGAGCCTCATTCCTGTTGCTGTTCGTGGAGGCTTTGGCTGACCTGGGTAACCCGCTCTTCATCTCCGGCAACGTGATGGTGCTCTCAGCCCAGATTTTCCTGGCGGTCTCGGGTGAATACGATTTCCAAAAGGCTTCCTCATTAGCGTTGGTGCTGCTGTTACCTACGCTGATTATTTTCCTTATTCAGCGCTATTATGTCAGCCGGCGCTCCTATGTGTCCGTGACCGGCAAGCCCACGGGTGGGCATATTGTGGAGAAGGAACCGCTGATTCGTTGGTTCTTCATTGGCTCCACCTATCTCTGTTGCGCCTTTATCCTGTTGCTCTACGGCACCATCATCTACAGCTCGTTTGCCAAATCCTGGGGCGTGGATTTCCGTCCTACTCTGGATTGGTGGAAGCTGATGGTCACCCGCGGCATCGAACCTATCATGGATACCACCTTCCTCAGCGTGGTAGCCACGCCAATCGCGGCGCTCATCGGCATGGTGATTGCCTTCCTGGTCGTTCGCAAAGCCTTCACCGGCAAGAACGTGCTGGACTTCGGCTCCAATCTGGGTGGTGCGGTCCCCGGCACCATTCTGGGTATCGGTTTCGTTCTGGCTTTCAGCACGCCTCCCATGATTGTCGTCGTCATCCTCTATGCCCTGTGCGCGCTGTTGTTGGTGCGCAACGTCTTCCACCAACGCCGCGAGCAGCTGCTCGTGCTGCTCCTCGGCACCGCCGTGGGCGTGGGCTTGAGCTTCCTGGATGAGGTCTTGGGTCTGATAGGCCTGTATTACCTCCTGGGAGCGATACTGGTGGCCTTTGGCTTGTTCACCTGGTTCAAGCGCCGTCGCCGCCGGATGGGGCAGGCGTATATGGCGATTGGCGGTTATATGCTTGCCTACGACCTCATCGAATACGTGGCTTCGCCCATCGCCGTCTTTAGCCGCAGCCTGCCGCGCGGTTTCTGGAGCAACGCCGTCTTCCAAATCTCCGACCACATCAAGGTCCTCTTCCAACTTACACCGGCGTTGTTGGGCTTGCTGCTGTTGCTCGCCGCCATCCTGCTGCTGGAACGGGAACGTGGGCGCTGGCGTTTGTCTGTTGGTGTAGCGCTGCTCGCTATCTCCTGCGCCCTGGTTTTCACCGATGCGCCGCTCGTCATGATTGGCGGACCCTTCATCATCATCGCGGCATTTGCCGTGCGCAGTCTGCCCGCCTCGGTCCGTGCGGGCATAGCAGCCCTGCAGCAGATTGACCCTTCCATCGAGGAGGCGTCCAACATCCTGGGCGCTGATGCCCAGACCACCTTCCGCAAGGTGACGCTGCCGCTGATTCTGCCGGCGCTCCTTGCCGGGCTGATTTTTAGCTTTACCCGCCACATGACCAGCCTCTCGGCGATTATCTTTCTGGTGAGCGCTCGTTGGCGCGTGGTGACGGCGGCGATTCTGAGTGAATGGGAACAGGGTGGTGTGAGCATCGCTGCGGCGTATTCCACCACCATCATCATCTTTGTCTTGGTGGCTATTGGCGTCTTGAATTATCTGACCAATCGGGTGCTGCGCGGGCGGGGCGATGTGGACCTGTCCATGGGCATGTAGCGTCAGCAAGTGGAGGCAACTATGTATCTTACACTCGAAAACATCGTCAAGACTTTTCCCCCGCGCGGGGGGAGCAGTGAAGTAACTGCCGTCAACGGCGTCTCCATCGCCATCGAGAAGGGCGAGCTGATCACACTTCTCGGTCCTTCCGGTTGCGGTAAAACGACGACGCTGCGTCTGATTGCGGGCTTTGAATTCCCCACCTCCGGCAGCATCCGCCTGGATGGTAACGAGATCAACACCTTACCGCCTCACAAGCGGGAAATGTCCATGGTGTTCCAGAGCTATGCCATCTTCCCGCACTTGAATCTTTATGAGAACATCGCCTACGGGCTGAACGTCAAACACGTGCCGGGGTCCGAGATCAAGACCCGCGTGGCGCGCGTGATGGAACTGGTGCAGCTCACGGGCCTGGAAGCGCGTGCGCCGAACCAACTCTCCGGTGGGCAGCAGCAGCGCGTCGCCCTGGCGCGCGCCCTGGTCATGGAACCCAAGGTCCTGCTTATGGATGAACCGCTCTCCAACCTCGATGCCAAGCTGCGCGAGCAGATGCGCACCGAGATTCGCCACATTCAGCAGCGCCTGGGCATCACCAGCGTCTACGTGACCCACGACCAGATTGAGGCGATGACGCTCTCGGACCGTGTGGTCGTGATGAATCAGGGTATCATCGAGCAAATCGGTCCGCCGATGGAGGTCTACCGCCATCCCCGCACCCGCTTTGTCGCTGACTTCATCGGGCGCGCCAACTTCGTCGCCGGGAAAGTGGCGGGCTGCGACCCTGGCGTCTTGCATGTGGATGCCCTGGGCGCCAGCTTCCACCTCACGGGAACCACCGACACTCCTGCCGTGGGCGCCGAGGTGACCATGATTGTCCGCCCCGAGATGATCCGCGTGCGGCAGACAGGCGGACATCTGCGCGGCATCGTGCGCCGCGCGGCTTACCTGGGGGATAGCATTGATTACGATGTCGAAGTCAATGGGCAGCTGCTCACCGCCGTAGAGACCGACCCCTCGCACCTGCAGCTCTATCCCGAAGGCAATGAAGTATCCTTGACCTTCAGCGAGGATTGCGTTCACATCCTCCCACCAGAGTGAGTTTGAAGATGTGTTTTTGGGCGCGCGAAGCGCGCCCAAAAACACATAAAAACAAATCCTCTGCGTCTGCATGTAAATGCTTTTTCTTTGAGTGATTTTGTGCGGTGGGGCGAAGCCCCACCGCACAAAATCACTTTTTTCTATGCCCCGTAGGAACGTTTGAGATTGTCGCCCTAACTTTGGAACGCGCCCTGGTCCTGCTCATGCTGCCATTTATCGAAATTTCATATAAAATGGAAGCATGGAATCGCCATCCACGGTTACTGACCTGTTATCCGCCAGCTATACAGCCCTCCACGAAGGGCAGCTCGCCGTTGCCATTCGCCACGCGCAGACTGCGCTGGCGTTAGCGCGCGAATCTAGCGACGAAGCGCTGCAGGCTGCTGCGGCTGTTGCGCTGGCTTATGCTCACATGCGATTGGCGCATTACACCACCGCAAAAGGCATCCTGACGCAGGCGCTCCTGATGGCGCCGCAGGAATCGGAGCTCCGTGCCGAAATCACGCTCGCCCTGGGCATCTGCGCCGCCGAAACCGATGACCTCGCCGCTGCCGAGACCTTTTTCCAGCAAACCATTGACCTGGCGCGGCAGCTCTCCATCCCGCGTCTCATGATCCGCGGACTGCACTGTCTGGCTGCGGGCATCCACATGCCCCGCGGCGAGTTCGCGTTGGCTATCGCTGCCGATGAGGAAGCGCACCACCTCACGCACCTGCACCGGCGTCCGGAACTGTTGTGGTCGCAGCTCACCAATCTGAGCTGGACGTGTTGGCTCACCGGGCAGCGCGACCGCACCCTGCACTGGTTGGAGGAACTGCGCACGGTAGCGCTACCTGGCACGCTCGCCGAGGGTTATTGGCATTTGCTTCACGGAGAACTGGCGCGCGAGATTGGCGATTTTGCGGGCGCCCGTGCCTTTCTAGCCACCTGCCGCACCATCGCCGAGACCGGCAGCCTGCCCGAACTGGATTTCCTCGTGCGCTTGGGGCTGGCGCGCCTCAGCCGCGCCACCGGCGATGCGCCTGCCGCGCTTGCCTGGGCTAGTGATGCGCTCGCCATCGCCGGGCGCATTGGTTACCACCACATGCAGGGACGCGCCTTGATTGAGCGCGCGCACGCCGCCCTGGTTCTCGAAGATTGGGCGCGTGTGGCAGCTGATTGCCGCGCCGCCATGGCAGTGCTCGCGCCGCTGCACGCCAACTTCGACCTGGCGCGGGCGTCGCTGCTGCTGGCGCGCGCGCTCCAGACGCAGAGCGACCCCACCGCCGAATCAACCTGGGTCGAAGCCGTCGCCCGCATTCTCAACGGCGGCTTTGCTTTCTGGGTGGCGCGCGAACATGCGTGGACCCACAGCCTGCTCGCGACCTATGCCGGCGCGCAGGGTGCGGCAGCGCAGCTGGAGGCGCGCCTGCAAGCGGCGCTTGATGCCCTGCCCCCGCCTCCGTTGCGCGTGCTGACCCTGGGCGGTTTCGAGGTCTTCCGCGATGGCATCCCGATTCCGGTCTCTGCATGGCAGCGCCGCACCACCCGGCAGCTGCTGGTCTACCTGCTGCTGCGTCGCGCTCCCGTCCCCTGCGAGGAATTGTGTGAGGCGCTCTGGCCCCACCTGTCCTCGGATTCGGCAGCGCTCGCGCTCAACACCACCTTCTCCGAACTGCGCCGCATCCTTGAGCCGCAGCTCAGCCGGGGCACTCCCTCGCACTATCTGGACCGGCAAGCCGATACCGTGAGCTTCTGCGCGCTCGACTATCTCTGGTGTGATATCTGGGCTTTCGAGGATGCCGTGCGCACTGGCGCCTCTGCCGCTTCTGCCGCTATCTCCCTCTACCGCGGCGATTTCCTGCCCGAAGAACCCTACACCGATTGGGCCCTCCGCCCGCGCGAACGGCTGCGCATGCTCTACATCAACACCCTTGCCGCTCGGCTGGAAGCGTGCGTGAACGCCGAAGCCTGGCAGGAAGGCGTTGACCTGGCAGGGCACATCCTCGAACACGAGCCGTGGCTGGAAGAAGTCTGGCGCGCGCGGATGACCTGCCTGGCGCGCCTGGGGCGCCGCAGCGAAGCCCTGCACGCTTACCGCGAGTGCGTCGAGGCATTGCACCAGCACCTCGAAGCCAACCCTTCCCCCGAAACCCGCGCTCTCTATCAGACGCTCAAGCGCTAGTCGGAAATCTCGTCCTTCAAAAACCAATCCCCCTCCCCGCCTGAATTTGCTCCCATTTTCCCCCCTTCCTGTTATTCCCGTGTTATTCTCCAGACCTAGACTATTCACAGATGTTGCCGGGAGTGTTGCGATGCGACGCTTGATGACCTTTATTGTGCGCTTATGGTTGGATGTGCAGGCTGAGTCATCCTCCTGGGAGGGTGAGGTCGAGTGTGTGTCTGATAACAGCGCCATACAGATTCACGCTCCTGAGGAATTACTCGCATTCATTGCTGCACATACCACCGTCGCGCCGCAAAGCCTACCAACCGGCGACCTGTTACCGCTCAAAGACGGCTGAAAACGTGGGTTTCACGCCTGTTCCATCAAACCATTGCTAAAGGAGAGCAGAGATGAATATGAACCAAACTCGACAGTGGGATCCGATGCGCTGGTTGGTGCTGGTTGGGACGCTTGCGTTGCTTTTGGGGAGTATGGTTATGCTCACCCGTAACAGTGCGGCGCAAACCACACTGGATTGTGTTCCCGGTCCGCACAGCGGGGTCATTGATCAAGATCAAACCTGGTGCATCAGCAACAGCCCGCATCTCATCACCAGCAACGTGACGGTGCTTCCCACCGTTACGCTGACCATTGAGGGGGGCGTCATCGTGCAGGGACGCTCGGGAACAGAGTTGCAGGTACAGGGTCACCTGAGCGCCATCGGCGTAGTCACGCAGCCCATTACTTTTACCTCGGAAACTGACACAGGACCGGAGCAATGGCATGGCCTGTACTTCAACGGCGGCACGGGCGACCTGGAGCACGTCGTCGTGCGCTATGCCGGCGGCGGCAATAGCGATGCGTTGCGCGGCAACATCGTCGCCAGTGATGTGCTCACCGGCGAATTGCGCATTAGTGATAGCGTCATCAGCGACCAATATCTCTATTACTACACCGATACCGGGCTGAACATCTACGATAGCCGCGTGGTGGTGAGCAACACCCTCTTCACCCGCAATGGCGGCGGCAGCACATCCGCCGACGACGCACCGCTGCGGATTTCCGGGGCATCCAGCGTGGTCACACTGACGGCTAACTCCTTCGTGGGCAACATGTACGATCAGGTCTTCATCAACGCCGGGGCGATGATCTCCAATAACATGCGACTCACCTGGCAAATGGGCCTGGAGGGTTATCGCCTGGTGGGGGGGTATGTGGTGCCGCAAGGCATCACCCTGACGGTGGAACCCGGCGTGATGATCATGACCAACGGCGCCGAAGTGCAGGTACAGGGGCATCTGAGCGCCATCGGCACTGCCACGCAGCCGATTACCTTTACCTCGGTCACCAACACCGGGGTCAATCAATGGCGGGGGCTGTATTTCAAGGGCGGCACGGGCGATCTGCGGCACGCCACCGTGCGCTATGCCGGCGGGGGAAACAGCGACGCGTTGCGTGGCAACATTGTCGCCAGCAATGTGCAAGACGGCGAGCTCCGCATCAGCGATAGCGTCATCAGCGACCAATACCTCGCCAGTTACACCGATACCGGGCTGAACATCTACGATAGCCGCGTGGTGGTGAGCAACACGCTCTTCACCCGGAACGGCGGCGGCAGCACATCCGCCAACGACGCGCCGCTGCGGATTTCCGGAGCGGCCAGTGTGGTTACCCTTACCGCCAATTCCTTCGTGGGCAATGTACACAATCAAGTCTTCATCAACGCCGGTGCCATGATTTCCAACAACGTGCGGCTCAGGCCACAGACCATCATGGATGGCTACTTCCTGCCAGGCGATTACGTGGTGCCGCCAGGCATCACCCTGACGGTGGACCCGGGCGTGACGGTGATGACCAACAACTATGAGTTGCAGGTGCAGGGCCACCTACACGCCATCAGTACACCTGAGCGTCCCATCACCTTCACCTCGCAGACCAATGACGCCGGAGGCCAATGGCATGGACTGTACTTCAACGGCGGCACGGGCAATCTGCAACACGTCGTCGCGCGTTACGGCGGCGGCGCCAACAGCGGTGGACTGAGGGGCAACATCGTGGCGCAGAACGTGCCCCCTGGCGGGTTGCACATCGAGCAGAGCGCCCTGCACAGCTGCTCCTACTACGCCCTGATGGTGCGGGACAGCCACGTCACGCTAGATGGTTCCACCGTGACCAACAATGGCAGCTACTCCGTTTATGTGGATGGCGGCAGCGTGGTAACGGTTACTGAGACCCTGCTCCAGAGCAACCGCGATGGTATGTACATCGGCGGGGCTGCCCATGTCACAGGGGATCGTCTGTCCATCGAGAACAACAGATACGGTGTGTATCTTGGCGGCGATACTGCCGTGTTCACGCTGACCAATTCCGCTGTTGTGTTAAACACTGGCGCGGGCGTGTACAACAGCGGCAACGCGCAGGTGACGCTTGGCGGCGCTGCGGGCAAGGGCAATACCATCATGGCGAACAACGGCTACGGCGCGAACCAGGTGGGAACCGCGGCACAGATGCTCGCGACCTACAACTGGTGGGGCGACCTGAGCGGTCCCAAACATGCCAGCAATCCCGGCGGCGTGGGCGAGGACGTGACCAACCGCGTCATCTTCGATCCGTGGGCGGTTGAGCCGCAGGGCCCGGTTCCGGATGGCGTTTATGTGGCCGTAGGCGGTCCCCGCACGGCGCCGCCCGGCGGCAGCGTCGCGCACACAGTCCTGTATTTCAATGGACGCACCGAGACCGTGACCAACACAGTGCTGGAGTTGCAACTGCCCGCGCGCGCTGCGTTTGTGAGTGCCAGTCACGGCGGCATCTATTGGCCGCAGCGCCACGAGGTCGTGTGGCAGCTGGGTGACCTGGCGCCTGGCGCGAGCGGCGTTGTTGCCGTGCAGGCGCGTTATGCCTGGGGCCTGGATAACGGCACGCTCTACGCCGTCCAGGCGCGGTTGGGCGGCTCCGGACTGCCCCTGGGATTGAGCGATCCGCAGACTTACCTCGATCTTGAGGTGCCGGTTCTGGCGGGGATGGCAGCGTTGACCCCCGCGCAATTCGACGCCGAGCGCGCGGCGCATCCTGAGCTGGACGCGCTCTACACCACGGCGCTCGCCGCAGGCTTTGTGGATGGCGGTGCGGTGCGGCTCGACCTCGAGTCCGGCGACCCCATCACGCAGGCTGTGCTGCTCCACCCCATGCAAGGCGAGGTGCGCTATGTGCGCCGGCAAGGGGATCAAGTGCTGGCGGCTACCTTCGCAGCGCAAGCCTACACCGCGCAGACGCCGGAGGGTAGCATGACTGTGGATTGGCGCACCGATGCTGCCACGTTCACGGGCGCGTGGGGGGAGGGCCCAGAGCCAATACCTGCCGGGGAAGCTTACGCTGCCTGCCGCTTCGCTCAATTACCCGGCTCCGTGCTCGATGAGAAAGCTGCTCTGCTCGCGCAGACCTTTGCTTCCGTCACCTGCTATCCATGCCGCAGCGGCAGCGCGTGCGAAGCCTGCGGCGCGGCCCTCCAACGCGCGCTGCCGTTGCCCGAAGCCGTCGAATCGCTGAGTTGCCTTGCCGACGCAGGAACAATGGCCATGACCGCAGCCGTATCGGCCATGCAAGACCCCAAACCGGATGTCAAAGTCACCTGTTACCGGGGTTGGACGGATTGGTGGTATGGCCGCCCCTGGATTGCCAGGTATCAGGGTATTGATGCTATCACCGGCGGACTCTATGGCGGGGTCGAGGATGTCATTTGTGATCCGAGTCAATCCTGTAAAGCAGGGCTTGGCTATCTCTCTGAAGTATTATCCAGAACGGGAGATGTGGGCTGCGTGTGCAAAGAGAGCACCGCAGCAGCGCAAACCTGGAACGCTGTTACCCTGATCGCTGGACAACCAGCAACCAGCAGCGCTTGCAGCGGAGAGGAGAAGGAAGGTGTGAGCCGCTGTCAGCGCACGGAGATCTTCCGTCCCCATGATCCCAATGCCAAATATGGTCCCGTTGGCGACCTCGTTCCGGGGCAACTCATCACTTACACCATCACCTACGAAAACGAGGGTGCGGGCACCGCCTACGGCGTCTTTGTCACCGACCAACTCGATGACGCCTTCGACTTGGCGACGCTTACCATTCACGGTCCCGGGCAGCTCATCGCCGCCAACCGCACGCTCCTGTGGGATATCGGCGAGCTTGCGCCCCAGGGAGAGCCTGGTTCGCAGGGCGTGGTCTCCTTCACCGTGCAGTTGCGATCGGACGTCTCGGCAGGCACAGCAGTCATCAATCAGGCTACCGTCAACTTCCCCACCGTGAACGAGGAGACGCCCACCAACCCGGTTGTCAACTTCGTGCGCCCGCTCGTCGCCATACCGCAGCGGTTGGAGACGGGGGCTTTGCAGCCCGTCGTGGTCGCGCTGGCAGGGCGTGCGCCCAACACCCAGACGTTGCTCACTTTCAGCGTGGTGGAACCGCCATTGAACGGTACACTGAGCGGCGCCGCACCCAATCTGGTCTACACTCCGGCGGAGAACTTCACCGGGCTGGAGCGCTTTACCTTCAGCGTCAGCGACGGCATCACCGAAAGCCTGCCCGCTGAAGTCTTGATCGAGGTCACACCTTCAGCGGCGGATACGACCCCACCGCAGGTCATCTGGGTGAGTCCGGCCCCTGGAACGGAGGGAATCCTCTTTAGCCTCACCGCTGTACTCACCGGGACCACCGGTCCAACTTTTGCTCCCTTTGCTCACGCGCAATTCTCGGAGGCGCTCGATGCCGTGACCGTCTCCACGCAGACGGTGCAGCTGGTCGAGGCGGGCGGAAATCTCATTCCCATCAGTGTAGCTCATGATCCCACCGCCCATCGCACGGTCATCCAGCCACGTGTGGCATTGCAGGGGGGAACCTGGTACACGGCAACCATCAATACCGGCATCACCGACTTGATGGGTAATACTCTCGTTGGCGACTATGTCTGGCGCTTCCGCACCGTGCAGACCACCACCGAGGTCTATCTGCCGCTGGTGCTGAAACACTAAGGCTTTCCGATTGGGTGGGCATTCGCAGCGCAGGTTCTGTCTGTGCTACGAATGCCCCTCATCCTGACCCTGTTCGACTATCATGTAAATGCCTTTTCTTTTGTACTAGGCCGTCACATGCTACACACTTCAATTTCGCGGTTTTTGTTGTTTCGGTTCCCAAATGGGCGAATTTGCGGCCTTAAATCCGCCTATGCGCAACTTTTCACGTTTTTGCAGTGTTCAGCATGTGCTGGATGATTACAAAATGCCTTTTCTTTGGGTGATTTTTGCGGCGTGGCGCAGCCACGCCGCAAAAATCACCGGCATGAAATGCACCCGACAGTGCTTTCGGTTTGACTGAAAAGTGTAGGCAAACAACCTGCCCACGCCGGGACGTGGGCAAAAACAATCAGGAGGAAGACCCTATGAAAACCGCCTTGCGTTTAGCTCTGTTGATGGCCAACCTTGGCCTGTTGTTAACCGCGGCGCTCTATCTGGCAGGTCAACCGGTGCAGTCGGCGCCGCTCACGCCATCTGCCGGCGGGCAGCTTGCCATGGATACCTACACCGAAACCGTGCTCACCCTCAACCTCAGCAACCAGGCGCCGGGTCGCCTCATCAACTCCCTGATTAGCCAGGGCCATGGCGATGATACCCTCTTCGAGGTGTTGGGCTACCTCAAAGACCAATCTGGTGGGGGGATTCCCGATGCCTTCTACCAGGATGTCGCGGGCGCGCCGGTAGGCCGCGACGTCTTCACCGCCCACCTCTCCGATTACGCGGGCCTTGAGGGCTCCCTTGAAATTGGTGCGGATGGCTCAATCCATATTCGCAGTCTCAGAGGAAGCACCTACGCAGGTAAGCCTGGGTACGAAACCACACCCAGTCAGGATGGGCGCTTCACCCTTACCTACGCTCAGGCTGCAGAAAATTACATCTATACGGGTTCAGATTTCAGCCACCTCCCTGGCGGTGATATGAGGTTTGACTACTACGCCTTTGCCATTGCCTGGGATGAGGGGCATACCGTCTTTTTGCCGCTGGCGCTGCGTAACGCGATTCCCTGCTTCACCGACGATTTCTCCCGCCCGGAGAGCGGTTGGTATGAGGGCGCAGGAGAGGGCTGGCGCGTGCGCTATCTCAACGGCGAGTATCAAATCCAGCTCACCGCCGCGGATACCTGGGCTTGGGGGTCGCCTTTGCACCCGTTGCCCGAGGATTACCGCCTCGAGGGTGACGCGCATCTGACCACCAGCGTTCCCGGCGGCTATGGCGTGCTCTTGAGCGGGAATGAGACTATGCAGACCGGCTATGCCTTCATCGTCTTCCCCACCGAGCAAGCTTACGTCATCGTCAGGCGGAACAGCGACGGCACACAGACCACGCTCGAAGATGAGGACTTCACCTCCGTGATCCACGCCGGAACTGCCGTCAATCGCCTGCGTGTTGACCGCATTGGCGCCTCCCTCCACGCCTATGTGAACGGCGTGCTCGTCGCCACCTGGGAAGACGCCACCTACATGGGCGCCGGGCTTCACTTTGGTCTCATCGCCTACAGCTACAGCGCCAGCGCCGTGGATGCCCGCTTCGATAACTTCTCCGCCTGCCAGACCGCGTTGAGCAATCCGCTCTTTGTCGAGGATTTTGGCGTGACCGGGCGCTGGTATGAGGCGGACCACGGCTGGGGTCAGTTCAGTTATCAGGACGGCGAGTATGAGATTCTCATCCGCAACGTCAATTCCTGGGGCTTTGCCGATGTTCCGCTGGAAGGCGGCTTACCGCGCTTTGCCGTGGAAGTGGACGCACGCGTCTCTACCGGTGCGGCGGGTATCTACGGCATCAACTTCGGGCAGGTGGATGGGGATAATCTCTATCACTTCCGCGTCTATCCCGGAGCGCAGCAGTACAAGCTCCTCAAACTGGTCAACGGCGCCTGGGTGGACCTGACCGCCTGGGCGGTCAATCCCGCCATCAACGATGAAACCGGCACAAACCGCCTGCGCGTGGAGCGCGACGGCGCGCAGATTCGCCTCTACGCCAATGGCACGCTGCTGACCAGCCTCTCCGACAGCTCCTATCTGGGCAACCAGGAACTGAGCCTCTTCGGCATGAGCTGGACTGAAACGCCCGTCGCCGTTCGCTTCGATAATTTCACCTTAAGTGAGCTGCCATGAAGCGCATTCTGTAGGCTTTTGCGGTTTCGCTGCCCGGCAACACCCGTCTCCGTACTCGGCGCTTCTTTCTACCGGTGTGATTTTCGAGGTGAGGCTGCGGCCTCACCTCGAAAATCACAAAAAACCACCCTCTGGGTCTCGTTGACGCGTCAAAGTGTCTAAACGCATGGTCTCACCAATCTGATCTCTCAACTTCCCGATAATTTGCCCTATACCCAACACTCTCTGCAAATCAAGAATGAAAGGGGAAAACGATGCAAAGCAGAGCACGCTCTCTTATGTCGGTCATGCTGTTGAGTCTGCTGCTGGTCGTCGCAGCCATTCTGCTGGCTTCTCGCCCCACCCAGGGCGCGCTGCTCGCGGGCAGCGCCAGCGCCCCGCCGGCGCCGGCAAGTTGCCAGCGCCTCCAAAGCCCTGCCGGCACCGCTCAGGTCGCCATCACCGCCCAGGGCCTTGTTCCGCGGAACCTGGCTGTGGATGTGGGCTGGACCGTGACCTGGACGAATCAGACCGCGGCAACCGTACATCTGGTCGCCGGATGGCCCCATCGTGTCTATCTGCCCCTCGGAGTGCGCGCTTACGACGGACTGAGCAGCGCCGTGCTGCCGGCGGCGGGTGGGATCGAGTTGTTGACCGGTGAAATAGGCGCCGAGATCCCTCCTGGCGGCACCTATGGGCGCGAGTTTGCGCAGCCTGGTTTCTATTTGTACCACTTGGGTGACGACCCGGAGATGGCGGGATGGGTGCGGGTCTACCCAGAGCCATCCCCCATGGTCCTTGTTCACGCCGGCGAGTTCCTGATGGGCTGCGACGAGGATAACCCGGACGAGTATTGCTATTATGACGAAGAACTGCCTCTGCACGCCGTCTACCTCGATGCTTACTACATAGACACCTTCGAGGTGACCAACGCCAAGTATGCCCAGTGTGTCGCCGCTGGAGTTTGCGATCCACCGGCAGACTTCTCGAGCGAAACTCGACCGTCCTACTATAACAACCCCCTCTACACCGACTATCCGGTCGTCCATGTCACCTGGCACGACGCTGTGGAGTATTGCACCTGGGCGGGCAAGCGCTTGCCCACCGAGGCCGAGTGGGAAAAGGCCGCCCGCGGCAGCAGCGATACGCGCATGTATCCCTGGGGTGATGAGGACCCCGACTGCTCCCGGTTGAACTACTACCACAGAACCCAGCAGTATTGCGTGGGCGACACCGACCGTGTGGGCAGCTACCCTGCCGGCACCAGCGCCTACGGCGCCCGGGATATGGCTGGCAACGTCCGCGAATGGGTCCACGATTGGATGGATTACCACTACTATGAGCATTCACCCTACGCGAACCCACAGGGACCTGCGGACGAGCAGCCGTCTAAAGTAGTACGCGGGGGCAGTTATCGCGCCGATTGGAAAGAGGTCCGCGTCGCCAAGCGCTTCAGCGAAAATGACACCTTCCCGTCCGGCGCCGCCGGTTTCCGCTGTGCGATGAGTGCGCCATGAGCCTGTGCCCTTGAATCGGGTATACGACAGAATCCGAAAGTTCATCAAGACCTGACAGGTCTACATGAGTTTTCAGAATTTAAACCGGTCATAGAGTGGCTTAAGCTTTTTCAGCCGTCCCTACAGGACGGGATCGGTTATTTACGCGGTTTTGCAGGCGTTAAAACGCCTGCCTACTTTCACCCGTCCCTACGGGACGCCGGCCCCACGGGATGAGGAGAGGGACGGGTTAAGGTGGAGCGCGTCACGATGCGCCTTTACCTTCGCTCCGGGTGGCATGGAATGCCGCTTTGCGTCCCTGGCGCCTTGGCATGACCTTCTTTTCACTCATTCCCATTCTCTTTGCGTCCTTTGCGCCTTGGCGTGAGACCTTCCTCACTTATTCCCGTCTTCTTTGCGTCCCTGGCGCCTTTGCGTGAGATTTTCTCTCACTTCTCCACCAAAAACGTATCCATGACCAGCGCATCCAGCCCTGAGGTGTAGAACGTCGCCAGCGCCTCTGACGGCGTGTTGACAATTGGCTGTCCCCGCACATTGAACGACGTATTCAGCACCATCGGCACGCCCGTCAGCTCCCCAAAGGCGTGAATCAGCTGCCAGTACAGCGGATTCGTCTCGCGTTCGACCGTGTGCAGCCGTCCCGTGCCGTCCACGTGCGTGATTGCCGGCACCACGGCGCGCTTCTCCGGGCGCACATCCGTCACCAGAATCATAAACGGCGAATCCTCAATCTCCGTGAAGAACTCGCTCGCCCGCTCCGCCAGCACCGAGGGCGCGAAGGGGCGGAAAGGCTCGCGGAACTTGATAGCCGCATTGATGCGCTCCTTCATATCCTCCCGGCGCGGGTCGCCCAGAATGCTGCGATTCCCCAGCGCGCGGGGTCCAAACTCCAGGCGCCCCTGGTACCAGCCCACGATTTTGTTCTCCGCGAGCAGGCGCGCCGCGGTCGCTGCAGGGTCTTCCACGCGGCGGTAGGGCATGTGCGTGGCTTGCAGCGCCGTCTCGACCTCGCCCGTGCTGTAGCCCGGTCCGTAGTAGAGCTGCCGCAGGGGCTGCCAGGGCTGCTTGTGGATGGCGACCGCGCGGTAGAGCGCCGCCCCCAGGGCGCATCCGGCGTCGTTCGCCGCGCCCTGAATGTAAAGCTGCCGGAACGGTCCGCGGCGCAGCAATTTGCCGTTCGCCACGCTGTTCAGCGCCACCCCGCCCGCCAGGCAGAGATTTTCCATGCCCGTCGTCGCGTGCAGCCAATCCGCGATGTGGAAAATCGTTTCCTCCGTGCGCTCCTGCAGCGCCGCGGCGATATCCGCACAGCGCTGGTCGGGCAGCACCTCCTTGGACCACGGCGGTCCGAAGACCTCCTGCATCTTCTGCGGGTTGTACCACGTCGAGCGCCCGTAATCGTACTGGAAATTGAAATACGAGAGGTCCAACCGGTAGCGCCCATCCGCCTCCAACCGCACAATCTCGCGCAGCTGCTGCCGGTAACGGGCGGGGTCGCCATACGCTGCCAGGCCCATCACCTTGTACTCCGCGTCGAAAGGTTCGAAGCCCAGGTACTCCGTAAACGCGGAGTAGAGGAAACCGATGGAATTGGGATAGCTGATCTGTCGCAGGCGCCGGAGTTGCGAGCCTTCGGCGCGGAACGCCGTCGTCACGGGCCATTCGCCGACCCCATCCACGATGAGCACTGCCGAGCGCTCGAAGGGCGCGGCGAAGCAGGCGCTCGCGGCGTGCGCCGTATGGTGGGGGACCCAGAAGCGCCGCGTGCGTCGCGTCAGGTGCAGGAAATAATCCGAGTACATACTGCTGCCCGCATACCAGACCCGGCGCACCAGTTCCGCCAGCGTGACAAAGGCGCCCCGCGGAAAGAAGCGCGCCGTGTGGAGGAGGGAAGCCCCCAGCTGCAGGGTGGGGTGGAAGCTGAAGACGACCTCATCCAGGTCCTCGACCTGGATTCCGGCTTCGCGCAGGCAATAAGCCGCGGCGCGCAGCGGATAAGCGTAGGGCGCATGTTTGATGCGATTGAAACGCTCTTCCTCCGCCGCCGCGATGACCGTGCCATCCTGCACCAGCGCCGCCGCATTATCGTGTGCCCCCCAGTTGATGCCCAGAATGTTCATCGCCATCGTCGTCTCCTCTCCCTTCAAAGATATCCGTGATTCCCCCAAGCCCCCACCGTACCCAGCACCTCTGCATCCCAGTCCCCAGCGCTGCGTCCCTGCATAAACCCTTCCTTTCCCCCTCTGCGCACTCTGCGTGGGTGGATTGCAACTTTGGGGAAAAAGCAAGCCCCATTAGGTAATGGCGTTATCATACAAATGCCTCTTCTTTGAGTGATTTTTGTG
>JAPKMR010000041.1 GCA_026645815.1 Anaerolineae bacterium | reverse complement strand
GCGGGCTTCACCAATACCGTCATCATCACAACGACTACCCCGGGCGACGATCCGGGCAACAACGAAGATGACCATCCTGTGGACGTACTGCCCGAGGTCGAGATTCACGTGGAGAAGACGGGCAGCGCCTCACCGGTGACGCCGGGCGAGATGATGACCTACAGCCTGACGGTCACCAACGAGGGTCCCTCGAATGCGGAGAATGTGGTCGTGACCGACACGCTCCCCGCCGCAGTGACCTTCGACAGCGCCACCCCGGCGCAGACCAGTGGACCGAATCCGCTGGTGTGGAACCTGGGCACGCTCACGCCCGGCGAAAGCCGCAGCATCCTCATCACCGTGACGGTCAATGCCGATGTGGTCGCGGGCTTCACCAATACCGTCATCATCACAACGACTACCCCGGGCGACGATCCGGGCAACAACGAAGATGACCATCCCACAGACGTCACACCGCACGCGGATCTTGGCATCATCAAATCCGACAGCCATGATCCAGTCATACCGGGAACCCTGCTCACCTACACCCTGCATGTGACCAACTACGGACCGAGCGCGGCAGAGAACGTCGTCGTGACCGATACGCTGCCGATTGAGGTAAGCTATGTAAGCGCGCTACCAGCGCATACCTACGCCCCGCCGGACACTGTGGTGTGGGATCTAGGGGTGCTGTTGCCCGGCGAAAGCCGCAATCTGACGCTGACGGTGCGGGTGCATCTGTGGGCGACAGAGCCGTTTACTAACTCGGCGCAGGTTGGTTCCGACACGCCCGATGACAGCTCTGGCAACAACGAGGACGACGAGCCAACCACGCCGCTTATCCCTGGGCTGGAGATGGTCAAGACAGTACTCCCCGGCACATCCACGCCCAACACGCCCTTCACCTATGTCATCACCATAACCAATACTGGGCAGGTGGCACTCGATCCCGTCACGCTGACTGACACCCTACCCACCCTCGATTTCCACTATGTGGCAGGCAGCGCGATACCAAGTGAACCCACAGTTAATCCACCTGTGCTCGTGTGGCCAAATCTGGGGCCACTAGACCCAGGGGAGAGCATCACGGTGACCTTCGCCGTGACTGCAACACCGGGCATCACCACCGGCACCTACTGGAACGTAGCAGTAGTCGAGGGCGAGCACCCCGGCGGTGTGATCACCGATACGGATGAAGTGCCCATCTCCATACAAGACCCGGCTATCGCGCTCTCCAAGCATCTTGTAGACTTTGACACTGACATCTGGGCGCCCAACTATGTCACGTTCACAATCTTCATCACCAACGTTGGAATCAGCACAATAGATGTCTTACCGGTATATGATCTCTACGACGCGGACTACATCCACTTCGCCACCTCGTCTCCGGCAATGCCAGACATGGTGGACAATGTTGGCGGGCAAGTAACCTGGTTTGACCTGACGGCGCCGGCGCCCTATGGCTTCGGGCGCAACCTGCTACCCGGAGAGGTTTTCAGTCTGACCACGGTGTTCACGGTGGTGCAGACGATAGACCGCCCCATAACCAACACGGCGGTCGTCAGCGATGCAACCGATATCCACGGCAACCCCACCCCACCCGAGGATGACAGCGAAACCATTGTGGACGTTCCCACGGCGGTGGAGCTGCGTTACTTCCGGGCGGTTGGGCAAGCCAGTGGCATCACCCTGGAATGGTCAACAGCGGTGGAGATCGAGAACTTCGGCTTTAACCTTTACCGAGCGACAGAACCAGACTACACACGAGCCAGCCTGCTGACTTTTGTGCCGAGCGAGTGTCGCGGCAATCTCTGCGGGGCAGATTACAGCCATACCGATGAAACTGCTGCACCAGATTCAACCTACTGGTACTGGTTGGCGGATGTGGACATGAATGGTGTCGAGACCCAGCATGGGCCTGTCAGCGCACGTGTCCAGAACGCAGCCGATACAAGATACAAGGTGTTCTTGCCGCTGCTGATAAAAGCCCATAGCACGCCCTAAGAAGCGCAGTTTCCCTGGCGGGCGAGGCGGAAATACCTCGCCCGCTTTGCATTTAGCCCACCATTCTGCAGAGTCGCCGGGGTCAATGCCTGTTGCTTCTGTTGCCGGATGAAGGTCAAAAACCGGAAGAAGGGGTGAGTTTGGAAACTGCCGCCGCCGCGTCGGAAGCGAGGACTTGCTGAGTAGCAGCTATTTCAGCGCCAATGGGAGATATAGACGTGCGACCCAGGAGGGCGCCTCCCAGGCAAGCGGCAATGCCGGGTCGCCGAAAAAGTGATAGCTATCCACAAGGTGCTGGCCGGCGCCATTAGCCACGGCAGCCCTGGCGACGCTCGCCGCAATACCAGGGGGCACAGAGTGATCCGTCTGCATGGCACTCAGGTAAAAGCTCTGGTGCAAGGGAGTCTGCAAACTACCCAGCCCCATGCCGCTATTTCCAAATGCCGCGATGGCTCCAGATTGAGGTAACCGCACCAATGCCTCATCCATTCCGGTCATGTTAGGGTCGGGATGTGCGAAATTTCCGGTGAAACAGCTCAACGCCAGAGAAAGTGGGTAACGTGGCGCACGAACAAGCGCCCGCAAATCATCGGTATGGAAAAGTCGCCCGTGTTCCCACTGTTGAAAGGCGCTATGCCCTACCCAGTTGATCACCAATGCCCCTCCGTTCCAGCCCTGCAGGACGCCCTGCCGCACTTCTGAGAGATTACCGCAGGCAACTACGTCATCGGGGTCATCGGTACAATAAAGCCGGGTAACGGTATGGCTGATGGGAACTCTTGCATTGACGAATTCCGCTTCCGCCGGAAAATTGCCTGCGGGGTCAGGGTCATCAGCTACGAAGAGATGCTGCGTGTTCCAGTCGCCTGGAAACGGCGTTTCGGCATAGGCGATAATCTTTTCAATAACAGCAGTCAGCTCAGCAGGGGTGTTGACCGGAAACCGACCAACAGCCAGGTCGGGTAATGCATCAACACCATCCACCGTGGCGTAGCGGTTGTCGGTAGGAATCTCGCCCAACCACGGGTCAACGTAGGTCAGATAGGGCGGCAGCAACGTGGGAGAGCCCGTATGGAGATGATCGAGTGGGTCCCATGTCGCATCCCCCACCAACAACAAGTAGCGCGGTCGTGGGTCCCAGACTGCGTAAGCATGGGCCACAAAGGCTTTTAATGCTTCAGGAGCCATGCGCCCGTCACCGTAGTGGTCATAGAGCGCTTCAGTGGGAGCGACGAAGACGCTCAATCCGCGCGCCGCATGAAAATCCAACCAGGGTGCAAGTGCGGGTAATAATGCAGTTGGCGCTAGAACCAGATAATCCGCGCCCGCAGGCTCTGTAAAAGGTATAGGAGAAGTCCAAGTCGTGAGCGTCTGTATCCCTGCAAGCGTTACAACGTAGTAATGGTGAGAACCAAGGCGTTCCTCACGCAAGGGGAATCCGGAAGGTAAACGCAGGGGAGTATCCGGATTGCTCACATCAAAGACTAGCGCATTTGCCGGTAAACCAGTTAACATATACTGAGACGGGGTGCTCACACCCACAAAGTGTAGCGCCTCACTATCAGTCGCCATTAGCGGATAATATAACTCTGCCGCATCAATCCATAGCCCTTCAATGGGAATACCGGGCAGCCCGGGCAATGCAATCTGTATCGTATTATCCCCAGGGTGCAGATGAGCGGTGGGGACGGTGAAAGTAATAACACGCCCGCCACTACTGGCCCAGGTTGTCTCACCTATCAAGGTTCCATTGATGTTCACGGTCAGACGGTGATTGGGGTTTCCGGGAGGGTTGGTGTAACTATAGAGCCATACGGTCAAAAGCGCATCAGGGCCGTCGCTGATAGGTGTCTCCAGGGGTAAGGGCAGCGTTACTGCCGTGGGGCAGACCGCGGATTCCGGGCGCTCCAGGCAATGCCAATACCAGTGGTCGCCATTGCGCGGCGATGGGTAGCGCGACTCGTAGACACGTTCCTCTTCAGAAAACGTCTTCGCCCAAGGCATGCCAGAAGGAAGTGCATTTCCACCAGCCGTGTAGCCCGTCATGCGTATACCGGGTGCTGGAGCATACGTGGCCTTGTAAACCTCGAAATCCGCCCAGCGCGTGGGTTGAGGATCTGCATAGAACAGGAAGCGCTGCCCGGCGGAATCCCAATGCAGGGCAACTTCTACCCCAGTTGCAGGACGCAACAAGCGAACGTAGGCGGGGTCGCTGGTAGGAGTGACCACCCCCGCCGCCTCAAGTGTGCTCCACGGCAAGGCAAAAATGCCCGACTCTGCAATCTGGAACTGAACGGCGGAATTGTTGACCAGTACAGATACCTTAGTAGCACGTTCGGACTGAGGATAGCCAGCTAACTGCTGCGGATTGAGAACCAACGGATGCAATGCGGAATTGAAGGCATCCACAGTCCCGGCAGAATGGAGCGGTTCAGTAAAATGGAGCGTGAGCTCGACGGATTGGATGTAAGTTAACTGTGCGGTGATAGGGTCATATTCTAGGGGGACAAAGGTTAGCTGCCCCAGACGCACGCCACGGAGGACACCCAGCTCCGTGAAAGTAACTCCCATGGGAGGCAAATTCGGCAACTCCCAAAGGGCAGGACTAGCTATTGATGTCAATACAAGAGGAGCGCGCAATAAGCGCATGTTTTGGTCGAGCACTCGCGTGTTTAGCGTGACTTCCCCGGTAGGGGGAAGAACGACAAGAGCCGTGGCATAAGGGAGAGCTGGTTGACCGGGGATTTCAGCGGTTAGCCAACCTGGGTAGTTGAAATACAACATGCCGGACGACGCTCGCTCCAAGCGTATCGGGGGAAATTCCCAGCGAAGTAGCAATTCATCAGCAGTAGCACTGAGAATGATGGGGTCAGGAATTGGTGCAGCAGCAACAGGTTGGATGCCCCATGCGGCAAAGCCCAACAATAACGCAAACCATATCAGATGCCGACAGGCTTTGACCATACTCATAATGGTTTGTAGTATAGCACTAAGGTTGCCAGTGTAAACATCAGGAGGGCATAGGCATTCGTAACAGTTCAGCGTCGCTGTACCCAGCGCATCTGCGCTCATGTAAGCCTCACTAAAAGAATGATTTGCTTCGTCACAGGTTGCGACGCAACCCTGGACCGAATACCTTGCTCCCGCTCCAGAGACGTTGCGCGTTGCATAGTGCGATTCCGGTCAGCGGCTTCCTAGAAAGCCCACTCAGTAATACCTTTTTAGCTGTGATATCCATCGCAAAACGCGAACTGCCAGCACAACCATCTAGCGAGGCTCAGCCGGGACTGCCGTCCAATGCGCCCCAATTGCCTACGCAGAGGTTCGATGGCAAGAGAGCGCAGCAATAACGACTTCTTTATGCCGGCATTCCCTACCCCACCGATGTCGTCGTCATCTGCCCGGCCTGCACGGTGTACAGCTGTTCCTGGTAGCGCACTACCATACCTTCAGGCCAGCTGCTCAGCGAGTGGCGGAAATCGCTCCAACTGAAGGTCGCCCCTGCCCGATAGAGATTATCGGGGCAGCTCACCACGGTCACATGGCGGGTCACGGGCGGATAGGTCGTCGTCGCGTGCGCCCAACGCTGTCGCAGCCGATGCGCGCGCGCCCGGCATTTCGCCGAACAATATTCTCGCGGACGCCCACGCTCGGCGCGCGCGAAGAGCGCGCCACATACTACACAGGTGTCATAGTCAGTCGCCATAGTCAACCGTCATCAGCCCTCGCTTGTGTGCCGTGCCCGGCGCTCGCGCCGGAGCAGCCAGCGCGGCTTGAAGAACTCGAACATGCCCTGTCAAATCCAGTAACGCCGCCCGTGCAGCCCCAGGTGGCAGCGTTGGCACAGCGCGACCAGGTTCTCCGCTGCGTTGTTGCCCGGATTGCCATCAATGTGATGCACCGTCAGCGTGTAGCCCGCCGCCGGTTCGTGCGGGTGTCCACACTGCTCACAGCGCCAGCCCGCGGCCTCTTTGACCGCCGCGGCAATCGCTTCCCAATCTTCCGGGTACAATGCCCGCCGTGAACGCATCGGCATCATGACCTCCCCCGCCTCACGGGCTGTGCCACCCGTCGCACCAAAGCTTCCGCAAGCAGCACCAGGACGCAGCCATACTTCACCGCACGCATCGGGTGCATCAATGCTGGATAAAGTCCGCGTAAGCGCCGCTGATATAACGCTCACCGGAGTCCGATGTGTGTTCCAGCGTCACCGGCGGAGGAGCGGGAGCGCCAGAACGCAGGCTCTGCCGAAACAACGCCGCCCGCGAGCGCACGTTGCCGCCATTCTGCTCCAGCCAATACGCCGCCAGTCCAGCACCCGGTCAGGGTCGGCAACGTAATGCGCCAGCACCTCGTCTACCGCGCCAGTCCAGCCCAATTCGGCCAGGTCCGCCAGCACTTCCTCCGGCAAACCGGGCGTGGCAGTGACCGGCAAAGACGCTTGCTCGCTCGGGGGCGGTTCAGCGGCACCTGCTGCGCCCCGCGTGCCACCGCGTGTCTCAGCCCGCGGCCATTGGGTGGTGGTGCGCAGGGTGTAGAGCAACAAACCCGGCAGGTTCCGCACCTAAGCGCGTTGCTGCAATTCTGCGCCCCAGGCATGGACGAACTCCGGTGTGAGGTGCGGGAGCGCCGCCACGGCCTGCACCGCGGGTGGCTCTGGGTGGATGCCCCAGGCCCCCAGGGCGACGAGATTCGCCGTGATACGGGGCGCCTGTTGCTCCGGCGCGGCAAAGTCTTGCTTTGTTGAGGCAAAGTTTTGCCCTGTTGGAGCAATGTTTTGCTCTGCCCGACCCGGGCTCAAAATGCGAATCAGGTAACCATTCTTGTTCCCCACGTAGGTGATCAGCCCCAGGCTCCGCGACTGCCGCAGGTGCAGGCTCAGCGCGTGCGCCTGCCGGTGGCACAGAATCGCCAAATCCTCCAGGCTGAGCTGCGGTAGATGCGTGTGGTGGTGCAAGGTGTTCTGCCACGCCAGCCCACACATCCGGGTACAGGTGCGGACGAATTGAATCTGATCGGCAAGCGTATCGCGCTCTATACCCGCAGCCGCGATCTGGGACCTGATTTAGGGCGGGCCATGCAGGAGACAGATGGAGTTATCTGCACGCGATTCTGGATACTGGCGTGGAAATTCTCTGCGCTACCGAGAATCTCCCCCTGCGACGCAGTCCAGAAACCGCTTAGCAGACGCGCCAACCATTGTCGAGATGCTGCAACAGGGTTACAATTCAGAAACGATTTTTGACGGATTTCCGATTTTGTCTATACTGAAGAGAGATGCAAAAATGCCCCAGAGCGCTGGAACCGCTTGGGACGTGTGCCGCGACTATTGCGCCGTCGCAGCGGAAGTCAGGTTACAATCACCCACCCGCCGGTGCAAGCAGTTTCCGGGCAAGGGCATTCGTAGCAGCTCAGCGGGCTTCTGCGTACCCTATGAGGCTCGCAGTGCAAGTTGGCTACTTGATTAACGGGTTGCTACGCAACCTGGTGCTACGCAACCTGGTGCTACGCAACCTGGTGCTGCGCAACCTGGTGCTGCGCAAGCTTGGGACGAATGCCGGCATTCTGCGAATGCTTGCGTTTCAGAGGCATTATGCGGGGCGTAACGCAGTTTCGGTCAGCGACCTGCTACGAAATCCCTAGTGGCGGCGCCACCAGCGGCAAATCCCACCGGCCCGGCGCCGCCGTCGGGCGCGGGGACCCCCGCCCCAGGGCTTTGGCAGCGACCAGAGGCCTGTCGGAACATCGGAAACCGTATTGCCGGAATTATTCGCCGCGTTGGGCGAGAATTGCTTGTTCGCGCCGTAGCTGCAGCGCGCTTGCGCTCTCTACGCATCGAGGAGGTGCTATGATGAAACTGGCTGACGCCCACACCGCGCCAGTGATTGCCTGCGCGTTTGGCGGGCAGGAACACCTGCTCTCTGCCAACCTGGATGGGAAAATCCTGCACTGGCGCATTAGTGCGGATGGCAGGCTGGCTTACGCTGCCACGTTTCGCCCGGCGGATGGACAGCCGGTGGCTGACCTGGTCTGCGCGGGCGACGCGGTCTGGGCGTTGCAGGGTGCGCGCTTGCTCGGTTGGCGATTAGCTGATGGCGGCTCGCTGTCACCAACGCCGCTACCGCCGGTGACGCTCCCCACCCCAGCGGAGCTGCTGGCACACCGCGCCGGGCCGCTGGGCGTGCATCTCGTAGTCGCCAGTGAGACACAGGCGCAGGGGACGCTACCAGAAAGCGTCATCGAGAGCGTGGATGTAGCCCCCGACGGGCAGCATGTCCTCGCGGTGGTGGATGGGCGCTAGCGCGCTTTCCAGGCCGGTAGGCCATCCACGACGCACTGAACATGGACGCCGGGCCGCTGCTGACCTGGCGCGATGTCGAGGGCGGCCATCTGTGGCGCGTGACCCAGATCGTGCCGCGCCTGGCGGCCGGGCGGGTCTTTGGCGTGGACAGCAACCACAACCGCGTCCTCGTCTGGGATACCGAGGGCCGCGTCCTGACCGAACTCCACGGCCACCCGGATTACATTTACGGTCTCGTCCCGACGGCGGATGGGCGCGGTTGCCTGGCCTGAGATCAGCAAGGGACGTTCCGGTATTGGACGATTTGACCATCTATCGCGGGATTCTAAACAGGAGGGAATCTGATGCTGAACGATGCCCACATTTCAAACGCGCTCAACGCGCTCTCCTACGAGGAACGGTTTGGATGCTACACCGGCACAGTAGAGATTGACGGCGTTCTGATTGATCTGATGCTGCACACGGACGATGCCGATGATCTGACGCCGGCCCTGCGCCGCGCGCGGGAGGTGTTACACGAGTTCCCCGCATATCACCACCTGGCGGAAGCGTACGCTGCACAAGAACTGCTGCCGCTGAAAAACGACCTCTGGTTGGAGGAGGATGAACCTCTGGTCACCGAAATCGAATTCAAGCAGCGGTTGACGCCGGAAGCGTTGGTCTTCTATGCAGAGGGCGATGTAGTTTTTTATTTTCAGGACGGCGATCTGTTCTGGGGGCATACCGTCGAATTGATGCTGGATGCGGCAGACCGTTTCATCCATGCGGTTATTGCGGGATAGGACTATGTGGCTGTTGCAGTTGCGCGAGTTTTCCACGTACCTGGATTTCCCTACGCTCACCTGGACCGAGGTAGAGGCTGTCTTGCGCCGTTTGAATGGCTATCGCCATGATGACGCCGTGCTGGAATACGCCAGCGGCACAGCCGAAGCGGCCTGGTTCATCCTGGGCGGCGGCGAGGAAGGGCGCGTGGTGGTCAGCGTGCAGCCTGCGGGCGCGGATTATCCACGGCATCTGGTGGATACGACACAGGGCGATGCACTGGTGACGCAATCCGTCGGCGGACAAGAGACGCCGCTCGCGGGCACATTCTATGTACCGCTAGAGATGGCGTTGCAGGCCGCACGCTATTTCTACCTGCACCGCGCGCTCGATCCCACGTTGCAGTGGGCCGCGCCAAACTTTGAGGAAGCATGATGTAAGGAGAAACTATACCCATGATTATCCATGATGCCTACCCTTCCATCACCCCGGCGACGCTCGACGCGGTGGAGCGTCGCAGCGGGCGGCCCGTCCCGGCGGCGTACCGGGAATTTCTGCTGGTACACAACGGCGGCTATCCGGAGCCGGCGGATTTCGAAATTACCCACCGCGACGGGCGCATAGAGCTGATCAGCGTAGAATGGTTCTTTCCAGTAGCGGCACAAGACAGCATTGACCTGGAACAGGTTCTGCGCCGCCATCGGGGGCGTTACCCGGACACATTGTTTCCCTTTGCCTGCGATCCGGGCGGCAATCTCATCTTTGTCGCTGTGTCCGGCGAGAAGGCGGGCCAAATCTGGTTCTGGGACCACGAAGAAGAAGCCGAAGAGGGCGCAGCGCCGACGTGGGACAACCTGTATTTCGTGGCCGAGTCTTTTGACGCTTTTCTGGCTAATCTGAAGTGAAGAGGATAAACGTCTACAATGCTGGACTTATCTCTTGATCTGACATTCTACCAGTGCCGCGGCATCACGGCGCATGACGATGTCAAACCGCTCGTAGAGGCTATGTTCGATGCGGGATTTGTCATCGAGCAGCTTGTTGATGGGCGTATGCGCAGAATCAACCAACGCGAACACATCGAGGCGCTGGTCAAAGGGCATTACCTGGTTGATCACGTGGAGCGCAAAACCAACACGCCCACCCGTTGGACTACCTTATTCAAAGCCCACCCCCGTGCCATGCCAGATCTGATCGGCAGTTTCGAGTTCCTGCAAATCAACCCGCGCGACAATCGGCTACGGCTCAGCGCCCTGGTGGACTTTGAGTTCACCAATCAGCACGGCTATGTAGAACCCTATGCGCAGCACCTCAAGCGCTTGATCGTCGCGCTCTATTCCCATGCCCAACCGGAACTTGGGTGGATTGATCGGGCTGACAGGAACACAACCACCGAGACCGACGTGCGCAAGCAAAGGCTGTTGACTCTCAGTTGGGTCAATGTGTTTGGCCCATCGTATGTCGCACATTACGGCGAGGGCTTCCTGCAGGGCCTTCCAGGCTGCTGCACCGAGCGACTGCTGGATGGAGGCATGTTGCATCAACTCTCGGAGCGTTTCACGGTGACCGATCAGAGGGCAGCGCGAGCGCTCCGCAGTCAGGTAAAAAACTACTGCATGGCGCAGGGACTCAAGGTCAAATGCCACGCGCCGTATGTATTGCCAGAAGCGGAGTCGGATGGAAGTATGGATTTCGAAGCGTACCTGGATCAGGCTTTGGGTGTGACCCTGATACTCGATGATGGGACGCGCGTCAAGCCCCTCTTTGTAGATTGGGCCAACCTGACCCCCGGTGAGCGTGAAATTGCGCTGCACAAAATCAGTCAGGCCGCCATGACAGAGGTGCAGCTTGGCGCAAGCGGGGGGAGAGTGCGCTTCGAGTTCAATGACCTGCCTGATGACCTGGAGCGGCTGTTGCTGTCACACCTGGGGCAGAACGGCGCGCTTGTCGCGTGGGCAAAAATCAAGAGCGAACAATCCGTTTCACCGTGAAAATGCAAGGACATTTGGCATCGGGAGCAGTTTTATCCTGCTGTTAGCTGGTTCTCTCATACTGGTCGTGACCGCCGCATTGCCCATCGTAGCATTCCTGTTGGCGGCAGATCAGGCTTCCGCCGTTGGAGAACTGCGGGGACCCGCGAATACGCTCTGCATGTATGGGCTTATATAGGCGGACATGGCAGCGTAACGATGGATGAAGCCTTGCCGACCCAACTGGCTATTGTTGAAGTTTTCGAGGCGGTTTGGGAAACGCGCTCGGCGCACGCAATCCTTTCCGTTGAGGAAGAAAACCAATCGCACAGCGAGCCTCACGGGGTACGCAAAAGCCCTTTCACCTGCTATGAATGCCCGCGTCCAACATGGGTATACGACAGAATATTGGGAAAAATAAGATTGGCATCTTGCAAATAGCCCTTGCCAGCGCTCAAACATCTGCGTCGCCGTACTCGGCGCTTCTTTCTGCCGGTGTGATTTTCGTGAACGGGGCTGCGCCCCGTTCACGAAAATCACAAAAAAAACCTACCTCTGCGTCTCTTTGGCGCGTCAAAGTGTCTAAACGCACTCTCTCGCCAACCCGACCTCTAAACTTCCCAATAATTTGTCCTATACCCGTAACCTTGCCCACGATTCCAGTGGTGCTAGAATATTGTTGTTCTCAAATCACCCTGAACCGCTGAGGAAGAACCCGTGCGACCTGACTCTGAAAAACGCTTCTCTGGTGCGCTGGCACTCTTGCCTGGTCATCATCTCACCTTCCAATCCGCACTTGAACTTTTGGCGGTATTGGTACTCTTGCTGGCGTTGAGTGGGGGCGCCTGGCTCTTCCTTCGCACTGAGGCGCTTTCCATTACCTTCCCCTATCCGCTGGATTATGGTGAAGCGCCGCTTGTGGATCAGGCGATGCGTCTGCTTGCCGGTGAATCTCTCTACCTTCCTACCCTGGATTCTGCCCCTTACACCATCTCCAATTACCCGCCGCTCTATGTGGTTGCCATTTCGCCCTTCGTTGCGCTTTGGGGACCGAATTTCTGGGGCGGGCGATTGCTCTCGGCTCTCAGTGCACTCGCGTCCGGTGTTTTCCTCGCACTCATTATCTACCGCTTGCGCCGCGATGCGCTTGCTGCCCTCATCGCCGCCGGGCTCTTTTTGGCTTTCCCCTTTGTCGTTCACTGGTCGGGCTTACTCCGCATTGACTTGCTGGCGCTTGCTTTGAGCCTGGGAGGGCTTTACGCCCTCGTGCGTGCGCCTGAAGGGTGGGCGGGCTTGCTCACCGGCGCCGTTTTGCTCGCTGCAGCCGCGTATACTCGCCAATCCTACGCGCTTGCAGCGCCTTTCGCGGCATTCATCTGGCTCTGGGGTGGGTGTGGACCGCGCCGCGCTTTTACACTGGCAGCTCTGGTGGGTGGATTGGGCGGCGCTGTTTTCCTCGCTCTCAATGCTGCGACCCGGGGCGGTTTCTTCTTCAATATCGTCACTGCTAATGTGAATGACTTTGGCATGGAGCGTCTGCGCTGGAATCTGGAGCAGTTCTGGGATGCGGCGTCGTGGCTTTCATTACTAGGCGCCGGAATGCTGTTCGGCTTACCTGCCGCGCGGGTCAAAGGTTGGACGGTCGCCGCGCCCTATGCAGTGGGTGCTACGCTCACCGCGCTTACTATCGGCAAGATTGGCTCCAACGTCAATTACCTTCTGGAACTTTGCGCTGCGTTGAGCT
This sequence comes from Anaerolineae bacterium, assembly GCA_026645815.1. Taxonomy (GTDB): domain Bacteria; phylum Chloroflexota; class Anaerolineae; order B4-G1; family SLSP01; genus JAAZNO01. Next base: position 19,249 of record JAPKMR010000041.1, on the reverse strand, counting down.
TGCTTGCGGGAATGGCAGTGGCCTGGAGCCGTATGGCGCATCCTGGGAAAACTGTGCGTTGGCTTGCGGTGCTTCTGCTGGTGGTGCTCGGCTGGCAGACCCGGCACATGCTGGCGGTCACGGAATCTGATTACGTCCTCCGAACCACCTCGCGTTGGGATGTGCTTGAAGAATTGCGCGCCCTGGATGCAGCGGTCGCGCGTATCGAAGGACCCGTGCTCGCCGATGAGTACATGGGTATCCTGACCCTGCAAGGACGCCCGCTCACCATCCAGCCTTTCGAGGTAACTCAGCTGGCATGGGCGGGTGTGTGGGATCAAACGGCGTTTGTGGAGCAGATTCGCAACGGTGAATTTGCTGCGGTGATGATCCACTATTTCCCAACCTTCGATGTTTATCGGGAGCGGTGGACCGCCGAGATGCTGGCGGCGGTCGAAGAGGCGTATAAACCTGTGGCGGAGTATGCCGATACGCGTGTGTACCGCCCGCGCAATGCGCCTGCAGTTCCCGTTCCGGAAACCTGCGCCGGTGCACCGTGGCGGATTCCCACCCGTGCCGATTTGGGCTTGCGTTGGGATAGTGTGGCGCTGATGCTTTTCGGGCGGGGTAATCTGACGCAGGTGCCCGTGGTGGCGGCAGCGGATGGCAGGCTTTATCGCGCTGCAGATTGGCAGGGGAGCGTCGCCGTGCTGCACGAGGATCCCTTCCAACCTGGTGCGCAAGTGTGGAGCTTCTACGATGGGTTGGCGAGCGCCGACGGTACAACTTCATACATCGCGTCGGAATTTCCACCCGGCAGCGAGGGCGTGCCGGTCAAACAGGGGCAACTCTTGGGCTATCAGGGCGTCTGGAATGGCGGGCCCGGTTCGATGCCCGTGTGGCAACATCTGCGCTTTGGTGTTGTGCGTGCTGAGCCAGGTGAGCGCTTCGTGAATACCTTGACCGGCGCGGCATTCTTGGATCCCACGCCCTACCTTGGTGTCACATTGCGTGACGACGGCGCCTATCGCGAACTCCAACCGTTGCGATGTGGGGAGTAATCTGCTCCCAGGCCCCCGCTCAAAATTCCGTCAAAGCGTTGGGTAGGGGACCCTCAGTATCCTGGAGACCCGCGAATTCGTGTTCTGCGGCATCTTCACGGTAGTGGGTGCCGCGCGATTGGCGATTGTGCCATGCCGCGTTGGTGACAATCCAGGCGGTCTGCGCCATGTTCCGCAGGCCAATCAGGGCATCGTTCAGGCGTGTGGTGCGATAGAACTCGTCAATGGCGCCCCAGAGATGGTTGAGGTCGCGCAGGGCGCGCGCTAGCCTCCGGGTACTGCGCGCCAAACCCACATAGAGCCACATCACGTTTTGGATGTTGCGCGTGTCATTGTAGAGCAAGACCGGGTCGGCTGCCTTGCCCTTGCTGACGCTTTGCCATGGGGGGATATCCTCAATGCACGCCAGTTTGAGATCGCGTCGAGTGATAATATCGCGTGCCGCCCTGTCACCCCAAACCAATCCCTCAAGTAGCGAGGTGCTCGCTAAACGGTTGGCGCCGTGCAACCCGGTGCAACTTACCTCCCCGATAGCGTAGAGTCCCTCAAGCGTTGAGCGTCCCCAACTGTCCACGTGAATGCCGCCGCAGAAGTAGTGTGCTGCCGGGACCACCGGAATAGGCTCGTGAGTGATATCCAGTCCTGCCTTTTGACAGGTCTCGTAAATGGTCGGAAAGCGCTCTGGAATGCGTGAAGCGGGCATGGCCTCGGCAAGGTTGAGCAGAACATGCGGGTAGCCGTGTTCCAGCATCTCATGGTGGATGGCGCGGGCGACGACGTCGCGGGGTGCTAAATCGCCCCACTTAGGCGCATAGTGTTCCATGAAATGGCGTCCATAGGGGGTGTAAAGTCGCGCTCCCTCACCACGCACCGCCTCGGAGATGAGAAAGTTATCGGCGCCGGCAATAGCAAGGGTGGTGGGGTGAAACTGGATGTATTCGGCGTTGATGACCCGCGCACCTGCCCGGTATGCCATAGCCAGTCCATCCCCGCGCGCGCCTTCTGGATTGGTGGTGTGGCGGTAGATGCGTCCTACGCCACCTGTGGCGAGGATGGTGGCGCGCGCCAGGATGCGATGGATAGCGTTCCCTGCCCGATCGAGGACATAAGCGCCATGGCAGGTGATGGGGTGGTAGATGGCCATAGGGTCGTGGCTGTGATGTGAGGAGGTGATCAAATCCACGGCGGTGTGCCCCGCGAGCAGGGTGACATTGGGCAGCTCGGCAAGCCGCTGTAGCAGGGCGATTTGAATGGCTTTGCCGGTGGCATCGCCCACATGAAGGATGCGGGAGACGGAATGTCCGCCCTCGCGTGTTTTGGAAAGGCCGCCTGCGTTGTGGTCGAAGGGAACTCTGGCGTCCTCAACGAGAATGCGGCGCACCAGCTCGGGACCTTCCTCCGCCAGGATGGATACGGCTGGCGGGTAGCTCAACCCGGCGCCCGCGCGCAGCACATCCTCGGTGAGCAGTTCTGGCGTATCCTCCTCACCGCGCGCGACGATGCCGCCCTGAGCGTAGCGGGTGTTGGTCTCCTCCGGTGTGTAGGAGCGGGTGATGAGGGTGACCTGCCGCCCGGATTGCGCTAACTGTAGCGCCGCAGTCGCTCCGGCGATGCCACAGCCAAGGATGAGGATATCGGTTTCGGCAGACATTGTAACGTGGCCTCCTTAAGAGCCAGGCTAGAGCCTGGCGATCCGAACACTACAGTTCGAGCATGCGTTCCAGGGCAACACGTGCCCACCGCGCGGTTTCCGCTTCTACGGTGACCTGCTGGGGGAATTCACCGTGCGCGAGGGCTTCCAACGTTTCAGCGAGGTTGCGCAGGGTGATTGTGCCCATACCGGGGCAGTAGGGTGGGCGTTCTGCCAGGGGCACAATGAGTTGCTCTGGATGTTCCTGTTGTAGGCGGAGCACCAGGCGGGTCTCCGTGCCCACCGCCCAGGCGCTACCTGCTGGTGCTGTCTCAATTTCCTTAATGATGTGGGTTGTGGAACCAGCGCTATCAGCCAATTCAACCACGCTTCGATCACATTCCGGGTGGACAACGACGCGGATTCCAGGATGGCGCGCCCGAACGGCAGTGACATCTGTAGGATGAAAGCGCTGGTGAACGTTGCAGGCGCCAGGCCAGAGAACGACTTTGGCCCGGCGAATCGCCTCCGCACTGGGGGGACGGTAGGGCGTCCAGAGCAGGATTTCCTCAGCAGGGATGCCCAGAGCGAGCGCTGTATTGCGCCCCAGGTGCTGATCGGGGAAGAAGAAGACGCGGGGGCGTTGCGCAAAAGCCCACGTCAGCACCTTCGCGGCATTGCCTGAGGTGCAGATGCCACCCCCGTGTTTGCCACAGAAGGCTTTGAGTGCAGCGTCGGAGTTGACATAGGTGATGGGGGTGATTTCATCCTCTGCCGCTCCTCCGAGCGCCGCTCCTCTGAGCGCCGCATCGAGGTGCAGCCATGCCTGCTCAACCTGCGTGCGTCCCGCGGTTTCTGCCAAATAGCAGCCTGCTGCACTATCGGGGATGTAGACGTGTTGCCCCGGTTTCGCGAGGATCGCGGCGACTTCTGCCATAAAGAAAACGCCGCAGAAAACGATGTGCTCTGCATTGGTTCGCACTGCATCGCGGGCGAGTTGGAGGGAGTCTCCGCGGAAATCGGCGAATTGGATGACATCATCCCGCTGATAGTGATGCCCAAGTATGACCAGGCGGTCGCTGAGGGTGGCTTTCGCGCGTCGTGCGCGCTCCTCCCAGGAGAGAGTGGGTGCCGCGGTTGGTTTGGCAATCTTCATGCTCAGGTCCAGGGCGATGACGGAATGGGTAATGGCGCCCGTGGAAATGAAGTCCACGCCCGTTCCCGCGATGGCGGCAACTGTCTTGAGCGTTACATTGCCCGAGGCTTCCAGTGGCACACGTCCGGCGGTGAGCGATACCGCCTGTCGCATCGTTTCGAGGTCCATGTTGTCAAGCATGATCCGGTCGAGAGGGGGAGTGATGGCAAGCGCTTCTTGCAGCTCCGCCAGTGTGCGCACCTCAACCTCGACGGGCAGCGTGGGATGCACGGTACGGGCACGCACGACGGCAGCAGTGATGCCCCCGGCGCCATCGGTGTGATTATCCTTCACCATCAGCATATCAAAGAGCGCCATTCGGTGATTCTGCGCGCCGCCCATGCTCACTGCGTATTTATCGAGTACCCGGTAGCCCGGCAGTGTCTTGCGCGTATCGAGTATGATAGCGCGTGTGGTCGCCACAGCGTCCACGAAATCGCGGGTGGCGGTGGCGATGCCCGACATGCGTTGCAGAAAGTTGAGGGCAGTGCGTTCTGCGGCGAGCAGTGAAGGCCCGGGACCGTTAACCTCGGCGACGAGCTCGCCGGTGACGACTTCCTGCCCATCGCAGACGTGAGCTGTGAAGATAAGTGCAGGATCCACGGTATGGAAGACCGCTTCAGCAACCGGCAAGCCTGCGATGACGCCCGGCGCCTTGGCCACGATGCGTCCGTGCAAGGGCGCGGCAGCATCAAGCGTGGATTGGCTGGTGGCATCTCCAGGACCGATATCCTCCGCAAGAGCCAGTTCGATGAGAGGGACCGCAGCTGTGAGCAGGCGTTCGACTGTTATGGACATAGCGCACCTCCGTGAATCTGGATCAGGAAAAACCGATCGAGGGGCAAATAAGAGCCAGGCTGGAGCCTGGCGATTCTAGAATGCCCTTTGTATAGCCGTGCTTTTTCTCCATGTGGGTTTAGCCTCCGGCGTCACCGTGCCGAATGCTGGGTTGGGGCCCTCGGGTTCGGAGCACGGCATTAACCCATTTGGGGCGATCGGGAATATAGATGGTCACCGCGACAAGTTCAACCGGGTCACTGTATTCACAGACGACGTGAATATCGAGGTCCAGCTGGGGAACCGGTCCGGCAATCAGCACACGTTCACGGTCTGGGTAATGTTCCAGCAACCTTCCGTTGAAGATAGCATGAAAGATATCACTGGCGCGCAGGCTTTCTTTATGTGTTTCTCGCAACGCATGATCTGATAGCCGCATGGTTTGGCGGCGCGCCAGAAGGTCTTCCACATCGGTGATGTACATGCGCGTCTTCCCAATTCCTCACGTTTCAATGCGCTTTTGCTTCGCGCTATCCGGAGTTTTGCTTACCAGTTCACCACTACACGCTGCAACTTCCGTGAACGATCATAGTATTCCACGTAGCGGTAGGTTTTGCCAAACTCATAGAGTTGCCGGGTGACTTCCACATCTTGTTCGCAATATTCAAAGAGCTCTTCAATGCGGCCTTCATGCCACCACTGTACGGCTTGTAGCCCATCCGCGCTTTTGCCGATCTTGAGTGTAGCGGAGGCGACGGCATCCAGACCAATGCGATGTCCGAGGCGTTTTTCCAGCTCTCGCATCATATCTACGGTAGGCAGCTGCGCCAGGATGACCTGTGATGTATATCGTTGCATCACGGGATAGTCGAAACCGTAGAGATTGTATCCCACCACCAGGTCGGCAGTCGCGAGCTCGGCGATCAGGTCGGCGACGTTTTGTTCAGTGTAGCGATGGAAAGCAGCATCGGCAGTGTTGTAAGTTACGGCGACTGAGAGGCGCAGCTTCTCTGGGTAGCGCCCACCAATTTCCTGGAAGCTGTTCTGCGTTTCGATATCGAAAAATACAGGCATTGTGATGCTCCTCTCACCGAATTCGATAGTCGTTAGCTTACTCGCTGATGACTTCGTAGACTGGTATGGGTTTGGTATGCCCTTTGATGGACACTGGCGGTAATGCTTGTGTCCTAAAGGTATCGCGCACCGCTGCATAGGTGTGCTGACAGATCAGAATCTTGCCCGCTGGCGCCAGCTCTTGCAGCGTGTGCGCTGTATTGACGGTTTTGCCTACCACGGTGAAGTTGACCAGCTCTGTCGTGCCCACATTGCCCACAATGGCCTCTCCAGTGCTGATGCCGATGCCGAAATGTAACCGTTGATCTGGCGGAAGTTGTTTGTGAATTTGCGTGGTTGCGTTGAGGATGCGGGAAGCAGCTCGCACCGCACGCAGAGCATATTCCTTTTGTGGCAAAGGCGCATTGAAGAAGGCCATAATCTCATCGCCCATGAATTTATCGAGAGTGCCTTCTTCATCCAGAATGATCTGTGCAGCAACAGCGATATGTTCATTGAGCACGGCGATGAGTGTCTCAGGTTCAGTTTTCGCAGAGAAGGTGGTGAAGCCACGCAGATCAGCAAACAGCACGGTGATGGTTTGGCGCTGCCCGCCGGGGCGGACGCTTTCCGGTTGCTGGAGGATGCGTTCCACCACGGGCGGGGAAACGTAGTGCTCAAAAAGCTGCCTGATCTCCCGCTTTTCGCGCTCGCGTTGCGCTTCTACCTCTGCCAGGAGGCGTGTGTTTTCAATGGCGATGGCGGCGTAATCACTCAGCATGCGTAGCAGACGCTGGTCGTGCTTGTCAAGGGTCTCCCGACTGCGTTTGTTGCTGACGGTCAGCGCCCCCAGGGTTTTATTGCCGATTTGAATGGGCGCTGCCATCATTAGACTCTGAGATTGTGTCAGCATGTTGGGATCTTCCGCAGGTGTTTCAACACTTGCGCCGGAACGGATGCGGCTGACGCGAGCGGTCGGTAAACTGGTTACCGGATCGAGCATAATGAGTGCTCCATCCATTGCGCCTGTCAAATACAGTGCGGCATCCACAATGCGCTCGAGCAACGTGTCGCGTTCTCGTAAGGAGGTCACAGATTTGCTGACCTGGTAGAGTGTGTCAAGCTCTTGAACGCGTTGGGTCAGCTGTGTGTTAGCGATGCGCAACTCATTGAGCAGATTATCTCGCTCCTGTTCTAGCTTGACCGCGTGAAGTACGCGTTCGATTGAGTCTAGCAGATCATCCAGGGCAAAAGGTTTGGGAATGTAGTCCCGCACGCCGAGACGAAACACTTCTACTGCTACGGATTCTGAGCCATAAGAGGTAACCAGAATGACGGGAATGGTGATATTTTGTTCCTTGAGCGCGCGTAGCATCTCGATGCCGTTCATTTTGGGCATCTCATAATCCAAAAGGATCAAATCCGGGCGTTCGAGGCGCGCCTTCTGCATTCCCTGAAGGCCATCCTCAGCAGTGATAACTGTGTAGCCTGCCGGTTCCAACACGGATTTGTGGATGAACTCCCGAATATCGGGGTTATCGTCTACAACAAGAATGCGCAGTGCAGTGTTAGATTTCGATAAATTCATAGCTCACTCTATTTATATTCATGCTTCCTGGAAGTGATTCTACCCTCTTTGCCGTGGAAAGCAAAAACGGATCCATCTGTGTTGCTTTATGATGCAGGTACAAGCTTGTTTTCCCTTAGTCTCGAGCTGTACCACTCCTGGAACTAATGGAAGAATGGGGATTGGTTTTTATCGCCTGAGGCTGATGATGCCGCCGCCGAGGACGCAATCTTCTGCATAGAAGACAACGGATTGCCCTGGTGCGATACTGCGTTGGGGGGCTGCAAAGGTGATTCGCGCCTGGTTCTGATTATCTATCTCAATGTTGGCAGGGATGCGGCTTGCGCGATAACGAACGCGAACTTCGGCTTCGAATCGGGATGCTGGCGGAAACCCGCTGATGAAGTTAAGGTTTTCAAGCCAGCAACCTTCCCGCAACAAGGCTTCCGCCGTACCCACAATAAGGGCACTATCTTGGGGTCGAAGCTCCAATACATACTGTGGCACACCCAATGCCAGTCCTAAGCCGCTACGCTGCCCGATGGTGTAGTTTGGTAATCCAATGTGTTGCCCGAGTATGTGTCCCTGTTGATCAAGGATGGGTCCGGGGAGCAGGCTATGGGGGTGGATCTGGCGCAGCAGTGTGCGATAATCTCCACCGCTAAGGAAGCAGAGGTCCTGGCTGTCGCTTTGATCCGCGTTGGGCAATCCCCAGCGCGCTGCATGTGCGCGCACTTCTGCCTTGTCTGCGAGATCGCCCAAGGGGAACTTGAGGTGCGCGAGCTGCTGCTGTGACAGGCGGTAGAGCATGTAGGATTGGTCCCGCTCGCGGTTGTAGGCCTGTCGTAATCTCGTTAGACCGCTGCTATCACTGCTGACCCGGGCATAATGCCCAGTCGCGATCCATTGTGCCTCGAGTTGCTCCGCAGATTCGAGGAGCGCCGCGAATTTGAGACCGGGATTGCAGCTGACACAGGGATTGGGGGTTAGCCCGTTCGCGTAATCATTCATCCAGGGGGTGACGACCTCCGCGAAGAAGCGTTCCCGCAAATCCAGTATCAGCAGCGGAATGCCGAGCGCCTCGGCGATAGCACGCGCACTTGCAGCTGTTCCTTCTGGGGCTTCTACGGATTGCCAGAGCAGAAGCATTACGCCATGAACCTCGAAGCCGGCTTCGAGAAGCAGGGCAGCGGCGACGGCGCTATCTACGCCGCCGCTCATGCCTACAACCACCCGCCTGGCATTCAGGGAACCATGCTCTGTGACCATACTTGCATTATACACGATGTCGCCGGCAAAACTTGCTGTGATTCACCCGTTGAGGACGCGCCTGGCGGGTGCTCTTTGCTCCGCAGGGATGTTTGAGATTGTCGCTCCCATTCTGGCACGCACCCCACAGGAATCTTTAGTTGCCGAATTTCGCCAAATGCGGTACAATACTTCTATCTTGATACCGACATATAATGAGTAGGAGCAGGTGCATGACCCAAAAAACTGAACTCAAGTGGTGGCAACGTGGGGTTGTTTACCAGATATATCCGCGTAGTTTCAAGGATACCACCGGCAATGGGGTGGGTGATCTTCAGGGTATTATCGAGAAACTGGACTATCTGGAGCATCTGGGCGTTGATGCTATTTGGCTTAGCCCTTTCTATCCTTCACCGATGGCTGATTTTGGCTATGACGTGGCCGATTATTGCGACGTAGAGCCTCTTTTTGGCGACCTTGCTACCTTTGACCGGTTGGCGGCGGCGGTGCACGCGCGGGGTATGAAGATTATTGTGGATTGGGTGCCCAATCATACCTCCGATCAGCACAAGTGGTTCATCGAAAGCCGCAGTAGTCGCGATAACCCGAAACGGGATTGGTATATCTGGCGCGATCCTAAACCTGATGGAAGCCCGCCCAATAACTGGGGTAGTTTCTTTGGCGGCCCTGCATGGACGTTTGACCCATCAACCGGGCAATATTACATGCACCAATTCGTCAAGGAACAGCCGGAGCTCAACTGGCGCAATCCTGAAGTCAAAGCGGCGATGTTGGATACGCTGCGCTTCTGGATGCGACGCGGTGTGGATGGTTTCCGCATGGATGTCATCGGTTTGGTCATCAAGGACGCGGCGCTGCGCGATAACCCAATCAACCCGCACGCGCCGGTGAATCTGCCGGAGAATGACCTCTTCAGCCGATTGATCCAGGTTTACAATATGGATCAGGATGAGGTGCACGCTGTCATTCGCGAGATTCGCGCGACATTGGATGAGTTTCCTGATCGTTGCGGTATCGGTGAGCTATGGGGCCCGCTGGATCGTTGGGTGAAGTACTATGGTGAACACGGTGAGGGTCTACACCTGCCCTTCAATTTCCGCTTGATGGATGGGATGGGCATCAAGCCTATGACCTGGGATGCGCAGACATTGCGGGGTGTTGTAGATGCGATGGAAGCGACACTGCCTGATTTTGCCTGGCCCAATTACGTCTTGGGCAATCATGACCGGATGCGGATGGTGACACGTTTCGGGGGCGAGGCGCAGGCGCGGGTCGCGGCGATGTTGTTGCTAACGCTTCGTGGTACGCCCACGCTCTACTACGGTGATGAGATTGGCATTCCAGATGTCCCCGTGCCGCCGGAGAAAATTCAGGATCCGCAGGGGGTAAATCTGGGTGCGGAACGCAGCCGTGACGTGTGTCGCACACCTATGCAGTGGGATGCTTCTCCTAATGCGGGTTTCTGTCCACCCGATGTGGAACCCTGGTTGCCTTTCACTGCTGATTACGCGACCCGCAATGTGGCGCTGATGTCACAGGATTCGACCTCGATTCTCACGCTTTATCATCAGTTGTTAGCAATGCGTCAGGAGACGCCGGCGTTGTTGAGCGGGAGTTATCGGCCCTTGGATGAAGGTGTTCCGGTGGATTGTTACGTGTACCTGCGCGAGGAAGGAGAGACTCGCTATCTGGTGGCGCTCAACTTTGCTGCTGAAGGCCGGCAGGTGCTCTTGTCGGCCTTTGGGCAAGGGCGCGTTATGCTTTCCACGCACCTGGATCGTGAGGAGGATATTGCCCTCGACGCTCTTGCTTTGCGGGCGAATGAGGGAGTCGTGGTGGCGTTACGCTAACCAGAGCGCTTGCCGTGTTGGAATTTGATCCCACCGCCTCCTACGTGAGGCGGTGGGAGAATTGTAACTGGCGCACAAGAGCATTGCAAAGTGCGCGCGAGAAACTCACCTTTGGAGAGGGTATAGCATGAAACTTGTCCGCCATCCTCAAAACCCATTGTTGTTACCTGACCCCAATTCAGATTGGGAGAGCGTCAATGTCTTCAACCCTGCCGTGATTTTCGATAATGGCCTTTTTCACATGTGGTATCGCGCACAGGGCCTGGATTGGATCAGCCGCATCGGCTACGCCGTGAGTGAAGACGGTATCTGTTGGAATCGGCTGCGGAAACCGGTTCTATCCCCCTGTGATGGCACGGATTCTCGAGGGCTTGAGGATCCACGCGTGGTCAAGATAGATGATGTTTTTTACATGACCTACACAGCCTACGGCCGGGATTATTACGGGGCAGAACCTACTCACGCGGGCGGCGGTATTCTACCGATGATTGCACGCAGCACCAACGGGATTGCCTGGGAACGGCTTGGACCCATCGTGCGTGGCGAAGATAACAAGGATCATGCACTCTTTCCGCAGAAAATCGGTGGTCGCTATGCAGCGTTGCACCGGCGTTGGCCCACCATCTGGTTAGCCTATAGCGACGACCTCCTTAGCTGGCATGAGCAGGATATGCTGCCCATTTTTGGCCCGCGTCCGGACAATAGCTGGGACCACAAGAGTGTGGGGGGAAATGGCGCTCCTATCGCCACCGAGCAGGGTTGGCTTATGTTTTACCATGGCTATGACCGGCAGCACATTTACCACATCGGTGTGGCATTGCTCGATTTGGATGATCCCACCAAAGTGTTGCGGCGGCCTAAGGCCTCGCTCTTCTGGCCCGAGGAACTGTGGGAGCTGCGCGGTGATGTTCCCAACGTTGTCTTCTCCTGCGCCAATATCGTGGTGGGGGATACCGTCTATGTCTATTATGGCGGCGGCGATCATGTGATTGGCCTGGCGACGTGCTCTCTTGCGGAATTAGTGGATTTCGTGTTGCACGCTGATTAAGCAGGAGATGCATTTGTGGGCCTTCAGCCGGCCGTTGTTTTTCCATGCCATGATCCTGACGGCGTTCTGTTATTGCGGTTGGAGTCAATCCTTCCACAGCTCAGGGCACTGTTTGCTTCCGCCTTTATGAGTGTGACGGAAAGTACAGCCGTTGCCCACTCTCAAAGCCTCGCGCGATTGCAGACCGATGCATTTCTCAGTGTCAATGTGACCCCGCATGGCACACCGATTGGTGTGCAGTTTTACAATCTCTATCGCCGTGCGGCAAATTCGTGCCCTGTGAATCAGGTTCTGCATCTGTGCTTTCCTGACCGCCTGGTATATGCTCTGCTGGGTCCGCATCGCGAAGCCTTCTGTGCGGATATGAAAGCCCTGATGGAGTCGCCGCTGCTATTTCAGCGTTCGGCGGCAGCATGGGCAACCCATCCGCGGAATTATGCTGTTACTGAAAGCCTGCTCACGCAATTGGGTGAGATGATTCTGGGGCGTTCCCTCGATTTTTCATGGTGCCATCTAGCGCTGACGGCGCAGCAACTAAGGGAGATTCTCCCCTATCTCAAGGCGCATGATCTGGCTATCTTGTGTGAGATGGTACTGGCGTTGCGTCAATCGCTCCGAACGGTGGACGTGGATTGGCTGGCGTGGGAGGATCCTCTGATTTTGGGTCGTGAACCGGAACAGCTCAAATGCGAGCGTGAACTGAGCGCGGCGGAAACCAGAAAACGTCTGGCTTATGTAGAGCCTATGCTGAAGGTGCTTTTCGATTTTGCACGGCAATTGGAGGAGGAACGGTGAACTATCAGTGGTTGCTCATTGATGCTGATGATACGCTCTTCGACTACGAGATGGCAGAGGCGGATGCACTTATGGCGGCTTTTGCAGATTTTGGCATCGCCTTACAGTCCACTCATGCACAGGCGTACCGGCAGATCAATGCTGCGCTTTGGGAGGCTTTTGAGCGTGGGGAGGTTGCGCAAGAGGTGCTCCGGTTGGAGCGCTTTCGGCAGCTTTTCGATGCATTTGGTCTAGCTGTAAATGTTGAGGCCTTCAGTACGTGCTATTTGGAGCGTCTGGGCCAGGCTGGGCACTTGCTACCGGGCGCAGTCGCTTTGTTGGAGGCACTGTCTGGGAAAATCGGTCTGGCTCTAATTACCAATGGTATTGCCGCTGTACAGCGTTCGCGCCTGGCATGCTCGGACCTGGAACGCTATTTTGATGCCGTGATCATTTCTGAGGAGGTTGGTGCAGCCAAGCCAGATGCAGCGATTTTCGATGCCGCTTTTGCTGCGATGGGATGTCCTCCAAAAGCGACGGTGCTCATGGTTGGGGATAGTCTGACTTCGGATATCACTGGGGGTATTGCCTATGGGCTGGATACGTGCTGGTTCAACCCGCAGGCTAAACCGCGTCCAGTAGGTCTTCAGTTACGTTATGAGATTCGAAGGCTGGATGAGATTCTTGACCTCATCACAGCCTAAGCAGCAAGCTAAGGAGTTTGATTGTGAATACATTAAAATGGTGGCAGAAAGCGGTTTTCTATCAGATTTATCCTCGCAGTTTTGCGGATGGTAACGGCGATGGCATCGGTGATGTACCGGGGATGATTGCGAAACTGGATTATCTGGCGGATTTGGGTATCGAAGGGGTGTGGATTTCCCCGCATTATCCCTCACCGCAGGCAGATTGTGGTTACGATGTCGCGGATTATTGTGACGTAGCGCCTGAATACGGCACGCTCGATGATTTTCGACTGTTCCTGGATGAGGCGCACAAGCGTGGCCTTCGGGTTATTTTGGATATGGTCTTCAATCACACCTCGGACCAGCACGCCTGGTTCCTGGAGTCTAAATCCAGCCGTGACAATCCTAAGCGGGATTGGTACGTCTGGCGCGATGGCAAGGTAGGACCCAACGGCGAAAAACTGCCGCCCAACAACTGGGAGGCAAGTTTCACCGGTTCGGCTTGGGAATACGATCCCACAACGGATCAGTATTACTATCACTTCTTCCTCAAAGAACAGCCTGATCTCAATTGGCGGAATCCAGAGGTGCGGGCGGCTATGTGGGATGCCGTGCGTTTTTGGCTTGAGATGGGTGTGGATGGCTTCCGCCTTGATGCCATTGGTACTATTTTCGAGGATCCCGATACGTCCGATCATGAAACTGGTCTCTCGCTTGTTGAGCTGTACCAGTTGAGCCAGGCAGCACAGACTGAGGAAGAGCGCGAAGCTGTGGGGGAGAAATGGGAGGCGCTCTTTGCCTATCAGGTAGACCGTGCTGACGAAATGCACCCGTTGATGAAGGAACTGCGGAAGGTAGTGGATGCCTACTCCGATAAAGTGCTGGTGGCTGAGGATAGCAATATCGCCTATCACGGCAGCGGTGATGATGAACTGCATCTGGTCTTCAATTTCCCGCTGATGCGCATTGAGGGCCTGCTGACACCTGCACATATCCGCAAAAACCAGGCAGAGCGACTGGCGGAATTGCCAGAGGGCGCCTGGCCCTGCAATACGCTGGGCAATCATGACTCATCCCGTGTCAAGAGCGCGTTTGGCGATGGCGTGCATGACGATGCACTCGCACGTCTCTCGCTGGTGCTTATGCTTACACTGCGTGGAACACCCTTCATCTACAACGGTGAGGAAATCGGCATGACCGACGCCGTGTTCACCGATATTGCGCAGTTGCGCGATATGATGGCAGTACGTCAGTATGAGCTGGCGACGGGGATGGGGATGCCGGCAGATGAGGCAGCGGCGATGGCATGTGCACACACCCGTGACCGTTGCCGGACGCCTTTGCAGTGGCAGAACGCCCCCAATGCCGGCTTTAGTCCCGCGGGCGTTGAGACCTGGCTTCCCGTGAATTCGAACTACGCTGAGGGCATCAACGTTGAAGAGCAGCAGGGTGATCCGGCTTCGATGCTCAGCTTTACCAGGCAGATGTTGGCGTTGCGCAGAGCCACGCCAGCCCTTATCGCGGGTGATTACACACCTTTGCTGGAAGATCACGCAGAGTGCTTGTGTTTTCTGCGCACTTTCGAGGGGCAGACTTGTCTGGTGGTGTTCAATTTCTCCGATAAGGAACAGCCTTTGACTTTCGAGGGGTTACATGCTCAGCGTTTGCTCTTCTCTAGCGCGCGGCGGTTGGGTCCTGGGGATTTGCAGGCATTGGAAATCACACCCTTCGAGATCTATCTTGCGGAGGTTGCCTGAGCACGGGCGTGCATTGCCAGGGTTGTTGGATTTCTTAGCATTTTTTCGCGGCGCGGCTCTGCCGCGCCGCGAAAAAGACCTAAGTGCGTGATGCTATCGCGATTGAGGGTTGAACATGAACATCTGGCGCGGCGTGAATATACGATTGCGGGGTATTGAACCTGAGGATGCCGAGACTTTCTATACCTGGGATAACACGGAAACCGAAACTGCTCGGATGTTGGAATGGGTTTGGCCTGCCGGTTCACTGGCGCATGCAAGGCAGTGGGCACAGAATCGCGCTACCGAGACCGCGAAAAACGACGAGTTCTTCTTTGCCGTCGAGAACACGGAAGGAATCCTGGTGGGGATTATCAATACGCATAGCTGCGATCGCCGGGTGGGGTGCTTCAAGTATGGTGTTTCCATCGCACCAGCGTTCCGGGGACGGGGTTATGCCGCCGAGGTAGTATTGCTAGTGTTGCGCTACTTCTTCGACGAGCTGCATTACCAGAAGGTCACCGCCGATGTCTACGCTTATAATGCGAGATCCGTACGCTTTCATGAGCGTTTGGGCTTTACCCAGGAAGGACGCATTCGACGGGTAGTTTTCTCGCAGGGACAGCACTTCGACATGTTGGTGTTTGGCATGACGGTGGAGGAATTCCGCGCGCGTTATCCTGGTTCCACAGCGGAGGATTGGCTTCAAACCTGTTTCAGCACATGAATCAGCTTTCCGGCGCTAGCTATTTTGAAAGATGTTTTGAGGACGCGTGCAACGCGTCCTCAAAACATCACCCCAATCTCTTCGGTTGTTTCTCTGTCATCTGAGGCTACAATATACCCTGTGTTGTGTGCCTCTTTTCATGGCACCCATCAGCCGATATCTGCAATGTTGAGGAGCGCTAATCATGTCCGATTCTACCCCCTGGTGGCAAAGCGGCATCATTTATCAGATTTACCCTCGCTCATTTCAGGATAGCAACGGTGATGGTGTGGGGGACCTGCCCGGCATTTTGCAGCGACTGGATTATGTCCGTAGTCTGGGCGTGGATGCGGTGTGGATTTCGCCCATCTATCCCTCGCCAATGTATGATTTTGGCTACGATGTGGCGGATTACACCGGAATCCACCCTCTGTTTGGGACGATGGATGATTTCGATCGGATTCTGGAAGCCGCGCACGCGCGGGGTTTGCGGGTAATCCTTGACCTGGTGCCCAATCATACCTCTGATGAGCATCCCTGGTTTCTAGAATCACGCAGCAGTCTTGACAATCCCAAGCGTGATTGGTATTTTTGGCGCAATCCCAAGCCTGATGGTAGCTTGCCCAACAATTGGCGGGGGGCTTTTGGCGGACCTGCCTGGACGTTCGACCCGCAGACGGGTCAGTATTACCTGCACCAATTTGATCCACACCAACCGGAGCTCAATTATCGTAATTCTGAGGTGCTTGCGGCAATGCTTGACGCGATGCGTTTCTGGCTCGATAAAGGTGTGGATGGCTTCCGCGTGGATGTCATCACCATGATGATTAAGGATACTGCCTTGCGCGATAATCCACCCAACCCTGATTGGGATGGCGTGAACCCTGCCGATAGCCTCAAGCCGGTCTACTCGCGCAACCAATCTGAGGTTCACGATGTCGTTCGCGCGATGCGGCGGCTATTGGATGGCTATCCCGGTGACCGGGTTTTGATCGGTGAGACCTGGGTCACGGGCGAATATCTGCAATACTATGGTGACGCACTCGATGAGTGCCACCTGCCTTTCAATTTCGATCTCATTCGCGCGCCCTGGACGGCGCATGCTGTGCGCGCTGCGGTTGAGTATTACGAGATGGGTGTGCCTGAGGGCGGTTGGCCCAATTATGTCTTGGGCAATCATGATCAACCCCGTGTTGCAAGCAGAGTGGGGGCGGCGCAGGCGCGGGTGGCGCAGATGTTGCTGCTCACCCTGCGCGGTACGCCGACCTGCTATTATGGCGATGAGATTGGCATGAAGAACGTCCCGATTCCACCGGAGTTCGTCCAGGACCCGCCTGCGGTGCGCCAACCGGAGATTGCCGATACGGTCGGACGCGACCCCGAGCGTACGCCCATGCAGTGGGAGGCCTCGCCCAACGCAGGTTTCACTGCGCAAGGTGTGGTGCCATGGTTGCCGCTCGGGGCGGATTACGCCACGTGCAATGTGGCCCTACAGGGGCGTGACTTTACTTCCTTGCTAACGCTTTTCCGTGCATTGACGAGGCTGCGTCAGTCGGAACCGGCGCTGGCAGTGGGTAGTTATGCTACAGTGGAAACTGGTGTAGCGAATATCTATGCCTATACCCGTACGAAGCCAGGCAACGATGGTTTCCTGGTGGTCTTGAACTTTGGCGATGAGGCACATAGGCTCGGTCTGAGCGGTGTGGCACGCCAGGCGGAAATTGTTTTGGCGACAGACCTGCAACGCTGTGGGGCAATTGACCTGGCAGCACTTGACCTTACACCAAATGAGGGATTGGTGTTACGGTTGGTCCCGTGAAACGTGCGGTATCGCACGCAATTAGGGGCTATCTGATAATCTACGTATGGAAGAATATTCCTACTTATCGGCGACTGAGCTTGCCGCACGCCTTCGGCGCGGCGACGTCTCCGCTGTTGACGTCGTGATGGCGCATCTGGAGCGGATTGCGGCGGTGAATCCTCAGCTCAATGCGGTGGTGCAACTGGATGCTGAAGGCGCGCTGACCCAGGCACGGGCGGCGGATGCCGCGTTGGCACAAGGCGATAGTGTCGGTCCCCTGCATGGGGTTCCCTTCACAGTAAAGGATGTCATGGAGACTGCGGGTATCGTTGCAGCTGCTGGGATTCCGGAGCGTGCTGCGTTCGTGCCCGCGGAGGATGCCGTGGTGGTCGCTCGAATGCGGGCAGCGGGCGCGATTCTGTTGGGTAAGACCAATTGCCCGCCGGGCGGCGGTGGGGGCGATACGGATAACCCGGTCTATGGGCGGACGAACAATCCGTATGATATAACGCGCACGCCGGGAGGAAGCAGCGGCGGCGAAGCGACGATTATTGCCGCGGGCGGCTCTCCGATGGGCCTGGGTAGCGACTCTGGTGGCAGTATCCGCGTGCCGGCGCATTTTTGCGGCGTTGCTGGACTCAAACCCACCTCCGGACGCGTGCCGAACACCGGAGTTTTCAACCATCCTGGGGGTCTCTCTGATCCGCGCACACAAATTGGCCCACTGGCACGCTTCGTGGAGGACCTCGCGTTGGTCTTTGGGGTGATTGCGGGTCCCGATGGGCGTGACTCGGGTGTGGTCCCATTGCCGGTGACCGATTATCGCGCTGTTCGCGTTTCGGGTTTGCGCGTTGCCTGCTATGCTGACGATGGCGTTGCGCCTCCGACTGCAGAGACGGGCGCCGCGACGCTAATGGCAGCGCAGGTTCTTGCTGACTTCGGGGCGTGGGTGACAGAGATATGTCCACCGATTGCGGCTTCGCGTGGCATCACCGAGCGTTACTGGAGCATGAGCACGCTCACAGGCGCACAGGTGGAGACTCTCTTCGGCGATTGGGACGCATTCCGTACGGCGATGCTGGTTTTCATGGCGGATTACGATGCCATTGTGTGCCCCGTGGATGCGCATCCGGCGCCGAGGCATGGCGACCCTGACCCGTTGCGCTTCAACTATACGTTGCCTTACAGTCTGACGGGTTGGCCCGTTGTGGTGGTGCGAGTGGGAAGCTCGCCAGAGGGATTACCTAACGGCGTACAGATTATTGCCAATCCCTGGCGTGAGCACGTGGCGCTGGCTGTCGCAAGGCGACTCGAATGTGTTCTAGGAGGTTGGCAACCCGCGCGTTCTCTGAACGACTAAGACGAAGGATATTTGGGGAAGATAAAACATTTCCCTAATTCTGGCTATGAGAGAAAGGATATTCATGCTACGAAAACCTGCTTTGATAAAACCTGCAAACCCCGCGTGGCTTGGCGCTCTGTATTACTTGTGTTATTGGAGCTCGATGGCACTCTGTATGCCGTACCTCAATGTTCATTACTTGCAATTGGGCTTGACCGGTTTTCAGATTGGGTTGCTCGGAGCGTTAGTGCCATTGATGCGTCTTACAGCCGCGCCTTCGGCTTCGGCTCTGGCTGATCGTCGCGGGTGGAAAAAGCGAGTCCTTACGCTGGCTTTGATCGCGTCCGGCGTTTTTCTATATCTCTTAAGCATACCAAAGACCTTTGGTTTGATTCTGCCTATCGTTGGGCTTATGGCGGTGGCACAGAGCATTGCTACACCAATTGCCGATGGGCTGGTGGCGCGGATGGCAGCGCGTTATCGCGTGGATTACGGTAAGCTGCGGCTTTGGGGATCGTTAGGTTTTGCTGCTGCTGCACTGGCTACGGGGGCTTTGTGGCAGTGTTATGGCTATGGCGCCATGTTCATCGTTGGTGCTCTGGCGGTTCTGCCGGTAGCGCTCGCTGCACAGGGCTTGCAGGAGGACCGGATTACACAAACAAAATCTCGACTGCCGCTGTCAAATCTGCTCAGTGATCATGGATTGACCGCGCTGTTCATTGCCAATTTCCTGATCGGCGCAGGTGAAGGTTTGTACATCACTTTTTCTGGCGTC
>JAPKMR010000040.1 GCA_026645815.1 Anaerolineae bacterium | reverse complement strand
CCACCGCCAAAAATCAATCAAAGAAAGGCATTTGTATGATGGCAGTCTTGCTTTTACCCCAAAGTTGAAACGCACCCATCGGCACTTTGAGCTTGTGCGCATGGAATCCCAAAAGATGAGGATGATGTGTGCGGCTTAACCATGAACATCATCCTCAAGATGGAATTGTGGCACATACCCCGTGTGCTACTGGGATGATCTAGCTTTCCGCCTCTGCCAGATCCACGTACTCTGAGCGCAGAAGTGCTTCATTGCTGATGCCGAAGAGCTGCAAAAGTTCCCCAATCAGCGCGGCTTTGTGTTCTGCATCCTGACGTGACCACGTGCGGCTCTTGATTTCGACAAACGAACCACCAGCTGGCATGGTGATGCGATCCAGGTTGACGGAGAAATCCGTGCCCTTGTAGCGGATGTGGAAGCGGCGCCGCTCTTTGTGGACTTCGATTTCCTTCTGTGGCTGGAAATATTCCCGGTAGAAGCGACGACTGCGGGTAGCGGCGGCATCGAAACGTGAGCGCGAGAGCAGCACCGAGTTTTCGAACTCCCGTTCCTTAGCCTTGGTAGTCAATGTCAGCCGGTAAATCACGTCAATGAAATTGCCTGTCTTGAGATCTACGATTTCGTCTTCACGATAGCGCAACACGCTGCCCCAGCGGTCATCGAAAACCATGTAGGTGTCATATTGCTTGCGGCAGGAGCCCCGTGTGAAGGTGATTTCGTCGCACGATAGCAGCTTGGCCTCGATAGCTTCAAGATCATCGGTGCTAACTTTCACCTGGACCTCAAATGTCTTGCCCTGGGCAACGCCACCGATAGCGACCAGTTTGCTGAGAACACTCTCCTCACGTTTGCTCAGGAAGTTATCAATTTTCCCCGCCAGCGCGTTAGCTTCGGTGCGCACCGCATTGAAGTCTATGGTGAGCAGTTGGCGGTTGCGCATCAACCAGCGCCCGTTGACCATAACGTGTCGCACATCCTCTGCGTGTGTGGCGTAGACCAGTCTGGAATAGACGCTCTCGGCTTCGCGCTTGAAGCTGGGCGTGTGGCGCATATCGTCCATGGAGACGACGATAAGATCAGCGCGTTTCCCAGGCTCCAGCGAACCGGTGATATCGTCAATGTGCATGGCTCGCGCTCCCATGATGGTAGCCATTTCCAGGGTCTTGCGCGCCGGTAGGGTCACCGGATTCATCGTCGCCACCTTTGCCAGGAAGCTGGCTAATCGCATCTCTTCGAACATGTCCAGATCGTTGTTGCTCGCGGCGCCATCAGTGCCGATGCCTACGTTCAGCCCCAGGTCCAACATGTGTGCAACGGGAGCAATGCCGCTGGCAAGTTTCAGATTGCTGGAAGGGTTGTGCGCAACGCCGACATTGTGATGCAACAGGGTAAGCATCTCGCCCTCGTCCAGGTGCACGCAGTGCGCCGCTGTGGCTTTGGTCTCAAAGACACCGATTTTCTTGAGCCAGGGCACGGGCGGCATGTTGAATTCTTTGCGATGTTCTTCCACCTCGCCGGCAGTCTCGGCAATGTGAATGTGCAAGGGCACATCGAATTCGAGTACCAGGGAGATTGCTGCCTCCAGTAGTTCCGGCGTGACGGTGTAGGGCGCGTGCGGGGCCAATGCCGGCACAATGAGCGGATGTCCCTTCCAGCGCACCACATAATCCCTGGCGCGATGCAAGGCTTCATCATAACTGCCGGCATCTGGCGACGGGAACTTGAGGATGCTCTGCGCGCAGACGCCGCGCAATCCCGCCTGGGCAGCGGCATCGGCTACAGCTTCCTCGAAGTAGTACATATCCATGAAGGTCGTTGTGCCCGAGCGGATCATCTCTGCCGCGGCGAGCTGGGTCCCCAACCATGAAAAATGAGGATCAACAAAATCCCGCTCTACTGGCATCATATAGCCCATGAGCCATACATCCAGGCGCAGATCGTCCGCCAGCCCACGCAGCAACGTCATCGGTGTATGTCCGTGGCTGTTCACCAACCCCGGCATGATGATGACGTTGCCCAACGATTCGACTTCGGTAGCTGCGTACTGCGTCAGGATATCCTCCGGGGCGCCGGTGGCGACGATGCTGTCACCGCTCAAAGCTATAGCGCCAGGCGTATGGACGCGGTATTGGGCATCCATCGTCACGAGAATGTCGGCGGTGAGAATCCGATCTACCTGGGTTTGCGTTTCCATAAAAGAACGTTCTCCTTTAGCATAGGTGGGTGCCTGCAACAGCACGGAACCTGTGATGTTAGCTGAACTCCTGGAGATACTCCTGGAGATTGTGCCGCACAGCGTAGGCGGCGGCTTCGGCGCGATTGGTGAGATTTAGTTTGGAGAGAATGCTGCTGACGTAGTTACGTACGGTACCTTCGCCCAGGAACAGCGTGCGGGCGATTTCTTTGTTGGTGCGGCCTTCCGCCACCAATCCCAAAACCCGCAGCTCCTGCTCCGTGAGATCGGTGAAGGCGGCAGCTTGCTCTTGCCGGGCTGCCTGCCGCACGCGCTCCAATACTCGTTGTGTGACGGCTGGATCCAGCATCGCTTCACCCTGTCCAATTCGTTGAATGGCGCGTACCAGGTCGTCGCCTCCAACCTGTTTGAGCACATAGCCGGTGGCGCCAGCACTGATAGCTTCAAAGAGCAGTTCATCCTCGGCGTAAGAGGTGAGGATAATGACGTGTATATTGGGGAAAGCGTTCTTGATGAGGCGACATCCCTCGACGCCGTTTTGCCCCGGTAGCCGAATATCCATGACGACAATATCAGGCCGGTGCTGGCGAGTTTTTTCGAGCGCCTCGTCTACGGAGCCGGCTTCGTCTACCACAACAAACTCTGGATTGCGGCTTAGCAGCGCGCGCAATCCCAGGCGAACAACCTCATGGTCATCAACGATCAATATTCGTAACATGGTTTCTCCTCTGAGAGCCATCAGGCAATTCTCATTCAGCAGGCATTCTCACCTTAGCATAGCTCCAGCCGAATTAGCGCGACTTCCCAGAAGTTTTGATTGCGGAAGTATGGTTTCAGCAACTTAAACCCTTGGAAGCTTCTGAGAATATTACCCCAAGATGCTATATGTTCAAGCGAAGCGTCGCTCTACGGCGTATATAGGATAACTGCTTGGGTTTTGGGCGCCTTCGTAGCTGCGCGCGAACAATCCGGCAAGTTAGTAAGGGATGTTCAGGTGCAATGTCACGCCTGCGCCCGGGGCGCTCTCGATTTTGAGCTTACCATCCAATAGCCGGGCGCGCTCGCGAATGTTGCGCAATCCATGCCCCTTGCCCAAAATGAAGGCCTCCATACCTACCCCATCATCATGAATCAACACCTCTAGTGATTCCGCGCCATAAGTGAGGTTGACGGTGACGCCATGTGCGTGGGCATGGCGGGCTGTGTTTGCCAGCGCTTCACGCATAATCTGGAAGAGGTGCCGGCGACGCTCGAAAGCCAGCGGTCTTCGTGGCGGTTCTCCCTCAACATTGAAATCTGTCTCGAGTAACGTGTTGACATGAAAGTCGCGCAGTAAGCGGCGAATGCCGGGTTCGAGGTCATCATCGGGCATATCGCTGCGCAGGTCGAAAATGTAGCGGCGGATGTCTTGGATCGTCTGATTCAGGTTCTCCATAATGCGACGCAGTTGGGCATCGGCCTTGTGTGGCTCTGTGTAGAGCAGGTGTTGCGTGCTTTCCAGCATCAGTCCGGCGGCGTAGATAGATTGGATGATCCCATCATGCAGTTCACGGCTGATGCGCTCGCGGTCTGCGGCGATGGTTTGCAATCGCTCGACGTTCTCGATCCATTGTTCGATCTGCGTTTGGATGGTAGTGAAGGTCCGCAGTAGACCCAGCATCCACAGCGCACCCACAGCCGCCCAAATCAGCGAGGTGGGCAATGGGAACCGGGTCACATTGAGCCAGTTTGCCGGAAAGAAGGGCGCCGCCGGCACCAGTGCTAGATTCAATACCCCGAAGGCCGCGGACATCGCTTCGGTGGTGCGCAAGTGCTGGCGGATATGCTCGCGCCATGCTGGCTCCAGGGTTTGGTAACTCTGGCGCCGAATGCCCAACCCGGTGAGCAACCCGCCGGGAAAGGCAAACAGGTAACGCGCCAATACCTCTCCGATGAGGGCGGTCTGCTCCAATCGCGGATAAGCCACCAGCATGGCGATACCGTAAGGAAGCAGCCATGCCATCTGCGCGCCAATTAAGATTGCTCGCAAACTGCGGGCTGAAAGGTCTTTGGGCAGCAGCGTTTGGATGCCAAAGGCGAGCAGAAATGCATACCCACAAGCCAGCAACGCCGTGCGTGCGGCAACCGGCAGAAGGGGTGTAGGGGCAAAGAGGGGGCTAATCAGGTCATTCCACGCTACGCAGGTTTCGAGAAAAGCGAAGATTCCTAGCCATAGTATCTTCCGAGTCAGTACAATGCGACGGCTCCTGTACCGCAAAAATCCTACGGTTAGGCTGAGGACAAAGAAAACATTGGCATGGAGAAACAAGCCCAAAGCTGTCCAGCTGGTCATGTGTGCCTCTTGAAATAAGTATACCATAGCCTTTGGGTGTGCAAAACGTCTGGATTCCAAGGGGTGCGTTTCAACTTTGGGGTGAAAGCAAGGCGACTATCATACAAATGCTTTTCTTTGGTTGATTTTTGGCGGCGGGGCAAAGCCCCGCCGCCAAAAATCAATTTTCTTCTGCGCCCTGTAGGGGCGCCTGAGATTTTCACCCCCGTTTTGAAACACACCCAAGGCCCTACTTTTCCTTGCCAGGCAAGGTGATCTTGATACAATAGAGAAAGTGCTCTGGTTTACCTGCTTTGGGAATCGGGCACTGTGCGCAGTAGCCGGGGGGCTGCTGCAGGCTGTAGCTAATGACAGCCGCAATTACAGGAGGCAGATTTATGAAACGTATTGCCGTATTGACCAGCGGTGGGGATGGCCCTGGTCTGAATCCTTGCATTCGCGCTGTTGTACGGCGTGGCTTGAAGTCTGGTGCGGAAGTGTTTGGCGTCCGGTGGGGTTACGCAGGTTTGATTGATAATGACATGGACCCGCTTGATAGCCGTGTCGTGAGCGGTATCTTGGGAAAGGGGGGGACAATCTTGGGAACCGCTCGCTGTCCCGAATTTCTCCAGTTGCCGGTGCGCCGGCAAGCCATTCGGCACATGAACCAGCGTGGCATCAACGGACTCATCGTAATCGGTGGCAATGGTTCTTTAGCTGGTGCGCTCGCTTTGCACGAGATGGGATTCCCCACTATTGGCGTTCCAGGCTCGATTGATAATGACATCAATGGAACAGACCTCTCGGTAGGCGTAGATACAACGCTAAACACGATTCTGGATGCGATTGATCGTATCAAGGACACAGCTTCCTCTCATCAGCGCGCGTTCCTGGTCGAAGTGATGGGGCGCGACTGTGGTTACCTGGCATTGCAGAGCGGCCTTGCCGGGGGCGCGGAGCTGATTCTGGTGCCAGAGCGTGAGGGTCCGACACTGGAAAGCATCGCAGAAGAGGTGCTCGATGCCTATATGCGCGGCAAGTCACACTGCATTATTGTGATTGCTGAGGGTTGGAAGCCTGGTACCAAGGCCGTACAGGAATACTTGCTCAGCCGGCGCGAGGAATTGGGCTTTGACGTGCGGGTGACGGTTCTGGGACATGTGCAGCGGGGTGGGCGTCCCTCGGTCTTTGACCGCACTCTGGCAACGCGTATGGGGGCCATGGCGGTTGAGGCTCTGCTGAGCGGCGAGAGTGGCAAAATGGTTGCGCTGCGCGGCAATGGGTTGGAGCTCTTTCCTCTGGTTGAGGCTGTAAAGCAACTTAAGCCGCTGGATTCGATGTTACTCGAACTTGCGGAGGTCATGGACTAGCGCCTCTGCCAAGGAGCGCGAGAGAAGGGCTTCTGCAGCGTCAAAGCGATGTTGCAGAAGCCCTTCTTTGTAGATCAGCGCTCGCGTCCCAGTAAGCGCTCGGCAAGGGCCTGGAGGGCGGTGAGAGCCGTGCCCGCGCCCCCCGAACGTGCGAGCGCGCTGAGCGCCTGGCGTTGATATTCACGAGCGCGTGCCTCGGTATAGCTGCGACTGCCAGTTGCCTCCAGTGCGGCACAGAGCTCAGTGATAGCGGCGTCATTTGGGGGCGTGTGTTGCAGTGCTTCCAGGCGCGCACGTAGCTGTGGGTCGCGAGTGCTGCCATGGAGAATAGGTAGGGTTTTCTTCCCCTGGCGCAAGTCGGCGCCAACCGGTTTGCCTGTTTGCGCCGGGTCACCCCACAGGCCCAAAAGATCATCCTGCATTTGAAAGCTTAACCCCAGATTGAATCCAAACTCGCGAGCGGCTATCACGTGTTCTTCCGGTGCGTTTGCAAGTAGGGCGCCCAGCTCGCATGCAAGCCCTAGCAGCGCCGCGGTTTTCCCTGCAATCATCCGGAGATAGGTGGCTTCTTCAACCGTCGTTTGCTGCTCGAAATCTATATCCAGACATTGCCCCTCTGTCAACCGCACCACCGCACGGTTGAAGCGTGATAGCGCTGCCAGGACCAGTGCCGGGGAGGCGACCGTGTATTGCAGATTGAGCAAGGCATGGTAGGCTAGAGCAAATAAGGCGTCGCCTGCATTGATGGCCTGCGCTTCGCCCCATATGCTCCAGAGCGTGGCGCGTCCACGCCGGGTAGCGTCTCGATCTTCGATATCGTCGTGGATCAGCGAGAAATTGTGCAGTAGTTCCACTGCAGCTGCAGCAGGCAGCGCGCGTTCCCATTCGCCGCCGTGCGCTTCGCAACACAGCAGCAGGAAAATCGGGCGGAGCCGTTTCCCGGTATCTGCCTCACGGGGCTGGAAGTTCGCATCCACCCACCCCAGGTGATAGCGCAACATCCCATAGAGCAATGCCGGTCCTTCCGGTGGAGCGCTGACGCTACGGCGTAATTCTGTTTCTAGGGCAGGTAGATAACGCGTGAAAGGATCCATAGAAATCACCTCGAGCCTGGATTAGAAAGTTGACCCGTGAAGAATGCTGCGTGACATGGTTCTGTGGGTACATCCTCCGGTTGCCATAAGGTCTTAGCCGTCCTTAGCTCTGTATCCTTGTGTCTTGACTAATGAGGTGCACTGCAACTCGGCGATATTGCCGGCGCCCGCGGCAAACATGGCAATGCGCAGTTGGGCTTCAAAAATGGCCAACTGCTCCGCTACAGCTGCTGCGGAGACCATAGCAGCAGGGAGCAGTGCGCCTGCCATGGAGGCGACATCGGCGCCGAGAGCCAGCACCTTGGCGATATCCACACCTGTGCGTAGCCCGCCGCTGGCGATGAGCGGCAAAGTTGGTGCGGCGCGGCGTGTTTGTTCCAGCGCCTCTACGGTGGGGATACCCCAATCGCGGAACGCAGCGGCGATTTCCTGCTGGTTGGGGGTTGCGCTGCGATGCAATTCGACCTGGCTCCACGAGGTTCCCCCCGCTCCGGCGATATCCAGCGCAGAGACGCCGGCATCCACAAGTTGGCGAGCTACCTGTTCTGAGATGCCGTGTCCAACCTCTTTGACGATGACTGGTGCATTCAATCCCTTGCAGATGCTCTCGATGCGGTTTAGCAAGCCCGCGAAGCGCGTGTTGCCGCCAACCTGGAGCGCTTCCTGTAAGGGATTCAGGTGGAGGATCAATGCATCTGCGCCGCTCAGGTCCAGAGCGCGACGGCATTCATCAATCCCATAGCCGTAATTCAGTTGAACCGCACCCAGGTTTACCAGTAGTAAGCAATCCGGAGCTATCTCTCGTACCTGGAAAGTTGAGGCGAGTTGTGGTAATTCCAGTGCGGCGCGAATAGAGCCTAGCGCCATGCCCACTCCCAATTTCTGTGCGGCTTCTGCAAGGAACCGGTTGATGCGTCCGGCTGTAGGTGAACCGCCCGTCATTGATCCGATAAGCAGTGGAAAGCTGAGCCGTTTACCCAAGAAGGTGATATCGGTGCGTATGGCATCCAGATCAATCTCTGGGAGAGCCTGGTGTTCAAAACGATATTGCGCTAAACCTGTAGTGAGATGGGAGAACGAAACATCTTCCTCCAGATTAATGCGAATATGATCATCTTTGCGGCTGCCAATATCATCATTGAACATAGGATTTGCCTTTCCTATTCTTTAGAAATTATCAGATTTCTGTCTATCCTACCAAAAGACCAGCTCAAAGTCAATGATATTTAAAGCGAGATTCCTTCAAGAGCAAGTAGGAAAGTCTCCCCACCGAGAAGTTCCCGCCTAAATTGGCTTGACTTTTCCGTCACCGCCGGATACAATACCTCTATAGCGTGGGAGCTTTCCCGCGCCGGCAAATAACATGATAATGTCCTATCAAGGGGGTGCAAAACAATGGTAGACGAGGTTTTCGAGAAAGTAAAGGAAATCATTGTCGGGCGACTTTCAATTGATCCGGCACGTGTAGTTTCTGAAGCGAAAATTCGTGAGGATCTTCAGGCGGATTCTCTGGATTTGGTGGAACTCATCATGGACCTGGAAGACGCTTTTGAGATTAGTATATCGGAAGAGGAAGGCCGGGCGCTTACCAATGTGACGGTAGGAGAGGCTGTCGGCTATCTCGAGGAACGGCTCGGCTAGAGCCTTTGATCTTGTTGCAGGAGGTCACCGGGGTCCCGGTGACCTTTTGTTATGCTTATTGGTGTTCTGGCTGATACGCATGTGCCTTACCGGATGCCGGAGATTCCTGGACCGGTAGTTGAAGCTTTGCGCGGCGTAGACTTTATCCTTCACGCCGGGGATGTGGATGAACCGTGGGCGCTGGCGCCCTTGCAGGCGCTTGCACCCGTTCTGGCTGTGCGTGGAAATTATCATATTCTGGACCGGTCAACGGCTGGTGCGACGCTTCCCCGCGTGGTAGAACTAGACTTTGCCGGGCGGCATCTGGCTATGGAACACGGCTTTGATATTGGCCCTTTGGCATGGGTGTGGAAAGCCCGGTCACTATTGCGACAGCTCTCCGGGCATTGGGATTTCCCCCAATACGATGCGGCGATTGCTCGCTGCTTGTTGCGGCGTTATCCTACCGCCGATGTGATCATCTTTGGGCACACGCACCGCTATTACTGTCAGTGGTGGGGTGAGAAGTTGGTGCTTAATCCTGGCGCTGCGCTTCATACCAGCTACCTCAGGGCGCCCTATGCCCCCTCGGTTGTCTATCTCCAGTTATTACCAGACTCTCCACCCCAGGTAAAGCGTCTGCGTTTGCCGCTGCAGAAAACTAGACCAGGTACGTAACTTGTTAGATTACGACACCCTTTTTCCTCTAACTTTAGCCGTGAATCCTGCCGGGTGCATTTCATGCCGGGGATGGCAATCTCAAACGTCCCTGCAGGGCACGCCCTGCAGGGACGTGTTAGAAAAGTGGTCTTTGGCGGCGTGGTGCAGTTACGCCGCCAAAACCACTCAAAGAAAAGGCATTTGCATGATAGCGGTCTTACTTTTACCCCAGCGTTGAAACGCACCCATCCTGCCAGTAGCGAGTTCTATTGAGAATGATAAGACCCATTAATAAAGTTAAAATCCTTGACGTAAACTTTTAGTTGTGTTATAATCATACTGTTGTGAGCCATTGGAGGGCTCCCATACATGGTAAGAGTACGCCTTTCTTCTCTGACAAACGCCAAGGTCGGACAGCGAGAAAGCGTGGGCCTTAATTTAGGGCGATTCTCACTTGAAGACCTTTCAGTTGACTACCTCAAGGGTGTATTGAGCTTCACGCGCGTTGCTAATGGTATTTTGACGCAGGGTACGCTTAATGCGGCAGTGGAAACCGAATGCACCCGATGTTTGGAACTTTTCTTCGCACCTGTCGTTGTAGAATTGGAGGGCTTGATAGGCCTCGCCGGAGCGCCGTTATCTCCTGAGCGCCCGGTGCGGGTGACAGAAGATGGTTGGGTAGACCTGGCTCCCCTGATTCGCGAATATCTGTGGTTGGGGTTGCCTGCTGGCCCTGTGTGTTCTCCCACTTGTGCGGGATTATGCCCGCAATGTGGTGGGAATATTGATCGTGGCGAGTGTGGTTGCGGCGACAAGGCACCGATTGACCCGCGTTGGGCGGTCCTTAAAACGCTGCTTGACGGAGAATAGAATCTTCTATTTTGCCGTTTTCAGGTAGTGCAGTCCTAACAAGAGGTAATTTATGGGTGTAGTAATGAATCTGCTTCTGGAGAAGGCTGAGACTCGGGGATTCGTTACGATTGAAGATGTTGTAGAGGTGCTCGAGGACGAAATCATTGATGACGAGGATGCCCTCGAGTCGGTATTAGGGGAATTGCGCAAGGCTGGGGTTGAACTCGAGCTGGAAGAAGAACCTGATGACGAGGAAGTCCTTGCAACTGCAGCCAAGGCCCTCCCGGAAGGGAGCGATGAGAATTGGGAAGAGGATGATTATGCGCTCGATGGAATCGGCGTAGATGATACTGTAGCGCTATATTTGCGCGAGATGGCCCGCGTCCCCTTGCTCAGTAACGAAGAAGAAGTGGACCTGGCTCAGAAAATCGAACGCGGACGCGAATCTGAGCGTTTGTTGCGTGACAATGGACATAATCGTGAGGAGCGCCTGCTCTTGGAAACGGATATCGAGCAGGGGCGTGAAGCTCGCGACCATTTGATCCGGGCGAACACACGTTTGGTGGTAAGCATTGCCAAGAAGTACATGGGGCGTGGGGTGCCCTTCCTGGACCTGATCCAGGAAGGCAACCTGGGTTTGATGAAGGCAGTGGAAAAGTTTGAGTACCAGCGAGGTTATCGTTTCAGCACCTATGCGACGTGGTGGATTCGGCAGACTATTACGCGTGCTATTGCGGACCAGGGCCGAACTATCCGGGTCCCTGTTCACATGAGTGATCGTATTCGCCGCTTGTACCGGCGCGCGCAGGAAATTGAGCAGGAGCGTGGGGTGCGCCCGACGGCTGAGGAATTGGGCGAAGAGATGGGACTTGAGGCGCGCAAAGTCCAATGGATGATGCGGGTATCATGGCAACCCTTGAGCCTGGAGCGTCCTGTAGGCGAGGATGAGGACAGTGAACTGAGCAATTTCATCGAAGATGAATTCACCCCCACGCCTTCGGATACCACCTATCAAGAGCTGTTGCGCGATCATATCGAGGAGGCGTTAGCAACGCTCAATCCTCGAGAGGTACGGATTTTGCGTATGCGCTTTGGCTTGCAGAATGGGCAGAGCTATACTCTGGAAGAGGTGGGAAAGAAATTCGGTCTCACCCGCGAACGTATTCGCCAAATTGAAGGTCAGGCGTTGCGGCGCTTGCGTCATCCCAGTCGTAGCCGGGATTTGAGGGATTACCTGTATTGAGGTGCCTTATGCATAGCGTGTGGAGCGCCGGAATGTTGATGTGTGGCTTGCTGTGGCGTCGGGAGGATGAGGCGACCTGACGCAAGCCCATGTTCCAGGGACACAGATTTAACCCGCCAGCCTCGCTGGCGGGTTTTCTATTGCACAGTTTCGATTATACTGAATGGATATGCGTGCGAATTCTTGACTTTTGAATTGCTCATTGATGGGCCTTGAGTTCGTCATCTGCTACTTTTAGGGGAGTGTGGAATATGGCTAAGAAAATTCTTGTTGCGGTTGCATGGCCCTATGCCAATGGCGATCTTCATGTGGGGCATTTGGCAGGTGCTTATCTACCTGCCGATATTTTCGCGCGCTATCACCGGTTGGTGGGCAACGAGGTCTTGATGGTATCCGGGACGGATTCGCATGGGACGCCGATCACCGTGAAAGCGGATAAAGAAGGCGTATCTCCGCGCGAAATTTTCGAACGTTATCACAATCGTTTCCTGGAGACTCAGAAAATCATCGGGATCTCTTACGACCTCTTTACCAACACGGATACTCCCAACCATTATCGTGTCTCACAGGACCTGTTCCTGCGTTTGTTGGAACAGGACTGTCTCCATATCGAGCGCCAGCAGCAGTATTTTTCCGAAACCCTGCAGCGCTTCCTGCCTGATCGCTATGTGGAGGGGACGTGCCCCCATTGCGGTTATGCTGACGCACGTGGGGACCAGTGTGATAACTGCGGACAGTTGCTCGATGCCCTGGAATTGAAAAACCCACGCTGTAAGATTGATCAATCAACGCCGGTCATTCGGGAGACTGAGCATTTCTTCCTGGATCTGGAGAAGCTAGAACCCCTGGTGTTGCAGTATCTCGAGGATGGTATCAAAGACCATTGGCGCTCCAATGTGTTGCGTTTTTCACACAATTATGTCAAAGGTGGGTTGAAGCCGCGCCCCATCACTCGTGACCTGGAATGGGGCATTCCGGTACCACTGGAAGGTTACGATGGTAAGTGCCTTTACGTCTGGTTTGAGGCGGTCATCGGCTACCTTTCCGCCAGCATCGAGTGGGCGACATTGACGGGCGACCCTGAGGCGTGGAAAGCCTGGTGGTATGACTCTCAAGCGCTGACGTATTACTTTATTGGTAAAGAC
This sequence comes from Anaerolineae bacterium, assembly GCA_026645815.1. Lineage (GTDB taxonomy): Bacteria > Chloroflexota > Anaerolineae > B4-G1 > SLSP01 > JAAZNO01. The sequence goes on along the minus strand of JAPKMR010000040.1, from coordinate 20,078 downwards.
AATATCCCGTTTCATACGATTATCTGGCCTGCGGAGCTCATCGGCATTGAGCGGCTCTACGCGACCGAGGGGCGCCTGAATTTGCCCTACGATGTGCCTGCGAATGAGTTCATGAATATCCACGGGGCGAAAGCCGCGAAGAGTGGTCGCAATGAAGCTGTCAGTATTCCAGATTTGCTGGAGAACTATGACCCAGATGCGATTCGTTATTATCTGAGCGCTGCGATGCCGGAGACCAGTGATTCGGATTTCTCCTTAGATGACCTTGTGCAGCGCAATAACAGTGAACTGGTTGGCATCTGGGGCAATCTAGTGAACCGCGTACTGGCTTTTACAGCGAAGCATTTCGCGGCGGTTCCGGAGCCTGGCGCTTTCGATGCAGTGGATGAGGCGCTCTTGGCGCAGGCTCGGGCAGCCTTCGATGCGGTGGGGCAGCGTCTGGCTGCTGCACAGTTCCGGGCGGCGTTGGTGGAAGCGCTCAACCTGGCGCGGGAAGCGAATCGCTATCTCGAGGTCAAATCACCGTGGACGCAGATCAAGACTGACCGGCAGGCGTCTGGAACCAGTCTCTATGTGGCCTTGCAGGCCATCAATGCACTGAAGGTATTGCTTGCGCCGTTCTTGCCTTTCTCTGCACAGCAATTGCACGGTATGTTGGGCTATCAGACGCGGCTTTTCGGGGTTCAGTATATCGAGGAAATTCCTGATGCCGCGCGCCCCCACACGGCGCTGCGCTATGATAGGGCGGACGCGGATGCGCGTTGGGCATTCACCGAGCTGGAGCCGGGGCGCCCACTCGAGAAGCCGGCGCCGTTGTTTAAGAAGCTGGAAGAGATTGCTGCTGAGAGTTAGTGATTTTGTGTGCTCCAGGCGTGATAAGGAGTCAAAGGCTTGTGTTAGCTGAGCTCAATTTTCTTGGGAGATAATGGCTTATGGATTGGCGTGCTTTGAGTCGTTGGGAACGTGTGGCAGTGGTAGTCATTTTGCTCGTGGCGGTGTTCACCCGTTTCTACATTCTGGGTGATCGGGTGATGAGCCATGATGAGGCCTTGCACACGAAATTCTCCTGGTATCTCTATTCGGGGTCGGGCTACCGGCACAATCCGATGATGCACGGGCCTTTATTGTTCCATATGACGGCGCTGAATTATTTCCTTTTTGGCGTCAATGATTTTGCGGCGCGTATCTTCCCTGCTGTGTTGGGGGTGGCGTTGGTGCTCAGCCCCTTCCTTTTCCGGCGTTGGCTTGGACGCGGGGGCGCTTTGATTGCTTCGCTAATGTTGCTGATTTCACCTTCAATCAGCTATTACAACCGTTACATCCGTCATGATACGCCCAACATGTTGATGGCAGTTCTTCTGTTGTGGGCCATTCTCAAATACTTTGAGGAGGGGCGCAACCGCTGGCTTTATGCTATGGGGGCCTTCTTTGCCTTGCTGTACACCACCAAGGAGACCTGCTACATTTATACTTTGATCTTCTTTGTGTTGCTCGCGGTACCCTTCATTTTCAATGCCTTGCGGGTGCAGTGGCAGCGTCCGCGCTTGCTGACGGTTTTTCTGGCGCTTGTGGCGGTCATTCTGTTATGCGCCGCAGTATATGGCCTGGCGCTGATGCAGGGTGAGGTGGTTGAGCATTCACTGGATGCCAACACACGGGTTGCGGAAACGGTGATTCCAGTATGGGGACATATCGCCATGTATGTGGCGTTGTTCCTGGGGCTTGTTGCCGTGGTTGCGGCTTTCTTCGGCATTGGCGAGGCAACCCTACGAGGCATGCGGCTCTTCGACGTGCTGATGCTGATGGGGACGTTGACGTTACCGTTAGGCTCAGCCTTCTTGATTCGGCTTGCGCGGGTGGATATGCTCACCCTCTACAATAGCCTCATCAGCGGCAGTCTGGCCGAAATGGAGGGCACGTCGTTGTTGGTCACGGTGATTATCGTGATTGCAACGGTCGGACTGGCAGTGTTCTTGGGTTGGTGGTGGGGTGGGCGACGGTGGCTCATAGCAGCTGCCGGCGCCGCCGCTATTTTCGCGGTGTTCTACACCACTGTGTTTACCAATCCTGTGGGGTTGTTGAGCGGTCTGGTCGGCTCTCTGGCCTATTGGATGGCGCAGCATGGTGTGCAGCGTGGCACGCAACCGGGCTATTACTATATGCTCTTGATGCCGCTCTACGAGTATTTTCCGCTGATTTTCTCGGTTTTGGGTGCTGGCGGCGTGGCTGTGTTGGGCTTGCGCCGTCTCCGCGTTACGCGCCAACCCTCACTTGCAACGGTTGAGGAAGAAGGCTCCATTGTCCCGTCTGCCCCTCTGAACGCTGCCTGGAGCGACAGCGGCACGCCTTTTGTGACGGGGCTGTTACCTCCCTTTTTGTTGGGTTGGATGCTCATGGCGTGGTTCGCCTATAGTTATGCTGGCGAGAAGATGCCGTGGTTAGTCGTTCACATCGCTCTGCCGACTATTTTCCTTGCTGCATGGTTCCTGGGACGGTTAGCGGATGGCGTGAATTGGCGGGCATGGTGGGAGCGACAGGGTTGGGTGTTGGCGGTCTCACTGCCCTTAGCGGCGGTAGGGGTTGCGGTCTTTGGCGGCGCTGCCAGCCGCGCGCGCGTTGCTTTGAGCGCCGGTATGGCTTCTGCCGGACCGCTGTTGACGCAGCTGGAACCATTGGGGCAGGCGCTTGGTGGGTTGTTGGGTGCTCTAGTTGCATTGGCGGCGGTGGTCTGGGCATGGCGACGGCTTGGAAGTGGTCAGTCGTTGCGTGTGGCGACGCTCACCTTTGCTGCATTGCTGGCTTTGGTCACCCTGCGCACGATGAGCATGTTCAACTATGTCAACTACGATCTGGCGAAGGAGTTCCTGGTATACGCACACGGCGCGCCGGATGTCAAGATCGCCTTGGAACAGATTGAGGATATTTCCTGGCGTACCACGGGGGCGCCGTATGATGTGAGTGTGGCTTATGGCGAGAAGGAATATACGGTCTTCTCCTGGTACATGCAGATATTCCCCAATGCTTATTATTATGGACAGACACCTGACCCGGTGCGTTTGCTGGAATCGCCAGTGGTGATTGCCGGGTCACCGCAGTGGGGGGCAGTAGATCCCCTTCTCAGCGCCGATTATGATTATTTCTCGTACAAATTCCTCTGGTGGCCCATCGAGGACTATCGCGATATGACCTGGGAGCGCATCAAGGGCGCGCTGACGAATCCTGAGATGCGCCGTGCGCTATGGGATATTTTCTGGGATCGGGATTATGACCGCTATGCACAGGCTAAACAGCGGCGTATCACCTTGAAAGAATGGCCCTATCGTGACGAGTTCCGCCTCTACGTTCGGCGTGATCTGGCGCAGCAGATTTGGGGCTACCGGTTGGGTGCTACGGGAGAGGCGCCTCTGTTGCCCAATGCGACCCCCCTGGCAGACCCCTACGCTGCCCTGGAAAGGTCTTTGGCGCCTGCTGTGACAGTTTCTCTGCCGGGGGCTGCGCCTCGGGGCATTGCGGCAGCTGCAGACGGTTCGCTCTTCATCGCCGATAGTTTGGGGCATCGCATCTGGCACGTGAGCCAACAGGGTGCGGTGCTTAATTCCTGGGGGGGCGAGGGTGCAGGCCCGGGGCAGTTCCGTGAGCCTTGGGATGTGGCGCTGGATGCGGAGGGGAATGTCTACGTAGCGGACACCTGGAACCATCGCATTCAGAAATTCACTGCCCAGGGTGAATATCTGCTGGGTTGGGGCACGTTAGGACAGTTCGCGCTCGGCGACCCCAATGGTGAAGGGATGTTCTATGGGCCACGCGCCGTTGATGTCGGCCCTGATGGTTATCTCTATGTGACGGATACCGGTAACAAGCGCGTACAGGTCTTCGATACCGAGGGACGTTTCCTGTGGGATCTGGGGGGAGCGGGACGCAATCCGGGGCAGCTCAATGAGCCGGTAGGTCTGGCTTTCAACAGCTCGGGGGATATTATCGTTGCGGATTCCTGGAATCTACGGATTCAGGTGTTGCTGCGGATGGGAACGCCCTCTTATCAGTGGAGTGTTCCTACCTGGGGCATCGAGAATCCTGAAGATAAGCCCTATCTTGTGGTAGATGCTACTGGCAGGACCTATGTCACCGATAGTGGCCATGGACGTATCCTGGTGTTTGATGCTCAAGGGGTGCCTTTGGGAGCGTTGGTTATGGATCAGGGCCTAACATTCCCCACCGGGCTGGCATTGACCCCGGATGGGAAGCTCTTTGTCACCGACCCTCATGCCGGAACCATTGTGGGCTTTCTGAGCGTTGATTTGGGCTTCTAGATTTCGAGAGAGGTGACGCGCATTGGATTTCTTTGAGGTATTCCCACAGTTGCGGGACGATCCTGATGAGGCTTTGCGAGGGCGGGCGCTGCGTCTGATTGCCGCAGCAGCGCTCCCTTATGACCGTGACTCTTTCTATTTTGAACTGCGTGATGAGCACTATTGGGTCAAAGGTCCGCAGGGTGTGCTCCGAATTGGTTTGGGCGGTGCACAGGTGCAGGGCATTCGTATGAATGCTGATTCTCGCGACCCATTGCGGGTGCTCTTGCGGCATCTGCGGGATTCATGGAACACCGAGGCGCGCTCAGCTGCAGCCACCGGCGTCCTGCTTCTGGAGGGGGATCGCTGCGCCATGCTTTCCAGTGCCTCGCCCGCATTTCCCACCGCCCCACATTGGATTGTTCTGACGCCGCCACAATTGGGCGGCTCCGAGATGCCGGATGCCCTGGCGCAGGTGGTCTATCTGCTGCCGCTACGACAGCCCCCTTATCCCGTCAAGGTGTCTGGGATTGTGCGCGTGGCGCGGGAGGCATTACCATCCTTCCTGGAAGCCGAGTCCTGGTCGCTAGAGCTGTTGCAAACGGAACCTTGGGCGGAGATTCGCTCCCGGAACCCACTGCCTGCTCATGCCGAATTGCAACCGGTGCTCTCTCTGCGCGCGATGCAACGCGTGTGGCGCGCGGGTTTGCTAGACATTGCTTCCTCAGGAGTTGCACATGTTAGCTAACTGGATTACGCTCTCACGCATCCCTCTGCTGGGGGTGATTATTGCGTTGCTCTATAGCGATTCTGCGACGGCGCAGCTGATTGCTGCGCCACTAATTCTGTTACTCATCCTGATGGATACGTTTGACGGTATGCTTGCGCGAGCTCGAGGGGAGACGAGCCTTTTGGGCAGCGTGCTCGACATTGCCGCAGACCGGGCGGTTGAATTCGTTCTCTGGATTGTCTTTGCCCATCTGCGTCTGATCCCGATTCTGATTCCCCTTATTGTAGTGATTCGTGGGACATTTGTGGATTCGGTGCGCTCGGTGGCGCCAGCTCGTGGCATCAAGCCTTTCGACTTGATGCGCACCAAACTGGGACGCTTTCTGGTAGGTTCACCGTGGCTGCGCACGCCTTTTGGCGTGGCGAAAGCGACTGCCTTCATTCTGTTAGCTTTGGCTTCTGGACTTAACACCCAGGGGCATCCCGCAGCGGCGGGTGTCCATCTTGCCGCGCAAATTGCTTCTTGGGTTGCCGTTGCGTTCTGTCTGGCGCGTGGTCTCCCGGTGCTGATTGAGGCGCCGGCCGTATTGCGCGGCACTGCAGAAAAACGGTAGCTTTCTCAGCCAGCTTTTCACTGAGTGCTATGAGCACGAAAACGTTTTTCTCTAAAGGATGGCCCACGCGCGTTGCTTTTCTGCTAGGGAAATATCTACCCTCGGCAGGGGCGGATGGTCTGGCGCGTCTTGCTGCGCGCATGTTGGTCAGCTTCAATAGCGATGTCCGGGCATCCGTCTATGTGAATCAGCAGCACGTTCTAGGTGCAGCAGCGACCTCCGAAACGGTGCGGCGGAATGCTTATGCAGTTTTTCGTAATGCTGCGCGCGCTTATTATGAATTGTTTCACAATGTGGGGCGCGGGCATAGCCGCGTGGCAGAATTCACTCCTCCGGTGCGCTTGCTGCCAGAGGCGCGCGCGCACCTGGATGCCGCTCTCGCTACCGGGCGCGGGGTCTTCATCCTGGGTAGCCATATCGCCAACTTCGATCTGGCGGGCATCGCATTATGTCAGGAGTCGCCGGTCCCATTGCAGGTGTTGAGCCTCTCCAATCCCAGCGCGGGTGTGGAGATGTTCAACCGTTTGCGGCAACAGGCAGGCGCGATGGTGACACCTATCACGCCCGAAACGCTGCGACAGGCGATTCGCCGCCTCCAGGATGGGGGTGCGGTGATAACCGGTGTGGATCGCCCGATGGGCGAAGGGGATGCCCCGGTAGAATTTTTCGGTGCGACGGCGCACCTGCCGGTGGGTTACATGCGAATTGCGCTGCGCTCCAACTGCCTGCTGATGACGGCAACTTGTTTTTATGAAGAGGGGGAGTATCGCGTTGTGGCGAATCCGCCGTGGGAGTTGGCGCTCTCCGGCGACCGTGAACGGGACATTCTTGTGAATGTGCGCAAGGCATTGGTAGAGATCGAAGGCTTGATTCGCAGGCATCCCGAACAATGGCTGATGTTCGTGCCGGTTTGGCGCTAGGTCTACACTCTCTCAGGGCGCGGCTTTAGTTGCATCTCAGCATGGCAGGCAGGTGCGACCAGGCTACTGCTGAACAAGTATTACCCCCATTGTTATGAAAAACAGCCCCCCAATGGAAACCCATTGGGGGGCTGTTTTCAAGAAACCAGAGCTTTAGCCGGTAAACCCTTTTGCCACAATGGGCAGGTAAATCCGGTAGTCCGGTTTGACGGTGACGGTGAAGCTTGCGCCATCTGAGCCGCTGCCATCGTTGGCAGAGACGAAACTGGCAGTGTTGGTAATCTCCATGCCATAGAGCTCGTCATCTTCATCTACCGTGACGGTAAAGATGATGACGATATCCTCTCCAGCAATCAGATCACCCTCCCAGGTGATGACGCCGTTCGCCTGTGTCGCGCCATCAGCGGCAACGAAGGCTTCGAAGCTGATGCCAGCGGGCAGCGTATCGGTGATGCTCACACCTACAGCGGTAGCTTCGCCGCTGTTGCTCAGCGTGAGGGTGTAGGTGACCACATCGCCCAGATCCACCTCAGCGGCGGCTTCCACAGTTTTGGTAAGTGCCAACACTGGCGCGCCGATCATGCCGAAGGTGGCGTCGTCCTGGCCTGCGCCCGCATTATCCGACGTGAATTCTGCGGTATTGACGATGGAGTTCCCGTAGAGCATCAAGTCGTTGTTCACTGTAGCAGTGAAGACGATGGCGAGAGGTTGTACTCCTGCCGGAAGGTCGCCCGTCCAGGTGATAACACCATCGGCGTAGTCGGGGGTCACATTTGTGCCCATCGCCCATCCGCCGAAGGTGATGCCGGTGGGCAGGGTATCCGTGAGCAGGATGCCCAGAGCTGTATCGCCGCCTTCGTTGCTCAGTGTGATGGTGTAGGTAACTACCTCACCCAGATCCACCTGAGCGGTGGCTTCCACAGTCTTGGTGATGACGAGCTCCGGGGCAGCAATCACTGTAGTCTCTGGCGAAGTGAGGTTCAGTACGGCTGTACCATCATTCACTTCCACAGTGTTTACCAGTGTTGCGCCAGGAACCGTGCTCGACTGCACCTGCGCGACGATGATGACCTGCAACGTCTCCAGCGGGCCGACTTCCACCGTATCCTCAAGGTCGCCGCTCATCAGCGTGAGCGCTGCCGGAAGGGTGTCGGTGTACTCCACGGTTGCGGTGAGGTTGCCGGAGTTGACGAAGTTCAGTGTGTAGGTGAGCAGGGCGCCAGGATAGACCTCGACGGCGTTGACTGCCTTGAAGGAGGCGCTCAGGTCCACGAATCCCGGCAGGAGCGCTGCATCGTCGGGGCGGGTGTCATTCTCGAAGTGCCGCACGCGAATGCGCTGCCCATCGAAATCTTCGGAGCCTAGACCCGCTACCGTGACACGGTCCAGTACATTGATTGTTTCCCAGGTGCCATTGTAACCATCCAGGAAAGCGCGTACCGGACCAGAGCCATCATCTACCAGGATGTAGCTGTTATCGGCGGCTTTGCTCGTTACCGTACCGGTAACGACCATCAGCCAGCCTTCGTTTTCCTCAGAAGCTGCCTCAGCGGTGCTAAGAGGGCGCAAGAAGTTGCCGCCCAATGCCAGCTCTGTGGGGATGACGTGGGTGGGGGTGATGACTTGGATCTGCTCGGTTTCAAAGAACTGCAGCTCCGTATCGCCTTGATAGATATCCACCGTACCCAGCACACGGACGAAGTCGCCCCGTTCTGGCATCTCACCCACTGCGGCTGAAGCCGTTCCTGCTGGTGCAAAGACGGTGATACCGCCGGTGTCATCTTGTACGTAGAGCACGTCAAAGAATTCGCCGTAGGCTGCTGTGACCACGCCCTCGATCCATACCAGCTTGCGTAGGGCGACCGGTTCATCGTCACCCTCACGCACCTCGGCGATCGTTTGTTTCTGCAGCGGTTCGCCGAGCAGCCACATTACTGCCTGGATGTTGAAGAGCTCATTTTGCCGCCCATCACCCGCTGTGTAGGAGAAGATATTGAAGGGATCGTTGGAGTCGCTGTAGAAGAAGAAGCGTCCTGCTTCGCCGGGGATATCATAGCCAGCAGCGCCGGGTAGTGCTTCGTCTACGGGATAGATGTAGGCATCGCCCCAGGAATCTGCATCCAGGTTGTGGGTGCGGTTGGGCACGTTCACGTAGTGTGCACCACTGGAAGAGCCGGTATCCAGGTCACCTACGGCGATCATGAAGCCGTTCTCACCCAGATCATCCTGGCTCAAGCCCTGTTTGTTGCGATCTACCAGCGAGGACACCGACCAGGTCTGGATACCATCCACATTCATACCGATGCCGGTTTCGAAGGCGGACGGGAAGAGGTGCCAGATGACGCCCCACTGATAGCCGTTGTTGTTGTTGCCATCCAGCACTTCATCATCATTCATGCGGATGGGGATTTCCAGTCCCGTGCGGGTCTCCACCGCCACAGCGATGTCGTTCAGCCGGTCAGCCACGGTATCAGCCCATTCAACCTTGCCGGTGTAGTCTGAGAGGCCATTGAGCCACACGCTGCCACCTGCCGCGACGTAATCGGCGATGGCAGTAAGCTCATCCTCCGTGAGTGGCGCTGGACCGAAGGCGTTGATGATGAGCAGTTTGGTGGTCGCCGTATTCAGATCGGTCGCGGTGAGCTCGTCGAGGTTGAAGAGGATGTTGTAGCCGTGCGCGGTCATGTCGTTGACGAAGGGCCTGACGCCGCTGGGATCAGAGGCGACATTGTTGTGCCCATAGTCAATCACGATGAGCGGTACGGGCTCGTCTGTGGCGATGAGATTCAGGGTCGCCGTGTTATCTTCGGGGTTGTCGGAGCTGGACGCCCCTATCAACTGCGCAACGACCTCAGCCGGTCCGATTTCTGTGGCCTGCCAACTGATGTTAGCGAAAGCATCCACGCAGGGTCCCATCTGGCAGGACGGGACTGTGACCTCTACCGTGCCGATTGGCGCGCCGTTGACGCTAAAGGCAACCGTCAGCGTCTGTGTGTTGGCGCTACGATTGCTTACCCGCGCCGTGAAGAGGTTGGGGTTGTAGATGGTGGGGATGGTCGGCTGCACAGTCAGATCGGTGATGCTGATATCTTCCTCGCCCATAGTCCACACCGGGGAGGAGACAATGCGGTCGCCATCTGCCTGCGTCGCCATGACGAAGTAGTAATGGACGCCCGGAGTGATTGCATGCGAGAACGCCCAGTTGAAGCCGGCGCCGGTCGGTTGGGTGGAGGTGACTACGATACCGCCATCGGTGTAGAGTTCCAGTTGGGTGACAAGCTCGCCGTCAGGATCGTCCCCCCAGATCTCGAAGTTCATGCTGCCCGTGTTGGGCAGTTCTGAACCCATCCAGTAGCCGTTGGCTTTGAAGTAGAGCGTGGTGTTGGCATCCTCTGAGGCGTAGGTGCGACGTGCGCGCAGTGCATCCATCAGGTCTGCTTTGGTGAGCGCGGGCGCTACGATGCCGGTGCGGTGTGTGGTGATGGTGCCCCAGTTGGGGGTGTGGTTGTCGGAGTTGTTGGTCGCGCCCACTTTCCAGCCATAATCCAGCGAGCGAATCCACTCTTCCCAGGAGAAGAAGTAGGAGCTGCCCCAACCGTTGCCCACTTCCTCGAGCTGGGCGATTTCTTCGACCTCGGGATGGTATTTCCAATCGTTGAAGTTGATCCAACCGGGATGGTTGAACATCATCACTGTTCCGGAATCATCGAGCGCCAGTGTGCCCGTGATTGCCAGCCAGTTGTAGAAACCATCCACCGTTTCACCCTTCTCTAGGTTGGGAGTGAAATCCGCGGTGGTGCCGCCGACATCGCTACGGACTGCATGGCGCACCGTGTTGTAGACGTTGATATGCCCTTCTGCGCCCTGTGTATATTCAAAGCCGCGCAGCCCCACGAAAAGGCCGTTTTCGGTGAAGGCTTCGGCTTGTGTCAGGGAATCGGCCCATTCCGTGTCATCAACTGCGTAGGAGTGATCGGTGATTGCCAGATAATCCAGCCCGGCAGCTTTGGCGCGTGTGTAGGCCTCGAAGGGCGTCAATGAGCCATCGGAGTAACCGGTGTGATTGTGGAGGTCGCCCAGATACGCTGTCATTGGGGGTTCGGATTGCGTGGTGAAGGACCAGCTGCGATCCTCAGGAATTACGGAAAGCCCTGCCCAGTCGGTGATGGCGGGCGCGATGGTGAAGGTGTAGACCGTTTCCGGCAGCAGCAAGCCACCCGGATTGAGCGTCAAGCGTGAGGTCGGCATGTCATAGGCGACGCCATCCCACGGCACTGCGCCGTAAGGTCCCACGAGGGCGAAGTTGCCTGCAACGACGGTTGCCGGTTTGAGGCTCTCGCTGAAGGTGACCACGATGTTGGCATTGAGCGCTACATTTGTTGCATCTGCATCTGGAATGCGTTCAATCACAGTTGGGGCTGTGACATCTGCCGGTCCCGTAGTGAAACTCCAGGTGTAGGGAACCAACGCATTATCGGAGAAGTCCTCTATGCCGCCGGTCAGTGTTGCAGTATAGGTAGTGTTAGCGGTAAGTGCTGCGGCGGGTGTAAAGGTCGTTTGCTTGTTGGCAGCATCATAGGTCACCGTCCCCGCTACTGCGCCACCGGGACCCGTGACCAGGAAGGTCGCTGCACTCACTGTGGTGGGGCTAACCGGCTCGCTGAAGGTGGCGTAGAGCGGTTGGTAAGGGCTTACACCGGTTGCGCCATTCGCAGGCAAAGTGCTGAAGACGGTGGGTGCGGTCAGATCGAGCAGGCGGATGTCGCTCGCCGAGGGCGGCATCACCCGGTACTCATCATAGGTATAGATCAGGGGACCGCGGACATAAATATACTGCTGCCCCGCCTGGATATCGGTAGGATAATAGCCATCTTTGCCGATGGCGCCGGTTCCGCCGCTGCTATCGGTGAAGAAGGCGCGGTTGCTAGTGACGGATGTAATCGTGACATCGTGATATTCCACGATGACACTCTCATAAGGCTCGCTCTGTGTCTGATTATTGTAAGGCGCTTGCGCTGCGGTGACCACCGTGGGCGCGCAGACATCGGCGCCATCGCCCTGGAAGGCCCGACCGGGATAGCTGAATTCCGTCATCCCGTAGTATTCCAGTAACGTGCCACGGAGCAGGTATTCACCGCCCAATTGTGGCTTGGCTCCAGAGCCGCTATAGCTATAGAGGCTGTGCCAGGGACCCGCTTCCTCGGTTAGGATGTATCCCTTGGAAAGGAGCGCGCAGATGGTGCCGGTAGTGGTCACTACCTCGTTTTCATAGAGCGATGGATACCACCCATCACCTCCAGCAATGGTGGTGTATTGCAGGTCGTAGATGGGGAGGATGGGTGGCGCCGGTTCTTCTACAATCGTGTTCACTGCGCTGCCCACGGCGCGCGTGAGCCAGTCGCTGGCCCACACGCCGTAATCGCTGTTGACCAGCGTAGCACCGGCATTAGGGGCGGTGACCTGTACTGTGCGCGTTACTGCGGCGCCATCGGCAAGCGAAGTCACATCCCAGCGCACGACGTTGCCCGTGGCTGTGCCGCCGTCGGAAATGGTTCCCACGGTCACGCTCAGGGGCAGACTATCCGTGATGACCACGTTGTTGCGAACTGCGCCGGTATCGTTCGTGGCGACGAGGGTGTAGGCGAAGCTTTCCCCGATACCGACGGTAGCCGGCGCGGATTTGGCGATGGTGAAGTCTGGTGCAGCTGCTACCACGATATCGGATTGTACTCGCGGCATGATTTGCGGAGCATCGTAGCTGCCGCTGAAACCAATCACCGTCATCTCTGCTGGGCTGGTGTAGCCGGTCATATCAATAGCAGTATCTCGATCCACAAATACCGCTACTGGGCCGCTGCCATCGTTAATGCTGAACGTCCAGTTGGCAGCGCCTGGGGCAGGCGGCGCTGAAGCCCACGTCGCTGTGCCCGTGACCTCGATCAGCAGCCCTTGTGTTGGATCAACACTGCCTGTCGCGGTTGGCGCAGGATCGGGCACTGTGCCGGCGCCCAGGTTGACTACACCTGAGACCGGGTCTACTTCAAGAAGCCCGTGGTAAAGTTTCAAAGTCCCGGTGACTAAGACTGTGTCGCCAAGTGTCATTGCTGGCAGTGCGTATGAGCCTGCATAGATGTAGATTCCGCCAGTGGAATCTTGAATGGCGAAAATATTACTTCCATACATTCCGGGAGCAACCGTGACCTGTCCCTGCATCGCACCTGTCCAGCCCGCGCCATAACCTCGCGCGGTTCCGATGGGGACGAGAGCCAGAGGCGCCTCTACAACCGTGTTCACCGCGCTGCCCACAGCGCGCGTGAGCCAATCTGAAGCCCAGACGCCGTAATCGCTGTTGACCAGCGTGGTGCCAGCATCGGGGGCGGTGACCTGTACCGTGCGCGTCACTGCGACACCATCGGCGAGCGAGGCCACGGTCCAGCTCACGACGTTGCCCGTGGCTATGCCGCCGTCGGAAATCGTTCCCACGGTGGCACTCAGGGGAAGGCTATCCGTGATTACAACGTTCGAGCGCAGCGCGCCGGTAGCGTTTGTGGCGACGAGGGTGTAGGTGAATACGTCGCTGACGTCCACGGTAGCCGATGCGGATTTGGCGATGGTGAAGCTGCCGCCAGAACCACAGGGGTCAATCGTGTGCGTTCCCAGATCGGCGATGTAGTTCTGTGCATAACCGTCCCATTCTACGGCGGGGTCAAAAGCATCGCTGCCATCAGCATCACCCTGCATTACTGAGCTTTTGCGGAGCAAGGTGTGTTCAGCTGTGGTGATGTCTCCGGTTCCCCAGAAAGTGCCTGGGTCGTTGCCAATCTGTCCTATGACATCAATGATGACGTCGTTGTGCAGCAGCGCGAGCGCATCATCGCCGTTGAAATAGGTGATTGTACTGGTTATGTCCGCTAATGCTAGAATCTCGGCCATAGCGCTTGCATTGGCAATTATATAGACATCGCCTGCTGCTAAGGTACCGCTGAGGGTCACGTTATTACCAGGGGTGTTGCTTCCATTGCTATAGAGCTCCACCCGGTATTGACTCAAATCAACTACCGCGCCCGTTCCGTTATAAATCTCTATAGCTTTGTTGTTGCTTGACCCCTCAATATATTCTGAGAAGAATAGATCTGTAGGGCAGGTTGTAGCAATTTCCTGGCCTGATTGCCTTGATGGCGCTATCTCGGAAGCCCGGGCGCTTTGCGCCGCGGTAGGTACAAAGCTACTGAACATCATGCTCCCGACCATTAACAGTGACATAACCGTAAACACTATACGTCTCATATCTTACCCCTTTCTGAATGTGGATTAAAGACTTGGGTGAAAACAGATGGCGAGCAACGCGCGGCGAATGTGAAGCAGGGGATCGAAATTTGCATGCTTCATGACCTGTGAATACAGGAGGTTATTGTTTGCATGGCTCACCATAAACCTATTGTGTCCGATTTTGCGCAGTTTGCAAGTGACTTTTATACATCTTTTTGACAATTCCAGGCTTGCTTATAGTATCTGGGTCAGAGATTTATGGCTTAAGCCGGTGGACTTATCTGGGGTGTTCTTATGCGTGGGGATCTTGGATTACGCCAACTGACGGTAATGTCCCTGTGATACAAGGAGGTTGTTCAGTGATTCGTGCTCTCTACTATTCTCAGGAACGCGGTTTGCAGTCCGACCTGCCGCCCCAGGATTTTGCCGGGGTTTTGAGCGGCGTACAGGGGGTATTATGGGTAGATCTGGATCAAGCGCCTGTGGAGATGTGCCTGCCGGTTTTACGCGATACCTTTGGCTTCCATCCCCTGGCGATTGATGATGCACTGGTGGAGTCACATTCGCCCAAGATTGATGACTGGATTCAATACCTCTATCTGGCGTTGCAAGCTGTAGTGATTGGCGTCGAGGCGTGGCAAGATCTTGAAACCCGGGAGCTAGATGTGTTCCTGGGATCCAATTACCTGGTCACCTATCATACCCAACCCGTAGAAGCCCTGGAGCGGGTGTGGCAGGCATGTCGCCGTGATGAACGCCACATGCAAAAGGGCGCGTGCAATCTTCTCTATCGCATCGCCGATGAACTGGCTTCAGACTGTATGGTGACCGTGGAAACCATTGATGACGAGATTGATCTGATTGAGGACCAAATCTTTGGCGATCCGGGACCGCACCTGTTGGAGCAAATCTTCACCCTCAAGCGCACTCTGGTCACGTTACGGCGGATCATCGCCCCCCAACGTGAGGTACTCAACAAGATGGCGCGTGGCGGCTATGCCACAATTCCACCGGAACAGAGCATTTTCTTCCGCGATGTCTACGACCATCTGGTACGGCTCTACGATATCATTGATAGCCTCCGTGATCTGGTCAGCGGCGCGTTGGATAGTTATCTTTCGGTGACCAGCAATCGCATGAACGAGGTCATGAAGACGTTGACCGTGATTACCACGTTGTTCATGCCAATCTCCTTCCTGGCAGGTTTCTTCGGTATGAACTTTTTCCAACCTTCTTTTCCTTTCCCGGCGTGGACGAGTTCACCTGTTTTCATTGTTGTCTTGTTATCAATGGCGTTTGCGCCGGTTGGCATGTTCCTGTGGATGCGCCGCCGCGCCTGGATGTAAGTTCTGAGGTGCCTATGGCTGACAATTTACGTTGGGGTATTTTGGGGACGGGCGCGATTGCACAGCAATTTGCGCGAGGGTTGCGAGTACTGCCGGATGCTCGCCTGGTGGCGGTCGGCTCGCGGACGGCAGAATCGGCGGAGCGTTTCGGGCACGCCTTCGATATCCCCCGCCGCCACGCGGATTACCGTGCGTTGGCGGAAGACCCGGATGTGGATGTCATCTACATCGCCACGCCACACACTCTTCACGCGGAGAACACGCTATTGTGCCTCCGTGCGGGCAAAGCTGTCTTGTGCGAGAAGCCCTTTGCCCTCAATGCGGCGGAAGCGCAGATGATGATTGCCGAGGCGCGGGCGAGACGCCTGTTTCTGATGGAGGCGATGTGGATGCGCTATCTGCCCGCTATGGTACAGGTTCGGCGTTGGCTTGCCGAAGGCGTCATTGGCGACGTGCGCATGGTGATGGCGGACTTTGGCTTTCGCACGTCCTTCGATCCGCAAAGCCGTCTCCTCGACCCGGCTTTGGGTGGCGGTGCACTCCTTGATGTAGGTATCTATCCTGTCTCTCTGGCATTCATGGTGCTGGGAACGCCGCAGCTGATTACCGGGGCAGCGCATCTGGGTGTGACCGGGGTAGATGAGCAATCGGCGTGGATTTTTGCATACCCGCAGGGGCAGCTTGCCGTATTGTCCGCCGCGGTGCAGACGACGACGCCTACCGAGGCGCGCATCCTTGGCACAAAAGGCGCTATCCATATCCACGCTCCCATGTACCGTCCGGAGCGGTTGACATTGACGCGTCAGGGCTTGGCGAACTTCCCCTCTCGGTTACCTGCAGGCATCAAGTCATTTGGGCGCGCGTTGGGGCTTAACCGCCTGTGGCGACGGTTGCGGAGTGCTGGCGGCAATGACTATCACTTCCCACTCCATGGAAATGGCTATAACTATGAAGCGGACGAGGTCGCGCGCTGTATGCGTGAGGGACGCCTTGAAAGCGCCCTCATGCCGTTGGATGAAACACTGGTCATCATGGAGACCCTGGATCAGCTCCGCGCTCAGTGGGGTTTGGTCTATCCGGGGGAGGCGGCAGCTGGTTAAGGGGGAGTTGTCCGCAAGAGTTTTTCACCTTCTAGACCCCGATCACGCTGCCGGCGCAAAGGTCTCGATATACTCCAGGCTTTGGTGCCGGAAGTACATATTGTACAGGTCGGCGTAGTGCCCGCCCTGCGCCAGGAGTGCGGTGTGGGTTCCCTCTTCGATGATGCGCCCGTGGTCGAGAACGATGATGCGATCGGCGTTCTTCACCGTGGAGAGCCGGTGCGCGATGACGATGGCAGTTCGGTCGCGCATGAGTGTTTCCAGGCCCTCCTGAATCTGCGTCTCGGTGAAGGGGTCTACACTGGCGGTGGCTTCATCGAGGATGAAGATAACGGGATTCTTGAGCACAACTCGCGCTAAAGCCACCAGCTGCCGCTGCCCCATTGAGAGATTCGCCCCGCGTTCCCCCACATCCGTATCTAGTCCATTGGTCAAGGCCGTGACCCACTCGCCCTGGCTGATGGCAGTTGCCGCAGCGCAGACTTCATCGTCGGAAGCTGTGGGGCGCGCATAGCGGATGTTATCGCGTACCGTCCCGGAGAAGAGGAAAGGCTCTTGCGGCACCAGTCCCAGATAGTGGCGGTATTCCCCCAAATCCAGCGTGCGTACATCGCGCCCATCTACCCACAATTCCCCGCATTGGAACTCGTAGAAGCGGGTGATAAGCCGGGCGATGCTGCTCTTGCCTGCGCCTGTATGTCCCACCAACGCAATAGTTTCGCGGGGTTGAATCGTCAGGGAGAATTCATCCAGCACTTTTTCGCTATCGTTGTAGGAGAAGCACAGATTGCGGAACTCTAACGCGCCGTTGAGCTCCGTGACCGGCTCTGCCGCCGTTTGTCGCACCCGCGGCTCAGCATCAATCAGCGCGAAGACGCGTTCCGCGGCTGAAAGTCCATCCTGGAACTGGCTCCAGAACGAAGCGATGCTCATCATGGGCCACCAATAGAAGCCTACGGCTTGCATAAAGAGGTACCAGTTCCCCGGCGTCACCGCCGAACTGACCCGTGTTGCCAACCCGCTTAGGTAGAAGAGCAAGCCAATGCTCAGTCCTGAGGCGATGCTCATCACCGGAAAGATGGTGTTGAGTGTTAGCCCGCGCCGTATGCCGATGCGATAAGCCTGCCGGTTGTTCTGACTGAAGGTTTCATAGATGGCGGCTTCTTGCCGGAAACTCTTGGCGACCACGATGCCGCTGATAGATTCCTGGATTTGTGCGTTGATTTTGGCGGTGATGCGACGGGCTTGCTGCGTAATGCGGCGCGCCAGACGCCGGAAACTCAGGGCGATAAGTACTGCGAAGGGGGTCATCCCCAGCAGCGCCAGGGTGAGCCAGGCATTGATGTTGAACAGCCATACTGAAAGGATGATGACCAGGATGATCTGGCTTGCCAGGTCGAGCACCAACAGGACGACATTGGAGAAATCTTGCGTATCCGAACTGACCCGGCTGACGATCTTTCCGGAGGCGTGTTCATCGAAGAACGAGAGATCGTGCCTGATGGTGGCATCGAAGGCATCTTCGCGCAGGGTGAGCACTACATCACCTACTACCCGCGCCGTGATGGCGCGGCGGATATAGTTGAAGACCCAGCCCAAAACGCCTAACAGCAACACCCCGCCCGCCATAAGAAGGATGGTGGAGAGGGTGGGGCGCTCGGCGACGATGTCAATAGCGCGGGAGATGAGAATGGGACCTCCTGTACCGGTGATGGAGTTGAGCAGCAACAGTACCGAGGCGCCCGCCATCTGCCGGGTATAGGGGCGGAAATAGCTGAGGATGCGGCGCACCAACTCACGATCGCTATATTTCCGGTCGTAGGATTCGGTGTCGAGACCATCAAGAATGAAGCCCATGGAGAAATCCTCTTATCTGATTGTTGAGCGCGTTAATTCTCATAACGCGCAAAGATTCGGCGGTAATCCACACTCCGCACCATCAATTCGTCGTGTGTGCCCTGGTCCACCAGCGTGCCGTGTTGCAACACAAGAATTCGGTCGGCCCAGCGAATTTGACTTAGGCGATGCGTGATCAAAAAAGTCGTGCGCTCCTGACTGATGCGCCGCATGGCGCGCTGGATTTTGTCCTCGGTGGCGCTATCAATGGCGCTGGTGCTGTCATCCAGGATCAAGATGCGCGGATTGGTCAGAAAGGCGCGGGCGATAGCGATGCGTTGCCGTTGCCCGCCAGAGAGCGTTACACCGCGCTCGCCCACTTCGGTTTGATAGCCCTCATTGAAGCCGGTGATGAAATCGTGGGCTTGCGCCTCGCGGGCGGCAGCTTCGATAGCGCCCTGGTCTGCATCGGCGCAACCAAAGGCGATATTCTCCGCGAGTGTTCGTGAGAACAGGAATACATCTTGCTCGATAGTGGAGACCTGGGAGCGCAACGATTCCAGCTGCCAGTCACGGACGTCAATGCCATCCACCAGCACTCTTCCGCTATCTGCGTCAAAGATGCGGTTGATGAGGCGCGTGAGCGTGGTTTTCCCCGATCCCGTCTGCCCGACAATGGCAATCGTCTCGCCTGGTTGGGCCGTAAAATTGATGTCTTTGAGGATGGGCTTACCGTTGTAGCTGAAGCACACATTCTCAAAGGCAACCGCGCCTTGAATGGGATGCGCCTCACCGCGCTCGTTCTCGTCGAGCTCCGTTTCGGTGTTGAGTAGCTTGAGAATGCGCTCAGCGCTAGCGAGACCCAATTGCACCAGGTTGAAGCTGAAGATGGAGATAAAGGTGGGAAAGCGCAGCGCGCCAAACAGCCCCATGAAGGAAACTACCTGCCCCAGGCTGACGCTGCCGGCGCGCCACAGGAGCAGCGCGTGCAGAAAAGCGGCTCCCCAGGCTACACTGAAGACCAGCAACGGTAGATAGCGCGCTTCCAACATCCCCTGGCGGACGAAATGATCGCGGTAACGTCGTGCATTTTCGCGGAAGCTGTGTCCTTCACGGCTTTCCTGTGTATTAGCCTTGACCACTTCAATCCCAGCAACGGCTTCTGCCAAACCGGCGTTCATCTGCCCATAGCTTTCTCGTTGGGCAAAACTCACAGGTTTCAGGCGACGGTTGTAGTCATAGACAGTGAATGCCAATGCCGCGGTGAATAGCAACGGTACGAGCAGCAGGCGCCAATTGAGTGTGCTGATGAAGATAAGCGGCACGATGAGACCCATCATCGAGTCGGTGATGAGCATGATGCCGGGGCTGAACATGTAATTGAGCTGGCGCACATCATCCGTGGCGCGCGCCATGATATCGCCAATGCGTTGTTTGCCGTGGAAGGTTTGGCTCTTGCCAAGCAGGTCGGCATAGAATTCCTCTCGCGCATCGCGTTCCAACAGCTGCGCGATAAATTCTACTGCGGAGTTGCGTCCTAATCCCGTGATACCCTGGATGAGCGCCGAGGCTCCCAATCCCAGCGCGAGTGCCAACAGTGCGTCGTCAGTCCAACCCGGTTTGTTGATGACATCGAAGCCTTTGCCTACGAAGAGCTGAATGTTGCTGTATGCAAGGTTATTGGCGATTGTCGCGGCGAGGGCGAGCAGAGGCCACAGCGGATAGCGCAGTAAGTGGGAGAGTATCCACTTCCCGGCGCCTCTGCGGTTATAGGTATAAGCGTTCTCGATGCGGAACTCGCGTCGGTCCAAGGCAATCCTCCGGATGAATTGGGAATGAGTCAATTATAACCCAAATTGGTGGTTCCACTTATACAGTTTTCCGCGAGGTCGTTATAAGATAGTCTCCCTCTTGAGCGTTGCCGATAGATAGTGTATACTGGAGGCAAACCATTTCGAGGGAGACAGATGAAACA
>JAPKMR010000003.1 GCA_026645815.1 Anaerolineae bacterium | reverse complement strand
ATTGGCAGTGGGGCTGTTGAAAGTGGCGCCAAGCAATTCAAAGCCCGCGTCACTGGTCCCGGAATGCGTTGGAGTCGCTCGGGGGCTGAGCATATGCTGACGCTGCGCGCGGCGGTCCTGACTGGAGACCAACGCTTTGATGCACTGTGGTCTCGCGCTTATGCTAACTTGCCCCCATCCTGAAATGCACCCCGTATACCTTGCCTGTGGAATAATATCGAAATTGTGTTATAATAACTAAAGTATTCAGCCATTGTGACGCATTTGCAATCGCTACCCGTGGCGGTCTCTGCTGTGTGGGTCAGTCGGCAGAGATTAAGGGATGCTTGTCACTTGGGATGTATTTCCGACGGTTTTATGATAGGGGATGGGAAGAATCATGACTGACGCCAATACCGTAAATCACCTTTTTTCTCTAGCTATCACTGCTGAGAACGCAGCCGAGGCGATGTATCTCGTGCTGGCGCAGCGTTTTTCTTCCTACGTCGAAGTAGCACAGTTCTGGCGCGAGATGGCGCACGCGGAAACGCTCCACGCCCGAGTGCTTGAGCGGATGCGCACACGCCTTGATTCGGCGGTGTTGAACTCTCCTGTAGATGCGAAAGTCTTGCGGCAGGCTCAAGAGGCACTGCGCCATGAGGTGGTTGCAGCTGCCGGTGCTGTGACTGATCTTGAGGATGCCTATCAGCTCGCCCATGAGATCGAAAACTCTGAGATCAATACCGTCTTCGAATTCTTGGTCACTAGTTTCCCGGAAAACCCCGCTACTGGCGAATTCCTGCGGGAACAATTGCAGATTCACGCACGAAAATTGATAACGGCTTTTCCCGTACCCTATGGCGATATTACTGCGCGTCGAGCAGCTTTGCCTGTGGATCGTTTCTAAGACGACTTTCAGGAGCCTATTATGCAAATTCAAACTATCGTGGGCAAGATTCAAGAACAAGAGACACAAGCACTCGTCATTAATCTTTTTGAAGGTGTGACTGAGCCGGCTGGCGCCACGGGTGCGGTGGATGTAGCGCTTGGCGGCGCGATTCGTGCATTGATTGCTGCTGGCGATTTCCGTGGCAAGCGTAATGAGATGGCAGTTCTCTATCCCGTGGGCGAGTTCCCTGCTCGACGTGTGTTGTTGGTCGGGTTGGGCAAGGCAGAGAAATTCACCGTCGAGAGCATTCGCCAGGCAGCGGCAACGGTGGCGCGCAAGGCGCGTGATTTAGGTGTGACGCAGCTGCACACCCTCGTTCACGGCGCCGGCATTGGCGGCATCGAAACCGAGACCGCTGCACAAGCTGTTGTTGAGGGAACGATTCTGGGGCTTTATCGTTACCAGGAACTCAAGACACAGCTCGATGATGTCCGCCCTGATCCGGAAACCCTGGTTTTGGTCGAACTTGATCCGGCGAAACTCGATGCCATCAAGGCGGGTGCGCGCGCGGGCCAAATCATTGCGGAAGCCACTTGCCTGGCGCGCAATCTGGTCAATCGCCCGGCGAATGTCGCCACCCCCTCCAGGATTGCGGAGACGGCTCAGGTTATGGCCGATGTTGTGGGCTTGCAGTGTCGCATCATGGAAAAACCTGAGATGGAATCCCTGGGTATGGGCGCCTTACTTTCTGTGAACAAGGGCGGCGGCGAGCCGGCGAAGATGGTAATTCTGGAGCACAATGCTGATCGTGAGGATTTGCCCACGGTGGTATTGGTAGGCAAGGGCATCACCTTTGATTCTGGCGGTATCTCCATTAAGCCCTCGCAAGATATGTGGAAGATGAAGGATGATATGGCGGGGGCTGCGGCAGTTATCAGCGCCATTGGCGCCGTAGCGCAGCTGGACCTGCCATTACACGTCGTTGCTCTGGCGCCGCTCACCGAGAACATGCCGGATGCCTGGGCGAGCAAGCCCGGTGATGTGGTGAAGTCCCTCAAGGGGCTTACGGTTGAAATCCACAGCACTGATGCCGAAGGACGCATGGTCCTGATTGATACGCTGACCTATGCGGCGCAGTTCAACCCCCAGGCGATTATAGACATCGCGACCTTGACCGGCGCGCAAGCGGTGGCTCTCGGGTCGCCGGCTGCGGCAGTGATGGGCGATGATGGGCTTATCGAACGTTTGCGGGCTGCCGGCAACGCGACCTATGATCGCGTCTGGCCCATGCCGCTCTTCGAAGAATATGGTGAGCAGCTCAAGACCGATGTGGCGGACCTGCGCCATGTTGGTAGCCGTATGGGAGGCTCGATCACAGCTGGCTTCTTCTTGAGCAAATTTGTCCCCGAGGGCGTACCCTGGGTGCACATTGATATGGCTGCACAGGGCATTGCGGATGAGGACCGTCCCTATATTCCCAGAGGCGGCACCGGTTATGGCGTGCGCTTGTTGGTTGAGGCGTTGCGCCGTTGGAATGACTGATTGCGTGTTTTTCAAGCCCCCAAAGCTCAGGCTTTTGGGGGCTTTTTGTTGCCCGGATGGCATTCTGCCGTATACTACTGACTTGAGGTAACCATGGATATCAAAGACTTGACTGCTGAAATGAATACCTTCGTCGCTGCGATGGGCTGGTACGCTGCCGACAGTCCTCTAGTTCAAAACCCGCGCAACATCGCAATTTCGCTTTCGCTGGAAGCCGCGGAAGTGCTGGAACATTTCCAATGGGGTGAAGAGGCGCTTCCCGAGGCGCTGGCAGAAGAATTAGCCGACGTAGCGCTTTACCTGCTCCAACTGGCGTATTTGACGAAGATAGACCTTGAACAGGCGATTATGGATAAACTGGCTGTGAATTATCGCCGTTTTGGACCACAAGCTCCCTCATCCGAAGCAGGGACATAATGTGAAATCTCAGCCCATCTTTCCGGTTTCGCGTCCCTTACGGATTTTGGTGGTCAGCGATACGGTGGCGCGAATCCTGTATCAGCCACGGGTCAAAAATCTGGTGGGCAACATTGACCTGCTCTTGAGCTGCGGCGATTTGCCGTATTCTTATCTCGAATTTCTGGTCACCAATCTCACCCCCCCACACGCCTTCTATGTGCATGGCAATCACGATAGTCATGAGGAGGGCGTGAGTGTACTGGCGGAGCCTGGTGGTCTACATAACCTGGACCGTCGTACCGTACACTTGCGGAACACCGATTTGCTTATTGCCGGACTGGAGGGCTGTACCCGCTATCGTCCCGATGCGCCCTATCAGTATTCTCAACAGCAGATGCGCGTGCGTGTGCTCGTGTTGGGATTGCGCCTGCTGTGGAATCGAGCGCGTTTTGGACGGTACCTGGATATTTTGATTACCCATGCCCCTGCCGCGGGCATCCATGATGGCCCTGATGCAGCCCATCTCGGTTTCGCAGCCTTCGTCAATTTGATGCGGCATTTCCGTCCTCGCTTGCTGTTGCATGGGCATAAGCACATTTATGGTCCACAAGTCTGGCAAACGCGCTATCTTGCCACCGATGTTGTCAATGTCTATCCCTTTCGCCTGATTGAATGGGATGCTGCCGGCATCAACTTCGGGCGGCTTATCCGCTGATAAATCGCACCACTTCAGGATCCTCCTGCAAGGCGCGTTCCCGCAACGCAGACTCCAAAAACAAGCGGTCATTTTCGACCTTTAGCTGCATCTGTCTTAAGTCAGCAAAACAGTCCCCGAACAGTCAGAGGCGATAGCCTGCCTGCTTTTCTAAAGTGCAGCTTCGGCTATAATGGGCGCATTCTGTAGCGACGAGGTGCATCATGGCTGATTTTTTGACGCCACAAAATGAGGATTTCTCTAAGTGGTATAACGAGATCGTGCAGAAAGCCGATCTGGCTGATTATTCCCCCGTGCGGGGCTGCATGGTTATCAAGCCCTATGGCTATACGCTCTGGGAACGGATTCGTGACGAATTGGATCGCCGTTTCAAGGCGACCGGACACGTCAATGCCTATTTCCCCTTGTTCATCCCGATGAGTTTTCTGGAAAAGGAAGCGGAGCATGTAGAGGGCTTCTCGCCTGAGCTGGCAGTGGTGACACATGGCGGGGGCGAGGAACTGGTTGAGCCTTTGGTGGTACGTCCCACCTCGGAGACCATTATCGGCCATATGTATGCCAAATGGGTGCAGTCCTACCGCGATTTGCCCTTGTTGATCAATCAATGGGCGAATGTGGTGCGTTGGGAACTGCGGACACGTTTGTTCCTCCGTACCACCGAATTTCTCTGGCAGGAGGGCCACACAGCCCATGCGACTGAGGAAGAAGCCGTTGAGGAGACGCTGCGCATGCTCAGCGTGTACACCGACTTTGCCGTCAATGAAGCGGCGATTCCGGTGCTCCCTGGACGCAAGAGTGAGAGCGAGAAATTCGCCGGCGCAGTGACCAGTTACACCATCGAGGCGATGATGAGGGATGGCAAGGCGCTGCAATCTGGTACCAGTCACTTCCTGGGGCAGAATTTTGCCAAAGCCTTCGATATCAAATTCCTGGACGAGAACAATGCCCAGCAATTCGCGTGGACTACGTCTTGGGGCGTGAGCACCCGCATGGTGGGCGCGGTCGTGATGACCCATGGCGACGACCAGGGTCTGGTATTGCCGCCGCGTCTGGCGCCTGTGCAGGCAGTCATTGTGCCCATCTGGCGCAAGGATGAGGAGCGCGCGGCTGTGTTGGAGGCGGCGCGTGCATTGCGCCAGCGCTTGCAGGATGTCTGCCGCGTGCACCTGGATGACCGCGACACCTTCTCTGCGGGCTGGAAATTCAACGATTGGGAGATGCGCGGGGTCCCGCTGCGCCTGGAGTTAGGTCCGCGCGATGTGGCTAACGGCACGGTGATGGCAGCTCGGCGCGATCAACCCGGGCGTGAGGGAAAGACGCTCCTTTCTCTGGCGGATCTGGAGACGACCGTGCCTGCTTTGCTGGCGACGATCCAACAGGCCATTTATCAGAAAGCGCTGGCTTTCCGCGATAGCCACATTCACGATGTGCGCTCTTATGATGAGCTCAAAGAGGTGGTGGAGACCGGTTTTGCGCGCGCCCGGTGGGCGGGTTCCCGGGAGGATGAGGCCCGCATCAAAGAGGAGACCAAGGCTACGATCCGCTGTATCCCGCTCGAGCAACCGGGAGGCACTGGGACTTGTGTCTTCACAGGTCGCGAAGCCAGCGAAGTCGCCATTTTCGGTCGGGCCTATTAGTGGGACGCTTTCGAACCGGGGTTTACTTATGGCACACTTGATTGCTTCGCTAACGTTTCTGGTGCGCGATTACGATGAGGCGCTAGCTTTCTTCACTGAGGCGTTGCGCTTCACCGTGCTCGAAGACACTCCCTTGGGGGATGGCAAACGCTGGGTGCGTGTAGCTCCGGCAGGACTGTCCGGCGCCGCATTGCTGCTGGCCCAAGCGGTTGGGCCTGAGCAGGTTCTCCGTGTGGGGGATCAGACCGGCGGGCGTGTTTTCCTGTTTCTGGAGACCGCTAACTTCTGGGGGGATTACGACTATATGCGCGCACACGGGGTGCGATTTCTCGAGGAACCGCGCAACGAGCCTTTCGGCTGGGTCGTGGTCTTCATGGATCTATATGGCAACAAGTGGGACCTCATTCAACCCCATACCATCTAGTAATCGCCCCCTCGCTGCGGTGAAACACGGCTGATGCCTGGCGATCACCCATGAAAACCAACCGGCTATCTCACTCAGATAGCCGGTTTTCATTGCTCGAACACATTGCCCAATCCCGGCAGTAGTTCGCTTGCCCGCATGATCGGGCGACCTGCATCGAAGAGCAGATAGCGGCACGAACTCAGCGGCTCCGCGTGGATGCCGCTGGCGAGACGCAGCTGCCGGTCATCTGCCAGGATACGGTAACCGTTGCGGCAGGTGAGATGTCCCGTCACGAGGATGCGCTGTGCGGCGTAGCCTTGCGAGAGTTGCGCCAGTAGCGCTATCAGCATCACCTCGTAGTGTTCTTCTCCATACTCGCGCTCGTTCCGTGTAAAAAAAGCCGACCAGAGGTCATCGAAACGCGAGTCGCTGGCGACAATTTGCCCGAGGAGAAAATCATCGTAGCGCGGATCCTTGATATCGGTAACGGCGAGGTACGTTCGGGCAAGGGTGGGGTATGGGATGCCCAAAAGGCGTCCCAGCTCCTCGCGCAAGGCATGACGCGCTTCTTCCGGTACTCGCATGGCGCTCTCCGCCAGCAATGCCCGGTGAGACCAAAATAGCAGCTGCATCAGAGCATCGCTTTCCATCGCCTTGGGAAAGGCCCCCGCATGACAGAGCGCTACGCCTGCTCGTGTCCGCGCATAAAATGGCAACGCCTCCAACCAGTCCATCACCCGCTGCCTTTGAGGGCCTAGCGCTGCTTCAAAGCGCGGGGTTAAGGCATAGTCGCCCTTCGAGAGGGGAATGTGGTACAGATGGGGCAACTCGTGATTGCCCAGCAATACGAAAATGGTGTTGGGCAGCTGCTTCTGAAGAGCCATCAGATCGAGGATGATGCCGAGAGAACGGTCTTCTTCTTCTGGTCCGATATGGTGTAGCAAATCTCCGGTGAAGACGAGGCGTTGCGCCAGGCCCTGCTCGTAGAGCGCCAGGAAGAGCTCGCGGTACCGCTCGTACAACCTCCAGTCCCCGTGAAGATCCGTCACCACCATGGTGATGCCGCTGTCGAAGCTAATCACGCGTGGAAAGTCGGTCATGTGTTTAACCTAGTGGACTAAGAACTGTGGCTGCGGGGCGAAAACGTCGAGCGACAGAGCTCCGCTCATGCTTCTCCGCCCCCAAACAGTTCTGCGAGAAAGCGCGCAACCCCGGCTACATCATTGGATGGAGCAATACGCCAGGCGCGGGCTTTGATTTCTGGGCGGGCATTTTCGACCGCGACGGCGTGCGGAACGGCCTCGAAAACCGGCAGGTCATTAAGGCTATCCCCAAAGTAGAGGATTTCTTCCGGTGTGATGCCAAGTCGCGCAGCGAGCGCCAGTAGGGCGATATCCTTCCGCGCTTCGTGGTGATTTACCTCCACCCAACTGCGCTGCAGTCCTGGTTGGTATACCACATAGGCGCGTTCGCCCACCGCAGCTTCCAGACGTGGATAGAGGTCCGCGGCCTCTTCTGCACTGCCGGTCATGGATACGAGCGCAGGTCGTACGGCGAATAGCGCTTCGGCGCTGACGACGGCTTCGAAGGGCTGGTAGGGGCGCGCAGCAATCAGCGCCTCAACGGTTGCCATGCCCGCTGCCAGGGGGAAGAAACGGGTGATGCCATCTTCGCCGAAGACTAGCGGGACGTGCTTCGCCTCTAACATCACAGCGATGGCCTCGCGAATCACCTCTGGCGCCGTAAAACAGCCCTCATGGAGTTCCTCACCTTCCAGCAGAAAAATCCCGTTAAAGCTAATCGCGCGTAGTTCTGGAAAGTGGCGTCCCTCGCTAATCTTCGCCAGATACTGCCTTACAGGCCAGGGATTCAACCCGGTGACCAGGGTGACGGGCATACCGCGTTGCAGGAGTGTCTGCAACATCGTGATGGTCTCCGGTGCAAGCTCACCCTGGTTATTTGCCAGGGTGCCATCAATGTCTGTAGCAATAAGACGCAGGTTGGACATGGTTGTGCTCTAGTGAATTGGCTTTCTTTAGCCAGGTTGAAGATAGGAGCAGGGTAGATTTAACTCTACTCTGCTCCTACCTCTTTTCCTGGAAAGGTCGCGTTAGCGTTCGTAGCGGTCCATGAGCTCCGCTGTGGTGATTTTGGGGGCGCGTTGCTGTATTTCTGCTATTTGTTCCGAATATCCCGGTCGCACTGAATGATGGAAGATACCCCGATACAATGGCGCCTGGCTCTGTGCTAGTTGCATCGCAGCGGTAATATTCGTGACATCATGGTCTTCCGGCAGCGGCGCCGTAATCTCGCGGAACAGGTCGTAGGTGTTGGCGAAAGAGACACAGGGCGAAAGCACCTGCACAAAGGCGAAACCTGGATGTTGCAGGGCTATTTTGAAGATTTCTACCATTTCCTTCAACTCGCCGGAAAAAGCTCGGGCGACGAAGGAGGTGTTGTACGCCAATGCCAGCAGAATAGGGTTAAGTGGCGCTTCGATGGTGCCGTAGGGTGATGCGGCTTGTTTGGTGCCTTTTTCGGAGGTGGGCGATGCCTGCCCCTTCGTCATACCGTAAATGCTGTTATCCATCATAATATAGGCGATCTCGATATTGCGACGCGCGGCGTGAGGAAAGTGTCCCCCTCCGATGCTCAGCCCGTCACCATCGCCGCCAACAGCCACAACAGTTTTATCCGGCTGACTCAGTTTGATGCCCGTTGCCAGTGGGAGCACACGCCCGTGGATGCCGTGAAAACCGTAAGTGGATATGAAACCAGGCAGGCGGCTGGAGCAGCCGATGCCAGAGGCCACGACGATATTCTCAGGCGCCAAATCGAGCTCGGCGAAGGCGCGCATCAATGCGGCATGGACGGCATAATCTCCGCAACCAGGGCACCAGATGGGTTTGACATTGCTCTTGTAGTCATTGGGTTTGCGTGCCATCAGCGACCTCCTTCGATCTGGATCATATTGCGTGCCGCTTGATAGATTTCCTCGATCTTGAAGGGCACGCCTTCCTCCTTCGCCAGCATGTGAACGTGAATATCGCGAGCATCAAGTTGTTTGTAATAGCGATGCTCGATCACCCGGGCGAATTGCGAGGTGAAGTTGAGCTCGGGAACCAGAATCGCTTTCTTTCCACGCAGAAATTCAGCAACAGCCTGATCAGGCATGGGCAGTAAGGTGTGCGGGTAAAGCGCTTCGATTCCCACACCTTCAGCTGCCAGGCGCTCCATGGCTTCGCGGACGGCGCCGCGGGTGCTGCCCCAACCCATGATGCCGAATTTGGCGTTGGCGACACCCCAGCGCCGCACTGAAGAATCCCAGTTGACGAGGTGTTTGCGCGCACTCTCAACAATGCGGGCGCGCTTCTGCATCATCTTCTTGTGGTTCTCCGGCGATTGCGCCGGGTGCCCATATTCATCGTGTTCGAGGCTCTCCGCCAAATACATGCCACCGCGCATGCCCGGTATTGCCATCGGTGAAAGCCCACTCTCGGTGATCCGATAACGCCGGTAATCTTGCTCAAGCTGTTCCGGCGTGGGCAGAATGCGCTCGAGGCATTCGCTCCAGACCCCGCAGATGGCTTCTGGATAGGGGATCGTCTCGACACGTGAAGCCATCGCCTGATCTGAGAGCACAATTACCGGCGTTTGGAAGTGTTCCGCCAGACTGAAAGCGTTGATCATCTGGTAATAGCAATCTTTTACCGAGTCGGGCGCCAGGACGAAGCGTGGGCCATCACCATGTCCTCCATAAAGCGACAAGAACAGGTCCCCTTGTGAGGTCTTGGTAGGCATACCGGTGGAGGGCGATGCACGTTGTACATTCACGACCACTACCGGAATCTCGGCCATACTTGCCATGCTCAAGCCTTCAATCATCAGGGAAAGCCCCGGACCTGAGGTGGCGGTCATGGATTTTAATCCGCCATAAGAGGCGCCGATGGCCATGTTGATGGACGCAATCTCATCTTCTGCCTGCACAAGCGTGCCGCCAAACATGGGCAGATAACGTGCCATCGTCTCCATGACCGTTGTTGCCGGAGTAATGGGATAGCCGGCGAAGAAGCGACAGCCGGCTTCTAGTGCTCCCAGAGCCATGGCTTCGGCTCCCGAAAGCAGTAACCGTTCGGCGGATTTCTCGGGCAGTGGCAGTTCATAGGGGAAAATCTCGGGGAAGTGCTCTCGTGCGTAATTAAAGCCTTCCTCGATAGCTTGCAGGTTCTTCTCCAGGACTTCCGCGTGACGCCCCATGCTCTTCTGCACGACTGCGCGGGCGGTTTCGAGCTTGAGGCGGAAGATCCAGGCGAGTGCACCCACCATGACCAGGTTCTTACCGCGTACAAAGTCGAAACTCTTAGAGATTTTGGTAACTGGAACAGGATAGGCCTGGCGTCCGTGTGTCTCTGGATTGGGAACCGCATCGGGATCGTAGATCAGGACGCCGTGTGGGTGAAAATCATTGAGGTTCTCTTCCCAACCCTGCAGGTTCATGGCGACCAGGACATCCGCGGCATCACCTTCGCTGAGCACCCGCTCAGTCCCAAGTCGGGTTTGAAACAGCACTTGCCCGCCCTTGATTTCTGCCGGATAGGTGCGGAAGGTATAGACTTCCAGTCCGTCGCGTGCTGCTATACGGGTGAATACCTCACCCAAAGTGACGGTACCTTCGCCGGCTTCGCCCCCTATCCGTACAACAACGGTCCTTGTATTGATACCCATTCTGCCTCCTCCTAGAGCACATTCTTACACTTGAGTACAGGGCTTTGCGCGCCTTGGCCCACAGAGCTCCCGCAATAATCTTGAAATGCCCCCGCTCACCCTATATCTGTGTGTCAATCTTTATCTCGTGAATTCCCAGAACTTTTCTGGTCCCCTCAGTCCCTTCCTTAGCAGGTCGCTGCCTCACGGAAGCCGTGTTTGCTTCAATCGAGAGGGCTTTCATGAACTACTGCGGTTATTTCGCCCTGTCCCCATGTTT
The DNA here is from genome assembly GCA_026645815.1 of Anaerolineae bacterium. Lineage (GTDB taxonomy): Bacteria > Chloroflexota > Anaerolineae > B4-G1 > SLSP01 > JAAZNO01. The sequence continues at coordinate 116,104 of JAPKMR010000003.1, read as the reverse complement.
CCACTTGTCCTTGAGGTCCGAGCGCCAGGGCAACCCCGCGGGGAATACCCAGCCCTACGAAGCCGGGGTGCAGCTGCAATTGCGTGCGCAAACTGGAATTTTCCTGAACACCGGTAAATTGTGGTGCGATAAGTGCGCTGCGTATCAAACCCAGTCCAGGAGCAGTGCTGGTTTCTTGACCGGGCCTGGCTATCCAGGCGCCAAGCGCTGCCGCGCCGCCGTCTGCTCCGACGATGAGCAATCCTTGGAGCGTTCCGTAGCCCTTTAGGATTTGAGCGAGCGCGGGTGTGTTTTGCAGGCTACGCGTCAGAATCCAGGGTTGGGCGCCGCCAAGATAGAGGATACCGGCTTCAGCGATCAGCGACAAGAAGCGGGGTTCGTGCAGCACTTGCCGCTGTGCCCCGTCAAGGATCACCATCTCGCCGCCAGGCCCACCCAGGGCGGCGTAGTGATCAAGAACGCTGTATCCGCGTTCTCGATCATTCTCGGAGAGTAGCGCGATGATTGGGCGATCCAGATTGGCTATGCTGAGGACGTGTGCGTCAACAACATCTGTTTCTCCTCTTCGCCAATCGCCGCCACCGGCGAGAATGAGCCACCCTTCACCATCTACCCACTGAAGCGGACCGCGCTGGGGCATCTCAAACTCCGTGTCGTGGCAGCAGCTGTTGCAGGGCTTCGAACATGACTGCGGCGCCGATGGTCAGTGCGCGCTCATCAATATCGAAGTGGGGGTTGTGGTGCTGGAGCAGTGGCGCCCCCGGTTTTCCCGACCCCACAAAGAAGAAACAGCCGGGAACCTGCTGCAGGAAGAAGGCGAAATCCTCGCTGCCCATTACTTGTAAGCCCGTGCTCAGGCCTTTCTCTCCCAATACGGTGACAATGCACTGTTGGACACTTTGTGCGGTCTCAGCATCGTTGACCAACGCGGGGGTAAGCGGATATTGTCTCAGCGTGACACTCGCGCCCAGCATCTTTGCTGTGCCCTGGATGACTTCATCGAGTCGCCGCAAAACGGTTTCCCGCACTTGCGGTTTGTAGGTGCGCACTGTTCCGCGTAACTGCGCTTGATCGGGGATTACATTGAAGGCCTCGCCTGCGTGAATCATCCCGACGGTGACGACTGCGGCATCGGTAGCGGGTACATTGCGACTGACGATGGTTTGCAGTGCGAGCACCGTCATCGCTGCGGCGATAACGGGGTCAACCGTCTCTGCTGGTTGTGCCGCGTGCCCGCCCTTGCCGGTGATGGTGGCTTCCCAGGTTTCTGCAGCTGCCATTACCGGTCCGGGTGTGGCATCCACAATGCCTACGGGGCGATCGTTCCAGAGGTGCAACGCCAGCGCGCGGTCGGGTTTGAAGCGCTCTAGAACCCCCTCGCGAATCATAATCTCCGCACCGTTCAGCCCCTCTTCACCCGGTTGGAAGACGAGCATCAGTGTGCCCTGCCAGCGCTCGCGGTGCTGTGCCATTGCGGTTGCGATGCCCAGTAGGATGGCGACATGCCCATCATGCCCGCAAGCGTGCATCATGCCGGGGCGCTGTGAGGCATAGTCCACAGAGTTTTCTTCCTGAATGGGCAGTGCATCCATATCGGCGCGAACCATGATCGTAGGTCCGTCGCCGTTGCGTAGCAGCCCGACGACGCCGGTGCGTGCGATGCCCTCGTGCACTTCGTAGCCCAGCGTGCGCAAAGTCTGCGCAGCGATTTGAGCGGTGCGCTTCTCTTCCAGACCAAGTTCTGGTTGGCGATGAAAATCACGTCGCCAGATAATTAACTGTGCTTCGAGCGACCGAATCTCTTCGGGGATATTCATGGATTGCCTCTGGTCCTTAGATAGAAATTACCCAATTCCATCAATTGTAGCACATTCGACAGTGCGGGACAATAGCCGTGTGTGCATGCTTCGGGTGAGTATGGTCATGTTTTAAGGATGGAGGGGCAGGTTTTGCTGTGATATGCCCCCGGAAGGCTGGCGTGGATTATTGAGGAGCGGCGCTTAGCGCCGCTCTCCAAACCTTGTTCTTGTACCCATGATAACTCACAGCGCGTAGATTTCACTATAGCGGTCGCGCATGTATTCTAACAGCGGTTGTGCGCTAATCTCTTCGCCCAGTTCGCGTTCCAGCAATTCCGCTGCAGTGAATTTGGCGCCATGTCCATGCACGTGGCCGCGCATCCAGGCTAACAGCGGCAGGAATTCCCCGCGTGCAAAACCCGTCTCAGCATCTGGAAGGTCAGCTTTCATCCGGCGATACAGCTGCGCCCCGATCAGATTGCCCAACGCGTAGGTGGGGAAATACCCCACCAGACCGCTGCACCAGTGGACATCTTGCAGGCAGCCTTCTGCATCGTTACGTGGTGTGATGCCCAGGTAGTCTTGGTATTTGGCATTCCACGCCTCCGGTACATCCTTGACGGCCAGCGTGCCCGCGAGCAACGCCTGCTCTAACTCGAAGCGGACGAAAATGTGCATATTATATGTGACCTCATCGGCTTCTACGCGGATGAAATCGGGGCGCACAACGTTCACGGCACGGTAGAATTGTTCAAGATTCACATCTGCCAGCGGTTTTGGGAAGAAGGCTTTGAGGATAGGGAAATAGTGCTGCCAGAAGGCTTTGCTGCGTCCCAGCATATTCTCCCAGAGGCGTGATTGCGATTCGTGCAATGCCATGGTGGCGCCGCCCGCAAGAGCTGTGCGGTCGAAGTGCGCCGGCGATCCTTGTTCGTAGAGCGCGTGCCCGCCTTCATGAACGCTGCTGAAGATTGCCGATTGTGGACGGTTGGAAAACAGGCGCGTCGTCAATCTGACGTCATCGCACGCGAACGTGGTGGTGAAGGGGTGGGGCGCCTGATCCTGGCGTCCCCGATTGAAGTCGTAACCGATATCGCGCAGGACGACGAGGGTAAAATCCCATTGCCGGTTCACGTCATAGTCGCGGCTCAAAAAACTGTCGTCAATCGGCTTGCCGCGTTCGGTGATATCCTTGAGCAGTGGCACAAGACCCGCTTTGAGATCCTCAAAGAGCTGGGTGACCTGCGAGGTTCTCATCCCTGGCTCGAAATTCTGAAGCAGGGCATCATAGGGGTGCTCTTCATAGCCTAGTGCATCCGCAACGCGGCGGATGACATCCATAACCCGCTCCAGATGCGGCTCGAAAAGGGCCACGTTGTTTTCAGCCCGGGCCTGTTTCCAGGCTTCGTAAGCCATGGCTGTGACTTTGGCGCGCTCGGCGACCAGTTCTGTGGGGATTTTGGTATTTCTGTCGTAGTCACGGCGCAGCACGCGCACCAGACTCGCGTCGTCGGAGTCATAAGCCATCCCCACAACCTCTGCCTCTGCGGCTTCAAGCAACCGTCCTGTCTTCTCAGAGATAGCTATCTCGTGTGCAAGTGCGCTGAGGGTCGCAACCTGCTCTCCCCGCGCCGTGGCCCCTCCTGCAGGCATGAGAATCTGTTGATCCCATTCCAGCACTGCCGCTGCCGACCTGATATCGTATACCTGGTATAGATGCTTCTTCAGTTCTTCAACTTTAGCATTCATTGCTTTGAGCTCCTTGAACTAACGATTTACTTTCGTTCATTTTGGTAAAAGCTGCCTCTGCGTGCTTTGCGCGCTCAAAATTGGGCTACTTTTCTGCATTTGTTTGGATTATACTCTTCCGAGTTTTTTAGTCTATGCTTGTGCTGACTCATTCAACGAGATACCGTGTGCAAACTCTGTGTTGGGATTCTATGAGCGCCAGATGAGCACGAGCCGGCTCCGGGTCTTCCCATCCAGAGACGTGTACAGTATGGTTTGTCCGTCGAGGACAATCAGGTCAGCGTGCCCTAAACCGACATTGCCAGGCAGGTTCACTAGAATCGGATTGCCGGTGAATTTCTCCCATGGTCCGTCAATACGGGCTTCGAGGCTGCGAGCCAATCCTAGAGCAAATTGCGTGTCGCCGTGATCGCCCGGTCCTGGTCCGCGTATCCCTTCATAGAGCATATAGAAGCGGTCGTTGATGTGTTGTACCTCGGCGGAGCTGATCATGCGGAAGTCGAAGTAGGGGTTAGCCGTCTCGCCTGACGCCCCAAAAGGTCCATAGCTTTCTGCGCCGGTGAAGAGGGGATTATGCTGGCATCGCTGAAACTCCATCGCCGCACTGCTCGTAGGTCCATAGTAACACCCCATTGAGCCGGGATTTTGTCCCAACGCCATGAAGACATAGATTGTGTCATCTATAATGGCGATTCCAGGCGGACCGCCGGCAAGGCATTCATAATCGTAAGGAACAAAGGGATGTTGTCCAATGCTTTCTTCTGGATAACAATCCCTTAACCAGCGCTTCCAGATGGTCGAGGGGCTGATTCTCTCAGCCTCTCCCCACTGAAGCCCATCGCTGGAACGTCGCATTCGCACTCGTCCCCGGTATTCATACACCAGGAACAGCGTTTCTCCACCATAGGCCACTCGGGGGTATTGTTGCTGGTCAATGTGATCGAGATCCGAATCGCAGGGGCATGCGAGACAATCGAACTGGCATACGGGCGGGTCTTCGGCTTGAAAACTGAAGCCGCCATCGGTGCTGCGATAAATCACCGTACAACCCGGGAAACTCACCGCATTGCCACAACGATCCACAGTCCCTGCCGACGGGTAACTGGCATGGAGAAACGACCACAACTCTCCATTGCTCATGACGATGGTATCAGACTCTCCCATCGGTAGTTTTACATCCACCACATCCACAACAAATTCTGCTCGTCCATCCCAGAAGTCTTCGAGAGTGGGGTGTGACAAACCCTGAGCATCGGGCTGTTGCTGCAGTTGTGGGCGGGGCGCCGGCGTGGCTACGGGCGCTGGGACGCTACCCTGTGCGGGTGGGAGCTCCGGAAATTGCATGGTGGTTGCCGGGTCGGGATGGGGCGTGTGACGCACTAAAGGCGCCACACAACCGATCGTACACAAGATCAGCAAGCAGGCTGACAGCAACGCCGCCGGGGTTGTTCTGGTGCCGGTATCGCCTACGAGCTCGATCGCTCCATACCTGCTACGGGACGAGCGCACGATCCAGGTCTGCACTTAAATCGGGTAGCCCTATCTGCCCATCCACCATTGCCAGGTCTGAGGCTTGTACGAAGACTCGACGCGCCTCTTCTTTGCGTCCTTGCGCCAGGTAAATACGTCCCAGGGTTTGGAAGGCTTGTGCGCGTTGTAGATCCCAGGTAGCCCAGTTCTGTGCTTGTAGGATTAAGCGCTCCGCTTCGACAATGCGTTCTGGGATATTGTCGGCATAGAAACGTCCCAGCATGTGCAGGGTGTCGAAATTATAGGGCGCGAGATTGCGTGCGTAGAGCAGGTCGCCTTGTGCGGCTTCGATATTCCCCTGGCTAATACGCACTTGCGCGCGTCCCAGATATGCGAGGATATAACCATCATCTAGAGCCAATGCTCGTTCAGCTGCGGCTTCTGCTTCTGGTATCTGCCCACATTCGGCTGCAGCCAAAGCCAACCAGGCTTCGTTGCGAGGGTTCTCGGGATTGAGTTCAGCTGCCCAGTCGAATTCATCGGCGGCTTCATCACAGCGCTCCTGGTAATATAAAACCGTGCCGAGCCAAAAATGCGCCTCTTCACTGTTTTCGTCATTATTGAGAGCGGCACGCAATGCTGTCTCTGCTTGTTTCCATCGCCGGGCGTAGAAATGCGCTTGCCCCGATCCGATGTAACTGCTGGAATCCTGCGAGTCTGATGCCAGCACGTGTTCAAAGTCACCAATTGCCAGGTCGTAGGCATGCAACTCCAGGTATTTATAACCTCGCTTGACGCGCAAGTCTTTGTTATTTGGATCGCGTAATAGCTGTAGGTCGTATTGCGTTGACACTGCTGGTTGAGGCGTTGCGGTAGGCATGGGCGGAGCAGCAGTGGCAGTTGGTTCGGTGCGTGGGGTGGGCGTTGCGGTCTGAGCGATGGCTATCTCGAGCTCCTGGAGGGAAATGGGGGTGACGACAGCTTGGGGGCGTGTGCGTGTGATGACGAGCGCCAGCGCACCATAAATGGCTAAAACAAGCACGAAGAGCACGCCTAGAATGGCTAACTGGATCGGCTTGACCCTGGCGTTACGTGACTCGCGCTTGGGCTTTCTGATAGGTGCCCGCGCTTCATCCGCAGCAGTTGGGGCTGCGACCGGGATAGATTCCTCTATCGGTTCGGGTGCCAGCAACTCCTGTCGGGCAGCATCCAAATCGAGGGGGGATTTCAACATCTCCGGGTTAAAAGTGGGTATCTCTGTTTCGGGTTCCTCTGTTGGTATGGCAGCACTCGCCTCGGTTGCCTTACGGCGGCGCTTGAAAATCGAAAATCGCTCACCGGGTTCCCGTTTAGATTCTCTTTGGGGTGCGGGCTGTGATTCGCTACCACTCAGAGACTCAAACAGGCTTTCAAATTCCTCGTCGTCCGTTGTCTTGGATCCTCGCAAGTTGCTCATACCATGCCCCCCGACCTGTTGATAGTGCCGATGTGCCTCTTGCACTCGGCTCAGGGTTTTTCATATTAAGTATAGAACAAATCCGAGGAAAGGCAACTTTTGTAGTAGTGAGAATTTTTATGCCGGGATGTCATAAAAGTGTTTTTTTGCGGTGTGGCGCAGCCACGCCGCAAAAAAACACTCAAAGAAAAGGCATTTGTATGATAGCCATCTTACTTTTACCCCAAAGTTAAAACGCACCCCGTAGATCCTGAGGTTTGACCAGGTCTGTATTTGGATTATCATGGAAGCTAAATTAGCGCTGCTTCTGTGAATGCGCGCAGCATATTGATGAGCGGGATTGACTCGGCTGACTTTGTGGAGGACCTACGTGTATCCTTTACCGGTGCGATGTCCTGTATGTGATGGAGAATTGATTGTGGAGCGCCTGATATGCCGCAACTGTAATACGGCAATTCAGGGTGAGTTTGTTTTACAACGAATTCTGCGTCTTACGCCGGAGCAATGGGCCTTCGTAGAGGTCTTTCTGCGCTGTGAAGGTAAATTCACGCGTGTGCAAGACGAACTGGATTTGTCCTATCCCACCGTGCGTAGTCGTCTGAATGATGTGATCCACGCTTTGGGTTACGAGGTGGGAGCTGCAGCTGAAGAGGAGGTTGAAGACCGCCAATCGGTATTGGATGCGCTGGCGCTGGGGCAGATTAATGTCACCGAAGCCATCCGACAACTCAAGCAGAGGCGTGTTGGGTGATCACTTCCCCTGCATCACTGCTGAGGCAGTCTCCCGTGCAGGGACTTAGGCCGCTCGACCCGCGACATGATTTCCCTGAGATTGTCGGGCTGATTGAGCTGGGCTTTCGTGAGGAGATGGACCCTCTAGGGCAGAAGTTGCTGGCGCAGATGCGGCGCCGGGCATGTTATGGGATTTGGTCGCAGCTTCTCTGGGGTGGCCCACTAAACCTGGAAGGTTTTGTATGGGAAGAGCAGGGGCGGGTGGTGGGCAATCTCTCACTGCGAAGAGCCTTACCTGCCTGGAATGACGGTCGTATCATTGGCAATGTAGTGGTGCACCCTGAATGTCGCGGGCGTGGCATTGCACGGGCGCTCATGCAAGCAGCCGAAGCAACCAGCCGAACTGCGGGGGCGCGTTGGTTAGGTTTGGAAGTGCGGGCAGATAATGCTGCGGCTTACGCGCTCTATACACACTTGGGTTTTCGCGCTGTGGGTGCTGTGGAGCATTTTCTGCACTCTGGCACTCCCTGGCCTCGCGTGGATGCGCCGCGCACTATCTGGCGGCGTTCTCAGCCGTTGGACCGGCTATTGTGGGCCGGTCTGGCTGAGAAAACGATGTCACGGATACAGGCGCAAGTCCTGGAAATCCGCCCTGATCTTTACACTTTTGGTGGCTTTGAGCGCATACTGGATTTGTGGTTCAATCGTGAGCGTGAGATGGCCTGGATCGAGGATACACCTGACCCGCAACTGGCGGTAAGTATTCAGACGGATCTCAGGCGTCGCTTTCATGTTTGGGAATTATTGGTATCGCCCGATGCGGATGAGTCACGGGTGCAGGAAGCTGTGTCAAGGGCGTTCGCAAGTGTATCCTCTCACCGCCATTGGCCTGTGGTTACATTTGTGAACTCAAAAACGGTTTTGGCGAACGTGTTGCAGCAGCTGGGCTTTGTACGGCACCGTTTGTTGACGCAGATGTATCGTGTATTGGATTGATGGACGGTCTGATGCCTGAATTGTGTGTGGGGGCATTGGGAAAGGAAGGTGCGCTGTGCCGACTTCAAGTGAAGAACGTTTGACCATTCTGCGGTTGTTACAAGAAGGCAAAATCACGCCTCAGGATGCTTCCCGGTTGTTGGAAGCACTGGATAACCGGGCGGAGACGCCATCTGTCACGCCCAAGAAGGCGCATTGGTTGCACATTCGAGTTACGGATATGGCGACAGGCAAGGTGCGGGTGAATGTGACTCTTCCCTCTGCTATGTTGCGTGCGGGCTTGAAGCTGGGTTCACGTTTTACTTCAGATCTGGATGCCCTGGATCCCGAAATGTTGTCAGCCTTCCTGGCGCAAGGTGAGGCGGGGATGTTGATTGATGTGGTTGATGACGAGGATGGAGAACACGTTGAGGTTTTTCTTGACTAAGGGCTTCTCTCGATAATTCCGCTGGTCGCTTGCTCGCAAAAGTAGCTGCTGGCAGAATGGAAAACTATTCCGGCTAGTTGTGCGGCTTGCGCATCGCTGTCCATATCCCCTACAAACCAGGCCTTCGCTGCGCTTACTCCTGCAAGACGGCACGCTTCCCATAACATACCTGGTTGCGGTTTTCGCCAGATCGGTTCTGCGGCAGCGCGGAGGTTCAGACTGGGAGCGTTTCGATTGAAGGCGTCTGCCAGTTCCCCGAATTGGACTGAAGTCAGGTCCACCCGCGCATCATAAGCGGCGACCAGCCATGTTGCCGTGCGCAATTCGGGTAGGGCGTGTGCCACAGCCTCGAAGCGCGCGCAAACTTGCTCCGTTGTGGGGAAACGTTCTTTGCCCGTCCACAACCGCCAGGCGGGTCCCGCCTGGTTGGTGGCGATCATCAGTCGTGTACCGTTGGCGACAAGTTCTGCTAGAGCCTTCGCTACACCCGGCAGAGGATTGGCCGTATAGCGTTCGACCAGAGTTTGGTCAAGATCAAAGATAGCGAGCATGTGCCGGAAAAACTAGGCTGCGCCTCGTTGGCGGAGTATCTCGTAGAGAGCGATGGAACCGGCAACGGCAGCATTCAACGAGTTGATAGCGCCCCGCATCGGAAGCGAAGCCAGAATGTCGCACCGTTCGCGAACCAGACGGCGCAGCCCCTCGCCTTCGCTGCCAATGACCAACCCTAACGGGACGGTGAAATCTATAGAGGTATAGAGCTGTGCTCCGTAAACGTCTTCCAGGCCCACGATCCACAGTTGCATTGCTTTGAGGTGTTCCATTTCCTGCGATAGATTGGCAACTTGTGCTACCAGCAGGTGCTCCACAGCGCCCGAGGACGTGTTGACGGTGGACGGCGTAATCCCTGCCGCCCGACGGCTTTGGATGACTAACCCGTGAGCTCCGGCAGCTTCGGCAGTGCGTATGAGGCTGCCCAGGTTGTGTACATCCTGAATCAGGTCCAGCAGCACAATCAGAGGAACTTCGCCTTTGACCTGGGCCAGGTTGAGCATGGCATCAACCTCAGCATACGGATAGCCTGAAGCTTCCAGGGCTACTCCCTGATGCTCGGTTGTTCCGGTGAAGGACTCCATTTCATGCCGTGAGAATCGCACGGTGGGGACTCGGCGCGCCTGCGCCAACTCCATGATTTCATCCAGAATCGGCGCATTCACTGCCCCATCTGCTAATAGAAGCCGGAAAACATCCCGGCGTCTGGCGCGGAGACTCTCACGGACTGCCTGGCGACCATACAAGGTTTCGCGCATGACACCTCCTTAAGTTCATCGGGCATGCTAGGACCCGATTCGGAATGGGTTTATGGCCTTTCAGCTCTCAATATGCCAGGTGGTTCCGGCGGCGTCGTCCTGGATTGTGATGCCCAGAAGTGCGAGCCGGTTCCGTAACATATCGGCAGCGCTCCAATCTTTAGCGGCGCGATATTCCTGGCGCAAATCGAGCAGAATCTGCATCAGTCCATCTAGCAGCTCCCCGCTTGGCGCGGATTCGTGGATCTCAGCCGGGAGGATTCCCAGAACACTTCCGGCAAGGTCGCGGAACTGTTTGTCCATCGCTGCTAGAGTGCCCATGCTCAAGTTGACTTTCTCGTCCAATTGCCGGTTGGCTTCTTTGACCATGTCGAAGATGACCGCCAATGCCTTGGGTGTGTTGAAATCGTCATTCATGGCTTCTTCGAAGGCGTCGCGGTAGTCCACCAGTGAGGACACATCGGAGAGCACGGCAGTGCCAGCTGGTAGTGCGGATTGCATGCGCCGGTGAATCTTGAGCACCGTATTGTGGAGCCTTTCAATGCCTCTCTGTGCAGCTTGCAAGGCATCACGGCTAAAATCCACCGGTCCCCGATAGTGGCTACTCAGGACGAAATAGCGGATGGCTTCCGGCTTGTAGAGGGCAACCGCCTCTTTGATGGTGAGGAAGTTGCCGAGACTCTTGCTCATCTTTACCCCATTCACCGTGAGCGAACCGGCAAGCAGCCAATATTTGGCGAAAGTGGTGTCATGGAGCACTTCTGCCTGGGCAATTTCGCATTCATTGTGGGGGAACATGTTTTCCAGCCCGCCGCCATGGATATCGAAGGGTTGCCCTAGATATTTGGTGGACATGACCGTGCATTCAATATGCCAACCGGGGTAGCCTTCTCCCCAGGGGCTATGCCAGCGCATCAGGTGTTCCGGTTCGGCGCGTTTCCAGAGCGCGAAGTCAGCGGGGTGCCGCTTTTCCTCACGTACCTCAACTCGTGCACCGGCTTCCAATTCATCCACCTTACGATTGGAGAGCTTACCATAGGCAGGAAATGCTTCTACTGAAAAGTACACATTGCCGTTGACTTCGTAAGCGGCGCCATTTTCGATTAAAGCCTGCACCCATTGGATAATCTCTGGAATGTGTCCACTGGCGCGCGGGGAAATATTGGGGCGTTGCACCCCAAGGACCTGCATATCGTCGAAGAAACTCATCATGTAAGTCTCGACGACTTCCATGGGCTCCAAGTGGTGCATGCGCGCCCCTTTGAGAATGCGGTCTTCGCCGGAGTCAAGCAGATGGCCCACGTCGGTAATGTTTCGAACGTGGCGCACCTGGTAATCCAGGTACTTAAGATAACGTGCCACTACATCCATGGCAATGTAAGTTTTGGCATGTCCCAGGTGAGAGTGATCATAGACGGTGGGACCACAGACGTACAGGCTTACCCTTCCAGGCTTCAGTGGTTCAAACCGTTCCAGCGTGCGGCTGAGGTAATTATAGACGTGGAGTGCCATCGGAACCTCCTGGGAAAACCAGCTGCGCTTCTATGCGTAATCCCGGCGGGCGAAAATCATCCGTCCGGCGGCCGTTTGTAGTACCTTGCTCACCGTGACATCTACGGTCTGCCCTATATACGCGCGCCCATCTTCGACGACCACCATGGTGCCATCATCCAGGTAACCTACGCCTTGATCCATTTCCTTACCGGCTTGAATGACGTGGATCGAGAAACTTTCGCCCGGCAGTAGCACCGTCTTCACCGAGTTTGCCAGCTCATTGACGTTAAGTACCGCTACACCCTGTAATTCGGCAACGCGATTGAGATTGTAATCGTTGGTGAGAATGTGGGCATCAAGTTTCCGTGCCAGGGTGATGAGTTTGTCATCCACCTCTTTGACATTCTCGTCATCCTCATCGGTAATCCGTACCGGTACGGGGGAGCTGTCTTGCAGCTGCCGCAGGATTTCAAGTCCTCGGCGACCCCGGTTGCGGCGCAGCGTATCAGCTGAATCTGCGATGTGTTGCAGTTCGTTGAGCACAAACAGGGGTACAATCAACTCTCCCTGAATGAAACCCGTGGTGCAAATATCAGCAATCCGTCCATCAATGATAACACTTGTATCCAGCAGAATGGAGCGATGTGCTACACCTGTTTGTTCGTTGCATTCGGCCTGTGTTTTGCCTCCAAAGCGTTCGCGTATTGTGTGCGCGATATCGGCGCGCATGGTGGCGATCATGACACCCAGATAACCTGCCAGCACAGCGCCGAGGAAAGGGAGAAATTCCCCTAGCGGGCGGGGCAGCAACGAGAGAGGATAGGCTACCAGTGCGCCCAACGCTAAACCCAGGAATAAACCGATGATGCTGGACATGAGCGTCTGGATGGGGACTTGTTGAACGGTGTGCCGCAATCGTCGCAACGGGCGGATGCTGATCGCGGGTGAGACGATGAAACCAATCACTGCTCCCAATAAGCTGCTGATAATGCGTGTCAGCATTAGATGGGCTTCCAGTGCCGGGAACCACAGCAGAAGTTGATCTGACAGGGTCAAGCCGGCTAATAGGAACACCACTGCACCAATAATTCGGGTCACAAGATCGTTTTTCATGAATGAGTCCTCCAGAATAAAAGTATGAAATAATAAAGCACAGGCGACCGCATGCGGCCGCCTGTGGATCTGGCGTTCATCTTACTTATCTGAACCTAAATAAACGAATAAATAAGTGCGTTTGTTGCGGCCTAGAGTTAATCTTATCATACTCACATAAAAAGTCAAAAAAATAGCTCAAAAAACGCAAAATACTGAACGCAAAAGGAGCGCCGCGTTTACCGCAGCGCTCCTGAGAGCTGAACAATAACGTGGTTAGCGCCCGCGTCGGGATAGGAAGAATAACGCGGCTACGCTGATTAGCAATAGCAAAACGATGATACCGCTGATTCGGACGATGGTATTTAGCGTTTTGCTCAGTCCACTTCCACTAGCCTCTTCGGTCGGGGTTGACGCGGGAGCTGTGGGTTGCGCCTCGCCCGTGGCTTCTGCTGCTCTGGCATAGCCCAATTGCAGGGCCGATACCTGTCCCCCGCTGAGCATCACTCCCCACTCACCAGGCCCGACAGCCTGATAACCCGCAGGGGGTGTTTGTCGCAACACATAATTGCCCGGCTGAAGGTTCTGAAAACAGTAGGGTTCGCTGATGCCATCGGTGGTATAGGTGCCCGCAGGGCCGGCTGTACCTACCAGGGCAATGACCGCGCTGGGCAGCAAGCCTTCGGACTCCGGCTGTTGGAAACCATCGCCGTTACGATCGTAGTAGGCGCTCACGCACAGCCCCGCCATGTCTCCAGCGGGTGCAGACTGGGTAGGTGCTGCAGGCGTTTCACCCGGCGTTGTGGTGGGGGGTGCTTCCGTGGGGATGGGAGTTGGTGTCGGCAGCGTGATGGGCGCGCCAGAAATGACAATCTCTTGCCCCACCTGCAGCAGGTCATTTTGGCCAAGCGTTCCGGCGTTGAGGCGGCGCAGCTCATCAAGCGTGACGTTGTATTGCAGCGCAATCCCGAAGAGCGTATCGCCAGACTGCACGATGTGCACCACGGCGCCATCGGGGCGCGGTGTGGGGGTGAAGCGTGGCGTTGGGGGCACTGCTGAGGTAGGCGCAGGTGTGGCGGTTGGGGGCACTGCCGGGGCGACAATTTCCAGCCGCGCGTTATCCCACCAGGAATCCATGTGCGCTACTGGCACGACCAGGCGGAACTGGCTGGACACAAAAACGGTGACCTTGCCGCTGGCTCCTGCAGTAGTTTCGATTGCCAGCGCCTGCCAGCTATCGCGGATATTGTTCTCGCCGCTCCAAACTACGCCAGTATACCATTGACCACGGCCCTCGGGGTCAATGCCCACTTGCATGCGTGGCGCCCAGTCAGTATATGAGGGTGCGGGGGGTTGTTCATTCGCGGCGCGGGAGTAGCCCATCACGGTGAACCGCACCTGTGACCCAGGCGGCACACTCACGGTCTGGTACACGCCGCCGTGCCAGGTGATGTATTGCACACCAACATGTTGCGAGGGTGCGCCCTGGGTTAATCCCAGGCTATTGTAGTCCATTTCCTCGCTCCAGCCGGGGCGGCAAACAAAATCCCAGTCTGGGGGTTTGGTGTTACATTTATCGCCACTATCTTCATACCATGCAGCCCAACCATTCGCTACGCCGTCGTTATAAGGCATATCGAATCCGGGATTAACAATGAGATTTTGCGCCTGTGCCGTTGCCGGTTGGCGTGTTGAAGTCACATAAAGTCCGCCCACCAGCAGAACCAGGACGGAGAGTATTAGAAAACTACGTTTCAATTGCATTGCACTTCACATCCTTTGAAAATTGAACAGTCATCATGGATACTTGATTGCCCTCATCGGCTTGCGGATGAATTCCGCAGCTCTTCGAGGTAACATCTCAAGCTAACACTCAGATGAAGATTGTAACATATCACAGAATGACGTCAACCTTCGCCTGTTTGCTGTTTGCAGAAGGGTGCGTTTCAACTTTGGGACAAAAGCAAGACGACTATCATATAAATGTCTTTCTTTGATTGATTTTTGGCGGCGGGGCAAAGCCCCGCCGCCAAAAATCAATTTTCTTCTGCGCCCTGTAGGGGCGCTTGAGATTTTTACCCCCGTTTTGAAACGCAACCGAGATTCACGCTCCTGCAAACCTGAGCGATTATGCTGGTATAATACCTTCGTGTGGCAATCATGCAGATGCACGCAGGCATAGACGATCTATATAGTTTCGCCACTATTTTGAACCAGCTTGCAGGAGCGTAGGGAAGCGAGTTGCGACGGATTAAGGATTTTCTGGGGCTCATCAAATTCGAGCACACAATTTTCGCGCTGCCTTTTGCCTATGTGGGCATGTTGTTGGCTGCAAGGGTGTTACCTTGGGCTGGACATCCCTCTAATTGGCCTACCTGGGCCGAGTTTCTCTGGATTACCGTGGCGATGGGCGCAGCGCGAACCATGGCGATGGGGTTCAACCGCCTGGTAGACCGTGTTCTGGATGCTCGCAACCCGCGCACAGCCGCACGTCCATTGGTGACCGGCAAAGTAGCGGTCTCGACGGCAGCATTGGGCACGGCAATCTCTGGTTTGCTGTTGGTCGTAGCAGCATGGCGCCTGGGCCCGTTGCCCTTGTTGTTGTTGCCCGGGGCTTTAGTGTTTCTTCTGGGATATTCCTATACCAAACGTTTCACATGGATGTCACATTTCATCCTCGGCTTCACGGATGGGCTGGCGCCAATGGGCGCCTGGGTTGCCGTGCGCGGTTCGCTTTTTACGCCGACCGATTGGCCCGCGTGGGTTTTGCTGGCAACGGTAACGCTATGGATTGGCGGTTTTGACCTCATCTACGCCTGCCAGGATGTGGACTTCGACCGCGCTGCACACTTGAAGTCCATTCCTGCTCGCTTTGGGATTGCTACCGCATTGCGATGGGCGCGCTTCTCGCATGTGGGTGTGGTCCTATTTCTGGCGTTGTTGGGTTGGGGGTTGGGCCTTTCCTGGCTCTATTGGCTTGCATGGAGCGGCATCATCGTTCTCTTGGTGTATGAACACCGCCTGGTAGCACCTGATGACCTTTCGCGAGTCAATATGGCGTTTTTCAATATGAATGGTTATATTAGTATTGTTTTTTTCTTGGGTGTGTTTGGCGCACTGTTGAACGGGTAAAGGCGAAAGGATCAAGGTGCGAATTGAAATGGAAGGCGGGAAACTAGAGAGCGTCTCGCTCTTGCGGACGCTAATGATCCCCTTGAGTTTGTTGGTGTTGATATTGACGCCAGTGGTATCAGGCTGTACTGATCGCACACCTGAAGCTATGACCCTGCGCATCGGTGTGCTCCCTATCCTGGATGCTTTGCCGCTTTACGTTGCAGAGAGCGAGGGGTATTTTGCCGAAGCTGGAGTGCAAGTGACCCTTGTGCCGGTTGCTTCGGCTGCGGAACGCGACCAGTTGCTTCAGGCTGGGCAGCTTGATGGGGTGATCAATGATTTGGTGGCATTGGCCTTGTACAATCGGGAAGGTTCTCGTTTGGTGGGGGTACGTTATGCCATGCAGGCGACATCCGCGATACCGCAATTCCGCATTCTGGTTGCGGGCAACACCGATATCATAGAGCCTGCGCAGCTGCGCGGTGTGCAGATTGGCATCTCTCAGGGTACGGTGATTGAATACGTCACCGAGCGGTTATTGACTGCGGAAGGACTGGCAGTGACAGAGGTTGTGGGGCTGGCAGTACCTAAGATCCCGGACCGTTTGGCGTTATTGGAAGCTGGGCAAATCGCAGCAGCAACGCTCCCTGAGCCATTGGCTTCGCTCGCGGTTCAGCAGGGGGCGCGGGTTATCCTCGACGATACACGCCATCCGGAATTCAGTTGTAGCGTTTTCGCTTTCCGTCGGGAGGTCACAACCGCGCAACCAGAGGCAATCCGCGGCTTCCTTGCTGCAATCGAGCGAGCATCGTCACAGATCAATGGAGACAAAACGCGCTGGGATGGGATGTTGAGTTCGCAGAATCTCGTTCCACCGTCTATGTTAGGAACCTATGCATTGCCGGATTATCCCGGCGCGACGGCGCCCACAAGGGAACAATTCGAGGATGTGGTGCAATGGTTACGGGTGAATGAGCTGCTCAATGCGAGTGTGGAATACGCAGAGGCGATAGATAGCCACTTCTTGCCCTGACGCCTTCTCAAGAATGGCTTGCGGTTCTGTTCTTTTGCATCTTCGACCTTAGCAGGAGGTCGTCCGAGATTGTTCGTTATCTCGCCCTCAACCTTCATGTTTTATAAGGAGGTTACAAACATGAAACGCTATCGGATGTTGATATTGGCGTTGGTGCTGACATGTCTCATGTTGGCAACTGTTTATGCGGTGGGTTTGGCTTCGACGCTCACACCGCCGTATGTTGTGGCGATCCAGGACACCGGTGCTAATACTCACCCCTATCGGGTCGGCGTTGATTCCGTGCGCGGACTGGCTTATGTGTTGGATCTACAGGGGGCGATCCGGGTCTTTGCCGGTACGGAGATTACTGCCACACTCTCCGGAGGCAGTCCCAACCACATCGCTGTTGAGCCAGGGGGTTATGCCTACGTGACTCAAATCGGCGAGGGATCGGTGCGCGTTCTTGAAGGCAAGACGTTGCGCGGCATGGTTTCGTTAGGCGGCAAGGTCTCTGGGGCTGCTGTGGTGCTTACTACCACCTCAAATGTCTATGTGGCTCTGCCCCAAGCCAATCAGGTTGCCATATTCCAGGGCTATGGCACCGTGCCTGTCACATATGTGAATGTAGGTACTGAGCCTTACGCTCTGGCAGCTAATCCGGCAAACGGGCGCATCTACGTTGCCAATTTGAGATCAGGCACTGTTTCAGTGCTCTCAGGAACTTCCGTCATTGCTACTATTCCGGTCGGGGAAAACCCCGTTGCAGTAGCGGTTAATCCTGTGAACGGCTATGTCTATGTTGCCAATAGCGCAAGCAATACGGTCAGCATCATCCAGAATCTGGCCGTGATACGGACAGTGAATGTTGGAGAAGCACCTGGTGATATTGCCGTTAACCCTGCAAATGGACGTGTGTATGTGGTGAACAATGGTTCTCATAGCATTGCCGGTTCCTTGAGCGTTTTGCAGGATGCGCAAGCTGTACCTATCGCCACGGCACAGGTGGGAAATGACCCTCGCGCTGTGGATGTGAATCCGCGCAGCGGTTACATCTACGTTGTCGGCGGGCGTGGGGATATTGGCACGGTAGCTGTGCTGAGCGATACTTTGCTCATCGAAACTTTTCTGCCGGTGGGGCACTCGCCGGAGGATGTGGCGGTGGATCCGGTGAGCGATCTCGGTTATGCTACACTTTACAAATCAACTGGCGGGGAGATGGGGCAGGTCGTGGTTCTGGGGCGTTCGGAGGCATCGGTTGCGCCGATAAGTCCCAGTACTGGTGCTACATTAGCCTGTGAAGGTGTGGATGGTCGCCCTATTCAAGTGGAGGTCCCCCCAAATGCGGTGACTGAGACGGTGACGCTCCTTTGCGCGGATTGGAGTCCGAACACGTTGCCCAAATATCACTTTGCCGGTCAGGGATTCTGGCTCAAAGTGTACAAATTCGGAGTCCATCGTCCTGGCTATGAGTTTCAGATCCCAATCACCGTTCGCGCAACCTTTCCCATGCCGTTACCCCAAAACGCGGATGTGGCTGAGTTGGAGCTGCGGGCAGGTGCGTCAGGCGGGGGCGCCTGGGAGATTACGGGGATTAACTCGCAACAAATCCAGGTCGAGCAACAACGGGTGGTGGCAACTATTTCGCGACTTCCAGAGCGTTCTCAAGATGGCTATGCGTTGGTGACGCCAGCTGTAAGACCCATATATCTACCCCTGGTGATGAAGGTGGCTCACTAATCCACAGCAAAACTCTCTCTGCGGTATACTCTGTTACCGCAGAGAGAGTTTTGGCCTTTTGATTTAGTGATTTCCAGGCGTCATCCCGCACTACATGTGCGCTACGGATAGATGCGCTTGATTGTTCGTGGGAAGGCAATCGCCTCGCGAATGTGCTCGATACCGCAGATCCAGGTGACAGTTCGTTCGAGGCCCAAACCAAAACCACTGTGCGGCACGCTCCCGAATTTGCGCAGCTCGATGTACCACTGGAAAGCTTCCTCTGGCAATTTATCGCGGTGTATGTGCTCCAGGAGCACCTCAGGGCTTGAGATACGTTCGCTACCGCCAATGATCTCACCATAGCCCTCTGGCGCCAGCAGGTCCACGCTCTTGCAAACCTCCGGGCGTCCGGGCCAAGGCTCCATATAGAAAGCCTTCACCTTGGTGGGATAACCGTAGACAAACACCGGTTTGTCGAATTGTTGCGTCAGCGCGGTCTCGTGCGGTGAGCCAAAGTCCATGCCCCATTCGAAGGCGAGTAACGCCTTCTGTTCCGGATCCTCGGCTTCAGCTGCCAGCTGCGCCAGCCGTTCAGCGGCTTCGTCGTAGGAGATGCGCGGGAAGGGGGGCGTGATGCGCTCCAGGGCGCTCGTGTCGCGTCCCAATACCCGCAATTCCGGCCCGCGCTCTTTCAGCACCCGCTGGACGATGTAGGAGATGAATTGCTCCTCGATTTCCATCAGCTCGTCTAGATCGCAGAAGGCTATTTCCGGCTCTACCATCCAGAATTCGGTGAGGTGGCGGCGGGTCTTGGATTTCTCTGCGCGGAAAGTCGGTCCAAAGCAATAGACACGGCTGAAGGCGAAGATGTTGGCTTCGTTGTAGAGCTGCCCGCTTTGCGCAAGGTAAGCGATACCCTCATCGAAATAAGGCGTCCCAAAGAGCGTCGTCGTGCCTTCACAGGCGGCGGGCGTGAGGATGGGGGTGTCCATGTTGGTGAAACCGTGATCATCCAACCAGTCGCGGATGGCGCGAATCACCGTAGCGCGTATGCGCAGGATAGCCCATTGACTCTGGGTGCGAATCCAGAGATGGCGATTATCGAGCAGAAAATCCACACCGTGTTCTTTGAGTGCGATGGGATAGTCTTCCGCCACGGCTTGCACTGTCTCCAATCCGGTAATGCCAACTTCATAACCTCCGGGAACTCCGGGCGCGCGGGGATCGGCGCGCACAACTCCGGTGACCAGCACCGAGGATTCCTGGGGAATATGCACAGCCATTTCGAAGACTTCGGCGGGTACATCCTTGCTGAAGGCTACACACTGGACGAAGCCATAGCCATCGCGGATCAGGAGAAACACAAGTTTGCCCTTGTGCGTGCGATTATACACCCACCCGCGAAGCGTGACCTCTTGACCAACATAATCTGCGATTTGTTCTACACGGATAATGGGTGCCATCTTTGTTCCTCCTTCTCTTGGGTTCCTCTCTATTTTAGCCGGCTTCCTGGGATTGGTGGCGTCGTCCGTGCAGACGCTTGACCACAAAGACCACCACCGCTACAACTCCCAGAACCAGCACGATCTTTTCGTAGCGTCCAATCCATTCCATGACCAGTTGCCAGTTTTGGCCCAGAATGAAACCGGCCAAAGCTAGCAGAAAGCTCCACAGCGCCGTGCCGATGGCAGTGTAGATGGTAAACCGTCCCATATTCATGTTCGCGAGACCTGCCGGCACGGAAATCAGACTGCGCACGATCGGCACCATTCGTCCAAAGAAGATCACCAGCTCTCCATAACGGTTGAACCAGGCGAGCGCGGTGTCGAAATCGGCTTCTGAGAGCAGCAGCCACTTGCCAAAGCGACGCAACAGATACCGCACGCGTTCCTCACCAAACCAGTGTCCTGCTGCATAGAAGACCATGGCGCCTGCCACGGAGCCAAGCACTCCAACCAGCGTGATGCCCCATAGCGTGAATCCGCCGCGCTTTTCAAAGGCAAGCCAGCCCGCCATGGGCAAGACGGCTTCAGAGGGTATGGGGGGGAAGATGTTTTCGATAAACATGACGAGGCCCAAGCCTACATACCCTAATGCCTCGATGATCCCCTGAACCCAGATGGCAATCTTGTCCAACAATCCACTTAAGCCCATCAGACCACTCCTTAAAAAACTTCCTGAGCTAGGGATGTATTTGATCCCTGCGCAGACGCACCTTTGAATTATACCACGTTTGATTCCGTTCAAACGCAGCACGGTGGCCTAACTTAGTCTGACACAAAAGTGTTTTTGGGATGCGCGAAGCGCGTCCCAAAAACACTCCTCCAATACTCTTTGAACGTTTACAAGATTGTGGTATACTTATTTCTAAAAGAGGTACTGCTTCTGCCCGTGGTTTACTATAGGCAGGGGCTCCTGTTACCAAAGGAGTGCCGATGCTGGTTTTCATTGTATCTGATGGCTCAGGCATGACTGCTGAACAGGTAGTTCGTGCCGCACTACTACAGTTTGAGGGTGTAGAGGTCCAGCTGCTGCGCCGTGCTGACGTGACGACGGCTGCGCAAGTGCGCAGTGTGGTCGAGGAAGCCTCACAGCGGCAAGGCTTGATCGTTCACACATTGGTTTCCGATGATCTGCGCCTGCTCATGCTTGACCAGGCGCGCCTCTATCATGTGGATGCAATGGACCTTATGGGGCCTATGCTCGATCGGCTGGCTTTCGGCTTGAAAAAGGCGCCCAAGCAACAGCCGGGCCTTTATGCCAGGCTGACTGCAGAGCGCAACCGGCTGATTGAATCTGTCGAATTTGCCTTGCAGCATGACGATGGACAGCGCGTGAATGAATTGGCGCAAGCCGAAATTGTCCTCGTGGGCGTTTCTCGCACTATGAAGACCCCGGTATCCATTTACCTGGCATATCACGGATGGTTTGTAGCCAATGTCCCGCTGGTACCGGGGATTACGCCCCCTGCCGCGCTCTTTGAATTGCCCAGCGCCAAAGTATTGGGCCTGGTGATGTCACCAGAAAGGCTTCTGGACCTGCGGCGCACGCGCGCCCGGGCTTCTGGTTTGCCGGCGGGGGCTTCGTATGCGGCGATCGAGGATGTCATGGAAGAATTGCGCGCGGCGCGGATTCTCTGTGCTGAGCGAGGTTGGCGCACGGTAAGTGTGACTGCGAAATCGGTTGAGGAAATCGCAGGCGAGATTACAGCTTTGGTGCGGAGGTAAGTCATGGGTTGGAACGCTGCAGATATCCGGCGTGAGTTTCCTATCTTTAACCATCCGGTGAATGGCAAACGCCTGGTTTTCCTGGACAGCGCTGCCAGCGCCCAGAAACCTCAGGTCGTTTTGGATGCTATCACCTCCGTGTACGCGACCGCGTATGCCAATGTGCACCGTGGGCTTTACAGCCTGGCTGAGGCGGCAACAGAGCGGTATGAAGCGGCGCGGGAGAAAATCGCCCACTTTATTGGGGCGACTGATCCCGAAGAGTTGATTTATGTGCGCAATGCGACTGAAGCGTTGAACCTCGTGGCCTACGCCTGGGGGCGGCAGCACATCCATGCCGGCGACCGCATTGTCATCACGGAGATGGAACACCACAGCAATCTGGTCCCCTGGATGGCGCTCGCACGGGAGAAGGAGGCGGAGCTGGCTTATCTGCCAGTGTCCGATGCGGGAGAGCTGGACGTTACGGCACTGCCATCGCTGTTAGCGGATGGTCGCACGCGGGTTGTCGCTTTTACGTTGATGTCCAATGTCCTGGGAACCATTCCTCCCGCGTCAGAGCTGATTGCCCTGGCGCACCAGGCTGGCGCCGTCGTGGTGGTGGATGGCGCGCAGGCGGTGCCGCATTTGCCGGTGGATGTGGGCAAGCTGGGTGCAGATTTCCTCGCGTTTTCGGCGCACAAGCTCGGTGGCCCTGGCATCGGCGCACTTTGGGGGCGCCGGCAAATTCTGGAAGCCATGCCGCCATTCCTCTATGGTGGCGACATGATTCTGAGCGTCAAGAAACACAACGCTACCTGGAATGATCTGCCTTATAAGTTCGAGGCGGGTACGCCGGCAATCGCGGAGGCGGTTGGTTTTGGGGCTGCCGTGGACTTTCTCTCCTCCTTGGGGATGGAGGCGGTTCACCAGCATGAGCAGGCTTTGGTGGCATACGCCCTGGAACGTTTGCCGGAGGTGCCAGGCTTACATATACTGGGTCCGATGCATTCCCAACGCGGGGGTGCAGTTTCCTTTTGGCTGGAGGGCATTCATCCGCATGATATTGCCTCGGTGCTCGATGCTGAGGGTGTGTGTATCCGCGCGGGTCTGCATTGTGCCGAACCGTTACACGCGCGTTTTGGCTTGCCTGCCAGCGCTCGTGCGAGTTTTTATGTGTATAACACCACAGACGATGTGGATGCGTTAGTGGCCGGATTGTTGCGGGTCATTGCCCTGCTACGGCGTTAAACGCACAGAAAAGAAGGAGTAGTGATGGGAGACCTCTATCGTGAACAAATGTTGGAGCACTACCACGAGCCGCAGAACTACGGCGTCTTAGCCGATGCGGAAGTGGATGTACACCTGGATAACCCTACTTGTGGAGATACCATTCATCTCACCGCGCAACTGGACGCTGAAGGGCGTATTGCCAAAGTGATGTTTGAGGGCCATGGTTGCGTCATTAGCATGGCTGCTGCCTCTATGTTGACCGAAGCGGTGGTGGGAAAGATGCCGCAAGAAGTGGCAGCACTCGAACTTCAGGATATTGAGGAGATGATGGGCGGTTTGCGCTTGAGTATGGGACGGGTGAAGTGCGCTTTGCTTTCAGTAAACGCACTGAAAAAGGGGCTTAAGGAACGCGGCAGGTTGTAAGTGTGCTGTTGCCTGCTGTAACGTGATCCGCAAATCGCTGGAGGATGGGCGCGATCATAGTGGTACTTTGGAGCTTGTGTGTTGCAAAACAACCCTTCGACCCCTGCTAGCCGCCCGGCTCGTGGGGGTTTTCGTTTCTTTGGATCCTGGCTGTGGATAGCCATATTGGTGCTGGGGCTGGCGGTGACCCATGAACACTGGCTTCCGGTGCTTTCGATTTGGCTTGAGCGTTATCAGGATCGTGCGTGGGTCGAGTCTGCGATTCGACGCTGGGGCGCATGGGCGCCGCTGGCATCTATCGGCCTGAACATCTTGCAGGTGCTGTTGGCCCCAATTCCGGGACAAATCTTCGCCCCGCTGAATGGCTACCTTTTTGGTCCGCTATGGGGTACTCTCTATAGCATCGTGGGAGTCCAGCTGGGTTCCATGCTGGCCATGGGTCTCAGTCGTGTATTTGGACGTCGCCTGGCTGAACGGTTCACGGGCGCTGCGCTGTTGGCGCGTTGGGATCGTCTTGCGCATCGCTGGGGCCTGCCGTTGATTTTGCTCGTCTTTGCTCTGCCTCTGCTGCCCGATGATGTGCTCTGTTTTGTGGCAGGGCTAACGGATATTCCCTTGCGGCGATTGTTTAGCTGGACTCTGTTGGCGCGTTTCCCTGGTGTCGCTGCGGCGGTGCTATTAGGAGATCGCGCTTTGCGCTTGCCTATCTGGATGTTGGGTATCTTGGGGTCAGGCCTGCTAGGGCTACTCTGGCTTGTGTTGCATTACCACCGCCGAATTCAGGCGTGGTTTCTATGGCGTTTCCGTCGCTACTTGCACCGCTAAATCAAGGCTCAAATTCCCGCCGGATCATCACGGAGAGCGTTGGTTGGGGCAGAATACTTTCGATGCGGATGAGCGGATCAGGAAGTGTGATGGTTGGAGTGACAGTATGTCTTCCAGGGGAAAGCTCTGTCAAATCTGCGAACATCCGAACGCTGGCAATATCCAGCTGTCGGATGATTTCATAGGGTCCAACGAGCACCAATCGCAGCCGGTTGGGTTGCAGCTCTACGTTGTAACCGGGCGCCAATCCTAGTATCTGAGGTTCTACCGGCACAGTTAATTTGCTTTCCTGTGCTTCAAGCGTGATATCAACCAATACTTCCGGCGTCATCAGGACCGAAAGCCCTTCTGGTATCTGTAGCATTACCGTTGCCGTGAAACTGGCATCGGCGCCGCTCAAGGAGATTGGATCGGTTTCCAGATAACCGGAGGAGTTCTGCAACACATCCTGCCGTCCGATAACTGTGATAATGGGGGGATCAACGGTGACGCGGCTTACCCGATAGCCATCTGCCGGCTCATCCAGCAAAATCACCCGGACCGCCATGTCGCGGATGTTGCCGAGTTGCTCGATGGGCACGCTGACCGAAACGCTCTTGGGGATTACTTCTACATAGTTGACGAGATTGCCGGCTTGATCAACCGGCTGTGCCTGCAAATCCCCGGTAACATTCTGGCGCTGTTCTTTGACGGAAATCCGCAGTTGTGCCCTGGTCACCTCCTCGACCAGGGATTCCGGACCACGCATGGTCACGGTTTGCGGAACATAGGTGGATGGGCGGGCAACGAAACCCAATGCGGGGCTGCCATCTATCACCACGAGCACCGGGACATCCTTTTCCGCCAGTGCTTCGAGGCTTAGCGTGATGCGATCCGGTGAATACTCGACAATCTGTGCGGGCCCGCGAAGCACTTCGACGGTTACAGGCACGGCAATGTCTTTTCCTGGTTCAGTGGCGCTGAGATCAACATAGGCATGGATATCTTCAGGTTGAAGAATCTCCCAGAGTGATCGGGGGGCGCGTAGGACCACCCGGATTTTTGCATTTTCGGCGCCATAGGCTGCCATACGATCTTGTGGCACCCCCAACACCTCGATGGGAATGGCCGTCGCATAGGCGCGTTCTTCTGTGGGGTCGCCAGTCTCAGTTGCCACAGCCCAGAAGAAGAAAGCCAGGACGAGTGCAAGGATGATGAGGCTCAGGTTTTGTCCGAGGCGATTGCTCATCTCAGCGACTCCTGTGTCGTTCTGGGGACGCGCCAGCAGGGTTGTTCTTACGCTGGCGCACGGAGGTTGAGGCGTACTTCTGATTGAAGAAAGTGCTGAGAACGGCTTCCAGACGCTCGATTTCGAAATCGCGGATGATGCGTCCATCGTGCGCGATGGAAATCGTCCCGCGTTCTTCAGAAACCACTAAGGCGATTGCGTCGCTTTCCTCAGTAATGCCAATTGCCGCGCGGTGGCGTAGTCCCAATTGCCTGTCGGAGAGAAAGGCTGAAGTCAATGGCATGACGCAAGCTGCCGCGGCGATGCGATGATCTCGAATGATGACGGCGCCATCATGTAAGACGGTATGGTGGTCGAAAATCGTGGTCAACAGCTCAGAGGTGATTTCGGCATCGAGAGCCACACCCGTCTCTACATATTCCTGTAAACCTGTGCCCCGCTCAAAGACAATCAGTGCGCCTGTCTTGCGCTTTGCCATGTACCGTGCGGCAGCAGCAGTGGCATTGAGCATGGTCTCAGGGGTATTGCTATTGGATTGGACGCGCCTGAGAAAACTGCCGCGCCCAAGTCGTTCGAGCGCCCGTCGCAGTTCTGGTTGGAAGATAACGGGTAGTGCGAACAGGATGACCGGCAGGACCTGCGCCACCAGCCAGCTAAGCGCCTGCAAGCGCACGATGCGGCTCAACAGGGCCAAGGTAATCAGCAGCGCTGTGATGCCACGCAATAGCGGCACAGCACGTGTGCCGCGTAGCGCGTAGAAGATTGCAAAAAATAACAGCGCTACCAGAAAGATGTCCACCATGTCCGGCCAGGACAGGCGTTCAATTAACCATTGAAGTTCCCACATACCAGAGTAATTTTCGTTATCTTTTTTGAAGGCACAACTGAACCTTCAAGATTCAAACAGGCTATTGGGACGGTCCCGTCAGTTGCTCCTTCAGGCTAATATACGACTCGATATTCGCTGGCTTCAGGGCGATGATAGCATCCAGCGTTTTAATTGCATCCGCCTGTTGTCCTGCTTCTAGTTGTAGATCGCCGAGCACATCCAGATGCTCCAGTGCCTTCTGGCGTTTGCCCATATTGAGATAGAGCTGTGCCGCTCGGAAACGCAGGGGAATGGATTCCGGCTGTTCGCGAATCAAGTCCTCCAGAATGACGCCGGCTTTTTCGCTGCGTTGGGTAGTGATGTAATGTTTTAGCAGCTGATCTAGTGCGGAAATCGCGAGGTGCGCTCTCCCGATGCGGGGGTAGAGACGCATCAATCCCAGGTGCGCGCGTTCATCATCTGGTGCAAGGCGGGTGATTTCCTGGTAGTGTTTGATGGCGCTTTTCCAGTCCAATCGCTGCATCGCCAGGTCAGCTACACGATGCAGGATGCGCACGGTCCACCTCTTTTCCGGTGCGCCGCGTGGCGCCAGGCGCAAGGCTTCGCTGTAGGTCTCTTGAGCGCGTTCTGGTTGTGCCAGCTGGTAATAGGCATCGGCGAGTTCCAGGTACCAGCCCAGGGCGTCGTCTATCTGCCCGCGCTGGGTGAGCATCTCAATCATCCGTGTGTGAATGGTGAAATCCAGCGGCGAGAGTTCGAGAATCTGTTGATAGGTTGCCAACGCCAGCGGAATCTGCCCGCGTGTCTCATAGGCCTGTGCAATCATGCGCATTTTTTCGATAGCACTCTCTAAATTGCCGCTCTCAATATAAAGCTGTGCCAACATGCTGTGCAGCGGCAGGTAGTGCGGAGCTTTACCGATGGAGTAGCTGAGCTCTTCGAGCGCCGAATAGGTTTTCTTGCGCCGGATATATTCCTGCGCCATGGCTGCAGAGCGCAGCACATCTTCTGAGCCTGCCAGACTGAGAACTTCCGCCAGTCCCAGCACCGTGCCGCTGCGCGCCAGGCTGTCAATCCGTTTACGAGCTTTGATTACCTCTTCTTCCCAACCCCGCTGCCCGAGAAAACCGACCAACGAGTTCACTAGATGCTGGACGCGTTCAGGTTCGCCCGTGTTGACCAGGTTTTGTGCCAGCCCTTCGTAAACGCGGATCAGGTCATCAACCTGGTCGCGTCTCACGGTAGTAAGGTCAATGACCTTGACCGCTTCCAGGAAATGCTCGAGGGCTTCATCAAAATGCCCCTGTGCTTGATAGCATTCTCCCAGAGCGAAATGACTTCCGAGCAGGAAGCCTGGATCCGGGAGTGAGCGTTCCAGCTGGACGATGGCGTCGTCGAAGCGCATCTGCTCCTTGTAGAGCAGTCCTAGATTGAAGTGGATAGAGGGCATTGAAGTGCCGGCGGCTACCAAACGTTCGTAGGCGCTCAAGGCTGTTTCCAGGTCACCGCGTGTTTGTGCATCCACCGCTTGCCCGATGAGCAGGCTTACCTCTTCGCTGGAAAGCCCTGGTATCGCCGGACGCTCATCATCGAACAGAGACTCTGCCAACGATTCAAGCGCGCGTTGTCGAGCAATTTCCGTCACACTGCCGGTTTCACTATCCAGCTCGAGCTCCATTTCTTCGCAGGTAACCTCGAAAGCACCCCCAGTGAGATCAGACGTGGAGGGAGGAACGGGAACCGGGCGCCCACTTTGCAGCAATAGCATGACCTGCCCCAAGACGCGATCATTGGGGGCGAAGCGCTGCATCTGACGGCAGACTTCGATAGCCCAGCTTTGATGTGTTTCCTGGTATAGATGTGCCAACCAGAGTGTGGCACGTAGCGCTTTGTGAATGGCGCCCTGCTCCTGGTAATATTTCAGCAGATCGGCCCAGGCGCGATCATTGTGGGGATTGCAGCGCGTGGCATTTTCTAGCGCGGCGATGCGTTTATCTGTCAAACCTTGACCTTGATACAGGTCCGCAGTCTCAATATAACGCGTCGCTGCTTCCTCGCTCTGGCCCTGCTGCGCCAGAATCTCCGCCAACCGCTCCCGTGGTCCGGTATCCTTAGGGGCGAGTGCAGCCAGCCGCCGGTAGATTTCTGCCGCAGTCTGCAAATCCCCGGAGTTGAACAGCGCCCAGGCATAGCCCATGAGCGCAGCACTATCTTCCGGGAACTCTTGTAGCGCTTTGCGGTAAGCTTCTACAGCATCGGACCATTTATTCTGCCATATCAGCTCGTTGGCACGTTGCACGGCTTGTTCAAATCGCTGGCGATTGCCTGCCATGGCGCCCTCCTCAAGAACTGCGAATCAACCGGTGAACTCGTTTATGCCGGCGTGTGTCTTTCGTGAAGGCTGAAATGCTGTTCACGAAAGACACTTCTCGCCGGATTCGTTACTACTCGAACAACCAAACCAGAATGGCTTTCTGCCCGTGCATGCGGTTTTCTGCCTGGTCAAAGAGTGCCGATTGCGGTCCATCCGCCACCTCATCGGTAATTTCCTCGCCGCGATGGGCGGGCAGGCAGTGCATCACAATGGCATCTTTCTTCGCATAAGCCAACAGGGCATTGTTCACTTGGAAGGGCGGGAAAACCTTGCGCCGCTCTTCGGCTTCGGTTTCCTGCCCCATGGAGGTCCAGGTATCGGTGTAAACCACATCGGCATCCTTGATGGCTTCGTGCGGGTCGGTGGTGACGGTGATTTTCGAGCCACTTTCCGCTGCGAATTGCTGCGCCAGTGCCATGACATCGGGTCGCAGACTATAGCCTTCGGGTGCCCCCAGGGCAAAATCCATCCCCAGTTTAGTGGCGCCGAAGATGAGTGAGTGGGTTACATTGTTGCTGTCCCCAAGATAGGTGAGCTTCTTGCCCTGAAATTCGCCCTTGTGCTCCTGAATCGTCAGGAAATCGGCGATGCCCTGGCAGGGATGTGAGTAATCTGATAGCCCATTGATGACCGGGATAGATGACCATTTCGCTAACTCGACGACATCGGCATGATCGAAGACGCGGGCCATAATGACCTGCACGAAGCGTGACAGTACCCGCGATACATCTGCGACACTCTCGCGTTTACCGAGCTGAATCTCGTTAGGTGAGAGATAAAGGGCATGTCCACCGAGATGCAACATAGCCATATCGAAGGAAACACGGGTGCGCAAGCTGGGCTTCTGGAAAATCATTCCCAGAACCTTACCACCAAGCAAGGGGGGATTCCCGCCAGACTTCCATTCTGTCTTCAATTGTATTGCCAGATTTAGAATGTCTTTGAGTTCCGCAGTTGTCAGGTCTGCCAGAGTTAAAAAGTGTCTCATTTTTTCCTCCAATTTTGTGGAATCTTGGGTCACAAATTAAGTATACCACGAAGACCCGCCGAGAAAAAGACGATCACAGTTTTGGGGACACTCTACATGCAGAGTGGTAACAGATGTCATCCTGCTTTGCCTATACTTGCCGGTTGAAGTACTTGTATGTAGGTGCTATACTAATGCTGGATTCCCTTTGTGTTAGTCGTTTGTTGCTCTTGGCTCAATTCCTTGACTTCTGACTTAACCGGTGTGATTTTCTGATTCGTCATTCGATGATTTGAAAGGAGATTGCCTATGTCATTGATGCAGGCTGTTGCCAAACTGCAACCGGCGCCAGGGATGGAAACCATTCAAGCGCCTATCCCAGTTCCTGGGCCACGTGATGTTTTGATCCAGGTCAAAGCCACCTCAATCTGTGGGACTGATGTTCACATCTACAAGTGGGACCGTTGGTCGCAAGGGCGTATCAAGCCGCCCTTGATCGTGGGACATGAGTTCACGGGCGAGATTGTCGCTGTGGGTGAACAGGTGCGTCCTGGTGAACCAGGTGTGGGAGACTACGTTTCGGCAGAGAGCCACATTGTCTGTGGTGTATGCCAGCAATGCCGTTTAGGTCAGGGACATATCTGCCCCAATACGCGCATCATTGGCGTGGATACTAACGGTTGTTATGCCGAGTATGTGGCGATTCCGGTGGAGAACGCCTGGAAAAACCCCACCGATATGCCCATCCCTGTGGCTAGCTTGCAGGAGAATTTCGGCAACGCGGTGCACACGGTTGCTGCAGTAGATGTGCGCGGCAAGACGGTCTTGGTGACCGGCTGTGGTCCGGCGGGGTTGATGGCGATTCCCGTGGCGCGAGCTTTTGGCGCGGAAATCATCGTGGCTTCCGATCTTAGCCCCTATCGTCTGGATTTGGCACGCAAAGTGGGGGCAGACCTTGCCATCAATCCTGCTGAGACGGACCTGACGCAGCGGGCGCAAGATGCTGTTCGGGGCAAAGGTTTCGATGTGCTGCTGGAAATGTCGGGTGCGCCGCAGGCATTGGTGCAGGGCTTGCGCTTGCTCAAACCCGGTGGCGCTGCCTCGCTTCTGGGGTTGGCTCCCGGCACCCTCAATGATTTTGACTTGAACAACCTGGTCATCATGAAGGGAGTGACTGTGCACGGGGTTGCCGGTCGCCGGCTGTGGGAGACCTGGTATCAGATGCGCGCGCTTATTGCCTCCGGTGTGGTAGACTTGCGACCGATCATCACCCACGAATTCCCCCTCAGTCGCTGGCATGAGGCGATGGAAACTATGGCCTCCGGCAATAGCGGCAAGATTGTGATGTATCCGGGGGCGTGATGCTTTACTAATAGTATGGGATGGCACGTCCAGGACCGGAAATTGGCTGCAATTTTCAAGCCCCACTCCTGATACACCTTGATACGTGCCATCCCCAAATCTGCAGCCGTTAAGGGAGCGGCGTGATTATGCCGAAGAAACTGCCCCGTTTTGCCATGGCAGGGTTGCTGATGGCGTTACTGCTAGCGGTCGGAATGTTGGGTTCTCTACCCACCCCTGTCAGCCAGGCCGCGCCGGTTTTGCAGGTTGGGTTACATGGACCAATCGGATTGCGACCTGATCCGGATGGTCCCAGTCACCATGTTGCGCCACCGGTGGTTTTTTTGGAGCAAGGCAGAAGTAGTGCTGTCATTACGGTGCAATACTTGCCTGAGGGTGCGAATGATGTTTGGGGAACGCATTGCTATACCTGGTCAAAAACAGCGCGTGCTGCTTTTGATTATGCTGCGAGTATTTGGGCTTCGCAGATCAATTCCCCGGTTCCCATCACCATTCAGGCTTGTTGGGGGGATATTCCCGGTTATCTCGGTTGGGGCGGTTTCTATAGCGCGCGCAATTTCCAGGGGGCGCCGGTGTCCAACACCAATTACCCCATGTCTCTGGCCAATGCGTTAGCAGGTGTTGATTTGAACGGCAACACCCCTGAAATTGTCACAACGTATAATCGGTCAGCGGCCTGGTACTTGGGCACAGACGGCAACGCGCCGGCTAATCAGTATGACTTTGTTTCGGTTGTATTACATGAAGTTACGCACGGTCTGGGGTTTGGTGGTTCGATGGATGTGAGTGACGGCCTGGGCAGTTGGGGATCGGGGGGCAGTTATGCCGATATCTATGATCACTTTGCTCAAGATGCCAGCGGTAACGCGCTCATGAATACCGCTATCTACCCTAATCCTTCAACCGCGTTAGGCGCTGCACTGAGAAGCAACAATGTCTGGTTCGATGGCCCACTTGCCAACGCTGCCAACGGTGGGACGCGCGTAAAGCTGTATGCACCGACTTCCTGGATACCGGCTTCCAGCTATTCACATCTGGATTATGCGACGTATGCCGGCACTGTAAACGCCTTGATGGTCTACACCATTGCGCCAGGGTCCACCATTCACGCGCCTGGTCCGGTGACCCTTGGCTTGCTACAGGACCTTGGGTGGGCGCAAACTCTTCCGTTACCGCCCACTTTCACCCCTACCGCTACATCTACCAGTACGCCCACTGCTACACCTACCAGTACGCCTACCGCCACGCCTACCAGCACCCCCACCGCCACACCTACCAGTACGCCCACTGCTACACCTACTTATACGCCTACGCCCACCCACACTCCTGTACCTCCACCAACGCCGTCTAAGCATCGTCTATATTTACCATTGGTCCTTGGCGCCGCAGAGCAGTCGTTTGTTGCGACGCCTTCACCCTGGGTCGCCCGACTGGAGGCTCTGGTGACGCCATTGCTTTTCTGGCTAAAGCCTTGAGTCTGTTTTGTTATCTATAGCTCATCATCACTGTGGAGGAATTACCTATGCCTGAAGCCAAGTTGCGCTGGATTGAAGACGAGCTCGCGGCACTCAAAGAGCAAAGTTTGTTCATCAATTTACGCACCATTGAGTCGCCTGCCGGGGCGTGGATGGTGGTGGATGGGAAGCGCGTGCTCAATCTGTGTACCAACAACTACCTGGGCCTTGCTAATGACCCTCGGTTGGTGCAGGCTGCTAAAGCAGCGTTGGATTGTTTCGGGGCTGGACCCACTGCGGTGCGCACCATCGCCGGGACGCTCAGTTTGCATCGCGAGCTGGAGCAAGCGATGGCCGAATTCAAGAACGTCGAGGATGCGCTCTACGTGCAGGCCGGCTTCCTCGCGAATCAGGCGGCGCTTGCGCCGCTGGTAGGCCCAGAAGATGTGATTTTCTCCGACCGTCTCAATCATGCGAGCATTATTGATGGCGCACGTCTCAGTCGCGCCAAGATCATTGTCTATGAGCACAATGACCCTGCCGACCTGGAAGCCAAGATCAAAGAGCATTTGCCACAGTACCGGCGTGGTCTCATGGTGACCGATGGCGTCTTCTCGATGGATGGCGACCTCGCGCCACTGGACCAGCTCTATGAAGTCTGTGAGCGCTATGCCGTGCTGACGATGGTGGATGATGCGCATGGTGAGGGCGTGGTGGGCCGAGGTGGGCGCGGTATCGTGGACCATTTTGGCTTGCACGGCAAATTCGATGTTGAGATTGGAACCTTCTCCAAAGCCTTTGGTGTCGTTGGAGGCATCATCGCGGGCAAGAAACTCATTGTGGACTACATCCGTCAGAAGGCGCGCCCCTTCCTCTTCTCCAGCGCCGTTACCCCGGCAGATACTGCCGCGTGTCTTGCTGCTGTGCATGCGCTGAGCGAGTCCACGGAACTGGTGGACCGTTTGTGGCAGAACACCCGCTACTTCAAGGGCGAGATGAAAGCGCTGGGCTTTGATACGGGTCAGAGTGTCACCCCCATTACGCCGGTGATGTTGGGCGATGTGAAGCTGGCCAAAGAATTCAGCCGGCAGCTCTTCGAGCGGGGCGTCTTTGCTATGGCACTGGGCTTCCCTACCGTTCCCAAGGGTCTGGCGCGTATTCGCGTCATGGTCTCGGCTGCGCTTACACGGGAGGATCTCGATTTTGGCTTGGAGCAGTTCAAGGCAGTGGGTCGGGGTCTTGGTGTCGTAGGGTAGTTGTGTCCTGTTGGGTATTGCTCGTTGTTCCCACTCGTGCCTGGTGTTCTGGTGTATTTTCCGATTGTGGCTCTACGTTGGTTCAAGCTAGCCCTCTGCGGTAGCTTGAACCAACTTTATTGGTAACACTCTTTGCAGATAAACCTGGCTTCCCTCGGGACCCTGCCTTTAGGCGCAAATCACGGACCGAGATGGATTCTCGGACAGACCCTAAGCCAAGACTGGAAGTGAGAAAGTCAGTTAGCGACGATTCATCACCACCCGTTCGATGAATTCGGCGCCGTGCAGGAATCCCAAGGCTCCGGTTTTGACGCTCTCTTCATCGTAACGTTGCACAGCATCCGGCGACAACCGCGGATCGCGAATAGCAACCGGCACAGGCCCGTGAACGTGATTCCCCGTGGCAACGGGGGTGGGGTGGTCTGGAAGCACGGCGACAATCGTCTCCTCCAGGCGAGGACCTAAGCCATCGAGCAGGTGCTGAATCAGGCGCCGGTCGAGATCCTCGATGCAGCGGACCTTGAGCGCCAGGTCACGGGCATGCCCGGCTTCATCGGGCGCCTCCACATGGACATAGACCAGGTCGTGATCTTCCAATGCCGCCAGTGCCGCATCAGCCTTGCCCTCGTAGTTGGTGTCGTAGAGACCGGTTGCACCTTCCACCGGGATGATTTCCATCCCGGCGTAGATGCCTAACCCCTTGATGAGGTCCACCGCTGTGATAACGGCTCCGCGCACACCAAAGCGTTCCTGAAAGGTCGCCATTTGCGGGCGGCGTCCCGGTGACCAGGGCCAGAGTGCATTGGCGGGTTGTCTGCCCGCCGCAACGCGAGCGTGATTCAACGGATGCGCTGCCAGAAACGCCTGCGATTCAGCAATCAGGTGGTTGAGGACCTCAGCGGTCGCAGTCGCTTCCGGTTTGAGCGGCTTCACGCGCAGTTCGGTGATGGCTTCGCCTACGTGGTCATGCGGCGGCGCACATTCCAGGTGAGGGTCGCCATACGGCATGACCAGCAGGTGGCGATAGCTCAACCCTGGCGTCAAACGGATAGGCCAACCGGCAAAATGTGCCTGCAGGTCTTGAATCAGAATATGGGCCTCTTCGTTACTAATGTGACCCGCTGAATGGCTGCGAATGCGCTCTTCTTCTATGCAGATCAGATTCACGCGCATGGCGACATCGTCTGGGGCGAGCGCCACCCCGAGGCTGGCAGCTTCCAACACCCCTCGGCCCTGATAGACCTTATGGGGATCGTAGCCCAACACTGTGAGATTGGCGATTTCGGAGCCGGGGGGCAAATCATCTTCAACCGTCAGAAATTGCCCTGTACATCCCTCGCGCGCCAAAAAGTCCATTCCGGGAGTGTGCGCCGCCATCAGCGGTGTGCGATCGTCGAGTTCCGGGATGGGGAAGTCTGCCATCCCATCGCCAAGGATGATGAGGGTCTTCAGGTACGCCGGTTTTTCAGAGGGTTCAGACGTCATCTTTGCTTTCACCCTTTCTTGGCGAGGGTCCGATCAATCGCTGCACTGACTGCCTCATACTCGGCGGGCAACACGAGCGGTGGATTGGCATAGCGCGCCTCGACACCTTCCAACGCGCCTCTTGCTTCGTGATCGTGGTAGCCGACCTTGAAATCGGTGAACTTAAGCCCGTGAGCGGTGGAGATGACCACCACGCGGTCGCTGGCTTTGATTTCACCTCGCGTGACGAGCTTTTCCAGCGCCGCGAGGGCAACGCCGGTGTGCGGACAAGTGTATAGCCCTGTGCGGTCGGCGCGCGCTGCGGCATTGGCGAGTTCATCCTCCGTGGCTTGTTCCACCACACCATCGAAGGCGCGTAAGGTTTTGACCGCGCGCTCGTAGCTCACCGGGTCGCCAATCTGAATGGCGCTTGCCAGCGTTTTCTGCGCCTGGATGGGTGTATATTGTGTGAAGCCGGTTTGAAAACTTCGGTATAGGGGATTGGCATGTGCTGCTTGCGCGCAGGCGATGCGGGGGAGCTTCTGAATGATTCCCAAGTCGCGCAGCAGGAGCAGCCCTTTGCCCAGCGCGCTCACATTGCCCAGGTTCCCGGCAGGAATGATGACCCAATCGGGAACTTCCCAGCCAAGTTGTTGGACGATCTCGATACCGACGGTCTTTTGCCCTTCGATGCGCAGCGAATTCATGGAATTTGCCAGGTAGATGGTGGGATCGTGGGTGAGCTGCTGCACAATACGCATGCAACCGTCGAAATCCGCATCCAACGCCAGCACCAGTGCCCCATTGGCGATAGGCTGTGCCAGCTGTGCGGTGGAGATCTTTCCCTTGGGTAATAGAATCACGGCGGGAATCCCTGCTGCAGCAGCATAAGCCGCCAGCGCTGCCGAGGTGTCGCCCGTTGAGGCGCACGCTACTGCGCGGATGGGTTTACCATCCGCGAGCATTTGTTTGACCACCGAGACCAGCACCGTCATACCCAGGTCCTTGAAGGAGCCGGTGTGGCTATTGCCGCAGAGCTTGACCCATAATTCTGGCACGCCAATCTCGCGTCCCAAACGGAACGCGGGGAAGAGATGCGTGTTGCCTTCCGCCATCGAAACCACATTCTCCGCCGCAATTTCCGGACACACCCATTCCTTTTTGGCCCATACACCACTGCCATGGAACCAGGCATGCGAATGTGTGCGCGCCTCGAAGAGCGTTACCCATTCGGCGGCGGTGTGCTCGCGAAGTGCGTCCACGTCGTGTGTGACATCGAGCAAACCACCGCAATCTTCGCAGCGATAGATAACATCATAGATGGAATAGCGGCGTCCGCAGCCACGTACACATTCAAGCCAGCTGTGATAGGACATAGCAGACCTCCTGCAAAATGGAGCGAAGCCGGTGGTGGGATATTTGCTCCGGGATGTTCTTCATTTGTGTGGCTTTGATTCTAGTTGGCTTCATCTTCGTGTCAACCTGACTATTCGAAAGACCGTTGAATGTTTGTCGGGCGCTTGCATCATCTTCGTTTTTGTTTATAATCATATATAGACATATTCGCATATATTAACTACAGGACCATTATGTTCACCATCACTGATGAGGAAGCCATTTTGCTGCACCGCTACATTTGCGAGGGGGTTGGCGATCCCAAGCGCCTGCGCTTACTTTACCTGGTAGCCGAACATCCTCGTAAAGTCTCCGAGCTCACTGAATTTCTGGGAGTCTCTCAGCCCACTGTCTCACATCATCTCCGCATTCTGCGTGATCGTGGCTTGGTTGAGGCGCGCAAAGAAGGGACTGCCGTCTATTATTCGCTGAGCAATCCGCGCATTTTAGAGGCTCTGGATATGATGCGCGCTATTGTCGCCCAATTTCTGGCTGATGGCGCGCACGTGTTGAGCGCTACTTGAATTGCATCCTTACTTATTTGAGATTGTATGAACCGGTTGAGTCACTGATTTATAGGAGGAAAGTATGGCACGGTTATCCCAGGATCACTTGAATTGGCTTGAAGGTGTCTTCGGCGAGCGCGTAACGACCCGTGCGGTTGAGCGCAAGCTTTACAGCCACGATGTGGGCGAGATGCCCAGCATGATCAAGCCATTGATTGGCACGCCGATGGCGGATGCGGTGGTACAGCCTGCATCTGAAGCCGAACTGGTCGCGCTGATTCAATGGGCAGGGCAAGCGGGCATTCCCCTGGTGCCACGCGGCAAGGCTACTTCCGGCTATGGCGGCGTGCTGCCCGTGAAGGGCGGTATTGTGGTGGACTTTTTCCGCATGGATAAAGTCATCGCAGTAGACCGCAATGCTCTGACAGCGACGCTTGAAGCGGGTATTGTCTGGGAGAAAGCGGACCGCGAGCTCAAGAAACATGGCTTAACGCTACGCACTTATCCCAGCAGCTATCCCTCCGCTACTGCCGGCGGTTGGTTGGCGCAAGGCGGCGCTGGATTTGGCGCGCTTGAAGCGGGTTGGTTCCGTGAGAATGTGCTCAGCGCGCGCGTGATTTTGGGTGATGGCTCGTTGGGCTTGTTTGAAGGCGATGACCTCGACATGATCTACGAGGCCGAGGGTATTACCGGTTTTATCACGCAGCTCACCATCAAAGTGATGCCCGATATGCCCCTTGAGATTATGTCGTTGGGCTGTGCTGAGGCGCACAGCCTGCAATACATGCTCGAAGGTTTCCTCGCCGCCAACTTGCCGATTTGGTCCATGCATTTCATCAACCCACAGATGGCAAAGCTGAAAAATCAGGCGCCGCTGCAAACCCACCAGGGGCATCCTACCGAACATCGCGTGCTACTGCCTGAGACCTACATTGTAACCATAGCTTTCCGTCAGCAGGATTCGGAGCAGATTCGCGCCGCGATTGCGCAGCGGATGCAGAGCGAGAAGTGCACAGCCGTGTTGCTCAGCGATGAGATTGCTCAACATGAGTGGTCACAACGCTTCCGCATTATGACGGTGAAGCGTCTGGGACCTAGCCTGGTACCTGCCGAAGTTGTCGTGCCGCTCTCTGGGTTGGGATCTATGCTGGCTGAGGTGGAGCAGAAGGTGGGGCAACCGGTTGTTAAGGAAGGCGTCATGGTGCGCCACGGACACAATCCGAAAGGCGAACCCGAAGTGGTCATTCTGGGCTTCATCCCCGCAGATCAGCGTAAGTTTACCTATAACTTTGTCTTCCCGCTTTCCCTCACCATCGCGCGTATCGCTGAAAAGTATGGTGGTCGTCCTTATGCCACCGGATTGTATTATACCAAGATGGCGGACAAGATTCTTGGTGCGGAGCGCGTGCGGATGTTGAAGGAATTCAAGCGCAAAGCCGATCCTGCGGGGATACTCAACCCCGGCAAGGTGGTGGGTAACGCACTCATTAGCAACGCCTTGATCGCCGCCAATGCTTTTGAACCACTCTTGCGTCCTTTTGGTAACGCGGTGACGAGTGACGTCAGTGAGAAACTGCCCGAAAAATCCATTAAGGGCATCCCTGCTGATGTTGCCTGGTATGCCTATGCATGTTCGCAGTGTGGCTATTGTGTGCAGGAGTGCGATCAGTATTATGGGCGTGGTTGGGAAAGCCAAAGCCCGCGCGGCAAGTGGT
This sequence comes from Anaerolineae bacterium, assembly GCA_026645815.1. Taxonomy (GTDB): domain Bacteria; phylum Chloroflexota; class Anaerolineae; order B4-G1; family SLSP01; genus JAAZNO01. The sequence continues at coordinate 77,494 of JAPKMR010000003.1, read as the reverse complement.
ACTGGTTGCGCGAGTATATTGAGGGACGTGAGAAGTGGGATCAGTTCATGGTGGATACATTCCTGGTCTGCACGACTTGTGAGCTCTGTAACCTGCGTTGCTCGGCGAATCTGCCTATCGAACCTTCGTGGATGAAGTTACGTGGGCAGCTGATTGAAGAAGAGGGTCGCATGACTTTCCCGCCCTTCGAGATGATGGCGGCGGCGCTCACCGATCAGGGAAATATCTGGGCGGGCTATCGGAAGGATCGCGATGCCTGGTTCCCGGACGAGTTGAAAGCGAAACACGGTGTGGGCAAGAAGTCGAAAGCCGTATACTTTGCCGGTTGCACAGCCAGTTATGTGGAGCACGATATCGCCATGGCGAGTGTGCGTCTGTTAGACGAAGCCGGTGTGGATTTCACCTATGTGGGCAAAAAAGAGAATTGTTGTGGCACACCGATGCTTGTGGCGGGCAAGTGGGAAGTCTTTGCGGAGACCATGCGGAAGAATATTGCTGCCGTAGAGGCAACGGGGGCGGATACGGTTATCACCTCCTGCCCGGCGTGCAATATGATGTGGCGCCATGTCTATCCGGAGTGGGCGAAGAAACTGGGCATTCCGTACACGATCACGGCAAAACACTATAGCGAAGTTGTCGCGGAGCAATTGCAGACGGGTGAGTTTGCCTTCCCGCCTCTTCCTGAGGGTGAGGCGCCGGAGGTGCGGGTTACCTGGCACGATTCCTGCCACATGGGACGTGTTTCTCATATCTATGAGGAGCCGCGTGCGGTGATTCAAGCTATTCCCGGCGTGAAATACGTTGAGATGGAATACAACCGCGATGACGCGCACTGTTGTGGCAGTGTGCTCACGCTCATCAAAGAACCGCCCGTTGCTGCAGTGGTGGGAAAGCACCGTCTGGATGAAGCCGCCGAAGCGGGAGCACAGAAGATGCTGGCGGCTTGCCCTTGCTGTGAATTCCAGTTCCGTGTGTCACGTGAGAAGACGCAATCGCCTGTGGAAATTGTAGATCTCGCGCGCTTCTGCGCGGAGCGTTTGGGTTACACCGATCTGCCCGATCCGCACCCGGAGGTGCGAGCGCAGTGGGCGGTCTTTGAGGCAATGATTGCGTTGATGACGCCACAGGGTTTTGCTGAGCTGATGGGAACGATGTGGCCCGAGCTGATTGATGCGATGCCTTTGGGTATGGGCAAGATGATGCGAGCGATGGGAAAAGTCCCCGGCGCGTTGGCAATGATGAAGCCGATGTTCCCGGTGCTCTTTCCCAAATTACTGCCCATGATGATGCCTAAGGTGATGGATACGATGTTGGCGCGGGTTTCAGCGCAGATTCCCATGCCCGATTATATGGCCGAGCAGATGCCCAAGCTCATGCCCAAGGTGATGGACAATCTTATGCCTCACATGATTGGTGATGTCGTGCCGCTAGTGACCGACCCGATGATTGCCTATCTGAAGGGGCAGGCATAAGCCCTCTCCTTTCAGGCGCGGCACGTTCGCCTGGCTTCGTCTGATAGAAAAGTGTTTTTGAACGCGGCGCCGTATTCGGCGCCGCGTTCAAAAAACACAAGGAAGGATCCTCTTCGCCTGTTTTGCAGAGCCTCTTTAAGAGGATTATCACTTGCAAATAACCCGCATCAGCGCTCAACTCTCTGCGCCGCCGTACTCTGCGCCGCCGTACTCGGCGCTTCTTTATGCAAGCGTGATTTTCGCGGTGAGGCTTCGCCCGTCCACGAAAATAAAAGAACACCCTCCGCGTCTCTTTGGCGCGTCAAAGTGTCTAAACGCATGGCCTCACCAATACGAGCTCTGAACTTCCCAATAATTTGTCCTATACCCAATTCGCAATGGTCAACTTATCAAATCTCAAGTATACTGAAAGTGAGAATTCGTCTCAATTATGGCGCATATCAACTTCATGCGCGAGCACCAGAACAGGAGGGAAACGATGGCGGTAATAACAATTTCCAGACAGTATGGCAGCGGCGGTGATGAAATTGCTCAACGGCTTTGTGAAATTTTGGGGTACCAGTACTTCGATAAGAAAATGATGCTCCAGGTCGCGGAGCAGGTCGGGCTTTCGGAGCACGAGCTGGTTGATTTTTCTGAGGAGAATTACAAGGTCCGAGGCTTTTTCAACCGCCTTTTTGCTCCACGCGCTGTGGCACAGGTGGAGACGTGGACGATTGGCCCAACCGGGCAACAAGAGCTCACCGTTTCCGAACTCAACGAAGTTGCCTGCATTAACATGATCCAGAGCACCGTTCGCGCAGCGCACAAGCATGGCAACGTCGTTATCTTGGGGCGTGGCGGGCAGGCAATCCTGCGCGACATGCCCGATGTGCTGCATGTGCGCATCGAGGCGACGCTGGGCGCGCGTGTGATGCGCGTACAGGCGCAGCAGGGAATCAGCATCAGTGAATCTGAAGCGCTTACCCGCAACAACGACCAGACAACAGCTGCTTACCTGAAGAATTTCTATGGCATTGATTGGGCTGATCCGCTGAACTACCACCTGGTGCTCAATAGTGGTAAATGGGGTGTAGATGCCTCGGTGCAGATTATCGTCAATGCACTCAGCCACTTACGGCTTGGATTAGGTATCTAGGATGCGTGTCGAGTTACTGGCACTCACACATTACCTGCGTGGTACGGGCGCTCCAGAGGAGTTGATCGAGCATGCCGGGCGGGTATGTTACCGGAGCGAATCTCGTGGCGATGCCGGTGCATTTATCCGGGCGCGCTTACGCGATGGACATGAAAGCATTATTGAACATGCTGCCGCCACCTTTGAACTCAGCGGTATCAGCCGCGCGTGCAGTCACCAGTTGGTGCGGCACCGTTTGGCTTCATATAGCCAGGAAAGCCAGCGTTATGTGGATATGGCGGCGCCGGAGTGGGTACTGCCGGAGGCCATTGCTGGCGACCCGGAAGCATTGCGCATTTGGGAGGAGTTTGCGGGGCGCGTTCAAACAGCATACCAGGGCTTGCGCGAGCGCGGCGTGCGCAAGGAGGATGCGCGCTTTGTCTTACCCAATGCCACCACCACCCGCATCATCGTGACGATGAATTTCCGTGAGCTGCTGCATTTCTTTCGGTTGCGTATCACGCCGGAGGCGCAATGGGAGATTCGCGCCGTCGCCGTAGAGATGCTCAGACAAATAGCTCCTCACAGCCCGGCGATTTTCGGTGCGGTGTTGCAGAGCCTGAGCACACAGTACCCAGCGTTCTTTGAGGTGGATTGAACCTTCTTGGGGGTTTTGCGCGCGGTTTGATCGCGCGCAAAACCCCCAACTTATTTACCCCTTCGCTTTGAGCAGCTCTGGGGTGATGGGGAATTGTCGTACGCGGATGCCGGTTGCCTGGAACACGGCGTTGGCAATCGCTGGCGCTGTGCCCACCATCACCGGTTCAGCAAGGTTTTTCGCCCCAAAGGGTCCCAACCCCTGCTGTGTTTGGATAAAGGTTCCCTCGATTTCCGGCACATCCGTGGCGCGTGGTATGCGATACGTACTGAGATTGGTCGTCTGAGGGAGCGCATTCTCGAAGCGATAGCCTTCCATTAGCGCAAATCCCAACCCCATCGCGATGGCGCCATACATCTGCCCCATGGCGCCGCGTGGATAGAGAATTTTTCCTCCATCGTGCGCCGCCCAGATTCCCGTGACGCGCACTCTTCCGGTCTTGATGTTCACCTCTACTTCGGCGATCTGTGCTCCGAAAACATAGCCAAAGTACGGCTTCCCGGTGCCGGTCTCAAAGTCCCAGTGAATCTCTGGCATTTGCCAGCGTGCTGCTACCGAAAGTTGAAAGCCCATGGCGCGCGCGTGATTCACAACCTGTTCAAATGTGAGCGGTTCCTCGCTGGGACCAATGAAGGTTTCCCCTTCGAGCAGAATCTGTTCGGGCGCACACTGCAAGGCATCTGCGGCAGCGAGTGTGAGCAGGTGCAGTAGCTTCTGTGACGCGAGCGCCACAGCATTGCCGCCGATGATGGAGGAGCGTGAGGCTACCGTAGGACCTGAGTCGAGCGCTGTGCGTGTATCGGGGCGCAGAATATGGACGCGTTCAAGGGCCACCCCAAGCGTCTCCGCGGCGATGAGTGTAAAGACCGTGCGGCTACCTTGCCCGAAATCGGTTAGCCCAGAGGTTACCGCGATGCTGTAATCGGCTTCGACCGCGATGGTGCTCGCAGCATAATCCAGACCTTCACCGCCCAAACCGCTGCCATGGAAATAAGCCGCAACGCCAAGTCCGCGTCGCACGGCGGCGTCGGCGGGCTGTACCGCATAGCTGGCGCGCTTATGATCCCAGTCGGCGCGCTCGCGTACCCATTCCAGGCACGCTGTCAATCCCGCCTCTTGGGAGAGTTCGTCGCCGGCCATCGTGCGATCACCTGTGCGGAGGCAGTTTTGCAGTCGGAACTCTATCGGATCACGGCCTAACCGGTGGGCGAGTTCATCTATGGCAATTTCTATCGCCGCTACAGCAGCGGTATTGCCGAAGCCCCGGAAGGCGCCTGAGTAGCCGTTATTGGTGTAGAGCACCTGTGTATCCACATGCACTGCCCGGTAGCGATAGGCGCCCGCCGCGTGCATCGTGGCACGCCATGCCGCCATAGAGGTCATGGAAGCGTAGGCGCCACTGTCGGCTAACATGGTGGCTTGCGCGGCTTGCAGATTGCCTTGCTCATCGGCGCCTAGGCGCAGGTGAATGTCCATCGCTTGCCGCTTATAAGATGCGATCATGGATTCGGTGCGCTCGAAAATGAGCCGGACCGGACGTCCCGTCATCATTGCTAATCGGGCAACCTGCGCTGAGGTCTGGTAGAGTACATCATCTTTGCCGCCAAAGGTGCCGCCGATGGGCGGTTGGATTACCCGAACCTGCTCGGGGGGGAGCGCGATCAGGGCGGCAACAGTATCGCGGTTGATAAAGGGGCTTTGGTTGTTCGAGAAGATGGTCACACTTCCATCGGGTTCTGGAATGGCAAGCGCTCCTTCGGTTTCGAGGTAGACATGTTCCTGGTGCGGCGTTAAGTAATTTTCATCCAGGATGACCGGGCATTCCGCTAGAATGGGCGCGGGGTCGCCATTGCGCAAAATCGAGACATCGCACAGATTGCCTTTGCCGGTAGGGGGTGCCTGTGGGATGATTGGCGCATCGGGGTCGAGCGCTCGGTGCATATCGCTTACGACAGGCAGAGGTTCCAGTGTCACCTTGATGGCGGCTACACCAGCCTGTGCCGCGGCTTCGGTTTCTGCCGCGACGACGGCGATGGCTTCACCCACATGGCGCACACGCTCATAAGCCAGTGCGTAGGCATCTTTGATGGGCCAACCAAAATTGCTATGCCCTTCGAAATCCGCCTGGGTGATGACCGCTCTTACACCCGGTACCTGCAAAGCGGGCGCCACATCGAGGTGTGCAATGCGGGCGTGGGGCAGGGAACTCCGCAGCGCTTTGGCGATCAGCATACCCGGTATGTGCATATCGCAGACATAGCGAGCCTCGCCCATCGCGCGCGCCAAACCATCCACATTTTGCGTCTCTTGCTTGCCGATGACCTTCAGGTCTGCCATGCCTATTCTCCTCTCTGGGCAGCGGCGCGCCGCTGCGCGGTGACTTCAATAGCATCCACAATCTGCTGATAGCCTGTGCAGCGACAGAGGTTGCCCATGATGGCTTTGCGGATTTCCTCACGTGAAGGGTTCGGGTTTTTCAGTAGCAATGCCTCGGCGGCGATAACCATGCCCGGCGTGCAGAAGCCGCATTGCACCGCTCCAAATTCCACAAAGGCGCGTTGCATATCATTGGGACCACCATCGGGGGCACGCAGCCCTTCGATGGTAATCACGTGGCAGTTGGCGACTTTTGCCGCAGGCGTTCGACAGGCACGGGTGAGTTTCCCATCCACCAGTACTGAGCAGGCACCACAGGAACCAGTATCGCAACCCCGTTTGGTGCCGGTAAGCCCCAAAACCTCGCGCAGTAAATCCAGGAGCAAGATATCATCAGCCAGCTCTTCCAATAACATCGGTTTGTGATTCAGCGTAAATTCCAGTCTCATCGTTAACCTCAGGATATAAATCTTATGTGAGTGGATAGGCAAAGGATCTCAAAGTCGAAATGCCGCAGGTGTTTCAGGATCATTGGCCGGTGGACGATCAGCCTGATACAGGCTTTCATCCCTCGAAAGCACTGCCGCCCCTATTTAACTGTTGCAACTGTCTGACAATCTTGTGATACCCCCTCATTGCACGATTTCATAGATCATCATACAGTCAGACTGTTCAGACTCTTCAGTAGATCTTCACCTCTGGAGAGCACGACACTGCAGCGTATCTCTGTGCTCACGCGGTTTTGTGTTTTCTTGTAGGGATACTTTGCGTTGCCGGGCAAGGCTTTTCTTAAGGTTCACCAGATGTCTGACCACTTTAGTATACCCTTTTTCAAAATCCGTGTCCAGTGGGAAGCAAAAGAAGGGAAGGGGGCATTCAAAACTGAAATAGACCCCAAAAGGAGCAAGGTTGGAGGCGTTTCTTCCGTATTTCTGCTCCTCGGTGGCGATGCAGACAATGTCTGTGATTGGCGACGCAGTTTTGCCGCGTCGCCAATCACACACAGGCGGCGAGTGACTTTTCAAGGTCCTGGTTTGACATCTAGTGCGGGATCCCCCAGAACAAGGAAACCCCAGCGCACATCAGGCGCGCCGGTCTCGGTTTGGATGGCTTTGAGCCAGGCGTCACCGATGCGGCGTTGTTGCGGCAACGCCGCATAGAAAGCCTGGGCTGCAGGACGCTGCTCGAAGGTGGTCGTTTCTCCTACCGGGCCCAGGAATGCTACTGCGCCACCACCGGCGGTTTGCATCCAGGCTTCTGCGATAGAGGCCTGCGTCGGATGTGCAAAATGCCCGGCGAGGCAGGTCCAGGCAACCACAACTGAAGGCTGCTTCCAGTTCTCTCCGTCATTGATGGTCAGAATCTCCTCATCGCAGAGCCGGGTGAGACTGCCATGTCCGGTGTAATTGAACCACGTTGGTCCGCGATTGAGGGCTTCCAGCAACCGCTCGCGGCTACGCTCTTCGCCGGAATCTATGCGCTCAGCGTCCTCCCCGCCCGAGATCAGCGGTATGATTGCATCCAGCATGTCGCTAAAACGGAGCTCATTATCGGTGACCAAGACCACCGTTGGGGTCTCCTCCGTGGTCTCCCAGAGTAAGGTCTTTTCGACCAGGGCTTTGATCCCCGCGACCGTCTCGGCAGGGAAGCGTCCCACGGCAACGGTGGGAAAACCCTCAGCATTGACACTGTAGCGCCCATCGGCTGGAGTCTCGCCGAGCACCGCTGTGCGGGTGAAGGGAGCAACCACGCGCAATTGCTGACCTTCAGTATCGTAGCCTGCCGGGTCGGCGACGGCATCGCCGGCGAGCAACAAGTAGCGCAATGCTGGCAAGCTTTGCACGAGGGCGTTGATGGCTGCCGGTTCGGCACGCCCTGCGCCAAAGGTATCGTATATTGCCTGTGGCGTGACCATGGCGGTCACCAGCCCTTCTGCCCGCCGGTGTGCCAGCAAAGGCTCCAGGGTTTCGTGGGCGGCAGTTGGGGCAATCACCAGATAAGTTGTATCCGCCAGTGAAGCTACATCCAGGCTCAGAGGGGGGCGCACCCTCACGGGTGTGGTTGCTGCCTCAAAATTGCCGATCCAATAGCGATGCCCTGGTTCCACACCGATATTCCCATCCGGAGCAGTCTTCCCCAGATGAACAGGTGCAAGCCCTTCGGTGACATCGAGGACCATCAACCCCTCTTCTCCGGCGCTGAGTGTAGCGCCCTGCGCCTGTAACAATCCGTTTGGGGGTACAGAGGCATGAGGATAGGTGATATCCCATCCATCAATCCAGACGATGGCTATGCCGCTCTCGCTGACAGCAGGTGTGTTCAGGGTAAGTGTATGATTACCCTGGGGCGTGGCTTCATCCCAGCTTGCAGTCAGGGTCTGCATGCCCTGCCCTGCCCATTCCCATTGCCCTTTGAGCTCTTCATCCCAATAGAGCTGCAACCGGTGGTCCGGCGTCGGCGTGAAGCGAGTGTGGCTCCACAAGCGCACGGTCACAGTCATGGGACCTGCTACCGCGTTGGTGAGGCTGAGCGTGTGGGCAATCTCTCCGGGCGCATAGATGGGTTGCCATAGCCACGGAATTTCCGCAGTAGCCTGGGGAAAATAGCGCCGGTCTTCTTCCCAGGTGACTTGCGTCAACCCCGGAAGAGCAGGCATCGTCGCCTCCGCCGGCGTCTGTGTGGGAATCGGGGTATCTGTGGCGTCGAGTTCTAGCAAGAAACTGGTTTCCTGAGTGTAGCGCGTGTGGAAAGCGGGCGCAAAGAAGAAAAGCCCCCATTTTCCTTCATCTTCGACGCTGCGCGTTGGCACGGTCTGTCCGTTCCAGGAAAGCCGCAGTGCTGGCGCGTCAGCCGCGTTTACATCTACCCCAAGTGCATTCAGTGTATCCGGTGCCAGCCAAACACCACCCTCTTCAGCGACATCAATGAAAAAAGCCTGGTGTTCTCCCGGCACGAAATCACCTGCGATGGGAGTTGGAACGGCGTTACGGTTGCATGTCGGAATGAGCCATAATAGCGCCAGGAGTGATAGCAGATTCAGGTGTTTCATGAGCGTTTTCGCATCCACCAGATTCCTGCTCCTCCTAGAAGGATTAGCAGCCCACCGGCGCCGATACCTCCCCACAGCCAACCTGATGACGATGTTGGCGCATCCTGTCCTCCGAGCGCCGGGCGTATCAGCGTGGGTGTCGTTATCGTTGCTGCGGTCGGTCCTGTTTCTGGCGCCATGGTGAGGGGTTCAGGGGTCATTCCCTCGCCTCCGGTGGAGGTCGTTGGCTCGATTTGCGGCGCAGGAGCGAGGGTGGGCGCTTGGGATTGCAATGTCGGAGTGGGCGTGGGGGGGACATTCTCCACAGTGGGCGGCGTCGTCTCATTCGGGCCCGGCGTGAGGGTTGCGGGTGGCGGGAAGGTTGGCGTCGCTGTGCTGCCGGGAGGCGCCGGTGTGCATACGCCCTGCACGGCGAGCGCGACCGTGAAGTCTTCGTTGCTCCCATTCCGATACGTAACGCGCAGCGTATAAGTCTGACCTTCACAGGGGCAGACGGTTTTTGCGCTGACTCCTGGAACGCCTAATCCATCCAGAAAGGCCGCGCTGATTTCGCGTGTTTCCCATTGCAGGGTGACGCACTGTCCCGCTTGCACGGTGGTTTGATCGGTCCAGAAGCGCACGTAAGGTTCGGGTGTCGCTGTGGGTTGACCGGGTTGCGTTGTCGGGGGTGGGGTAGTGGGAGTTGGTGTTGGTGTGAGGGTCGGAGTAGGACTGGGCGTGGGGGTATTGTTTTCTCCCGGCAGTGGAATGCGCGCTGAAACAGGCCCGTGAAATTCGGAGGACCCATTAGTTTCAACTGCCTCTAGTTTGTAGTAGTAAGTCGTACCGGCTTCAACATCCTCGTCAACGTATTCATAGATGGCTCCGCCAAGGTCACCTTCCGCCGGTATGAAGTTGGAGATGCGATTATAGGTTCCCGTCTCGCTCGGGGCGCGCAACACATAGAAGACCGACATATTGACTTCGCTGGCAGTCTCCCAGTACACTTTGATGTCGGCGGTCTGGGCTATCGCCCCAAAGTCCGCGAGCGTCACCGCTGCTAACAGGGGTTGTGATGCCAGACTGAGCCATAAAACTACTAAAAGCAAGAGGTGTGTTGCGATGTGCCGGCGCGAGCGCCGTTGTTGCCAGATGCCGGCTATAATTCGGTGAAACATAGTTTTCATCCTTTCCCTGAAGGAATTCGTGCGTACAGGCATGGTGTTGCCATGCCGAACAACTGCAGTGACGCGTCCCAATAACGCTTCTTGGGGCCAACGTGGATCCGGCGCGCGATGCGCATCTCCTTTGGTGAGCAATCCCCCATCGCGTGTGAACTTCAGAAAGCGGTGAACCAGAGGGCCTGATGGGGCGCGGATGACAACCCAATCGCCGGGGCGCAGCGCTTGCGCTTCGATCTTTACGACATGAAGCTCGTCTCCGGGTTGCAGCGTGGGCCACATACTTCGCCCACGCACATGTAGGCGATAGGCATTTGTCGCCGTTTCAGCCAGTAACTCGGGCCATTGATCCGCAAATTGCGTTACCAAGCAGAAGAATTCTCCCTTACTCTTGGATTGAGTAGCCTTTGACCTGCGAAGCGTTGGCTACACGGGTTAATACTGTCCTTATTGGGTGATATCTTGGAGGCGCAATTGCATGGAAGGATCACCCAGAAGGGTGTAGGTGCGGGCAAGGTATTTTCCTGAACCTAGATTCCAGATGGCTGCCCTGCCTGCTTGCGTCAGCTCTCCCACGCGACGTTCTCCGCGCTCGAAAGCTTCTTGCATCATCGCACGCGCCAATTGCTCTTCCACGGTCATATATCCCAGACCTGCGGGTCCGAAGACGGCGATGGCACCACGATCGTCCCACCCCATGGTCGCGCGTTCGCCGATGGAGATGGCTTCGCGTCCCGCACCCACGTTGACGTTATGGGGGAACATCCAGAAACCATCCCAGCAATCTAGCGCAATGATAAATGGTTGCCCCGCAGCCGGCTGGAGCGTCGCCAGCTGTGAGCCACGCACCAGCGGTTCGTTCGCCCACACACCAGGCGCTCCATGTCCGGCATAGAATAATAGCGCCGCGCCCTGGCTCCAGGTCTGAGTCAATGCCATCGTGGCTGCGGGACAAGGTGCGGTCCAGCTCGCGGGTGGTTTGGGGCAGTAGTCCTGCATGTACACCTGTTTGCTCACCGCCCAGGTGGGGAACAGGTTATCTCTGATCCAATTCAGACCGCTGGCAAAATAAGGCTCCTGGGTGGTGGCGCCGTCATCGGCGACCAGCAATAGCGTCTCCATCCATGCGGATGCGGGTAGCATATCGTATGCCAGCAGTTTGTTGAGATACCCCGTGAGTTCAGTTTCGGAATTCGCAGGAATACGGCCCACCATGAGTTCGGGTAAGCCATCCCCGTTTGTGTCACCGAAGCGGGAATCCACCGGCACCTCACCCTGATCTGGATCGGCGAATTCCAGGTAGGGCGGAATCCAAATCCGTGAAGGTTCGCCGAAAGTTTCCGGGTCGTAACCCTTGAAGTTGAAGTGCCCATCACCTACCAGGAGCAGGTATTTGGGTGCTGGCGTGGGCCAGCTTGCATAAGTATGGGCGACGAAGGCGCGAATGGCTTCAGGGTGATAGATGCCGCCGTTGAAGAGCGGATAAATGTCCTGCTCTGCTACCAGGGTTACACGCAGCCCCTGAGTCTGGCGGCGCGTGATTAGGGGTTGCAGTGCCGTATGGAACTCATGCGGCGCGATGATGAGCAAATCGGCTCCGTTTGTGGGGGTGATTAGGCTGGTATCTGGGTGATACTCCGTGATCGTCATTGCTGGCAAAGTCGCGTTGGTCGAAGTATTGTCTGAGAGTAGGGTTGTTGCGCTTTGCACCGTGTTGCTGCTATTGCGTAACACCAGCGGCAGGTAGATGGTGAAGGCTGCGGTTCCCCCTGATGGCACGCCGCCGATATACTGTGTTCCGGCATCAGCAGTATCCTGGAAGGTAAAAGCCTGGTGATCTGTGAGCTTTATCGGATTCAGTGGATCGGTGATATCGTAGAGCCGTGATTGAGTGGGCATTCCGGCGAAGGTATAAGTGTGCGTGCCGGTTTCAGAAACCTCGCAGGTGAGGACACCCTCTATGGCCACAGGCTCCCGTAGATACGTGAGCTCGGCGCGATCGAAGTAGATATCCTGATATAGATCTGTCCCGACTAATGCCAGGCTTAGCGTGTTATCCCCTTCTTGCAGAAGCGTTCCGGGAACATCGAGTGTGACGACGTACCCCACCTCGCCGTCCCAGAAAACATCACCGAGCAGTGTGCCGTTGAAGGTTACTCTGAGGTGGTGATCAGGGTTGACGGAGACGTTGTAGCTTCTTCCTGCAACTTCGATGAGCAGTGTGGCAGTGTGTGGCGTCATGGCGATGTTACTCAAGGGGATTGGGAAGGTGTTGGTGACGACCTGTCCCAGTGGCGCAATCATGCGCTTCCAGAACCAGGTAGTGGATGTGCCGGGGTTGTTGTTCCAGCGCGCAAAATGTTCCAGATTCTGTTCTGCAACTGTCGTGGCGACACAAATACCGGTTGCCGGAGCGCCAGTCGGGAGCACGGAGCGTGATGTCATACGCTTGCCGGTAGCGCTGGGTTCCAGGCTCAACCAATAGACGTTTTCATCTGTGTATTTCTCATCCTGCGTGCTGCCGTGAAACTTCTCGCCATAGAAAATCAGGCCCTCGTTTGGATCGAAAAGCCCGTTTTCGTTGCTGTCATCAATCTCGATGGCGACTTCAATCCCCCGATACCAGAGCTGAAAATTCGTCATCAGGGCTTCGGTGACAGGCACACCAGCAGCGGCGAGGGTTTCATAAGACAGGTGATAGAGTCCATCCTGCGTGATGCCGACTCGCCATACAGGGTCTGGCAGTGCCCAGGGTGTTGTGGCCGAGGTAAGCGGTAGCATTGTGGCGGTCGTAGCAGGTTCTGCCGGTGCCTGGGCATCTGCGGCGGGAGAAGGGGCAAAGAAATCATCTGGCGGATCTTGTACTGGATCGTGAGTGGCTGTTTGAGCAGCAGGTTGCTGGATGAAAGTGGCTTGTGTGGGGAGGTCCATGCTCAAAACTGACAAGAGTCCGACTGCGACGAGCGCCAAAACCACGCTCAAACGAAAAGCAATTTTCTTGTTCATCATTACCCTCAAGCATTTATCATCACCATCTCTGAAGGGGTTGCCCCGCTTCACATCGCTGGTTGGGTTGCGTTTTCCCATTTATATACCACGGGCAACAGTGTGTTTACCCGCAAAAGTAGTATGAATATACCCTTCAGTGAGAGGGTTGTCAAGTATTTTTAGGAAAGTGGCTGTTCATCTTTCCGTAGTTTCGGAGGAGGGGTTTTGCGAGGCTCGACCCTGCCACCCATAATCAATTAAGGGGGAGGCGTTCGCGTGGTAATCGCCTTACTTTTGCCCCGAAGTCGAAAACACCCGCGGTCGGGGATAAGGGAGAGGAATCAGCGTTGATGATGGCGCCAACCGATAGCGATGGCGCCACAGATAACCCAGAGTAAGCCCATCAGACTGGCACGCAGACAGGGTGTCTGTAGATTGGGTTTATTCAGGGTGATTGAATCAACAACAGTATCAAAAGTATGAGGGGAAGTCCACTCCGAGGTATTGCCGTTAAGATCGCAGGCGCTTACTGCGGAGGCTTTGTAGAATTGGTAAGTCACTTCGGCGTCGGGAATATCGTCCGCGATGGTACAGACCCACGCATCTACTGGCGCTTCGGCCCTCTGACAGTGTGCGTAATGCCAGGTGGGGTTTTGAGCAATTATCCAGCGCATGCAGATCAGCTCTTCAGTGGTGGTGTCGGCCAAAACGGTCCATTGATAGCCGGGAAAGAGCAGGCGGTCTGGACCCTGGGGATTGTAGCGAACATAGGCGCTGGCGCTTTCTGAGGCAATACAGATCACGAATATCGCAAGGCCAAACCCTAAAAGCGCTTTCCACCTCATGCCGATGTGCTCCTCAACAGATTTGAAAGCGGCGAGGTGGAGTGGGCCAATTCTCAATAAGCATTACCGCACCATAGCCAATGATGATGCTGGTCAGTATGACCGCCAGTTGGCCTGGAAGAGCTGTGTGTGCTCCGGTCATGACCTCATTGCTGAAAAGCGCTTGTCCCTCTGCACCCAGCGCGACGATGCGATAGCTATGCGCACGCCCATTCCATAGGGCGGTATCCACAAAGCGGTATTCCCTGGCTCTGGGGGGATCAGTGGCTGCGTAAAGCAGGGCAAAATCCACACTGCCTGCTGGCGCTCGGTAGATGTTGAAGGCGGCAATCTGAGCCTGGTTTACGCTCCACTGCAACTGGACGCCAGGCTGCAACATCACCCACAAAAACAACAATGCCGTGATTGCAAGCGTTATGCCCCAGGCGCGGCTAAACCAGAGTGGTATGATGTTCCGCTGGGGTAAATTGCAGGCGCGCACGCGGGCCATCAAGCGTTCCTGAACTGCCGGTGAGGGCTGCTGGAGTGGTTGCTTTTTCACCAGGCTCTGCACTGTTTCCCATTCCTGTAACGAATGGCCCAGCTCTGGGTTTTCTTGTAAGCCTTGCGTCACCTTTTGGTTTGCAGCAGCAGTGAGGGTGCGGTTGACGTACCAGGGCAGGTAGGATTCCAGTTTTTTGATACTGGACCTGAATCGGTCTCTCATAATCATCTCTCCCTAGAGCTCGCTCAACCCATGTTTCTTCAGATACTGGAGCAAACAGCGCCGTGCATAGCTGACACGGCTTTTTACCGTGCCTATTGGACATTGAATGACTTGCGCAATCTCCGTATAGGGTAAGTCATAAAAAAAAGCCAGTTCCAATACAGCACGGTGCTTGTTTGAGAGGCTATCAAGCGCCGCTCGAATTTGTTTGACCGTCCAGGCTTCGATGACTTTTCCTTCAGGATCGGTTGCGATGTCGGTGATGCCCACATCCTCAAAATCTCCCTGGATGTTTCCGGGACGTTGGCGTAGCCAAGAGACTGCACGATGGTGCGCAATACGGAAAAGCCATGTTTTGACGCTGGCATGACCGCGAAATGAACCTGCATCTTGCCAGATGATCAAGAACACATCTTGCAACAGTTCTTCGGCCACACCGTTGTCGTGGGTCAGGCGCACGAGATAGTTGAACACCGGCAGGTTATACCGCTGATAGAGCTCTTCGAAAGCTGCTTCTTTGCCTTCGCTAATGCATTGTAGGAGTACGACGTCACTTAGGGGCTGAAGCATCTTATCCGTCATAAATATAGTCGTGCAAAAAGCGGATGTGGTTCAAAATCTGGGGGTTATTTCACTGGCTTGCATAGTAGAAGGGGGGAAAGAGCGTCTCTCCCCCCTTCTTGCATCCGCAAAACATTTCACGTCGGAGTTCCGCGAATGCTGAACCTATCTGCTCGTCAATTACTCGAGCCCAGGCAACACATCCAGTTGGACAGGGCTGCCAGCATGGACTTCCAGCTCGCCTTCGAAAACGATCATCGGGGTCTCGTACATGGTTGCACTCCTTATTTGATGGATTAGGACAACTATAGGATCAGGTGTGTTGAACTTATCTGTTGCGCGATGCACCTCCTGCTTTGGCACCTTGCTATGAAGACTATCCCACAATTTATGATAAGAAGTCCTGTCGTTGTCTATTTCATCTACGGGTGTGGAGAGTCATTCGAATCCGGATAAAGTCGTTGGGCGCATCCAACAATTTCCGAAGCCCATTTCCACAGTGGGAAATGGTTTGAGTCTCACTAAGATAGTATAGCACAGATTTGCGTCTATGGCTACTTGTTTTTGGCTTTTTCTTGGTTTTCATGGACATTTAGTAGGTTGTGTAACATTTGTCAGTCGAAACTGACTGCTGGCGTTACAGGTGCGCAACCATGATAGTAACGCCAGCTCATAGGTCGGGTTTAAGACACCGTCACCACGCCACGTTCGAGCAATTGTTCGGTCAGGGCGAGCACGTCGGCTTGCACTTTTTCCAGCGGAACCTGTGAATTTTCACCGAGACGCGTGGCGATATTGCGGAGCGACATTTTCCCATCTAGTAATCGAAAAACGGTCGCGCCTGTTTGATTGAGAACCAGATATTTTCCCTGTGCTGGTGAGACAACTACCAGCTCATTGCCACTCTCACGCGTTGCAACCCCTGTGACAGTTCGAACTACGCTATCCAAAGTGAGCATCAATGACCTCCCAGAAGGTATTGGCTTTGCGGAAGTGCAATCTATAGGCCGGTATCTTCTCCAATATGCCTTGCCAGCGCTCGAACAACTGTGCAGCCCGGTCAATATCCGCGTTGATGACCGGAGAATTGGCAACCAGTTCTGCCAGCGCCTGCGCGGAGGAGATGGTTGCCAACGCGTCATTGGGCGCCTGTACCAGGCGCAGCAACGCGCGGAGCGGCGCAGCAGTCACCTCGCGAACGCGGCGTCGCCCAAAGGGCGTTGCCAATACTTCCCAACCCCGCGCGGTAGGTCGCACCAGCAACAGATCATCGTTGAGAACCGGCTTACCTGTTGAAAGCGCTGCTGCTGTAGATTTGCCGCTTCCCGAAAGCCCGTAAAGAATAAAGGCGACCTCGTGGTGAACGATTCCGGCGCCATGGACCAACAACGCTCCTTGCTCGAATGCCGCCAATGCGAAAGCCGTGCGGATAAAATAGACGAGGTCTGCCCCAGCAGCAGTGGGATGCGCCCTGAGCGTGGCTGTTCCAGCTTCGGCGTCAATCCTCCCAACAAACCCCGGTACTTCCAAATTGCAGACGCCAGCTACGAATCTCGGACGCGCCTCGAAGTACGCGCAAGTAGGCGTGGGGAGCGTCTCATCGGGCAGCAGCTGCACTTGTACGCCAGCTATAGAGCTCTGCCACTCAGCCCATGCGGTATTGAGCGGGGCGAGCCAATGTTCGGGTCCCTGCAAGGTCAGGGCAATGCCGCCGATATCCAGGGTGTTCATACCCCAGTCCGTAGCTTAATTTCTTGGTCTTCGACCGGGGCAGCAGGAGATGATTTCTGATGTCCAGTCAAAAATCCAAGCAAAGCCAGGACACTGCCGGCGCCCAAAGCCCATCCCCATCCTGGGCCTGCGAGCGCAGCGACCGTCTGTGGGTAACGGTCGGCGGCGCCGCTCAGGCTGATTTCCTCCAGTTGATAATAATACCGCTTTCCCCAGACGACATCGGTATCTTCGTGGTCATAATCTTCGCCAACGAGGGGGTCGCCTCGTGCCAGAATAAGATTGGGGCTGATCAACACAAAGGGGCCTTCGGCATCTTCGCTGCGGTAAAGGCGGAAACCTGCGGCATCCACCTCACTTGCTGTTTTCCAGGTCACTTCGACGCGCGCTGGCGCTGCCAGACGCACCAGAGCCACCCCTACAATGAAGGGAATCAGAGTCCAAAGGGCCCGTTTGACGAAGTTGTTCATGTTGTGCCTCTGTGCGTCGCGCGTATAAGTCTTGCTGATGGCTTATATTATACTCCGTCTCTTGTTTCCGACAATCGCGCCGGTGCACAGGGGTGCGTTTCAAAAAGTGAGTGAGGAAGAAAAAGTATTTTTGGCGGTGGGGCAAAGCCCCACCGCCAAAAATCAATTGGGTGTGTTTCAAATGAGTTGAAAGTCAGGTAAACTCCGGTACAGTAAGGTCACCACACCGCTGAACCGGAGGGGAAACATGACTTTCAACTCAGAACAAATTATACAGGAAATTCGCCAAGAGTTCGAACATATGCTAGACTATGTGACCAACGAAGCGGCCTACCTAGCCACCGCCGATCAAATGGAGCGTGGGTTGTTCACCCAGCTGCTGAAACTCGGCTGGCGACTGCTGCTGTTGTTCTTCACGCTACGCTCGCAACAGAGTTCACGCGAGACCTTCACTACCCCGGAGGGGATTAGCTTACCCTACCATCGGGACACGAAGCGCGACTATGTGTCCATCTTTGGGAAACTCCCCATCTGGCGGCCCTACTTCTACAAAACCGGGATGGGCAGTGCGTGTCCCTTGGATGCCGCCCTGAGTCTTGGGGAGGATAGCTACTCCGATATGCTCCGTGAACTGAGCACATATCTGGGCGTTAATGGCGTTTATCACAAGGTCTGCGACATCCTTGAACGTTTTCTGGGTTTACGGCTCTCGAGTCGGGTGGTGCAGGCGCAGATTCTCACGGATGCGGTCGACGTGGGGGCGTATTATGAGCAGAAACCAGCCCCGCCAGTCGCGGCAGAAGCGGCGGTGTTAGTCATACAAGCTGATGGTAAAGGGGTGCCGCTTATTGTGGAGGCAGAAACGCCGCCTCCGCTGCGCCTAGGCAAAGGTCAGAAACGGGGCCACAAGAAGGAAGCCATCGTCACAACCGCGTACACCATCGCGCCCACGCCGCGCACGCCAGAGGCCGTGCTGGCGAGCTATTACAAGCTGTCAACCGCCACGGAAAAGCGCGGGATTGACCACCCCGCACCGCAAAACAAACACGTGTGGGCGACGCTGGACGGCAAGGATACCGCGCTAGAGCGTCTGGTTCAGCACATCCGCACGCGTGAAGGTAGCCATATTCAGCAGCGCGTGGCGCTCTGTGATGGGTGTGAGGCTTTGCAGACCCGCATTGCCAGCTACTTCCCGGACTACGTCCAAATCCTGGACTTCATCCACGCCAACGAGTATCTGTGGGACGTGGCTACGGTGTTGCTGGGCGAAGACGATCAAAAACGACTGCCCTGGATGATCCAACACACGCGCCAACTGCTTGCGGAGGAAAAAACGTGCGCGATCATTGCCGAATTTCGCGACCTGGCGGCGCAGTCCACGACTAAGGCCTGCCAACGCGAGCAACTAACCAAAACCGCGAACTACTTCGAGCGCAATCTCCCCTATATGGACTACGCAGCCTATTTGGCGCACGGTTGGCCGATCGCCTCAGGCGTCATCGAAGGGGCCTGCCGACACTTTGTTAAAGATCGCTGTGAGCTTTCCGGTATGCGCTGGTCGCTCCAGGGCGCCGACTGTCTACTACGCTTACGCGCGGTGGCCGAGAACGATGACTGGGAAGCTTATCACACTTATCGCAAACGCCAGCGCCACGAGCGCCTGTATAACCAGCCCTATCCGCAATTGGCTTCTGCGGAACTGCTGGCCTTAACCCCGGAAACGCTGGCTATAGCCGCCTAACTCAAATGAAACACACCCATTTCATTTGAGTTGAGGTTGCTTCAGCCGACGAGGGGCAGCTCATCATTGGGTTGGAGGGGGTTGCGGTCAATCAACGGGAGGTCGCTTCATACACACTCACTTTTGAGCCGCTGGCGAGGATATTTAGCCTTACAGGTTGCGCACAATACGGATCGCCATATATTTGCGCCCGGGCAAGGTGATGGTATACGCACCGCTGGCACTCTCGGCGACCGACTCAATTGTCATATTCCAGGTGTCGATGACGTCAATACGAAAACTGCCGGGGGGCAGGTTGAAGTTGCGTGAGCCGGGTTGGCGCATGCCAAAATAGAATAGGAAATAATCGTCGCCGCAGTAGCCGCCGGCTTCCACATTCCAGCGTCCTTCGGCGATGATTCGATCTACATCACGACCTTGATCGAATATGCTGGTTGTTTTCTCAAGCATGTTGATCGTCTCATTATCGAGTTTCCCAATGGGAGTTAACCCTGCTGCCGGCGCCTGTTCAAAGATTTTTCGCAGAAAAGCGATGCGCGGGGCGCTTTCGCCGTGCAGTTGGCCGTCCTTCGACCACCACAGCACGCCCTCTGGATTCACATAGGTTTCACCATGACCGACGTAACCGCCCAGGGTAAACCCAACCCAAAAGCGCAGCACCATCTCCTCGGGCGAAAGATCGCCCCATATCATGTGGATGTCGCCTTCGTAACCACACTCGTCAACGATAACTGGCTTACCGTATTTCTTTAGCCATAGCGGAACTCGGTGCAAATCCTGGCTCTGGACACTGCAATGGGTGACCCAGGGCTGGGTGTGGTCGTAAAACGCCATGCAATTGTGGATCGAGCGCAAATGGTTATAGGGGTCAATGTGCTGAACCAGTTGCATGTAATGATCCCAATCTTGCATCGTGCGCTCAGGGAACAAATCGTATTCATTCGCAAAAGACCACCACAGGTTGCGGAAAGCCGCCAACCGGGCTACCAGATACGTGAGATAGCGATCATTGACCTTAGCTGGCATACGGTCGAAGCCCCAGGCGCCGGAGTCATACGGGTGGAAGATGATCAGATCGGCTTCGATGCCGCGCCGCTGCAAGTCGAGAATACGTTTTTCAAGATGCTGAAAATACCCAGGGTTGAAACATCTGAAATCCCAATGATTGGACGGTGTACCGGGGAACGGATAGCCAGGGGGTTCATTCGTATTGAACGTGTAGCGCTTGGGGAAAACGGCCATGCGCATCTTGTTAAAGGGCGACTGCTCCAGGGTTCTTAGAGTCTGTTCTTCTAGTTCGTCATTTTGCAGGTTCCATACGTAACAAGTAGTCCCCACAGGCAGGTAAGGCAACCCATCGGCATAAGCAAACCGAGAGGGACTGACCACGCTCACCGGGCCATGATTGTTAGTCGAGGGCGCCACACAATTGAGGCTACCCCGTTGACCCACCAAATCCCGGACGTCGCTGTGGGTAATATACGTCCATTCCCCCTCGGTTTGCGGCATGAACCGGACTTTGAAGAGCCCGTCACCGTCATAGAATCCGGAGACTTTAGCGGCGTGTTTAGCGTGCCGGAATTCCGCTCCGAATTCCACCTCATACGGATTGCCGGATACTTGCGCCTGGCAGGAAACTTCGAAAAGTCCCCATTTTTCTATCCCATATGCCGTTTTATTTTTCTCCAAGTCGTCACTATTCTCATTCTCGATGCCAATACACATCCCAGCCCAGGTAGGTCTCAAAGGCTTCAGCGAGAACTGCTGCCGAGTGGGAGGCGTTCATAGCGACGTGGTGCTCGAAGCCGTTTTTGCAGACGTGTCGCAGAAGCGTTTGCAGCCCCGGCACTTCTACCACCGCCCTGCTGCCGAAGGTGCGCAAGGGGTCATCCGTCATCATGCCGTCGGCGACGTAGGTGCGAATCTTGCCACTGACGTCATCGGTTGAGATGCGAGCAAAGCTCACCGGTCCAGCTGGCGCGCGACCCGCCAATGCCCCATACGTGTTTTTCTTTCCCAGCGTCGTAGCCAAGACGTCCGCGTAAGCCATCTCGACATCCTCAGCGTAGAAACTCTTGGGCCAGTTACCACAGTGGAACAGCACACACTTATCCGGGTCGTCGGCATAGTTATTGTTCCAATCCACCAACGCGCTGGGCGTACCGGAGGCTAGTTGCAGGGCATACATCGCAGCCGCGCCGACAACGTCCACCTCGCAGGCGCTGGGCATCAGCTTGTTGCCCATCATGCTCATCAAGCAGCAGGCATTGATCCCATAATGCTGCTGGATAGAATCCCAACATTGGAAGGCCGTCGCATCAACCTCGTTAGCCGCCACCCAATCATCCAGGACGGTGCCCAACTTCGCCATCTTGACCACCGCCTGCGATGGCACGCCGCCAGTCGGAACGTAAGCGTTGATTTCGTCCAGTTTGGCTTTGATCTTCGGATCGTCGTCAGCCAGCTTGTTCGCTGCGCCTAATATCTCTGAAAGGTCCACCGTACACACGTGAATGCCATAAGCCTGCAGGAGTTTTTCACTGTAACGCACGGTGATGAAGGCATTGGGACGACTGCCGATAGCTCCCAACCGCGCATTCTTTAGTCCATTCACCACTCGGCAAACGCCAATGAACTTCTTCAGATCGGCCTTGAAGCTATCGCTGGTCGGGGCGACCGTGTGCAGCTCGGTCAACGAAAAGGGATAGCCATACTGGCGCAGATTATTGCAGACCGAGACTTTGCCGCAGAAGGAATCACGCCGTCGCTCAATATTGAACTGTTCAAGGTCGTCGGGATAGGCTTGAACCAGAATGGGCACGTGCAAACCCGAAAGCCTGACTGTATCTGCAACACCTTTTTCATCACCAAAGTTGGGCAACAGCACCAGTATGCCGGCTATCTCATCCGCGTGGGACTTGAACAAGGCGGCGCACTTTTTGGCGTCGTCCCACGTCTCAACGCCGCCCAATTTGGTATCCTCCTCCGACAGCATAACAGGCTCAATGCCCATTTCGGCGAAAACAGTCAGAATATCCTGTCTAGCTTCGGTCACCAACTTATCGGGGAAGAAATCGCGATTGCCAACGATGACTGCCAGTTTGTTTTTTGTCATTGAATCCTCCTGAGATAGTTCCGTTTAGGTGACATTCGCTGAATGGTCTGGCGCTTTTTCACACCAGAGTCAAAACCTGTGTTCTATTGTTACTATGCGGGTCAGGACCAGACGCACTTAGACAGCCGTTTCGAAACGGCATCTATGCTATATACAAGTATCCCGACCACTGTAAGAAGTGTATCCCACACTCCTACTCCTGTGCGGGTGCTGTGCTGTTACGTTCTATTTCTATCAAACAGAAGTATAATGGTGGGGACACCGTCTATGTCTGGTACTGGCTGCGAAACTGGTTCCATGTGGTCGGTGTCCCCCCAGGAGGTGGTCGAACGGTTATGTGGACCGTCCGCCACCTCTCCTCGTTATTGCACGTTTGCTGTAATAACGTCAGGCTTTAAGGTGCAATCCCCTCTACGGACAACTGGTTTTGCCGTTGGGAGCAAACAGGGTGTACTGGCAGGCGTTTTTGAGAGTGAGCAGCACCATATCAATGGACTGCTTTTCGGGCTTCCCGGTGCTACCGGTCTTGATGTAGGCATCAGCCTGGATCGCCGCCTGAATGGCCATTTCAGCTACAGGCTGTAGTGATCCCGCATCAATCTTGCCAGCCATGATAGATTCGTTCACATCGTCGGAGCCATCGAAGCCCACCACGATCACATCGCTCATCCCCGCAGCATCCAGCGCCGCCTGCGCACCCAGCGCCATCGTGTCGTTGCCACAGATCACGCCCTTGACGTCCGGGTTCGCCTGCAACAGGCTTTCCATCACGTCGAAGGCTTCAGTCTGACTCCAGTTGGCCGTCTGCTGTGCCACCATTTCCATACCGGGCAGCGTGTCAAGCACGTCGTGATAGCCCTGCGAGCGCACGTGCGCATTGGTATCGGTGTCCCGCCCGGTCAGTTCGATGTACTTGCCTTCTTCACCCATCAGCCGCGCGAATTCTTCAGCCAGGATGGTCGCGCCCTGGTAGTTGTTGGAAACGATCTGCGAAACCGCAACGCCTTCGGCGTTGATCTCACGATCCACGAGGAAGGAAGGAATCCCGGCGTCTTTGGCCTTCTGCACCGCCGCAATACTGGCGTCGGCGCCGGCATTGTCCAGGATGATCGCTACCGCGCCCTTGGCGATACAGCTCTCGAACAACTCCAGTTGCTTGTTGGCGTCATCATCGTGGACGAGTTTCAATGTCTCGTAGCCCAGTTCTTCGGCTTTGGCTGCCGCAATTTCCTGCATCGTGCCAAAGAAGGGATTCTCTACCCCAGGCACGATCACGCAAATCAGGCCACCGCCTTGCGCCGCCGCAGGCTTTTCCGTTGCAGTAGGTGCAGGCGTTTCGGTTGATCCGCCGCAGGCACTGAGTAGCATAGCCACGAATGCAAGCAGACTCAGAAAAACGGTAAACTTCTTAGTAAGCATCGTCTTCTCCTTCATAAATGTGAGTGTAAATTTGAGTAAATTGAATTGACACAAGTTTCTGGGGTTTATATCCGATAAGCCCTCCTTTTAGAAACCATTGCCTCAAGAGTTTTCGACAGCGGCCATTTCTTGCTGTTTCTGAAGTGCAATCCGTTCCTGCATACGTGCCTGAACCTGATCAATAATCACGGCCAATACAATGACAGCACCTTTGATCACTTGCTGCCAAAACGAAGAAAAGCCTCGCATCACCATACCATCGTTCATCACACCGATGGTAAATGCGCCTATAATGGTTCCACCAATACCACCGCGTCCGCCAGCCAGGGAAGTGCCCCCCAGCACCACGGCAGCAATGGCATTCAATTCAAAGCCGTCTCCAATCAGTGGGTGCGAAGCCACCAATTGCGAAGCGATGATCAAGCCAACCAACGCCGAACAGAATCCACTAATACTGTAGACAATAACCTTGGTGCGAGAAACACGCACGCCCGAGAGTTCAGCCGCGCGTTCGTTTCCGCCAATCGCATACACGTGGCGGCCAAATGGCGTGCGCCTGGTCACGATGTAAGCCACTGCAGCCAAAATCACCATAAGCCAGATAGAATAGTTGATGCCCAAAAAGTTGCCGGCTCCTAGAAACTCAAATCCGGTATTGCCGTATTCGGGACGTCCGATCAGGTTGGGGAAGGTGTAACCGTTGTTCCGCAAGCCCGCAATACCACGCGCCACGTAATACATACCCAGAGTGGCAATAAAGGGGGCGACGTTGAAACGGGTGATGACGTAACCGCTGAGAGCGCCTGCCAGGGTGCCCAAAGTAAGCGCGAGCACGACAATCATCCAGGTATGGGGATAGATGATGATACCAAGTTGCGGCAAAGTGATACCCTCTCTGATCATCCCACCCGCGACCATCGCGACCATTCCCGCAATCGAACCTACCGACAGATCAATGCCCGCAGTCAAAATGACAAAGGTCATACCAATCGCCAACAGCGCATTGATGGCGACGTGCTTGGACAAGATCACGAGGTTAGCCGGTGTCAGGAATTTCGGCACCAAATATGAGAAAACAATCGTAACAAGAATCAAGGCAATGAAGGCCCTGCCATGTAGCAGAAATTGCTGCACATCAGTTTTGGTTATATTGCGTCTCTTCTTTATCTGTGCCGGTTTCGAGCTACTTGCCTGATCCATTATGATTGCCTCCGTTTGATGGGCCATGACCAATCGCTGAAGCTGCGACCAGTTTCTCTTCAGTGGCCTCTTGATGCGTAAATTCTCCCGTGATTTTTCCCTTCGACATGACCAGAATACGGTCAGACATTGCCAGCACCTCTTTCAATTCCGATGAGACAAAAATCACCCCATATCTCTGCGCTGCCAGACGGTTAACGATCGAGAAAATTTCCGACTTCGCCCCGACGTCAATGCCGCGCGTTGGTTCATCGAGCAGCAGAACTCTGGGATGGGTCAGCAAGCCCTTGGCGACCACGACTTTCTGCTGATTGCCCCCACTAAGCGCCGTAATTGGTTGCTGTGGATTCGCCACGCGGATGGAAAAATCCTTGATCTGAGAGTCGGTGGCCAATTTTTCCTGTGCGGGGGCAAGAAAGATTCCCCTGAGGTATTTTCTCAAACTGGCAAGCAGCATGTTGTCCATCACCGAAAGCGTTGGCACCAGGCTGTCGTGTTGCCGGTCTTCGGGGACCAGAACAAATCCAGCCTGGATACGCTCCAGAATGGTGGTTGCTGTCACCAGTTGATCATTCAACCAGATGCTCCCGGTAGCTTGCGGTCGCGCTCCCGCCAGGCACTCTAGCAGATCGGAGCGTCCAGCGCCCATCAGCCCGTAGAAGCCCAACACCTCTCCCGCGCGCAGTTCGAATGAGACGTGATCGAGCAGGTACCCGCCGCCTGAACGCGGCAAAGTCAGATTATCCGCCTTGAGCAGCACGTTCCCTAGCGAGCGCTGCTCGCGGGTGAACAAGGTGGCGGGATTGCGCCCCACCATAGCCTCGATCAGCCAGGTAACATTGACGTTTTCAATCTTGTCTTCGGCAACCTTGCGTCCATCCCGCAAGATGGTGACGTAGTCGCCGATTTGCATGAGTTCCTCTAGTTTGTGCGAGATGTAGATAATGGCGACCCCATGGGATTTGAGTTCCCGAATGACCCGAAACAGGACTTCGACTTCGTTAGCGCTAAGCGCTGAGGTCGGCTCATCCATAATGAGGATTCGCACATCTTGGGCCAGCGCCTTGGCGATTTCCACAATCTGTTGCTCCCCGATGCGCAAATTGCCCAACAACTCATCAGGATCAATCTTCTGCTCTAGCTTGCGCAACAATTCTCTGGCCCGTTCTTTCTGGGACCTGCGCGCAATCAAACCGTTCCTCTGGGTCGTTTCGCGCGCGAGGAAAATGTTATCCACCACGCTCAGGTTGTCGCACAAATTCAATTCCTGGAAAATCATTCCAATGCCCAAACGGGTGGCCTCAAGCGGGGAACGCGGATGAATTTCAGCACCATCGAGTAGAATTTTCCCGCTGGTGGGCCGCTGCACCCCAGCCAGAATTTTCATCAACGTGGATTTACCCGCGCCGTTTTCGCCGATAAGAACGTTGACCTTGCCTTTACGGACGTGAAACGAAACATCATCCAGCGCTACCGTCCCTGGATATACCTGGGTAATGTTTTCGGCAGACAAGATGACGTAATCTTGAACAGCTATCTCAGCATTGAGCACAGAGGGTAGAGCGGACATCGTTATTCTCCCAGCTCAAGTTCAACTGGAACAATGTTGATTTCGCTTACGTCGATCTGAATCAGATTGAACGTGCGGATAGTAAAAGCGCCCTTGAACGAAATAGATTTGCCGACCAGATCGTCTCTATTGATGCCGCTGAGTACGGTGGAAAGCACACGTTTATTGATTTCGGTTGCAGCCTTCCCGTACTCGGTCTGTTCCCTGAAGTCGCCAAATGTGATAAAACCGACCGCGTCGCGCACCGAAGTATCATCGCTGGGGATGCGGGCGCCGATGTAGAGCAGCAGCTTGACAGGGCCATCATAGCCATCGAGTGCCACCTCTACCGTCCCCAGACTGGTTTCGGCATTGACGTTCACAATCGTGCCACGGCCTTTCACCATGTAGACATGTGCCTCGCCAACAGTGATCAGCCCATAGCGCTCGGTAATAGCGGTTAACTTGTCCTTGGGGGTGGTGCCACTGGCATCCAGCTCGATCTCAGAGAGAATGTCAGCAAGATCCACCGCCTGCTCATCGAAAGTTGGCAACAGTTCAGATTCCCATATCCCATCCACATAAGTAACAGGATCGAATGCTTCGCTTTGTACTACGTTTTGGGCTTCTTCGATGCTGATCACGGTGAAACCATAGAATCCCGCGAGAGCAAGAAACAAAAATACTGCCGCGCCAATGCCAATTGAGGATATTTTCAGTTTCATGGGTTTATCCTTATTTGATTCAATACCTGATCTGCTACACATCTATCCTTTAGCCAGGCGCTCGGCGGTGAAGCGATCGGTGATCAACACATTGATCAGTTTACCGTTCAGTGCGCCGCGGATCGCGGCGAATTTGCGCACCCCACCAGCAATACCCACGACACGCTTGACACGCCGTAATTGACCGTGATCCATTCCCGTCACACGCTCGGCGAGTGGCGTCTGTACGGGCTTCCCCTCGATATCAAAGAACCGGTAAAGGATGTCACCCACTGCACCCTTCTTGCGGAGCATATCCAGCTCCTCGTCCGGAAATATGTTGCCGCTGCTAGCCAGCAAGGGAGAAGGTTCGACCGTGCCAATACCCACAAGCGCCAGCGTTATCTCGTCGAATGACTTAATGACCTCACTGATCGAAGTTTCCTTCAACAGAACCTGGCGCACATCCGCTGAATCAACAAGACCGGGAACCGGTAGGAATGTCACCTTCCCACGCACCAGTTCCCCCAGACGGCTCGCCAGAAAAGCGGCGTGAACCTTAGCCTGTGGTTCACCAGCGCCCCCCAAGATCTGGATTACCCGGGCGCCAATGGGACGGGGAATCTGACGCATGACATCTACCATGGCCAGAATTGTACCGCTCCACGATGAGACGCCGATACATTCCCCTTCATTGAGTGTCGTCTCCAAATAATAGGCAGCGGCTCTGCCCAAATCGCGCGAAACACTCTCATCATCATCATCCCGAACACAGTCAGCTACAATCGCGTCACGCAGTCCAAAGGTAGCGATGAGAGCCTCTTCGAGATCTGTATACACCCCATAGGGCACACTTACCGTGACACGTACAATTTGTTCCTGCTCCGCACGCTTGAGCAATCTGGAAACTGTGGATTGGGAGAGTTGTAAGTTTTCTGCTATCTTCGACTGATGTAAACCCTGTTCATAATACAGCCGGGCTACTTTTGTCATCAATCGCAGTTCGTCAAGACGCGCCATTATTTTCGTGCCTCCTTTCAACAAAGACAACCAAGATCAATTATAGTGAGTGAACGTTGTACGCGCGACAGCCTCTCGCCAGTTCGCGTATAGCGCGCCCCGTTGTTCGGCAGACATCTGCGGCTCGAAACGGTCGCGCGGCGGCACCAGGCCCTCGATCTCTACCTCACCAGACCACAACCCCACGGTCAGGCCAGCCAAGAAGGCCGCACCGAGCGGTGAGATTTCCGTAGATGTGCTACGGAGTACCGGGCAGTTGATAACATCAGCCTGAAACTGCATCAGCAGATCATTTCGGCTAGCGCCACCATCAGCCAACAACATTTGAAGCGGTGTGCCGGACTCAACTTGCATCACATCATACACATCGCGTACCTGGTAAGCGATGGACTCTAACGTAGCTCGAGCCAGCTGCCCAGCTCCAGCGCCACGCGTCAGTCCCGTAATCAAGCCCCGCGCTGATTCCTTCCAGTGCGGGGCACCTAACCCAACAAAAGCGGGGACAAAAACCACGCCCCCCGCATCCACGACCGAACGTGCCAGTTTCTCGACATCCGGTCCCGGGTCCGCAAGATTCAGTAATTTTCCCAGCCATTGCACGGCCGCGCCAGTAGCATAGATATTGCCCTCAAGAGCGTAGGTTGCTTTCTCGCGTGCCCAGGCAATGGTGGTTGAAAGACCATTTTCAGAGATAACCGGTTGGCTGATTGGTGTCATCAACGAAGAACCGGTTCCGTAGGTAGCCTTGATACTACCGGGCTTAAAACCAGCCTGACCGTAGAGCGCTGCGTGTGAGTCGCCGATCATAGCAGTTATCGGAATACCGCCCGGCAAAATATCCAGCGGCACCGTCTCACCATAGAGTGCACTCGACGGTTTGATCTCCGGCAAGGCAATTGTTGGAATACCAAAGATGTTTAGTGCTGCGTCATCCCACGCGAGCGTGTGCAGATTGAGCAATTGAGTCCGTGACGCATTCGTCAGGTCGGTGGCATGAACCGCACCGCCTGTCAGATTCCACAACACCCAGGCATCAATATTGCCTACGCATAATTCTCCCTGTTCGGCGCGACGAAATCCATCCTGCGTATGCTCAAGAATCCAGCGGAACTTACTGGCAGAGAACATCGGATCAACCTGCAGGCCAGTGTGTTCTCGCAAGAGTGGGGCCAATCCCTGCATCTTGATCTGGCTACAGAACGGCGCGCTTCGCCGGCACTGCCATACGACACATGGACCGACCGGTTGCCCCGTCTCCCGTTCCCAAACCAGCGCCGTCTCACGTTGATTGGTAATGGCAATCGCCATAAGATTGGGCTTATCAAGCGCACTCAAACACTCGGTTATCGCCGCGCGGGTGCAGTGCCACACCTCCAGCGCATCCTGTTCCACCCAACCAGGCTGTGGGTAACTGATGGTTGTTGGCTGCGACCCACGCGCCAGGATTGTCCCTGCCAGACTGACAACCAACGCTTTGGTGTTCGTCGTCCCCTGGTCAATTGCCAGGATATTTCCACTCATTGAAGTCCTCTCGATTTCACCAGCTCAAATGCGGCATCGTGAATGCCTTGCGGCGTGAGGCCAAAGTAGTTAAACAAGAACTCAGTGGAACCCGTGGGTGCAAATACGCCAGGAATACCAAGGATACGCATGGGCACTGGATGGGTCGTCACTACGACCTCGGCTATGGCGCTGCCAAACCCACCGTAGATCGTGTGTTCTTCTGCGGTGACAATGCCGCCTGTCTCAACCGCAGCCGCGATGATGGCTTCACGATCGATGGGCTTAACCGTAGCCATGTTGATGACGCGTGCCTGTATACCGTCCGACTCCAATAATACCGCTGCCTCAAGCGCGCGCGGGACCAACGTGCCGCAAGCGACTAGCGTGACATCATTTCCGTCTCGCAAGCGCACGGCCTTACCAATCTCGAAGCGATAATCTGCATTATGAACAACAGGCACACCCATGCGACTGATACGCAGATACACCGGTCCAACAAAGTTGGCAGCTGCTTGCACTGCCTGCTCCGTCTCCAGCGAGTCAGCGGGCACGATGATCGTCATGTTGGCAATAGCCCGCAG
Source organism: Anaerolineae bacterium (assembly GCA_026645815.1). Lineage (GTDB taxonomy): Bacteria > Chloroflexota > Anaerolineae > B4-G1 > SLSP01 > JAAZNO01. Next base: position 47,529 of record JAPKMR010000003.1, on the reverse strand, counting down.
CCAGGCGATATCCTCGATAGAATGGTGCGTCCCTCCCAACGGACCGTAAGCCAGCCCAGGGCTTACCCCACACAACTTCACGTTGGTGCCCGTGTAGGCAACATCAGTCTTGATTTGTTCAAGCGCCCTCCCGGTTAGAAAACAAGCGGCAGCAGCGACAAATGGAATCTTGCCCCCGTTAGCCATACCGGAAGCCATACCCACCATGTTCTGTTCAGCAATCCCTACGTTAAACGCGCGACCCGGAAATACTTCAGCAAAGTGAGATAAACTCGCCGAACTGATCGAGTCATTAGAGAGTGTAACTATTCGCGGGTCATTGCGTGCAAGGATCTCCAGAGCATTGACAAACGCTTTTCGACAGTCCTGTAACTCGCTCATTGAACAGCACCTCGTAATTCTTCCAGCGCCGTGTTCAGCTCTTCGTCGGTTGGTACCCGGTGATGCCAGGCGGCGCGGTCTTTGATAAACGAAACGCCTTCCCCTTTGTGGGTATAGGCAATCACACAGTTGGGTTTTCCAGCCTCGAAGGGCAGGGAGGTCAAGGTGCGCATGATCTCTTCATGATCGTGCCCATTGATCTCCATCACTGACCAGCCAAAAGCGCGCCACTTGTCAGCCAAAGGTTCGAGGCCGATGATACGCTCGGTCCGGTCAATCATCTGGAAGCGGTTGCGGTCAACGATGAGCGTCAGGTTATCTAACTGGTACTGCGCAGCAGCCATCGCAGCCTCCCAATTGCTACCCTCCTGCAGTTCACCATCACCTGTAAGCACAAACGTCCGCCATGATGCGCCGTCCATCTTGGCTGCCAGCGCCACCCCAACTGCCATCGGCAATCCGTGCCCCAGCGCCCCGGTATTCGCCTCAACCCCGGGGACGTGGACGTTGGGATGTCCATTCAGGCGAGAAAGGGGTTTCATGAATGTAGTCAGCTCATCTTCTGGGAAAAATCCGGCAAAAGCGAGAGTCGTATAGAGCAACCCCGAACCATGCCCCTTGCTCATAAAGAAACGGTCGCGATCAGGGGCATGGGGATTCTTAGGATCAATGTTCAATATGCCGTTGAGGTACAGGGTCGCCAAAATATCGGCTGACGAGAGATCCCCGCCTGTGTGCCCGCCACCTGCTTCGTGGATCATGATCAGATTACGTTGTCGAATTTCGTAAGCTTTGTTATGTAGCGCTTGGAAATTATTGGACATAATAATGTCAATCCTCTCTCTGTGAATATTTATTCATATATGGATTATTAGTCATATTCTATCATGAGATCTTATGCTTGTCAAGTAGTACGCCCGAGCAATTTCTTCGACTGGGGTGAAATTTAACCACGTAGATAGATTGAATGTACCAAGAAGATGAAGAATGTGCCCCATCTACAATGATTTCCGTGCCGGTACCAGACCCACACTCGCCTCACCAACTGAGGCGCACAATAAAAAAATCCCCCCTGGCATTACCTTCACACCAGGGAGGGAAATCTATTGATGATTCTAAAGCAGCAAATATCTGATAACCGTCTCAGGTCAAACTGGTCTTACAGCTGTCGCCGCCAGAGCTCAATCTGAGTTTGAAATCCCAATTGGAAATGCTGACGGGCTTCCGGCATATCTTCCGTTGCGAGCAGCACATCTACAGCATAGTAGCCCTGTGCTCCTGCCAATGCCTGCAAAGCATGCAGCGCCGACAGCAGCGATGCTTCTGGCGTTACCCACACATAAGCATCCGCCTGAGTGGGGTCGGTGAGCTGTTGGCATAGCCCCAGGATCGCGGGACCGCTTTCCAGGTTGCCCCGCCACACGGAGCGGCGCAAATCGCTCCATCCGGGCAGTTCCAGCGAGGGCCAGAGAACCTCCCAGCCCTGAGGACCGCACTGATAGCGCCCAATACGCAAAGCCATCTCGGGTCCGGGTGACTGTTCCGGGGAGGTGACCGGCGTCAACACGGGCGCAGGCGATGATGCGGTAGTCTCCAGCTGTAGCTCGTGCTGCATGCGCCACAGTTCAAAACCGTGCCGGGCATAGAAACCTCGCGCAGCCTCATCGGGCTGCGTAGTCAAAGCGGGCAAGCCGCGTTCGCGCGCCAGAGCCACCCCGGCTTCAAGCAGCGCCTGTCCCACTCCACGCCCCTGCCAGGCGGCATGGACGTACAGAATCGAGAGGTGCAGTGCCACATACGGTTCCGGTTCGCCGGTGAAGATAAGCTCCGCTTCCCCAATGACCTCGCCGGCCCAGGTTGCCACCAGCACGCATTGACCGGCTTGCAACAGCGCCGCCACATGCACAGCTGCCATCTCAACGCTCATCCAGGGTCCGCCGTTGCGCCAGCGCCCAAAGAGGTCCAACTGTGCGTAGGGTACAGCAGCGCGCGTCAACGGATCCCGCCAGACGGTCGTCGTACTGCAATGAACAGCGGTGATTCCGGGGACGTCAGCCAATGTTGCCGGTCTGATTTGAAGAGTAGTCATGAGCGTAATCGAGGAGTCCTACTGGCGGGTTTTTCGCAACGCCGAACAAAGCCAGCGCTGCGAAAAACCCGCCACAAAACCATGCTCAAAGCGATGCCAGTTCCAGTCCGTTAGTTCTCGCCGTCCCCTTCGAGCTCAATGATCTCGCGAATTGAGGGGACATAGTACTGTTGGGTGTATTCCTTGATCATCCGCCGGGTAGAGAACATCGGACCCACGGTCCGGATGGCATCCTTCATCATGGCTACCCAGCCCTGTGGGACGTTATCATTGTTGCGCTGATAATAGAGTGGCACGACCTCATCTTCCAAGACGCGATACAGCGCCTCGGCATCCGCCTTATCCTGTTCCCACTCAGGAGCGCCGTCAGGCAGGTCGCTCTGAATCGCCCAACCGTTACGCCCGTTGTAAGCTTCAGCCCACCAACCATCCAGGATGCTCAGGTTCGGAATGCCGTTGAACGACGCCTTCATCCCACTGGTGCCGCTGGCTTCCATGGGCTTGCGCGGGTTGTTCATCCATACATCCACGCCCTGCACCAGGTAACGAGCGATGTGCATGTCGTAGTCTTCCACAAAGGCAATACGCCCACCCATTTCGGCGCTGCGTGCCCACTGATGGAGCTCCTGCAATAGCCGCTTGCCAGGATCATCCGCCGGGTGCGCCTTACCGGCAAAGACAAACTGCACCGGGCGATAGCGATGGTGAATCAACGCCTTCAGCCGCTCAAGGTCGCGGAAAATCAACCCGGCGCGCTTGTAGGTGGCAAAGCGCCGCGCAAAACCAATCACCAAGGCATCGGGGTCTAACAAGATGCCGGAAGCTAACAAGTGATCGGCTGAAGCCTGCTGTTGCATCCGCGATTGGCGCGCGCGCTCGCGCATGGCGGAGAAGAGTTTGTTCTTGAGATAGACATGCGCATCCCACAATACCTGATCGGGTACGTCCTCGATGCGTTCCCACAACATCGGTTCATCCTGCCGTGAGAGCCAATCCGGGCTGATGTACTGCCGGTAAATGCGGTGCATCGCCTCGCCCGTCCATGAAGCAAGGTGAACGCCATTGGTCACATGCCCGATGGGAATAGCGTTTTCCGCTTTTTCAGGCCATAAGGTGCGCCACATACGACGAGAAACCTCACCATGCAGAGCGCTCACACCGTTGATACGACCCGACATGCGCATTGCCAGCGCCGTCATATTGAAGTTGACACCATAGCCATTATCATAGCTGCCCAGAGCCATGAATTCATCGCGGCTAATGCCCAATTGGGGCCAATATGAATGGAAATAACGTTCAACCTGTGTAAATGTGAAGGTATCATGCCCAGCTGGGACCGGTGTGTGTGTGGTGAACACGGTACCGGCGCGGATATGCTCGATCGCCTCGTTCCAGGGCATACCCTGAGCCACGTATTCCTTCAGGCGCTCCAACACCATGAAAGCAGAATGCCCCTCGTTGAGATGCCATACCGCGGGCTTCAGATCCAACATGCGAATGATCTTGACCCCGCCGATGCCCAACAGGATTTCCTGCTGTAGGCGCATTTCGCGGTCACCGCCATAGAGGCGAGCGGTCAATTCGCGGTCCCAGGGAGCGTTTTCCTCCACATTTGCATCCATGAGATAGAGGCGCGCGCGCCCGACCAAAACTTCCCATACCTGCAGCGCCACTTCACGATCGCCAACAGTAACGTTAACACGGATGCAGGTTCCATCCTTGCATAATACGGGCAATAGCGCTACTTCTTCCTGCCGCAAATCGGTATAGATGGACTCCTGCCAACCGCTTGGGTCGAGCCGCTGTGAGAAGTATCCCTGCTCATACAAGAAACCCACGCCAATGAAAGGCAGCCCTAAGTCACTGGCTTCTTTATTATGATCCCCGGAAAGAATACCCAAACCGCCAGAATAAATCGGCATTGAGGTGTGCACGCCGAACTCAGCTGAGAGATAGGCAATCTTCTCGCTTTCCAATTCTGGATAGGTCTGAGCAAACCAGTGATGACCATTCCCCAAATCCCGGTCCATCTCCATCATTACCGCATCATATTGGCGTAAAAACGCGGGATCTTTGGCCAATGCCGCGAGGTTCTCAGATGAAGTCTCGATGAGCATTTTCACGGGATTGTGACGTGTGGTCGTCCAGAGCGTGCGATCCATGCGCTTAAACAGATCGCGAGCGTTGCGGTTCCAGGACCACCACAGATTGTACGCCAGCTGTTCCAGGCGTATGATGCGACGGGGCAATCTCGCATGAATGACAGGATTATATTCAGTATCCATAATCAAGACTCCTTATTTGAAAAACATTCAGGACAGGCTGATTTAAGGCTTAATCAGCAAAACCAGCAAGAACACACTCAAAGTCAATATCGAAAACTCCAAGACCACATGTCGCGTCAATTTCCCAAGCAGATATTGGTAACAGACACCGACACTCAAATATAGGCCCAGGGTCAACAAAATCGCGCCCATCCAGGGGCTAATAGGCCAATAAGCCAGCACCCATGCCAATTCCGCAGACTGCACGGCGATAACGCCGCTAAACAACGCCACGGAGCGCCACTTCATAGCGCCGGCGCTGAGAAGTTCCAAGGCCCATAATCCACTCAGAATCAATATCACCGGTCCGGTAACGAGCGCCCGTTCCCGGGAATTCAAACTCATACCGAAAAGCGCAAAACTGAGCAAATAGGCGGCGATATTCAGAAGAGTTCGTGCGCCGGCAAAACCCGAGCTGCGTGGGGAAAGGCTGCGATAAGCCAGGTGCATCAGCACCCCAATGAGAATGCCAGATCCCAATAGACTGCCCAGCCATAGCGGCCAGGAGTTCGCCTGAATCAAGATCAACGCGCACAGTAAAGCACCGAGCGTTGGAGTGATCAAGTAGAGAACGAGAGGACGCTCACGCGTATTGAGTTCGGGGTGAACCTGAAGCAGGGAGAATGTCCCAGAAGCCACCAACCCCATCACCAGGAGCACCTGAACCCAATCGCCGGTGAGAGATAAGCTCAGAGGTGATCCCAGAATCTCCCGCACACTCCAGGAGAAAGTTGGAAGCTCCACGAACCGCAACAACGTCACGCCGGTTAGGGTGACAGCGAGCGCAATGCTCAGGCGGTCGCGTTCACGGGCGGAACCATCCTTATACGCTTGTACAGCCATGAAGCGTATTCTAAACGAGGGTTTAAGGTTGTCAACCTCAAACCCTCGTCTCACCTTTCAATACTTGAAGCGCGTGGTCTAGCGCGCGTTCTTGGTTAGCACGTCGAGGAACTGGTAATTGGTGCGTGTCTTGCGCATCTGCTGCAACAAGGCCTCGGTCGCGGTGGTGATGTCATAGCCAGCTCCACCGGGTGGCGGCGCCATCATTTGAGCGACCATGCGCCGGAGCAACCAGACCTTGCGCAACGTCTCCGCATCCAACAGCAACTCCTCCCGCCGGGTCCCCGAACGGGCAACATCCAGCGCAGGGAAGATACGCCGCTCTTGCAGCTTGCGGCTCAAGTGCAGCTCCATATTGCCGGTACCCTTGAATTCCTCATAGATCAAATCATCCATGCGGCTACCCGTATCTACCAGACAGGTCGCAAGGATCGTGAGGCTGCCGCCCTCCTCAATGTTGCGCGCCGCGCCAAAGAACTGTTTGGGCGGATAAAGCGCCGCCGGATCCAAACCACCAGAAAGGGTGCGCCCGCTAGGCTGTACCACCAGATTGTAGGCACGAGTCAACCGGGTGATACTATCCAGAAGGATGATCACATCTCGTCCCATCTCAACCAAACGCTTGGCACGCTCTAGCGCCATCTCCGCCACCTTGGTTTGGTGCGTTACGGTCTCATCAAAGGTCGAACTGATGACCTCGGCTTCCACAGAGCGATCCATATCCGTGACTTCTTCTGGGCGTTCACCGATGAGCACCACCATCAAATGCGCTTCAGGGTGATTGGCAGAGATACCATTGGCGATCTGTTTGAGCACCGAGGTTTTGCCTGCCTTAGGCGGTGATACGATCAAGCCACGCTGCCCAAAACCAATGGGCGCCACCAAGTCCAGAAGCCGTTGCGTATAATTCGTCGGCTCAGAGATGAGGTTGAAACGTTCATCGGGGAAAATGGGGGTGCGCTGCTTGAAGTGCGGACGGCGTTTGGCAATCTCGGGATCCATACCGTTGACAGCCTCGACGCGCAACAGGCTGCGATATTTCTCGGTATCCTTGGGCGGTCGCACCTGTCCCGAAACCATGTCCCCCGTGCGCAGCCCAAAACGACGAATCTGGCTTTGCGAGACATAGGCATCATCAGAGCCGGGAAGATAGCGCGAAGAGCGCAGGAAACCAATGCCCTCATTGGTGATCTCCAGAATTCCGCCACCGAAGGCAAAGCCCTCACGCTCTGCTTTCACTTTGAGCAACAACAGGATCAGATCATCCTTCTTCAAGCGGCTATAACCGGAGACATTGTAGTTGCGCGCCAAATCGCGCAATTCGGGCAGGCGCATGTTATCTAGCGCGCGCATGTCCAGGCGGCGCAACACATCCAGGGCGGCTTCTTCTTCGGGAGGGGTCTCAACAGGCAACGGTGCAGCGAGGTCCACCTCACGCCCCTCCAACGGCTCTTCTTCGCCCTCAAAAGGCTGGGCCGCAAGGGCTTCGGTTGCGTTCTCAGGGGCCGCATCCGATTGTGATGCTTCCGTCTGAGCCATTTCTGACTCACCCGGAATCTCCGTAACCGCCAGCTCCTCACCCTCCAGTTCATCAGCCACTTGTGGCTCCAGCTCCGTCAGGTCAATGGGAGCTACCGGCAGCGGTTCATCAGAGGGGATTTCGAAAGCTGGCTCAGGATAAAGTTCAGCGGCAGCATTGTCTTCATCCCGCAGAGCATCGGCCTCTGGCAGTGGTTCTGCCGGAGGTTCATACTGCTCCTCAGGGTAAAAAGGTTGTGCATCATAATCGGTTAACTCATTGTCGTGTTCCGAGTTCACGTTTGATCCTCCTTTGGAAATCAAAACATGCCATGTGTGGCACAGAAATGTCAAGGGAATTCAATTTGTGGCCAGTCCAGAGCGGCTAGAATCGCCCCACACTCAAACTATTATCAGTATTTAGGTGAATCTTTCCCACAAGTATCAGTAATGACCCGTTTCTGAGATATCATGTCCCCCTAGCAAGCAATGCCTCAAAGCAATAATTCCAATAACGCGCAGGCCAAAACGCCTGTCCAGAGAAGTGAGTCAATCCGGTCAAAAGCACCCCCATGGCCGGGGATCAAATTGCCTGAGTCTTTCACGCCTACCTCACGTTTGATGACAGAAACGAAGAAATCACCCAGAGGAGCAACAGCAGCCAAAACCCCGCCGACCACCATGCCGCGCCACCAATTCAGGGTTAAAGCCGTTTCAGCTATGCGCGGCCAAAGCATTCCCAAAAGCGCTCCCGTCAAGATACCCACCACAACCTCTGCAGCATAGCCTTCCCAACTCTTGCCGGGACTGACTGCCGGAATCATCTTATGCCGCCCGTAGCGGCGGCCCACAAAATAAGCCATCGAATCGCCAATCCACACCGCGGGGATTGCGGTCAACACCCACCACAAGCCATCAACGCCCAGGCGCAGCTTCAAGAGATAGGCGCCGCCAATTCCCAGATAAAAACCGCCGGCAAGAGACAATGCCCAGCTCGCCGTAGGGTCTACCTTACTGCGCCGCAGAACCTGATATCCCGAAACCAGCAATGTGAGCAATGCCAGTCCCAGTGTCAAACCTTCGCCCAGTTCCCAGCGTGCATCGGCCAACCAGAGCAAGGTTATCAGCCAGACCCATACCAGCGAGACCTCATAACCTTTTCGGCGTACCAGCTGGGTGTATTCCATGCCCGCCAGAAGCACGGCAACAGCAATCAGTAATGTAAAAGGCCAATCCCCCAGAACGATAGCGATAATTGCCACTGGAAGTAGAATAGCCGCGCTGATGATTCGAGTTTTCATAGAGTGGTCTTCCGATAGTCTGATATAGGGATAGTCAGGTGCTGTTCACAACGAGTACAGCATGCGCACCAGATGAATCCTGGAACGCCCGAAACGCGAATGCCCAAGAGCCTTGCCCGTCATGTGAGTGTGCTGCAGCAAGAAGATAGGTGAGATTAAGCCTCGCTCAAAGCGCCATAACGCCGTTCGCGTTGGGAGAAACTTTGGAGGGCTTTATACAACTCGTCTTTGTCAAAATCGGGCCAATAGACCGAAGGGATATAATACTCTGCGTAAGCGCCCTGCCAGATCAGAAAATTGCTCACCCGCAATTCTCCGCTGGTGCGGATAATGAGATCCGGGTCCGGAAGTCCTGCAGTGAAAAGGTGATTACTAATTACATCTTCGGTGATGGTCTCTGGCGGCAATCCCTCGCGAACAATCGCTCGTACCGCCTCTACAATCTCCATCCTGCCACCGTAGTTGAAGGCAATATTAGCAATCAGACGGTCATTGTTGCGGGTCAACTCAATGGCGTCCCGCACATGTTGTTGGAGGTCATCGGACAGCAGTGAAAGATCGCCAATATGTCTTAATTGTACCCCATTTTTGTGTAATTCGCCAACCTCTTTCGCGAGAGCATCACTCAATAAACGCAGTAGACCTCGCACTTCCGATTCAGGGCGCTTCCAGTTCTCAGTAGAGAAGGCATACAACGTAATAATGGGGATACCAAACTCTACCGCAGCTCTCAAAACCCGACGCAGGTTTTCCACCCCCGCCCGGTGCCCGGCAAGCCGTGGCAAACCGCGTGACTTCGCCCAACGTCCATTACCATCCATGATAATGCCGACATGCGCTGGCAAGTGGGGTAGGGGTAGATACCCTTGCGGCTCTTCGTGATTGCTCATATTGCCTCCGTTTTGCATGGGGAGCGGCGAGGATTGGACCCTGACATATCAAAGGGTGCTATAGATATACTGGAATCTACAGGAACCATATTCACTATCAGTATACCAGAAACTTCAAGAAAAGATAGACGTACCACAGAGTAATTGTCCAGATTTCCACATCAGCAATGAGCGGGGATCGAATGTAATCTCACACGCACCCGGTTTTTCAGGGATAAGGGGTAATCTGATTCAGGAGATTCAACAACACACCTTTGTAGACGAGCGGCACGACCCATAGGCGTACCGCTCGACAGGCACAATTCTTCACGCAATGCTGACAGTGGATGATCTAAACGACTCAGATCTCCATGAGCTCTTGTTCTTTGCGCTCGCCAATCTCATCCACCTGCTTGATCATCTGATCGGTCAATTTCTGCAGGTCCTCTTGACCACGCTTGAGCTCATCCTCAGAGATAAGCTTCTCGTTTTCGAATTCGCGCAAGTCATTGAGCGCGTCACGACGCACATTGCGCAACGCCACACGCGCTTCTTCAAGGCGGCGCTTGAGCACTTTCACCATCTCCCGCCGTCGCTCTTCTGTGAGCCGGGGAATCGGAACTCGAATCATGCGTCCATCGTTACTCGGGTTAAGCCCCAAATCGGCCTGCAGAATGGCCTTCTCGATGTTGCCAATGGAACCCGGATCATAAGGACGGACCAGCAACATCTGTGGCTCAGGCGCAGAAATAACTGCCAGCTGTTTGAGCACCGTCGGGGTACCATAATAATCCACCAGCACCCGTTCGATTAAGGCTGGCGCCGCACGTCCCGTGCGTAAACTGCGGAATTCATCCTCCAGGACCTCGACGGCTTTATTCATCCGCCCCTCGGTCTCGTGCAACAAATCGGTGATCATACTCAAACCCTCCCAGCTATTCAGCGCGCAATTAACGTGCCCGCAGGCTCACCCGAGACCGCGCGTTCCAGCGCCTCAGGTTCCCACAAATTCAGGACAATAATGGGCAGATCGTTATCCATGCACAGCGTAATCGCCGTCGAATCCATCACACCAACGCGCATATTGAGGGCATCCAGATAAGTAAGCCGCTCAAAGCGCTGGACGTCTACATTGGCGGTGGGGTCACGATCATAAACCCCATCCACCTTCGTCGCCTTGATCAACAGATCGGCGCCGATTTCGGTAGCGCGCAAAGCTGCTGCTGTGTCAGTGGTGAAATAGGGGTTACCGGTACCCGCGCCAAAAACGACCACGCGTCCTTTTTCCAGATGGCGAATAGCCCGTAAGCGAATATATGGCTCGGCAATGGCACGCATCTCGATGGCTGACTGCACCCGAGTGGCTACGCCACAGCGTTCAAGGGCATCTGCCATTGCCAATGCATTCATCATCGTTGCCAACATACCCATCTGATCTGCGGTCGCCCGGTCCATACCATGCTCCAGACCTGAGCGCCCACGCCAGATGTTGCCGGCGCCAATCACTAAACCAATCTCAATGTCCAGCGCCTGGATTGCAGCCACCCGTGCCGCGACCTCATCCGCCCGATTCGGGTCAATCCCAAAGCCGCTGGAACCAGCAAGAGCCTCGCCGCCAATTTTGATGACAACACGCTTGAACTGGGGTGTCACCATAACGAACTCCTTCTGAAAGACCTTTTGAGAAAAAGGTCTGGAGGCTTACGCCTCCAGACTCTCCCCCAACTCAAAGCGCACGAAACGGCGCACTATCATGTTCTCTCCGGTTCGAGTGATGGCATCCTTGAGGATGTCATCCACCGTGCGTTCCTCATCGCGAATGAAGGTCTGCTCAAGCAGACACACTTCCTTGTAGTATTTCTCGATGCGGCCCTCAACAATGCGATCCACGACCTGCTCGGGCTTGCCTTCCTCCAGCGCCTGCGCCCGGAATACCTCGCGCTCGTGCGCAAGCACCGATTCCGGGATATCTTCACGGCTGACATAGTGGGGCGACATTGCAGCAATCTGCATGGCAATGTTATTGACCAGAGTCTTGAACTCATCGGTGCGCGCCACGAAATCCGTTTCGCAGTTGACTTCCACCAAAACACCAATGCGTCCACCCGCGTGGATATAAGCCGTTACGAGGCCGTCCTTCGCCTCACGCGACATGCGCTTGGCAGCTTTAGCCAACCCTTTCTCGCGAAGGTAATCTACCGCCTTGGTGAAATCGCCCTCGGAAATTTCCAGAGCCGTACGGCAATCGAGAATTCCGGCAGCGGTCGCCTCACGCAGTTCTTTTACCATTGCAGTTGTAATGACTACCATCCTAGCTACTCCTCGTCCTCGTCGTAATCGTCAATGTCAGCGAGCCCTGCATCTGCATCTGCATCCTCGTCCTCATATTCTTCTTCGAGGTCCAGTTCGGCCTCAAGGCCCTCGAGATTCGCACTATGTCCCTCGTCGCCAAATTGAATCTGGCGCAAACGGGCAAGGGTCTCGGCGCTCAAGTATTTCTCATCCTCAGCCGTGTAAAGTTCCTCTTCGGGCGCCACTTCCTTGCGCAATGCCGTGCCTTCGAGCACAGCGTCGGCAATCTTGCCCGCCATAAGCCGAATCGCACGGATCGCATCATCATTGCCAGGGATCACGTAATCCACCAGGGTGGGGTCACAGTTTGTGTCCACAACCGCAATGATAGGAATACCAACCCGGTCAGCTTCTTTCACTGCGGTGGTTTCAACGGAGATGTCAATAATGAAAACCGCACTCGGAAGCCGCTCCATCTGTCGTAAGCCCCCCAGACGCAAATTGAGTTTCTCAATTTCGCGACTGAGCATCAACGCTTCCTTCTTGGTGAGCAGATCGAACTCGCCGGCATCACGTCGTGCTTCCAGGTCCTTGAGGTGCTCAATCCGCGAGCGGATGGTGCGCCAGTTCGTCAGCGTGCCGCCCAACCAGCGCTGATTGACGTAGGGCATCCCGCAACGTTCCGCCTCTTGGGCGATGGTTTCCTGCGCCTGACGCTTGGTACCGACAAAGAGCACCTGATTGCCCTGAGCGACAGAGTCGCGGACAAACTCATAGGCACGGTTCATCGCCTTGACCGTCTGTTGCAGGTCAATGATGTGCACCCCATTGCGCTCGGTGTAAATGTAGCGCGCCATGCGCGGGTTCCAGCGCCGGGTGCGATGTCCGAAGTGCACGCCCGTCTCGAGCAGCTGCTTCATCGAGATAACTGCCATAAAAAACGTCCTCCTCAACTAGATTGTTTTAAGCCTCCGCGACCTTCAACCCCCACGGGAACCTGAAATATCAGGCACGCCCCATGAAGTCCAGCCGCGTGTGTGATGGCCTCAGCTCAACAAGCGATTGTACCACAAAGCCGATAAGGTGCAACCAGTGTGAATACGGGGACGCGTTTCACAACGGGGGCGAAAATCTGAAGAAAATTGATTTTGGACGGTGGGGCTTTGCCCCACCGTCCAAAATCAATCAAAGAAAGGCTTTCGTAGCAGTTCAAAAAGGCTCTCTGCGTACCCTGCAAGACGCGCTGTGCGATTGGGTTGCTGCGCCAACTCGTTGACACATCAACGTACTGCGTAGCAACCTGCTGCGAAAGCCCAAAAACACTTTTCGAATACGCTTAGGAACGGTAGCTGATCAACGCGACGCCCAAGATGCTGATGACAATGCCAATGGCATTGACGACGCTGATTTTCTCACGCAGCAGGACCACCCCCAGGGCAACGAGAATGATATTGATAAATACCCCGGTCACGAGGTTCCCCGTGCTCAGATTCCAACCGTAGCGGTACATGAGCAGGAAGCCTACCTCCATCAAGCACACAGCACCTGCCATTGCCAGCTGCACCCAACTCAGCTGGCGGAAATGCTTGAGCAGCCCTCCCTCAGCAGGGAAGAGGGGTAGAAGGAAAAAGCTGAGGACCAGCGCAGCAATATAGAGCCCAATGACGGAGACGATGGGGTTGATACCGGCAGGAACGCGCTTGACGAAGAATTGATAGCTGACGGCACCAACAACAGCGATTATGGCGGACAGGGTGAACATGGTTTGAACTCCTTTGCGTGTGATGAGTGAGGGCGCCTATCCCGGTTTCAGGGCAAAGGCGCAAGCATCACGAAAATGCGAGGCATTCCCACAAGGATGAACATCTCCGGGAATTTCAACTTGAGGGCAGCAAGGATACCAACGAATATCCCACGCCGCGATGGGTACGCACCTGAAAGGGTGCATTGAGCGTGAGCAGCGCTGAGCGCAACCAATGAATATGTACATCCAGGGTGCGGGTATCGCCCAAATAGCTGGTACCCCACACCTCTCGCATTAGCAACGCCCGTGATAGCACCTGCTCTGGCGCCTCCAGAAAAGCCTTAGCCAGCACCCCTTGCCTCGGCGTCATCAAAATCTCTTCGGTGCCCCAGCTCAGCGAATGCGCATCAAGGTGCAGCTGCAAACCCTGCCAGGCAATCACCTCACCGCCGCGCTCTGGGAGCAGGCGCGTCAACCGGCCCAACAGCTGCCGCAAGGTAAAAGTCTGCCGGAGGTGCCCATTGGCTCGGGGCAACTGATCCAGGCGCATCCCTCTACCAAGGAAGAAAAAAAGCAGCAACGTGGGATTCTGAGCTTTCAAATCCACACAGAAGTGTTCCAGGTCAAAACGGATCGTTGGGACATCAATCAATGCCAGATGGGTTTCCTGCGCAGCACAAATATCCACCGCTTCCCGGCGTCCATGCGCCACAGAGACCTCGTAATGCTGCCGCAACGCCGGCAACGCCTTAGCCTCGAGGGAACGGCTGCGCCCCACCCAAAGAATATGATAGCGTCTCAACGGATTCTCCTAAAAGCCGATGCTAGTTGAGTAACAGACAAAATTATACCAAAGATTGATGCAAAAGCCATTAAGAAACAAGCCCGGACCGCGGCGCTTTTTTGCCGGTCAACATCAGGCAACCAAGCCCGCTCAATGCCAGGGCGGCCCAAAAGAGAAATGGCAGCTGCGGCGCAGTTCCCGCCAGGTTATTTCCGATAGGCGGAGCCAGAAAACTTCCCAGCCCGCTGAAAGCCAAAACGACCCCCGTAGCTGTGCCGGCATAGGCAGCACCGATACCCTCAGTCTCAAAAATCAGGGTGATGAACAATGACATAAACGCATCACGCATCAACCCTGCCATGATGACGGCGACCCAAATGGCGCCCCCACGCAATACTGCCAGCAATCCCACCCCCAACACCAGCAACAGACCGGCTCCAAACAACAGTCTTTTACGCGAGCCAAAACGATCCGAACTCAGGGCAATCGGCAAGACCGCTAGCATGCTCACCAGGTGAAACGTCGAGAGCGCCCCATCCGCTCGAACGCTGTTCCACCCCAGATTGCGCAAGTACAGCGGCAAATAACCCAACACCCCCTGCACACACCCCCCAACGCCAAAGATGACCAGGCCCAGCAACCAGATATCGCGCTGCCGCACCACGTAAACCAGTCCCTCACGCATGGCGTTAATCGCGCGAGAGCGACCGGCAGCAGCCCCCGGCAGGAAGGGGGACCGCGCCAAAACCCAGGGGATGCTGAAGAGCGCACCGGAGATGCCATAGAGCAAAAAGACCCGGCGCCAGCCACCCAACCACGGCGAGAAAACTGTGGCGCTCAGGAGCGAACCGCTCAGAAAACCAAAAGCCATCCCCATCGAGATGATGCCATTGGCCAGCCCCAACTGCCGCAACGGGAACCATTGCCCGCACTGTTTGAGCAGGTTCATCATCACAAACGGCGTCACCGCGCCAATCAACAATGCCAGCGTGAGCAGCGAGGGGTAATCCATAACCCAGATACGCGCCGCCCCCACCAATCCCAGCACCAGACACCCAAAGGTGAGCACCCATTTAGGACCTAGCTGGTCGCCAAGAGCGCCGCCAAACACGCCACTAACGATTCCCGGAAGCGCAGCAATCCCCCAAATCACCCCGACCTGCACCAGGCTCAAATGCAGTTCCGCTGCAATCTCCGTGGAAAGCACCGACATAGCCATGCCCGGCATAGCCACAACGATGATCGCCGTGGCTGTCGTGAGTGCCAGAATGTACCAGCGATAACGCGACTCAGTGTAGTGCATAACCAATTCCAGAGGCAAGCAGCAGCCTAATGGGCATTCGTAGCGTTTCAGCGGGCTTCTGCATCCTCTGTGAGGCTTGCTGGGCAACCAGGTTGCCGGGCAACTCGGTTGCCGGGCAACTCGGTTGCCGGGCAACTCGGTTGCCGGGCAACCCGGTTGCCTAACAACCTTGGGACGAATGCCTTGTTCGCGCTTCAGGTGCAGCGGAAGGGGCGTAGCGCGGTTTCGGTCAGCGACCTGCTTCGAAAGCCCGATAAGAGCAATGAAAGAACGTAACAGATCACAGGGCAAGACGCACAACAGCAATGAGAATCTTGTTCAGGAAGCCGTATTGGAAGCAAGAAGGTGCATACCATACAATTATACTCACATAGCCTTTAGTGACAATTACAATGCAGGTACGGAGTGCGTTTCAAAAAATCACCCAGTGGAAGTTTGGCTAAATCATGGTAACATTCGACATGACACCTATCGAAATTGGATATGAACATCCAACCTATCACGCGAGGAAACTGTATGCAACTGGCACAACGACTACAACATCTGCCTACGTATGTTTTCGCCGAACTAGCTGCGCGCGCGGAAAAGTTACGCCGCGAAGGACAAGATGTTATTCGGCTCGACATCGGCAGTCCCGACCTGCCCGCGCCGCCGGAAGTTATCGCCACCCTGGAAGCCGCTTCGCGCCGTCCGGATACGCATGGGTATGCCAGCTACTATGGCTCGCCTGCCTACCGGCAAGCCATTGCCGATTTCTACGCACGCCGCTTTGGCGTCGAGCTCGACCCGCGCACGGAGACACTCGCCCTCATCGGCTCAAAAGAAGGCATCTACCATATACCCACCGCCTTCATAGACCCCGGCACGGTCGCCCTTATCCCAGACCCCGGCTATCCCACCTACGGTGCGGCGACACAGCTTGCCGGCGGCGAAATCTATCCGCTGCCCCTCCTGCGTGAAAACAGCTTCCTCCCCAAGCTCGAGGCTATCCCCACCGCAGTATTGGAGCGTGCGCGGGTGTTGTGGTTGAATTATCCCAACAATCCCACCGCCGCTGTGGCAAGCCCGGCATTTCTTGAACAGGCGGTGGACTTTGCCCGGAAGTACAAGCTACTCCTGGTATACGATCACGCCTACAGTGAGATTGCTTGGGACGGCACACCTCCACCGAGCGTGTTGCAGATTCCCGGCGCCAAAGAGGTCGCGGTGGAGTTCAATTCACTCTCCAAGACCTTCAATATGGCGGGTTGGCGCATCGGTATGGCCGTGGGGAATGCGGCAGCGCTTGCCGGACTGGCGCGGGTCAAGACCAATGCCGATACAGGCATCTTCCTGCCTATCCAGGAAGCCGCAGTGACAGCGCTCCAGCTCCCGGCGACCTGGATTCAGAACCTCAACGAGGTTTACCGCCGGCGCCGAAAAATCGTGACAGACGCCCTGGAACGCATGAATATCTGGTTCACTCCCGCCGCAGCCACTTTCTACGTCTGGTTGGAGATTCCCCCGCACTTCAGCTCCAGTGCCGCCTTTGCCGCAGCACTGCTCGAAGCTACAGGGGTCTCGCTCACGCCAGGCGCAGCTTTCGGCACACACGGTGAAGGCTATGTTCGCATCACCCTGGTGCAGGAAGAAGAGCGGTTGGCACAGGCGATGGAGCGATGGGAACGCTGGCAAATCGGTCAAAGTCTCCAGATGGAACTCAAATGAACAGAAACGCAAAATGCGGGTTGGGACTATTGCTGGCGCTACTTTTGACGAACTGTACCCTGCCACTGGCGCCCACGGCCCTGCCACCGTCACCTTCAGCTACGGCAACGGTGACACCGCCTCCGACCGAGACGCCAACGCCGCTTCCAACTCCAACGCCAGAGCCGACATCCACGCCTACCCTGATTCCGCCGCCCGATCCCACAGAGCTACCCGCACTCGCGGAAACAGGTGCGGCGCGCCTGCGCGCCGCCGTTGGCGATGCGGAGCTCATCTGCTTCCGCCACGAAGACCTGACCAATGATGGTCTGCCCGAATGGCTCGCGCTGCTACACCAACCAGAAGCGAACCGCATGAGCGCCTTCGTGTTGCAGGGTGATAATGCCATTTATACACTGCTCGATGCCAAACCCGACCCCGGCAAACCCTACTACGGTCTGGGACAGTATCCCACTTGCGAAGTGGAAATCCGCGACATCAACGCCGACGGACGTACAGAGATTGCCATCTTTGGCCACGCAGAGCGCAACCTGACACTGCTCCACCTCTATGCCTGGGATGAAGATGATTTTCGGCTTGTGGGTGCATTTCAGGGTGATGCCGGCGTCTTCTTCGAAGATCGCGATGGCGACCTGGCTGAAGAGATTCTCGAGGGTCATCGGGATACGGGCGCACCGCAGCTGGCATGGCGCGTCATCTTCACCTGGGATGGGCGAACTTATGGCTGGACCTGGGACCGCTGGGACTGGTACTTCCTGGAACGCCCGCACAGCTACCCGACACACCGGGCAGATTATGCCGTTATCTCCTTCTATCTGGCGCTGAATGACCGCGACATTCCCGGCGCCTACGCACTGTTGGCGGATTCGGCGCGCGCCGCGCAGCCCTATGAAGCCTGGGCGGCGGGCTTCGCGCGCACGCTGCGGGTAGATGTGAGTAGCGTGCAACGCGTCGCCGCAGCAAGCGACGAAAACCAGGCGCGTGTCAATGCCATGGTCACCGCGTGGGATAACGCTGATGGGCTGGTGACCGCGCAGTTATGGGAAGTGACCTGGGAAGCCCTCCACACAGAAGCGGGGTGGCGACTGGTAACTGCGACAACCAATCTGCTGGACACCTGGGACGCACCCTACTGGAAATAAAATCATCTCAAAAACCACCCTCCGGCTGTGATCACAGAGTGTTTTCGCGCATCAAGCGCTATTATTCCTTATTTTCCCTGGAGGTCTTATGAACGTAAAAACTGAACTGGTAGAAGAAGTTGTTCCTCTTAAGAGTAGAATCGCTATCTCGGCAGGGGATGCGGCAACCGCCATCCTGCAATCACTCGCGGCATCGGGGGCACTGACGTATTACTTCGTCAGTCTGCGAGGGCTGGATACCAAACTGGCGGGCATTGTGTGGCTGCTCTTTGGAATTTGCATACCGGTTATATCAGTAGCCACACTTTCACGCAATAGTTCAACCTCCAGATACAGCACCCGCTTGCCATCCTCAACTGCAATGCGCCCTTGAACGTCCAGCAGTTCAACCAACTGGCGCCGTTTGTCAAAGTCCTGTTCGGCAATCTCTAAGCCTTTTCCCAGCAATCGCGCCGCCTCTAAGATACTTTCCCGCGCTTCAGGGTCCAGCGCTTGCGCTGCAAGTGTCTTTTCCAGTTTGCCGCGTTCAACCTCCAAAGCGGATATTTCAACCTCAAGCCGCCGCTTGCGGTCGGTCAATACGTCCCGTTCAAATTCACCGGCAAGGTATAAGTCAAGCAGGCGTTCCAACGTCCCGCGCTTTTCTTGTAGCAGATCGCCCACAATCGCGAGGCGTTGCCGGATCGGCGCCAGCAGCGCTTCCCGTTCGGCTTGGTAAACATCCAAACTGGCGCGCAAGGCTTCAGGATTCAGCAGCAGGCTTTTAATCCAGTTCCAGGCAATCGCGTCAACTATCGCCGCCCGAAAGTAAGTCCCTTGAGTGCAACCCGAATTATTGCCATACATCGAAAAGCACCGATAGTACAAATACCGCGGATCGTTTTTCTTGCACATTGCGCGCAATTTCTTGCCGCACTCACCACACCGCAAACGCTTTGCCAGCAGGAAAGGATAAGGCGTCGTGCGTTCGCTAAAGCGTTCATTGCTTGCCGCCCGCGTTTGTGCGGCTTGCCAAACCTCCCGACTGACAATCGCCGGGACTTCAACCGGGATCGGATCATTGCCGCGCTTGCCATAGTGCCAAACTCCCGCGTAAGTCTCACTTTTCAGGATTCTATGCACCGCTTGCGCGTCCCAGTGTCCCGCGCCGTTCACCGTGCGTTCAACCGCACCCACACCCGGCCCGCGCCGGTCGGTATACGTTAGCACCTTCAGGCGCGTCAACTCTTTAGCAATGCCGCCCACCGACAAAGGCCCGCTTTCGCCGTCACCTTCGGTATACCAGGAAAAGATAAGCCGGATAACTTCGGCTTCGGCTTCGACAATGGCAAAGGTGCGACTGCTGCCCGCGTGTACCACCTCATAGCCAAAGGGCGGATTGCCGTGCGTCATGACGTTGCCCGCTTCGATTGTGCGGCGTTTTCCGCGCATCATCCGCTGCTTGATTTTCTCGCGTTCATACTCTGCCAGCATGGCGCGCAAGTTCTTGTTAAGACGTCCTTCGGGCGTATCTGGAAAGTCGTATAGCACATATTCGATAGCCACACCCGCCTGCGTCAATTCCTGTTCGACAATGAGCTGCTTGGCCAGATCGCGCGAAAGCCGGTCCAGTTCTCGCACTATCAGCACATCGAAGCCGCCCGCGCGCGCCAGTTCCAACGCGCGCGCCAGTTCGGGCAAGTCAAAGCTGGCACCGCTGGCGCCGCGGTCATCTTCGGCAAGTTCGGCAATCAAAGTATAACCGCGCTGTGCGCAATAGTCCCGGCAAAGGTCCTGCTGCCCTTTCAGATTTTCGCCGCCCGTCTTGGCATAGTCATTACTGGATACCCGCGCATAGGTCACCGCCCGCTTGGTCATCTTAACACCTCCCGAATTTTAGCAAGTCCCACAAACACAACCGTTAGCACCGCACCACCAAAGCCCGCGCCGGCAAGCGCCAGCTGCACATCTGGCGCCAGATCGCGCGTAAGCACCACCACCACGCAAGCGAGCGCCGCATAGCCCAGCAGGCGCAAGCAACCGGCCCGGTCATTCATCTTCACCACCCACCACCGTAAACTTGCGCGGCGTGCTGGCATATTCCAACTCTGTAGCACTCGCGAGCGCTGGCGTTTGTTGCGCTTGCGGATACCACGGTAAAGCCTGCCCGCCGCTAACAATCACAACCGGCGGCGTTTGCGCCGGCATCGCCGTGCGAGCTGCCGCGCTGGCTTCCTTCCAGCGCAAGGCAAACCATGCCACACCGGCAAGCACCGCGAGAGGCACCAACATAACCGCGCAACCAAACAGCGAGCCGCCCGCCCATGCCAGCGCATCATCTGACAAAGCGCTTAACCGCTGCCCGATAAGCACACCCGCAACAATGGCACACAAACCGCCCACCAACAGCACAAAAGTAAAAAAGCGTTCTTTCATTGCCACACCTCCAAACTTCTACTTCTACCCGACTTCTACCCACCCACCGCGCCGCCGCTGGCGTTTGCGCTGGATAGAATTGACGAAGAAGAAGAAGAAAGCCGGTCAATTGCCGCTTGGGTCATCTGCCAGGCATACCCGCCCGGCGTTGCTTCCTCACCAAACAGGTATTTGACGGCTTTCGTCTTGCTGCCAAACCTCCCGCCGTGCTTTGCCCACCACGG
Organism: Anaerolineae bacterium; assembly: GCA_026645815.1. Taxonomy (GTDB): domain Bacteria; phylum Chloroflexota; class Anaerolineae; order B4-G1; family SLSP01; genus JAAZNO01. The sequence goes on along the minus strand of JAPKMR010000003.1, from coordinate 26,593 downwards.
CGCGAGGCGTTCAGTCAAGCGGTCCAGATCATCCGCTGGGATCGCTTCGGCACCTTCGGCGGCTTCGGCTTCGGGCAATTCCAGCATGGGCGCCTGCTGGCGCGCGGCGTCTTGCAAAGCGTCCCGCGCCTCATTTTCACCGATAAAAGCGACTTGAAAGCGGATCGGCAAAGCCGTCCCACCTACCGCGAGAAAGTCACCGCGCCCGTTCAACTTTTCGGCATCGGTCCCACCACGGCCCGCCGCTATCCGCGCATCTTCAGGCGTCACCACCTTGCCCACAAGGCGCAATGGGAAGTTTGCGCGCATAATGCCGCTGATAACCGCCGCGCTGGGTCGCTGGGTCGCTGCCACAAGGTGTATACCGGCTTCCCGCCCGCGCTGTGCGAGGCGCGCCAGCACACCTTCAACCTTGCCCGACTGGAAAGCCAAGTCTGCAAGTTCATCCACAAAAACGACAATCCGCGGCTTGTTTTCACCGCGCCGGTCGCGTGCTTGCATCAAACGCACCAAACTGCCCAGCGCTTCAAGCGCTTCGTTCACATCGGTAACCGGCGCCCGCAATAGGTGCGGTATACCCACCAACGCGCGAAAGGCGCGCCCTTTCGGATCAATCAGCAGCAGGCGCAAGTCATGCGGCCCATGCTCCAACGCCAGTGATACCGCCATTGTGCGCAGCAGCACCGTCTTGCCGCTGCCCGTTGTCCCGGATACAAGGCAGTGCGCAACCTCAGGCGAAGAAAGCCGCGCCAGCAAAGGCGCGCCGGCATCGGTCACACCCAAAGCCGCCGTTGCGCTGGGCAATGGGTGGCAATCTTGCAGCAGGCTTAACAGCGTCACCGCCCGCGGTTCAGGGTTCGGGATTTCAAACACAATGCCAGCAGGCGTGCGGTCAACTCGCAGCGAGGCAACTTTAAGCGCCAGCGCCAGATCATCCGCGAGCGCCGCAATTGCGCCCACCCGCACACCCGGCGCCGGATCGAAGTTCAACCGGATCAACCGCGGTCCTACCGTCCCACCGGTAACCCGGCCCGGCGCCCTATGTGCCACAAGAACAGCTTCCGTTGTGTTGGCTATGTTTTCCAAATATTGCCGTAACATCCTTGACATTGCGTCACCTCCCATGACTTGATTTGACGCAAAAAAAGACGGCTTTCCCGTAACCGTCACCGGTTCAGGTAAGCCGTCCTAGTACCACGAAAGCGCCAGAAAAGGCGCATCATGGTATAATCAGGATAGCCCACCGTCAAGCGTCTGACGGTCTGGGTCAGGGTCGTTAGGGTGTTACCAGCACCTTAACGGCCCGTCCTTTTTATGCGTTTTTTAACCTTCGGATTGCGCCGCCCGCTGCTTTGCTTCCCGCTGGGCAAGCCAAGCCGCGCCATCCTCATAGCGGATAACCCACACCGCGCCCGCAATCTTCACCGCTGGGATTGCGCCCGACTTGCAAAGCCGTGCTACAAAAGATCGGCTTATACCCGCCGCTGCTGCCAAACTCGAAGCCGTGAAGTCCCGTCCCGTTGTGTTATCCATGCCTTTTATTATAGGTTCACAATGTAAACTTGTCAAGCGGTCGGGCAGTCTGGTAACCCGCCCGAATCGCCCGCGTCATCCTCAAGCGTTGCCGTTGCCGGTTCGCTATCGGTAAGCCCACCTCCAGGATAACGCACCACAAACACACCCGGCACCGTCACCGGTTCAGGATCGCCCGGCTTGCGGCAAGGCACCGCCCGAACAATGAAGCGGATCGCGCCGCCCGTTTGCCGTGCTTCCAACGCTTCAAGCCGCCGCCGCTGCTGTGTCTTGCTCATGGTCCCAGTCGTTAGGGCAAACACCAACGTAGACTTTAACGCCTGCCAGGATCGCACCCGCCGCGCGCGCGGCATCGAAAGCCGCCGCTGTTGTGTAGCATACCCATGCCGCGCCAGGATCGCCCGCGCGTGCTTCCAGTGCCTCAAGCCGTCGCTGTGTCGTTTTCGTCATGGTCCAGTTCCTCAGGCCAGCGCAACACAATGCGCGGCGTGTTCGGTTCGGCGTTCGGATCGGGCGGATCATCGGCAAAGCGCAAGCGGATTATTGCCGGCACCGCCGCCGCCCGCCGTGCTTCCAGCGCTTCGAGGCGTTGCCGCGTCTTGCTCATTTTCCATGCTCCAACGCGGTCAACCGTGCTTCCAGATCGGTCAAGTCAAGCAATCGCGGCCCGGCGTCTAGGATTGCCCGCGCTGCTGCAACCCGCGCCGCTGGCGTGTTTTCGGCATCGCTGTGGATCGCCTCCAGCGTTGCCAGCGCCGCGCCCATTGCCCGCACCGCTTGACGTGAGGCCAAAGCGAGCGCTTGCCGCTGTGCTTCCAGCAGTGCGGCCCGGATCGCCTGCAGCTGCACCCAGCGCCGCGCCGTGCGGATACTCACACCCGCCGCGCGCGCCGCGGCTTCAACTGTGGGATTGCCCAGCAATGCCGTCACAAACGCGGCTTGTCGTGCTGTGAGGGTGCCAGATTGTGCCATAATGTGCCAGCCTTTTAGCGCTGTTTTTCCAGGCGTTGCAATTCGGGCAGATCGGCAATCGCCTGCTGGGTGCGCTGGATATAGTCATCAACTCCCGCGAGTGTTAGCGAATCGAGGCGCGCCCTTATATGCGGATCGCGCGCAAGCAGGCGCCGCAGCTCAGCCAACAACACCGCCGCGCGGTCAATTCCAACAACCCACAAACCCTCTAGGCGTTCGGCTTCGTTCACCGTCACCATATCAACCTCCCAACAGCGCAAGGCGCGCCCGCGTGCGTGCTGCCCGGTCACCGGCGCCCGCCGCGTTGTTGGCAATCGTGCGCGCCTGCAAGAACGTCAAGCCGCGCGGATCATACATCCCGTCAAGCTGTTGGACCAGGTCGCCAGCCTCAACCAGCAGTGCCAGCAGGCGCGCGCCCTTCGCACCATCCCGCGCGGCTTGCGCTTCGAGGCGTGCGGCTTCGGCTTCCAGTTCGGCGGCTTGCGCTTCGAGGCGTTGAATATCGGCTTTCGCTTCGGCAATGTCATGCTGCAATACGGCGCGCCGCAATTCAGCACTATCGCGCCAGTTCCGCAGCGCTGCCAGCGCCGCAACCGCCTTAACGTCACCTTCGGGCGTTTGTTGCGCTTGCGCTTGGGCATATATCTGGGTTAGTTCGGCGCCATAGCGGTCGTATTCTGCCAGGGCAACTTCAGCAGCAGCGAGGCGCGCCCGCGCGCGGTCAAGTCCCGTCATCTGTGTCTGTGTCATGCTGTAACCTCCAGTTCAAAATTGTAAGACGTCTTCGGGCAGATCATCCTGCCCGCTATCATCGCCGCCCTTGAAAAAGGCGTCTGTGTCCATATAGCACGGCGCGTCTTCGTCACCCGGATAGATCGGCGCCATTAGATCGCCCACCTCCCGATAACCTATCGGCGTAAGTGCTTCCCGCGGTATATCCGCACCCTTGCGCAGCAGCGACAAAAACAAACCCGCGCGGTTATTTACTCCCTTGCGGTCCCTAACGTAAGCCGCGGCGCGTTTTATCTGCCATGCTGGAAAAGAATATAGTTCGGCAATCAACTCAGCAGAAAACGTTAAGCCTAACCCTTCAAGTTCTGGAAAAGAAGAAAAAACAGCAACAGCATCAAACGGCTTCCCGCTTGCGTCATCTTCGTTAGCGGCGTTGTCTGTTGTTGTTGTCTCTTTTTCTCTTTTACTGGTGTTGTCATGGGACTTAAAGTCCACGTCACCGGGACTAAAAGTCCCACCTTCAGGAATTAAAGTCCCACCTTCGGGACTTAAAGTCTCACCCTTGCCGGTATTGCTTGGACTTAAAGTCCCACCTACCAAAGCCAAGCCTTTAGGCGTCATGCTGTAAGTGTGCGGCGCGTTGCGCAGTCCCGGCGTCCTATCCTCTAGAAAGCCGTCTTGCGTCAATTGTGCCAGCTGCCGATATATGGTCTTCGTAGTACAACCCAGCAGCGCCGCGAGGCTTTCCGCGCTGGCATCGCATACACCGCGCCGCATCTGGCAATGACGGTATACCAGGCCAAACACCGCCGCCGGATACAAGCCGCCCACCGCCTTAACCGCGGCATCAAAGACGGGCGTAAAAGGCCCGTTCTTGCTGGGCATGGTCAAACGTCCCGCGCTGCAATACCCGCCATCGCCTTTTGTGGTATACTAGAGGCAACAGCAGCAGGCCCGCTAGGGTCTGTGGGCGCCGCCGGGAGAGGGTTCGCACTCGCACTCCCGGCGGCGTTTTTTTCGGCTTCCCTTGCCCATTGCATAAGCAGCAGCACCGCCCGGCAAAGCTGGCGCCCGTTGTTGTTAGCGCTGCTCATGGGTCACCGCCGGCGGCATCTGTGGCGCAGGCACCGCGCCCATGTAAAACTCCAACGCTGCCCGGATCAACGCGGATCGGGACACACCCGCGAGCGCTGCCCGCACCCGCGCGCGTTGTGCCAGTTCTGGGCGCATAGAAACTGTGACAATCTCATGGGTCTTGGCTTCAGTCGGTTCGCTGTTCATCCTCTCACCTCCCTGGTAAACAAAAACAGGCGCGCAACCCTTCCGGGTCACGCGCCTGTTTTGCGCCTTGTTGCCTTATGCTCTTATTATACCACGCTTTTTAGAACACTTGAGCAATACCAGGCTTTTTGAGGCCTTTTTGGGCGTCGCTGGGCGTTTTGTAAGGTAGTACTTTAGCACTATGCGCCGGATACATCGTACTTCCGACTATGTACCTTATGTAAACTATTATGTAAACTACGTTTTTCCACCTCATAAAGCGGTATACAAAAAAGCAGCACAATCGCGCTGCTTTTCTATTTTCCGCCGATTATGCTGCTTTTCCAGATACACCAACACCTTCTGTAATGCCCTACAATGCGCTATTTTCGTGCTATGCGTATAGAATGCCCTTTATGCTGCAAAAACGCGCCTACGGGCATTCTAGGGCGTGCTAGCGGTCGCGAGTGCTACAAGCCCAGCATGGGCGCCGCTGCTGGCGCGTGCTTCAGGCAGATCGAAGCGCCGCATTACTGTAAAGCGCTGTGGGTTTTTTGTAACCGGTCTTTGGAACGCGGTCAACGACCCTCTTTTTGGCTACATCAGCGACCGTACTAAGAGCGCCCTGGGACGGCGCATCCCCTATATCCGGTATGGTGCGCCCATCTTTGTGCTGGGTTTTATCGCTTTCTGGGTCGTCCTCCCCAGCATCGGCAACAGCCAGACCGCGCTCTTCATCCAATTGCTGCTGGCGCTCTTCGTCTATGACATTCTCTACACCGCCATCGCCACCAGCTTCTGGGTTATGCCTTATGAAGTAGCGGTCTCCAACAAGGCACGCGGCACGATCTACTTCTGGAAGATCATCTTCATGGTGTTTACTCTGGCGGTACCCTTTGCCATTGAAGCGACGATCAAACCGGAAGTGGGCGACGCGCCGGGGATTGTGGTTTTCCGCTGGGCTATGATTGCCCTGGGTCTGGTCATGGGTTTGATCATCTTCTTCAGCACCTTCTTCTTCAAAGAAAAACACTATACCCAGGAAGAAGAGCAGTTCGACTTCATCAAATCCTTCAAGGAATGTTTCACCAACCGCTCCTTCGTGGTCTTTGAGGTGCTGAGCTTCACCATCATGTTTGCACAGACGGCGTTGATGACCGGCATCTGGTATTATTTCGACATTCTCAACATGCCCCGCACCCCGATGCTGAGTGCGCTGGGCGCAGGCATTGTGCTGGGCGTTGTCGCCTGGATTCGGCTTCGAGATCGCTGGGGTATCAAGCGCTGCACGCAGGTCTTCACGCTTGCCTTTGCGCTTGGCTGCGCGCTGGTCGCGATCTTCGGCAGGAATGTGGCTCTGGCAACGGGGGGCTTTTTCCTCTTCGGGATTGGTTTCTCCGGCGGCATGTATCTGATTCCCCTGATGAACGGTGATGTAGTAGATATGGATGAGCACCGCACGGGACTCCGCCGCGAGGGTATGTACGCTGGCATCAACAGCTTCATCACCAAGCCCGCTATCAGCATCGCAGCCTGGGCACTGCTGAGTATCATGAGGGCGTACGGCTACAACGAAGATTTACCGGCGGCGGCGCAATCGGCTTCCGCCGGCACCGGGGTGCTGCTCGGATGGGCGGGGCCAACCGGAGTGCTATTGTTCATCTCGTTCCTCATACTCTTCCTGTATCCGCTCGCGGGCGCGGAGTGGGAGAAGATCAAGGTTAAACTCGCCGCCATTCACGCCCAGAAAGAGCGTGCCTATCTGGAGGCGCAAGGCTACAAATTTGTCGAGTGATTCCCCCGCATCGGGTGAATTTTTGGAAGAGTGTTTTGGGACGTGCCTTGCATGTCCCAAAACACTCCTTATAGCGGGCTTTAGCCCGAAATTTCCGCTTTACGATGGACATCTGCACACTTACAGAATTAGCCGCCATTGACAGTCACCTCAAATATGCTATAATTCTGTCTTGGATATGCTAGAAATGGTTTTTCCGCAGGTAAGCAGTACCCCTGACTGGTAGAAGTTAGACGTTGACTGCATCGTATTCCTGGACCAGCGTCTTGAAGGCCCCGTAAGCTCATCAAGCAAGGTTCTCATACACCTGAGAAGAGAGCCGAATTCAGATTGCATTGCGCAGCCAGCGAGATCATTCTTCGGAAATGGTCGCCCTGAGATGCTACCTGCGCGCCAATAGAACAAATTCTGGCAAATGCCCTGGGTAGAAACCGGGCAATAGCCGGCATGGAATAGAAAAGGATAGTTAGAAGAATATGAGTAAGCATTTGAAAATCCTGCCCCTCGGTGGTTTAGGGGGCATCGGAAAGAATATGACGGTCATCGAATATGGCCGCAATATGATCGTCGTGGATTGCGGGGTGATGTTCCCCGCCAACGACATGTATGGCATTGATCTGGTCTTGCCAGATTTCGAGTACGTAGTGAAGAATCAAGACCGGTTGCGTGGGATATTTCTCACGCACGGGCACATGGATCACATCGGCGCGTTGCCCTATCTGTTGCAACACCTCGAGACAACCATTTACGGCACGCCCCTGACGCTGGGATTGGTCCAGCGCCAGCTCGAAGAAAAACAACTGCTGCACAAAGCGCAGTTGCGCGTGCTGCCCAAAGATAGCTGGACCCAGGCAGGTCCGTTTCGGGTCAGCCCATTTGCCGTGGCGCACTCCATCCCTGATGCCGTAGGCCTGGTGATAGATACGCCGGTTGGCAAAATCGTCCACACAGGCGATTACAAGATGGATGAAACTCCCTCCGGCGGACGCACAACCGACCTGCAGCGCCTGCGCGAACTGACCCAAGGTGACGTGCTGGCGATGCTCGGCGATAGCACCAACGCGGACCAACCCGGTTTCACGGAAACCGAGCAGGTTGTGAGGAAAACCCTCGACCGGCTGTTTGCCGAGGCAAAGGGGCGTCGCATCATCATCGCCACATTCTCCTCATTGTTAGCGCGCCTGCAAGAGATCATCACACTGGCGCACCAACACGGGCGCAAGGTGGCGCTCACCGGGCGCAGTCTGGAGGAGAATATCGAGCTGGCGCAGGCGTTGGGTTATCTTCAAGTGCCGGAGAACACACTGGTGGATGCGGGAGCTAAAGTGCGACCGGAGAACCTGGTGATCCTGGCGACCGGCTCACAGGGTGAACCGCGTTCCGCGCTGAACAAGATGGCGGAAGGCACTCACCGGCAGGTACAGATTCGCCCCGGCGATACCATCATCATCTCCGGCGGCGCCATTCCGGGCAATGAGGAAGATATCAGCCGCATGATCAACAAGCTCTTCGAGCGCGGCGCGAATGTGGTTTACGGACCGATGGCAACCGTACACGTCTCCGGTCACGGCAATCGAGGGGATATGCGCGCGATGCTGGAAGCGGTGCAACCGCGTTATCTGATCCCGGTTCACGGCGAATCCCGGCACCTCTACCTTCACCGGCAACTGGCGCAAGAGGCAGGACTCGGCCCAGAGCGGGTTTTCATTCTCAAAGAAGGCTTGCCCTGGCTGAGCGATGGCCAAAGGGCCTGGACCGATAATGCACTAGCCATGGCAGATGTGTGGGTAGATGGGCGTCTGGTCGGCGAAATCGGCGAAGTCGTCATGCGCGACCGGCAACGGCTCTCACAGGATGGCTTCGTGGTAGCGCTCATTCCGGTGAACCGGAAGCGCCAGCTCGTCGGCGAGCCGCAGTTCGTAAGCCGGGGTTTCGTCCAGTTGGAACAATCCAGCGAATTGTTGAACGCCGGTCGCAAAGAGATCAGACGGCAGGTCAAGCAGGGCAACCAAGACCTGCGAGCCTCACTGGAAACGCTTTTCTATCAAGCCACCCAGTTGCGCCCGGTGGTTTTGCCACAATTCATCCAGGTCTAAGCTCGCGGCTTCACCGCGCGCCATCCAGTCCAGGAACCATCAGGCAGCAACACCTCCGCGTTCTTCCGGTTGCTGCAAGATGGAGTGGCTAAAGCTGCAGTTTTAGGAGTGTGTTCGGTTGACGTGCTACGCGCGTCAGCCAAACACACTCCTTCATAATGGGCTTTAGCCCGAAATTTGCGCCCAGCGATGGAAGTCTGAGCAGTTCCGCCGGGGTGCGTTTCAAATTTGGGGGAGACCCTCCCGCCGAACCCACTTTTTTCGCAGGTGATTTGGGGTTATAATCAGAGCAATCCACTTGAATGAGGGCAAGGGTGAACACACCAGTCCCACAGATGCTACAGGAGGGAATCGCCGCCGCCAAAGCCGGGCAGCGTGAGAAAGCCCGGTTGTTGTTGACGCGCGCGGCCGAAGAGGCCCCAGAAAACATCACTGCCTGGCTCTGGCTGAGCGGTGTCATGGAATCGCCCCAGGAACAGGCACGCTGCCTGCAGCAGGTGCTCGCGTTTGACCCGGAACATAGCGCAGCTAAACGCGGACTTGCCGCACTGCAACCCCGTATTACCGATGACCTGCTCATGCGCGGCATCGCCGCCGCCGAGATTGGCAGAAAAGCCCAGGCGCGCGCCCTGCTCCTGCAAGTGACCGAGCGGGATGAAGAAAACGTGCTTGCCTGGCTCTGGCTGAGCCGGGTGGTGGAGTCACTCGAGGACCAGCAGGTGTGTCTGGAAAATGTGCTCGCGCTGGACCCCACACACAGTGAAGCCCGTGACGGGCTTGCTGCCCTACAGAAGCAACGCGAGCCTGAACCGGTTACCTCATCGGTTGAGCTCATCGAAGCAGAACTCCCACCCCCACCGGAAGAATTAGCCTGGCAAGCTGCCTGGAAGCGTTACGATAACGGTTACGCCTGCCCGACGTGCGCCGCGCCGACCGCACCCGATGATAAGCGCTGCAGTGTCTGCGGCAGTTCCCTGTGGCTCAAGAGCCAACAACGCGAAAAACCTTCGACACTGTATTGGATGCTCTGGGCCATGCAGGCCATCAATGTGCTCTCGGCGCTGGCAGCTCCCCTGCTTTGGGTTTTGCAGGTCAGCCAGAAGCTTGGGCTTCAGGACTATACCCTGCTGCTGCCCCTGTACTTTGGGGGAAAATCAGCCTTGCCAGCGGAAGCCATTCCGGTAGTTCTGGAGCAGGCGCCACGTTGGCAATTCTGGATCAATTGGATTCCGGCAGTGCTGGCGCTGGGTTTGCTCATCGGCATCTCAGTGCGCTGGGCGCCAGTCTACTACTTCCTGTTGGTTAACGCTATCCTGAGCGTCCTCCTGGTAGTGGTCGCGGGATTCCTCATGGAAGGGCCACTGAAGTGGGTCTCCACGGGCTGCGGATTCATCATGGCGGTCGTCATATTGGTGCTGACCCTCAACTTGCAGAGCGACTTCATCAAAAAGCAGAAACGCCTGCTGCTGCAAGTGGACCGTGGCGTCACTGAAGGGATGAGTTTTTTCTCCCATGGTATGCGTTACATGGAAGAGAGGCGCTGGGCGCTAGCTGCGCTGCACTTGCGCCGGGCAGCAGCGCTGACACCGGGGAAACCTGCGCCGCAACTCGAGCTGGCTCGAGCCTGCCTGCGCCTGGATGACCTCACGTTGGCAGCCCAAGCCCTGAAAAATCTGCGGCACATGTCGCCGCAGTTGCCAGGGCTTGCAGAATTAGAAGCGGAACTCAAGGAGGCGCAAAACCGGCATACGCTCCAGGAAACGCCTCCGGAAACGGGGCGTTAGAGCAGAATAAGGCTTCAACCCGGAATTTACGTCTTGTAATGGGAATAGAAAACTATGAAACATACAAAATTCTGGCTGGAACAGTTGATAGCTGCGATGGAGACCGAAATCAACGCCGAAACGCGCACCCGCCTTCTCGAAACCTGCGGGCGGGCCTGTGCAGGCGCACACGTGCTGCCGGCATTGGAGCGGGCGCGCGCAACCCTGCCCGACGTGACCGACCTCGATGCGGTGCTCGCCGCGATGCGCAAATGGGGCATTGGCGGCAAGCCCCTCACCCGGGAGGGCAATCGCATTTATGGCGAATATGATCACTGCTATTGTCCGATGCGGGAAGAAGGCCTTGTCATGGCACCCTGGCTGTGTGACTGCACGTGTGGCTGGACTGCGGCGGTTTTTGAAACGTTATTAGGTCATCCCGTCAAGGTCCGATTGCTGCAAGCCATCGGACGAGGGGACCCTGTTTGTCGTTTCGAGGTCGAGGTTTGAAGCTTCCCTTCAAGGTTTGAATTTCCAATTATGCCTTGCATAAATGGTCGGATTGTGGTAAATTCTACAGAGACATAGCAATCATTTCTTTACAGTGGAAAATACGGCATGAAAAGTCCAAAGGTCACACGACGCGAGTTTTTACAGCTGGGTATAGGCGCGACAACGGCGCTATTCAACCCACCCTTTCTGCCCGATGACGCCGCAATCTTACAAAAGTGGATGCGGAAGCAGGCAGTCGCGCTCCCCAACGCTGAACCGTCACCGGCGACCTTGGGACGCATCATCAGCTGGTACCAACAAGCCGTACGACGCGAGCCGGCCCTCAAAGCGCCGCTCGTCACCTGGAAGAGCCACGACACCGTTATCCCGCTCTATAGCGCCGTTGCCGGAGAGGCTCCCTGGCCCACCAATGCCATCTGGTACCAGACCGATGAGGGCTATATCCACAGCGGCTTTGTGCAACCCGTGGAAAACAACCGCCAGGCAGAGGTCATTCCGGAGGTCAGCAAGCCAGGGTTCTGGGCCGAAGTCAGCGTGCCGTACGCCGAATCCCGCCAGCAACCCGCTTCCCGCTACGTGCAACGCCGGCTTTACTACCAAACCGTTTATCGCGTCATTGCGGCTACCCAAGATGAGATCGGAGACTGGTGGTACCGGTTGCAGGATGGTATCACCTGGTCACCGGGACCTTATGTCCCGACGTGGTCGGTGCGACGCATTCCTCAGGCAGAGATTGCCCCCATTTCACCGGGACATCCCGATAAATGGATCCAAATCAGTATTCCCGATCAAATATTGACGTGTTTCGAGGGCGATCAACCGGTCTTCAGCACCCCGGTGGCCTCAGGTACCTACAAGACACCCACGCCGCTCGGGGAATTTCGTATCCTCTATAAACGCCACACCCGCCGAATGGTCGGTGAAGATTACGACCTCGCGGGCGTGCCCTTTCCCAGCTACTTCACGCGCTCGGGGGTCGCCATCCACGGCACATACTGGCACAACGATTATGGGCGGAGATACAGCCACGGATGCCTCAACGTCCCAAGCCGCGCCGCGATGTGGGTTTTCCGCTGGGCAGAACCACAGGCGCCTTACGAGCTTGAAACTGTAGATGCCGCCCCCAATACCGGGACCCGTGTGGTGGTCATCTAATGACAACAGAGGACACGCCGGAAGAGGACGAGCAGCTTGCCGAACCTGCAAGCGCGCGCAGAGTTTCCGCCTGGAATTGGCGCCGAATGGAGCAGGGGCGTTTTCAAGAGTACGTCATTGAAGCGCTAGAGGCGCTGCCCGCAGCCTTCCGGGATAAGATGGAGAACGTGGAGATTGTTGTGGAACCCTGGCCCAATGCACAGACGCTGCGCCAGGCGGGAGTCAACCATCCCAACGGGCTATTGGGCTTCTATCATGGCGTGCCGCAGACACGCCGCACACACCAATACGGTCTGGTGTTACCGGACAAAATCAGCCTCTACCTTTACCCGATTCTGCTCCGCTGCTCCAGCGCGCAAGAAGTACGTGAGATGGTCCGGCACGTGCTCTACCATGAGCTCGCCCACCACTTCGGCATTGATGACAACCGTCTGCACGAAATCGGCGCCTACTGAGCCACAGCCCGGCACACCCTGGCTCATCCTCGTCACCGGCGCGCCCGCAACCGGCAAAACCGCCCTGAGCGTAACGCTTGCTGCCAGGCTGAGGGTCCCCCTGCTCACGAAAGATGCCATCAAAGAGCGCCTCTTCGATACTCTGGGCTGGAGTGACCGGGAATGGTCAAAACGATTGGGCGCCGCCAGCTTTGCGCTGCTCTACGATTCGATTGCGGCGCACTTGCAAGCCGGTGCACCCTTAGTCGTAGAAGCCAACTTCAAACCCCAATTCGATACGCCGAAATTCGCAGCGCTCCGCGAGCGTTATCCCTTCACGCTGCTGCAGCTCGTCTTAGTCGCCGAGACGGAAGCCTTGCAGGCGCGTTTTGCCGCGCGGAATGCGGCGGGAGAACGCCATCCCGGGCACGTGGACGCAACCTTCGAGGGGGAGTTTGCCGCACAGCTAGAGGCAGAGCTTTACGGTCCCCTGGATTTGCCGGGCACGGTGATGGAAGTGGATACCACAAATCTGGCGGTTGTGGATTTTGGCGCCGTAATTGAAGCCGCCTGCCAATGGGTCACCGGGCAGGGTAGATTTTCTGCAGCGTGGTAAGTCCAGTGAACGCCCGCCGGAATTATGGCGCGACCGCGGGCACATCCCCCAGTCCAATTTCTGCCAGGAAAGCCCCCAACTCACAGTCGTAGGCCTCCGGATCACTCAGCAGAGACTGTGCATGTTCGGCGCCCGGCGCCAGGTACAGCCGCTTGATGCCAGGTTTGTGCTTGAATAGATGCACACTGGCATCCGGAGGAATGTAGGAATCCTCCGCCCCATGGATGAACAAGACCGGAGTCTCCACCTGCCCGATGACGGCAAGGGGCGAAGCCTGGGAGAAAAACCAACCCGCGCGTAGCCGGGTGATCAAACTCGCCACCGGCAACAAGAGCCATTCCGGCAAATGATATTCCACCTTCAGCCGATAAGCAAATTGCTCACGCGCGCTGGCAAAAGGACAATCCGCCACCGCAAAGGCAATGCGGGGGTCTATTGCCGCGTGTTGGAGCACCGTGGCTGCGCCCATAGATTCACCGTGCGTGCCGATCACACAATCCGCACCGCAGCGCTCCAGCGCCCAATCCACACACGCTTTGAGGTCGTCTTTCTCATAGAAGCCAAACGACGTATTGCTGCCGCCGCTGCCGCCGTGATGGCGATGATCATAGATGAGGATATTGTAGCCGCGCCGGTAGAAGAGTTCGGCATATTTCACCGAACCGTAGAGCGACCAGGTGATGCCGTGCGCGAAAATGGCGGTGCGTTTGGCTCCCGGTACAGGGATATACAGGGCATGCAGTTCATAGCCGTGGGGAGAAGGGATGCAGATTTCCTCGCGGGACCAGCTCAGAAAGCCCTCCTCCGTGATAGTGCCGTGTTCCACTTCCCACTCGTAAGTTGTCTCCAGCGTGCGCGTCCGGGGGTGGATGGCAATGTTGGAAAAATACATTCCTGCGCCCAGGATAAGGACCAACAGCACACCCAATCCAATCGCTATGCCCATGATTTCCCCCTTTTCCCAAAGTGACGCTTGCAGCTGATTGCTGCCTGAAAGCCTGCTTTCTGCTACTAGCAGTTCATTAGTAACTGTTCAGCGTTACCCCGCTTGCCACCATAAGAGCGGCTTCAGCCGCGGTTTTAAGGGTGATTTTCGATGCCGCGCTGCACGCGGCATCGAAAATCACCCTCTTTAACGGACTTTACGGTGTATGACTTGTGATGGAAGTCTGACAATTACCATTGGCGCGACCCGACGCCTTATGAAGATGACATGAGGTAGATAGCCACCAACGAAAGGCAAAGCCCAATGCCTTGTTTGAGGGTGATAGGCTCGTTCAGGGTCAGCGCCGCCAGCAAGACAGTGACCACAGGATACAGCGCCGTGAGCGGCACCACCACCGAGACCTTGCCCTTGGTCAAGGCCATCAGCATGAAGAGCGTGCCCACCGTACCGGCAATCCCGGCAAGCACTGAAAACAAAATTCCCCGCGGGTGAATCGTGAAACGCACCTTCAACACGGCAAATAACACCACACTGGAAAGCAACGTCCCAAGGTTCTGGTACAGCAATGCCGTGCGCGGTTCGAGGTATTGGGTCGCCAGTTTGGGGAAATAGCCCCAAAAGCCAAAGATGAACGTCGCCATCAAGGCCAGCATAATCCAAGAGGGCATAATGCTATTCCCCTTCCTCATAATAGAAGTTGTTGTCAGCATTCACCAGCAGTGGTTGACGCGCATCTTTAGCCGAAAGCAACGGTTGCGCTATGGGCCAATCTACCGCCACGGCAGGGTCGTTCCACAAAAAACCACGGTCAAGGGCATGAACGTATTCCGCCGTCACCTGATAGACCACATCCGCTACCTCGCTGAGCACACAGAAACCGTGCGCAAAGCCAGGCGGAATGTAGAGCAAGCGGTGATTCTGCGCGGAAAGAACCTCACCTACCCATTGCCCGTACGTCGGAGAGCCTATTCGAATATCCACCGCGACATCGAAAATCTCTCCGCAAATGGCCGTTACCAATTTGCCCTGGGCCGCAGGCTGTTTCTGAAAGTGCAGACCGCGCAACACATCGCAGGCGGAATGGGAATGATTCATCTGCACGAAAGGGGGAAGTCCCACCTCGGTAAATTCTGAAAGGCGATAGGTCTCCAGGAAAAAACCGCGTTCATCGGTAAAAGAACGCGGCTCAACCAGAATCACCTCAGGAAGCGTCAGCGGCATAAATTTGAAGGACATAGACAATCTCCCGTAAAATGCTATCACATAGCAGAGCTAAAGAGCTGCCGAATGTGTCAGGCCCGCAGCACGCGCGCAACGCGCATAGCCGGAGAGTAAAGCGGATTCAGGGGCTTCTCCCACAAGCCCACAAAACGCTCAAGGCGTCCACCAAAGCCACGCTTGAAGCGGTAGACACCCCATAGGCCATCGTGGCGCGTTGCAAACTCGGCTTCAAGCGTCGCCTCATCCGCATCAGGGATCCCCCACAAATCATAGGTCGCACAACCGCGGCGCTTCGCCCAGCGCAGCGCCTCCCATTGTAGCGCATAGGCAGGCATCCGCTCACGGTACCGCTCGGAGGAAGCCCCATAGAAATACCAGGCTTTGGCGCCCAGCGCAAAGACCATCAAACCGGCGACCGCCTCACCCTCGACTTCAGCCAGCAACAAAGCCACCTGTTCTTGGGGCGAAAATAACGCCAGGGACTGCCGGTAATAGGCCTCGCTATGCACCGCGAAAGCATCCCGCTGCCCCGTTTCCAGCATCAGATTGTAGAAAGTGGACAGGTCTTCGATCCTGCCCTGGCGCACCGTGACGCCTTTGCGCGCAGCCAAGCGAATGTTGTAGCGCGTCTTTTGCTTCATCTGCGCCAGAATGCTTTCCTCATCACCGGTGATATCCAGCACCAACGTGCGCGGGGGCTGAATGGTGCGCGTAGCAGCGACATATCCCAGGGAGGCCAACAGCGCGCGATGGTCTGGAGTGTCCGGAAGTTCTGGCTCCAACCAGAGCGCCAATGCGCGCTTGCGCCGGGCGGCACGCTCAACGGCGGTCAAGAGCTCGCGCACTAAATCGAGCTCCGACCAATCTACCACCGGTCCACGCGGCACATAAGCCAGCGTGGCAACCCCATCCAACATCCAGCGCCGGCTAAGGAGCATCGCACCGGCTAAAGGCTGGGCCGGTTCGCCCAGGCACACCAGCTGCGCCTTCCAATCGAAAGCGGACTTGAGCTCTCCCCAACGGCAGGTCTGCAGGAGCGTGCCATACGGATGCTGCGCCACCCACCCGTCCCATGCCTCAGGCGCAATGACCGGCGCTGGCGTCACATCTTCTCTCCCACCACCAACAATCCGGCGCCCACACCGCCCTCCGGCACATCCATCTCGTAGGGGCGGCGCCAGCTGCGTCCAAAACGGCGCACCACCTCCCGCCGGACCAGCGCCTGGAAGCCCAATCCACGCAGGCGTGGCGAGGCCAACCAACGGTAAAAGGGACGGCCATCCTCGGTGATCCCAAAATCACCGTTGCTCTTATCCCACATCGCCGCTACGCTTGCCGGCAAATAATAGCGTGCGGAAAGCAGCCGAATACCCGCGCGTTCGAGCAGAGCAGCCCACTCCTTGGGCGAGTGGTAATGGTGATGCGCCAGGCGGGTATCAATTCGCGTGGCATAAGCCTCCGCGCCGGTAAGATCGCCTACAGCAGCACAAGCACGGTAACCTGCCAGCAAGCGCCGGAAGGCATCGCTCGGGACGGTGGTGATGAAACGCCCACCGGGACGCAAGACCCGCCCGCTTTCGTGCAGTACAGGCTCCAAATCGGGAATATGCTCCAGCACCGAATTGCTGAATACCGTCCCAAAGCTACCATCGGGGTAGGGCATCGCGTTGCCATACGCCTGCTGCACGCTGCGATACATCCCGCTGGCAGCGCCCTGGCGTAACTGGTCCCACCAGGGATCGAAGCCCGTATCAATCGGCGGGTCGCCATCAAAAAGCACCTGGGCAATTAACCCATCGCCACAGCCCAAATCCAAAATCGGCCGGGGAAAGGATTCATGCGCCAGGGTGCGCAATTCGACCGCGCGCCACAAGGCAACTGGCGGCGCAAACCAATAGGCATCCAGCAACTGGGTTAAATAGTCTCGATTAGGAGATGGCATGCAATCCTTCTTAAAGTATGACTTGGAAAAGTTTAGCAAGGCACAAAATGCCGTGCGCGCCCGTCATAAACGAAACAAGCCGGAGACACAGGGTTTCACAACCCCGTGCTGCACCCAACAAACACAGGCGGGGTTAAGCCTCATCCCGGTTGATAATCTGCGTCAGCTCCTCAGCCCGCACATAATTACCCACCGCAATGTGCTGCTGCTGCACTCCGGGAATGCTGGCAATAGCATGCTTGATATCAAGTGCGAGGCTCAACGCCAACGGACACAGGGCTGATGAAGGTCTAAACCGGTAGCTCACCGTTCCGGTGACGTCATCTACTTCCAAATCCTCCACCAGATGCATCCGCAATACATCCACACCGGTTTCAGGGTCAATGACCTCAACCAGTTTTAACAGTATTTGCTCACGCAAGGTCGCTTCAAGGTTCATGGCGCTTCATCCTTTGGTTAAATTGATGCGTCATCTTCGTTCCTCTATTTTACCGCAACTTACAAGAATGCCTATCAGCGGGGTATAAGAGAGTGCATTTCAAAACGGGGGTGAAAATCTCAGGCGCCCCTACAGGGCGCAGAAGATAATTGATTTTTGGCGGCGGGGCAAAGCCCCGCCGCCAAAAATCAATCAAAACTTGCCAAAAACGCTCTTTCTAGCGGGCTTCAGCCCGGAATTTCGCCTTACGAGGGGAGTTTGAACACTTACCTATCAGCATTGGACTTCCTCCCTATTTGTGGTACATTTGGGAGGTTGGGGCCGCAAAGGATAGTGGGAGCGGCCCTGTTTTATGGGAATTATGCAAAACCTTGCCTGCCAAACGCCGGAACATCAAAACTGGGCAACCGAAGTTTGACGTTTTTGGGGGAGGAAGACGATGAACATCATCGTGACCGGTTCAATAGCCTTCGACTATCTGATGTCCTTTCCAGGACACTTTACCGACCATCTGCTCATGGAGCGGGTCGGCAAAGTGAGCCTGAGCTTTTTGGTAGATGAAATGCGACGTGTGCGCGGTGGCTGCGCTGCCAATATCGCCTATAACCTGGGATTGCTGGGCGAACACCCGCACATGATGGCAACCGCTGGGCAGGATTTCGAGACTTACCGTGCCTGGCTTGAATCCCACGGCGTGGATACCAGCCTCACGCGCACCATTCCCGAAGTCTTCACCGCCTCGTTTTTTGTGAACACGGATTTGGATCAGAACCAGATTGCTACCTTCTACACCGGCGCGATGGCCTATGCACGAGAACTCTCCTTTCAGACCCTGGCGCAGCACCCCGACCTCGTCATCATCTCGCCCAATGATCCCGAAGCGATGAACAAATACGCCGAAGAATGCAAAGCCCTAAACATTCCCTACATCTATGATCCGGGGCAGCAAGTAGTGCGCGTCAGCGCGGATTCGTTGCGCCTGGGTCTGGAGGGCGCGGACATTCTCATCCTCAACGATTACGAGTTTGAGCTGCTCAAGACCCGCACAGGGCTTACCGATGCACAAATCCGCACGGCAGTCAAACGCGCTGTCATCATCACCCGCGGCGCAGATGGCTCCGATATCTGGACAGATAAGCGCATCACCGTGCCGGTATTCCCCCCAAAGCAGATTGCCGACCCCACCGGCGTGGGCGACGCCTACCGCGCAGGCTTAATCAAGGGGCTGGCGCTGGGCCTCCCCTGGGAGGTCTGCGGGCGCATCGGCGCGCTGGCAGCGACCTATACGCTGGAATGTGTAGGCCCACAAAGCCAGGACTATGCCCTGGATGAATTCACCACACGCTATCAAACGCATTTTGGGGAAGATGCGTTTACAGAAGTTATGAGTCAGAAGTCATAGGTCTTAACCATTGGCTCTTCATTAAGCAAGGAGTGAAGCAAATATGAAACATCATGTAAAAGATATGGAGTTGGCGCCCGCCGGACGGCTGCGCATGGACTGGGCCGAGCGCGAGATGCCGGTGTTGCGCCGCATTCGCGAGCGCTTTGCCGCCGAGAAGCCCCTCAAGGGCGTCCGGATGTCGGCATGTCTGCACGTCACCACCGAGACGGGCAATCTGGCACGGGTGCTGCAAGCCGGCGGCGCCAATCTGGTATTGGTCGCTAGCAACCCGCTGAGCACGCAGGATGACGTCGCCGCGGCGCTGGTCGCTTACGACGAGATCCCCGTCTATGCCATCAAGGGTGAAGATAACACCACCTACTACGAGCACATCCACGCCGCGCTGGATCACAAGCCCCACATCACCATGGATGATGGCGCCGACCTGGTGAGCACCATGCACAAGGATCGCCGCGAAGTTCTGGAGTCCATCGTTGGCGGTACAGAGGAAACCACCACGGGCGTCATCCGCCTGCGGGCAATGGCGCAAGAGGGGGCATTGAACTACCCTATCATCGCCGTGAACGATGCGCTCACCAAGCACCTCTTCGATAACCGCTACGGCACGGGCCAATCCACGTTGGATGGCGTCATCCGCGCCACCAACGTGCTGATTGCAGGCAAGACTGTCGTCATCGCCGGTTACGGTTGGTGCAGTCGCGGTATTGCGATGCGCGCGCAGGGTATGGGCGCCAACGTCGTCATCACCGAGATTGATCCCCTCAAAGCGCTGGAAGCCGTCATGGATGGCTATCGCGTCATGCCGATGGTGGAAGCTGCGCCTCTGGGTGATATTTTCATCACCGCCACAGGCGATATCAACGTGATTGATGTTCCGCACTTCGAAGTCATGAAGGACGGCGCCATCATCAGCAACTCCGGGCACTTCAATGTAGAAATCAATCTGCCGGCGTTGGAGAAGATGGCGGGGCATGAGCCGCGCGTCGTGCGCCCCTTCGTCAAGCAATATGTCCTGCCGGATGGACGGCACATCAACGTTCTAGCAGACGGGCGCCTGGTGAACCTTGCTGCCGCCGAAGGGCATCCCAGCGCGGTGATGGATATGTCCTTCGCCAACCAGGCCCTCAGCGCCGAATACATGCTCGCGCATGCCCAAGAGCTGGAACGCCGCGTGTATTCCGTGCCGGAGGAGATTGATCAGGCCATTGCCGCGCTCAAGCTCGAGGCGATGGGCGTCAATATTGACGTGCTCACGGCAGAACAGCGACACTATCTCGCGTCCTGGCAAGAGGGCACGTAAAGCTGCAGCGAGAGCACAAAACAGAACGAGACCCCGAGGCACTCACGTGCATCTCGGGGTCTTGTTGGAATTCTTCCATACTTTGAGGGACGCGTCAGGGTGCATTTCACGACGGGGGCGAAAATTTCAGGCGCCCCTACAGGGCGCAAGAGAAAATTGATTTTTGGCGGCGGGACTTCACCCGCCGCCAAAAATCAATCAAAGGAAAGGCATTCGCATCATGGTCGTCTTGCTTTTGCCCCGAAGTTGAAATACCCCCCATTTTGGAAGTTCATAAGGCGCGGTTCTGAGGGTGTTTTCCCGGGTAGGTACTAAAGCAAAGATATGCGTAACAAGCAACAACGGTTCAGCGCTTTCTACTTCCTGTATTATGGGGCTTCAGGCTTTCTGCTGCCCTATATGGCAACCTATTTCGAAAGCCGGGGGCTTTCCGGCACGGAGGTAGGTCTGGCGCTGGGGCTAGGTTCCCTGATCAGCATCTTTGCCCAACCTCTGTGGAGCCTGCTCAGCGATGTATATCACCTGCGCCGGAGCGCGCTGGCTTTTGCCTGCCTGGCGACCGCAGCCTTCTCATTCATCTTCGAAACAGGGCAGGGCTTCGCATGGATCCTGGCGCTGAGCATCGGCTTCTATATCACGCGCGCGCCCATTTTGCCTCTGGGCAACGCACTCACCTTTGGCTATCTGGAGCGTTATGGCAAGCGCGAGCATTACGGACCCTTACGCGGTTGGGGTTCGTTGGGCTATGCCCTTTCCTCGCTGCTAGCAGGGAGTTTCCTGGGGACGCTGTTGCCCCATGTGCCGGCAATCCATGGCGGGGTGCTGCTGGTGTTGGCAGCCCTGGTTACCCAGATTCCCGATACATCACACGAGGCTAGCGGCAGCTGGCTGGAGGGACTGCGGCTATTGCCGGAGCGTCCCACGCTGATTGTATTCCTCTTGGGAGTTGCACTGATTTCCGCACCGGTCATGACCGCCGTGAGCTACCTTGCCGTCTTTATGGAGGACCTCAGCGCACCGGGTTGGCTCATCGGCTTGACCATCTCATCCCAGGCATTCCTGGAAATTCCTTTCATGCAAATCACGCCGCGCTTGATTACCCGCTTCCGCACGCAGACGCTGTTCATGCTAGGTCTGGCGCTCACGCCTGTGCGCTGGCTATTGCTGGCGCTCATCCACGATCCCGCCTTCGTGCTGCCGGCGCAAATTCTGCACAGTACCGCCATCGTGAGCCTGTTGGTCATCGGCGCCAGCCTTATGGATGAACAACTGCCCCCGCGATGGCGTGCAACAGGGCAGGGGCTTTATCTCATGGTGGTGATGGGATTGGGTCCAAGCCTGGGCTTGCTGGCAGCTGGCGCAATCTATGAGCGCTTTGGCATGCGGATGGTGTGGACCAGTTTTATCTTTGTGGCATTGCTGGGCCTCGTCATCACAGCGGCGGCGCTCAAACGACTTTCACCAAGTGACGCGCCCGCGGCGCCCGCTTAGGGCGCTCAACTCTACATAATCGAGTTTTCAGAATATAGAGCGAAATCTTATATTTGCCTATTGACAATACTGTATATCACATGGTATAATACAACATACAACAAAGGAGAAGGTACTGTATGGATGAAATCATCAACAATCTGATTCTGGAATTACGACGAGGCACATTGATGCTGAGTGTGTTGAGCCAGTTACGCGAGCGGCAATACGGATACTCACTCAAAGAACGGTTGGCAGAACAAGGCATCGAGATTGACCAGGGAACCCTCTACCCGCTGCTGCGGCGACTGGAAAAGCAAGGGCTCCTGGATAGCGAATGGGATCTGGGAGAGGCGCGCCCACGGCGTTACTACACCCTCAGCGCGCAAGGGCAGGCGGTGCTGACGGCAATGATCGCCGAATGGCGGCAATTGGTGGAAGCCATGGAACGCGTATTGCCTGCAGACAACCGTTAAATTCTGACGGCGTGCTCACACAAAGGTTTAGCAGTTACACAGCATTTAAGAGCTTATTTTCAAGAAGGAGTAAAAGCATCATGGAAAAGACATCATGGCAAGACAAACCAGAGTTAATTGAACGGTACATCCGCGAAGTGGGGCGCCGCCTGCCCCAGAAACAGCGTGATGATGTGGAGACCGAGCTGCGCTCGCTCATCCTGGACGCGCTGGAAGCGCGCGGAGACGCGGTAGTGGATGAGACGTCTGAGGAGGCGCAGGTGGCGGTGCTCAAGGAGTTGGGAGCGCCGGAAGAAGTAGCAGGACGCTACGCAGCAGCCCCACGCTACGTCATCGGACCGCGCCTGTACGATGCTTATGTGCGGGTCGTGGGCATCGTCTTGGGGGCAGTGGCGCTGGCGCTGGTCATCAGCACGGTGATCAATCTTTTCCAGACGCAACCCGAAGGTATCAGCATCCTGGTCACGGTTGGGGAGTTCATCCTGCAATACATCAGCGCTGCAGCAAGCGCTCTCGGTTTCACAACGATCATCTTTGTGGTCTTGGAACGCACCCTTTCCGAGGAAGACCTCAAAGACCTCAGAGATGAAACAGAATGGGATCCTCGCACCCTACCGCACGTCGAGGATCACGACCGCATCCAACCGGTGGGCATGGTCGTGAGTATTTGTCTCACCATCCTGGCGATTGTGCTCTTCAACCTGTTTGTTGACCGGCTTGGCATCGTGTTCATGCAGACAGAAGAGGGCTGGCGCACCATCCCGATGCTAAGTGAAATAGCGCTCAAGACCTACCTGCCGTTGTGGAATATCAGCTGGGTGATGGCGCTGGCGCTGAACATCGCCGTCCTCCAACAGCGCCGTTGGAGCACCGCCACGAGGATACTCGAGTTGGGTGTCAAAGTCTTCACCATCTATGTGCTGGCGCGAATGTTCGCCGGACCGGTGCCGTGGTTGCCCTTCTCCAGCTGGGCTGGCGATGGGATGCAGATAGTGGAGTCACTCCTGACGCAAGTATTCCGGTGGGCGATGGTCTTCGGCATCATCGGCACGGTGGTGGAGATCGGGCAGTCCATCTATAGAATGATCCGTCAACGCTAGACGTGTTTCGAACAGGACAGGGGGGAAGCGCAAGTCACTTCCCCCCTGTTTTGTCGCCCCCCTGTCGCGTAACTGACACCAACCTGCCGCAAAGAGGCTTTCCCGTGCCGCAAATCTCTGCTACAATTCCAGTATGATCAAAATTCTGATTGTGGATGACGAAGCGCCCATCATTGATATGCTCTCGTATAACCTCAAGCGCGCCAACTACGAGGTGCTCAGCGCCTGGGATGGGGAAGAGGCGCTCGCTATCGCCCGGCGCGAGCAACCGGACCTCATCGTGCTGGATCTGATGTTGCCCAAACTGGACGGACTCGACGTGTGCCGCACCCTCCGTCGCGAGCGCGATGTGCCCATTATCATGCTCACCGCCCGTGATGAGGAGATTGACCGCGTGGTGGGGTTGGAACTCGGCGCGGATGATTATGTCGTCAAGCCCTTCAGCGTACGGGAATTGCTCGTGCGCATCAAGAATGTGCTGCGGCGCGTGCAAGGCGCACAGCCCACCGGAGAGGCGCCCACCGGAGCGCCGCAGCTGCACGCCGGAGCGCTCAGCCTCGACCCGGCGCGCCGCGAGGTGCGTTTGGCGGGCACGTTCCTTGAACTCACCACGCTGGAATTCGACCTGCTGCACCTGCTCATCACCCGCCCCGGTTGGGTCTTCAGCCGCGAGCAGCTGCTGGAGCAGGTCTGGGGCTACGACTATGTCGAAGATGCCCGTGTGGTGGACGCCGTCATCAAGCGCCTGCGCGCCAAACTGCGCGCCGTTGCCCCGGAGGGCGACGGTCTGCCTCACGGCGACTTGATCGAGACGGTGCGCGGCGTGGGCTACCGGCTTGAAACCGGCAGCTAAACATGGATTGCCGAAAACCGCCCACCAGAATCTTGAAATTGGCTCAAGGCTTGTGACCTATGACGCTCAACATTCGCTTACGCTTGTTGCTTAGCCACCTCGCCGTGATTGTGCTGGCGATGGGGCTTTCGGGCGTGTTGCTGCTCTCTTTCCTGGAACGCTACTTCCTCGAATCCACGGAAGCGAGCCTCGCCGCGCAAGCCCGCATCACGGCGCAGACGCTCGTGCCCGGGACGCTGCTCGCCGGTCCGGCAGCGGAAGACCAGACCGCGCTGAACAACATCATCTCGCAGCGGCAGATTAGCAACCTGGATCTGCGAGTGGAGAATAGCCAGCAACCGCAGGCGCCGGTCACGCCTGGGGAGTTGGACCTCTCCTACCTGGCAGAGAGCTCCCTGCAGCTGGGAGCGCAACTGGAAACCCGCATTCGCATCCTGGATCAACAAGGCGTGGTGCTGCTGGATTCCCTGGATCAAGGCGTGGGTGACAATCTCGCGGAGGAGCCTTTGCCGGCGCAAGCGCTGACCGGACGCTACGCCTCCGATGACGACGGTGTGACGATGTCCGTAGCGCTGCCGATGTTGGTGGAGGAGCAGCTCATCGGCGTCGCCTATCTCAGCCAACCCCTGCGGGATGTGGTTGCCGTGATGCGCGACCTGCGCCTGAGATGGGCGCTGGCGACGGTGATTGCCCTGGGCTTATCGGGGTTGCTAGGACACCTGCTCTCCGGCGCCATCACCCACCCGCTCCGCCGTTTAACTTCGGCGGCAGGGGCGGTTGCCGGCGGCGATTTCAACGTCGAGGTGCCGGCAACTTCGCGCGACGAGCTGGGGCGCCTGAGTCGCGCCTTCAACGACATGACCGGGCGCCTGCGCAGCGCCCGGCAGATGCAAGTAGACTTCGTCGCCAATGTCTCCCACGAGCTACGCACGCCGCTCACTGCGGTGAAGGGCACGGTAGAGACGCTGCGCGACGGCGCGATGGATGATCTCGAGGCGCGCGACCGTTTCCTGGCGACCATCGAGAGCGAGACCGACCGCATGATCCGCTTGGTCAACGACCTGCTGTTGCTCTCACGCGCCGACTCCGAAGCGCTGAATCTGCGCCGCGAGGCGCTCGATCTGGCGGCTTTGGCGCAGGAAACCATCAGCCATCTGCAGAATCACGCCCGCCAAACGCCCTTGCGCGTCGAAGGCGCTCCCAATCTGCCTGCCGTGTGGGCGGACCGTGACCGGATGGCGCAGGTATTGCTCAACCTGCTCGATAATGCCATCAAATTCTCTCCACCGGGAAGCGAAGTCCGCATACGTCTGCAACCAGGGAAACGAGGCACCGTGCTGGCGCAAGTGAGCGATCACGGCGCCGGCATCCCCGCCGAAGCGCTTCCGCGCCTGGGGCAGCGCTTCTACCGCGCGGATAAAGCCCGCTCCCGCGCGCAGGGGGGCAGTGGCTTGGGGTTGGCGATTGCCCGCACGCTGGTGGAGGCGCACGGCGGGGAGCTGTGGGTGGAGAGCGTCGAGGGTAAGGGCACGACGGTGTCGTTTACGCTGCCGGTCGCGGAATGATGTCTCAGGTGGGACGCACCTTCCACGAGCCTTTGTCCTGCGTGTAGCGCCGCAGGTGCGTCCCACCTTAAACGTATTGCGCTTCAACCTGCTTCAACGTGCTTTGCGTCATAACCGCCGGTTCGAAGCGGTGACAACCAGTCCTATTAGGAGGTCCCTCCATGCGCCCATTTCTTGTCGTGCTAAGGCCGTTCCAAGAATTAAAGCGAGCCAATAATGTGGTACACTTACGCCATAGTCTAGCTTACCGGGAGGGATAGCGTATGGAATTCAGCGCCGCCGAAAAAGAATTACACCGAGAAACCGTCAAAGCCTTAGCGGGCGCGGAACGCCGCTTGTATATGGCGCGGGTGGCGCAAACGTTGGGTCCCAGGAGTCACCGCTTCCTGCACCGCGAATTAGGTTGGAGTCGTGAGGCGCTGCGCAAGGGCACCTACGAACTAGAAAGCGGCTTCCGGTGTGTGGATGACTATGCGGGGCGCGGGCGTAAACGAGCCGAAGCGCACTTGCCGCAGTTGCTGGACGATATCCACGCTATTGCCGAACAGCATAGCCAAACCGATCCCAGTTTTCAAAGTACACGGCTCTATCTACGCTTGAGCGCGGCCAGTGTCCAGGCCGAACTGCTGACGCAGGAGCGCTACGACGCGGACGATTTACCCAGTGTCGAGGTTATTCGCCAACGGTTGAATGAACTGGGCTATACGTTGCGGGCGGTAAAAAAAGTCAACCCGTGAAAAAGATACCCGAAACGGACGCCATTTTTGCGCGCTTAGCCACAGTTAACCCGGCGGCAGATGCTGATCCGACCATTCTCCGTATGTCAGTGGATGCCAAAGCCCACGTGTTACTCGGGCGCTTTTCGCGTGGCGGGCGCAGTCGCATCCCGGTTGAGGCGTTGGATCACGATTTTCGCACTGCGCCCACGGTTACGCCGTTGGGAGTGTTTCTCCCCGCCGTCAATGAAACCTACTTGTACTTCATCCAGGGATCGGTCACAGCGGATG
>JAPKMR010000039.1 GCA_026645815.1 Anaerolineae bacterium | reverse complement strand
CCAAAAATCAACTTTTTCTGCGCCCTGTAGGGGCGCTTGAGATTTTCACCCCCGTTTTGAAACGCACCCACCCAGACGGCTGACTTGACTTTCATCTTTTCATGAATACGATAATACTGTAATCGGATTTCGCTGCTGTAGACGATCTTAGCTCGATCAGCCTCGCCACGGATACCAGCGGGAGTGTCTTGCAACGATTTGGCATTGGATGACACAATGTTGACTTACACCAATCAGCGTTTGCAGAAAGCAGCAATGGGTTATGCTGGAGCGGCACTCATAAGCGGCGGTGTTTTTGGAAGCGTGACGCTCATACTCTGGTGGACCTATCTCGAAGCGCCCGAAAATTCATCTATTTCAATTTGGCACCTGATCCTGATTACCACTGTGGTCACCCTGATGATTGTCAGTTTTGTCTTCGCCGCTTGTGTGAGTTGCTCTGAGGTGCAGATTCATCCAGAGGGACTTTTGATCAAAACAGATTTGGTACGCCGGTGTGTGATACCCTGGACGGAAGTTATAGATGTGATATCGTGGTCTCGCCCATCACGGTTCAATCCAAGAGGCGACACGACATTTGTGATGGTCTCACGGGGGTTAAGCTTCTGGCACTATTCTCCGGTACGTACATCCCAAGGGCAGATTCGTTGGGCTTTAGGTTTTGTCGTCATGGTCAGTGGTCAAAACTACCGTGAGCTCGTGACGCATATTCGTGAGCAATCGGGAGCCGACCAGGGGGGGGAGCTGTGCACCCGATGCGGTAGGACGTCCGTGATTTGAACGCTCAAATAGGTAAAGCTCATAGACCGGGACCATGCATGATCCATCTTCGAAGATACAGGTAACACTTATGGGAGTACGCAAAAGAATTGGTGAACTTCGCCGGTGTCCATTCTGGTGCTTCATAGTCTTTCTTCTGCTTTCTGAGATTGTCGGTCTTGTCTACCGAAAAGTAATACTGCGGATGGTAGAGAACAGGCCTGCGACAGAACTATTCGGCATTATCACTATCTCATCAAAACACCTGCAGATTTTGATAGGTGTTTTGTTAGTGGCGTTAGTGCTGTGGTTTTACTCTGAACTGTGCGGATTTGTGTCCAAAAGGAAAGCTGCCAGAGAGAAAATCGCATCATCTCGGGTTGCAGATCAATAAGGAGAGCAACTTAGGATTTTACGACTACGTGGCACGGCAATTCGACGGCGGCGCAGACGTCGCTTAACCCTGGGGAGGTTCCTGCAGGCGGACAGCATTGTCCCCGACCCTGGGAATCACAGTCGCTCAACCGCTACAGCTACAACCTGGGGAATCCGCTCAGGTATACGGATCCCAGTGGGCATCGGGAATGTGAAGGGTTTTGTGACTACAACGAGACGAGACCCCAAACACCAGTTGTGGAGCCTTTTGCTCCTTTGCAACCAGAGGCAAATCTGGGACTCGGGGAGCCACTCATGACGCCGGGTTTTCCTCGCATCCAAATAAAAGCTTGGGACATATCACACCATCATATATACCTGGCTTACTGGGGCCGAGATACCGAGATTGAATGGGGCCAGTCGCTCAATGGAAGGTGGGGAATATTCAGCCCTTGGTTAGTTAAAGAAAATGCAATCCGATACTATTCATCCGATGGAAGCTATGTGGAATATAGCCCAACAACGATCGCTTTTGGCAATCCCCCACTACGTGTCCCAAAGGCAATAGGGAAAACAGCAGGTGAAATCCGAAGCGTATCCAAATTCGGTTTCAACTCTGGCGCGTTTCAAACAGCGCTCACTCTCGAACTCACCAGCATTTCCGAAATTCCAGGAATCGAAAGTCGTGGGACAACGTATTTCCGCATAGCGACGAATACTTATCTACGCCGCTATGCTACCGCAACTGTAAAGGTAGTGGTGTTGGCAACAATGTATCAACTCTACCAGTGTTTCAACACTCCAATCCCTGAAACGGTGCCATTGCCAGGACTCCCTTAGGAGATCTGTAGGAGAACGTTTATCATGTCAAATGACCAACTTGAAAAGGCCCAGCAGTTATCGAAACTCGAGAATTGGGCACAAGCTCTCGAAATGTTCAACACAGTTTTGACCGAAGAGCCGAGCAACCTGGAAGCAATGATTGGATTGGGTAATGTTTTCTACCACCTTCAACGCTATGAAGAAGGCAGAAAAATACTTGAATCGAGCATGCAAATCTCAACAGAGAATCCGGAAGCGCACTTTCTCCTCGGATCAACTTGCTATATGCTGAGAGATTGGTATGCAGCCATGACACATTATCATGAGGCAGCGGTGTTAAGCCCAACTACGCCTGAATACCGTTTGAGGCTGTATGCTGCTCTACAAATGCTTAACGAACCCGAACTGGCGCTTACCGAACTAGAGGCCGCATACCAACTAGATCCCCAAATCCTTGGCCCGCGGGGCAAAACAAAGTTGTGGCGCGTCAGAATTTTCGCTGGTTTAGGACCTGTAGTGTGGCTAGGGGGATGGGTGTTCTTTGGTGTGTGGTTGACTCTAGGCGGTTCATATTACCTGAATCAGATTCTTGATTGGCTCGGACAATACTTGCCTTTGGTCAGTACCCGCCTGGGGCAGGTATTGTTACGTGCTGGCTTAATGTCGCTGCCATTTGTTGTAACGGCGGGACACCAATTGCGCACGAGGCGTTATCGCCGTGTGCTGTGGGTGGTAATCCTCTGGGTGATATGGGGTTTGTTGGTTTGGTACATCCCTCATCGGGCCGGTTGGTGGTAGTATGAAGACTACTTGAGTTTCTCAACCAAAGTTTACTGCTGGTGGGGAATCTATGTCGCAGTATTGGATTATACTAGGAATAGTCTTGACGGGTGCCCTGATTGCTGTGGAACTAAAACTCGCATTGAATTGGACCTTGCTCTATTATTGCCACGGCTTCCCAGTGCTGATGCGGCGCTACAAGGTGCTACAACCTGCGAAGTTCGCGGAGTGTGTGCAGCAACTTCGGTGGCGCTATGGAAGGCGTCATTCCATGGCGCTTGAGTTTAGATTTCTTACACCAGAGGTGTGTGCATTCCGTGCGCGCACACCTTTTCCCCAAGACCCTGATCCCTGGCAGCGTGAGCTTGTGGACCTGGACGACCCATGGAATCTTCCGCAACCCGGGCTCTATGTTGAGTCCCGAGAGACATATGTCTCCCTGATGCACGGCACATTGCACGTTGATGTTGCTGATGGCGTGCTTACAGTCAAGGGTTATCTGAACTGGTACGTGATGTGGCTGAATTGTCTCTGGCTCGCTATCGTCCTTTCAAACTGTGATCCGGGCAGTTCTGCGGTTTGTCGTTTTATGCTTTTCCTGGGTCCGTTGTTTAGCGCTATAATCGTGCTCATACAAGGAAATCGTTACATAGAGCTAGCCGAGATAGCTGTAAAATCCATGTCAGTAGGTAGAATTGAACGCTATCGTTTGCCCAGGACAAGATGAGACTTTTGACAAGGTGCGTTCATCAGCACGCAGACCATCGTCTCTGGCGGAGGCGGCTCGCTGACTACTGCCTGGCAGCAGCGCAGCGGGACGGTGACGCTTCCAGGCAACGTCACCACGGTGCGCGCGGAGCTGTTCGACACCATGACCGATGGTTGGGTGGCGCTGGATGACGTGAGTCTCACCGGACCGACGGTGACCAAATACTACTACCTGGGCAGTCAGCGCGTCGCGATGCGGCAAGGCGGGGTGCTCACGTATCTGCATGGCGACCATCTCGGCTCGGCAAGCCTGGCAACCAACGCCAGCGGGGCGAAAGTGAGTGAGCAGCGCTACCTGCCCTACGGCGGGACACGGAGCGGGAGTATGCCCACGGATCGGCAATACACCGGGCAACGTTGAAGACTATTTACATTAAGTAGTACCACATGGGCGCCCGGATGTACGACCCGGAACTGGGCAGGTTTATCAGTCCGGATTCCATTATAGAAAAACATATGACCAGATTCAGTAGATCGAAAAAACGCTTCGAGGGGAATGATCCCTGTTCTTATCTGGATCACCAGATCCAGACTGAGCGAAATCAGTTCTACTGAGATTGATGACTCTGACAGAAATCATAGGGAATATCAAATGACACAACAAATCTCCATTAAAATACTATTTCCTTGGCTAATGTTTTGGTTTATAGGATGGGCTGTTCAACGACGGCATTTTTACGAATATGCACATATGTCTAAACGTTCGGACACCGATATTGAGTCTCAATCTTTAAGGTTCAAACGTTATTTGCATGCCCCATGGTATTGGCGGTTGCTATTGGGATATCGACCCCATTTTGGAATAGTTTCTTTGCATCCTGCCGTTTTTCAGTTCTTGATCAGCGTTACTATAATAGCACAACTTTTGTGTATGCTTGTGTGGAAAGTGCCCCCTGACCTGTTGGCACAGTATGATCCATTGTGGTTCATTGTGCTACTTGCGGTTGGGGCATCTGTGTCCGCATATTGGTCACGGAAAAGGGAACGAAAGTTTGAAGTTGAGCATCACGATTAACCTCATATTTGATAATCAAGTTGTGGGTGGTCTTCTGACTGTCTACAGTTTTCTTGATAAACTAATCACGTAAAATCCGTAATGGGCAATGTGACCACCACCCACATCGGCAGCCCACTTCGAGTGGCGCGGCAGCACCAGCACGATGACGCGGTACTACTACGCGGACGGTCAGCGCGTGGCCATGCGGCAGGGCGGCGTGCTCATGGTTCTGCATAGTGACCATGGCTATGCACAGCATGGCTTGCAGCACCTCCCTCGCCACGGATGTCAGCGGAACGAAGGTGAGCGAGCAGCGCTCGCCTGTCTTTCAGGCGCACCTGCCCTACGGCGAGACGCGGAGCGGGAGTATGCTGGCCGATCGGCAGTTCACGGGTCAGCGTCGGTGGATGAATTTACTAGAAGCCTTATGGTTGGCCTGAGCACAGATACAATAATGGCATTGCCTGATATAGGGTATAGAGTGGGTATTTTAGCTGCTATAGGATATTTGGTGTTATCTCACTTCTTTTCAAGTTCAATTTGGAGAGGAATGCAACGCGTATTAAAGATAGAACACAACTTCGACAATGGAATATACGCCTTGAATATCTTCGTGGGTTCTTTGTTTGCGTATTGTTGGAGTCGCAGCATCCTTTCTGTCAATCTGGATAGTTCAACTTACATACTTCACGGCTTCGGTGTCGCTTTACTGGGTGGATTATTAACAACTGTCGCAATAGGAACAGTATGTTACCTATCCGAACGAAAGCATAGGCATTGATGTACGTTGATGGCTAACAGCCTAGCTTTGGGTGACACAATGTTGACTTACACCAATCAGCGTTTACAGAAAGCAGCAATGGGTTATGCTGGAGCGGCGCTCATAAGCGGCGGTGTTTTTGGAAGCGTGACGCTCATACTGAGTTTACCCCCATTTGTTAGACCACAAATGGGGGTAAACTCTCTCATCAATGTTTGGCTCCCTCACAAGCCGTGCTATACTTGAAGCAGATAACCTGAGTGCAGAGTTCTTGAAACCTCATATTAGCAGATCAAATTTTAGAGGAAAAGGAGTGCTGGTATGGCTGAAATCGAATCCATTATTGCCCAAATGACCCTGGAAGAGAAAGCGGCGCTGTGTACGGGCGCTACTTCGTGGACACTTACCCCTATCGAGCGGCTTGGAGTTCCTGGCATGTTCGTGTCCGATGGACCGCACGGGGTGCGCCGTGTGGCCAACGAGGGATCCCTCACCGAGGAGAGCTTGCCTGCGACCTGTTTCCCTACGTTCTCCTGTCTGGCTTCATCATGGGACACAGCCTTGATTCATGAGATGGGGCAGGCGTTGGCTGAAGAATGTATCGCTCTAAATGTGGATGTGGTTTTGGGACCTGGCGTCAATATGAAGCGGACGCCGGTGTGCGGGCGCAACTTCGAGTATTTCTCCGAGGACCCCTATTTTGCCGGTGAAATGGCTGCCAGTTACATCAACGGCGTCCAGAGCCGGGGCGTGGGGACCTCGCTCAAGCACTACGCCGCCAACAGCCAGGAATATCAGCGCATGACGATCAGCGCCGAGGTGGATGAACGCACCCTGCGCGAAATCTACCTGCCGGCTTTCGAGACTGCGGTCAAGAAGGCGCAGCCCTGGACGGTGATGTGTTCCTACAACCGGATTAATGGCGTCTATGGCTCGGAACAGACCTATTTGCTCACGGAAATCCTCAAGGACGAATGGGGCTTGCAGGGCTTCGTCGTCTCCGATTGGGGCGCGGTGCATGATCGGGTCGCTGCCCTAAAGGCGGGATTGGACCTCGAAATGCCCGGTCCCCGTGCGCGCCGCGTGCAGGCGGTAATAGATGCCGTGCAGGATGGAACCCTGGACATGAGTGTGCTGGATGAAGCGGTGCGGCGGATTCTGGGCATAGTCTTCAAGGCGGCAGAGACGCCCAAGGGCGCCCCCTTTGATGCGGCGGCGCATCACGCGCTGGCGCGTCGTATTGCCGGCGAAGGTATGATTCTGCTCAAGAACAACGGTATCCTGCCTCTAAAGGGCGTGAAGCGCATTGCGGTCATCGGGCAGGCGGCTAAAGAGCCGCACTTCCAGGGCGGCGGCAGCTCTCACATCAACCCCACGCAGGTAGATGTACCCCTCGATGAGCTCGCCAAACTGGCGGGCGGCGCCGAGATTTCGTTCAGCCAGGGTTACCCACCCGATGATAGCAGCCAACCTGAGCTGATTGAGGCTGCGGTTGCGGCCGCGCAGGCGGCAGAGGTGGCGTTGCTCTATATCGCTCTGCCCACCTATAAGGAATCCGAGGGCTATGACCGCGCGGACCTCGACCTCACGGCACAGCAGGTCGCTTTGATCAAAGCTGTGTGTGCGGCGCAACCTAACAGCGTCGTCATCCTGAATAACGGCTCTGCCGTCACTATGAGTGATTGGGTCGCGGGACCGGCAGCAATCCTTGAGGCGTGGATGATGGGGCAAGCTGGCGGCGGCGCCATCGCGGATGTGCTCTTTGGCGTCGTCAACCCCTCGGGCAAACTGACCGAGACCTTCCCCTTGAAACTCGCCGATACGCCGGCGTTCATTAACTATCCCGGTGTCAACGGCAAGGTGCAGTATGGCGAGGGACTCTTTATCGGTTACCGCTATTATGAGATGCGGGAGCAGCCCGTGCTCTTCCCCTTTGGTTATGGCGGCAGCTACACTACCTTTGCCTACAGTGGCTTGCGCGTCTCGGCGCAGAACTTCCGCGATGTGGACGGGCTGACCGTCTCGGTGGAGATCACGAATACCGGTTCGGTGGCAGGCAAGGAGAGCGTGCAGGTCTACGTCCACGATCACAAAGCGCAGGTGGTGCGCCCGCTAAAAGAGCTGAAAGGTTTCGCGAAGGTCGAATTGCAACCGGGCGAGACCAAGACGGTCACGGTGCCTCTCGATTTCCGCGCCTTCGCCTACTATCATCCGGCTTATGGAAGCTGGATTACGGAGAGCGGTGAATTCGATATCCTCGTGGGCGCTTCCTCAGCCGATATCCGCTGCACTGCAACGGTGACTCTGGAATCCACGGTTGAGCTGCCCTGCCTCCTTAACCGCGAATCCACCCTGCGCGAGTGGTTGGATGACCCTCGCGGTAAGCCGGTCTTCGAGCCATTCTTCAACCAGATGCTCGCGGGCATGCGCGCCATGTTCGGCGGCGGCGAAGAAGAGGGCGGCATTGGAATGGATGTGATGGGCTTCTTACTGGATATGCCGCTGCGGGATGTGCTCGAATTCCAGGGCAATCTGTTGCCGATGTCTGCCGATGACATTGTCGCCGGGTTGCTACAGCAGGTATATGGCTAAAGCCCTGCCCCGGAGTTGAAAGTGCGCGCCCCTCGTGGTTTTTCCGCGAGGGGCGTTGCTTTGGGTGGCTGTGGTTGGTTGCCCTAACCTGCGTCCTGGAAACTCTTGACCGCTTCCAGCGGGACGGGTGGGTAAATCTGTTCAGGGGTGGGTGGCATTGAATTGTAAACCCAATCCACGCGCACGCTGCCACAGGGGATTCCACCGACACGCGTTGCCCCTTCAAAGGTTCCGCGTGTCAGTACTGTTTCCATGTCTAGCGACATTCCGAAAACGGCGGTGGGTGTCCCCTTGGGAATCGCGCGCAGCTCGGCGCCGAAAGGGTGCAGCGCAAAGAGCACCCGGTCTGAATCGGGAGTCTGCGCCTGCAAAATGGGAACGATGACCGGATAGCCGCTGGCGCCAACATAAGCCAGGAATTTGAGCGTGCCGATTTTACTCAACAGCTGCCGCGTCCACAGATTGAGCGCCTCGTGTTTTGCCTTGCGCCCCGCGAACGCGCGCGCTGCCAACGTTTCCACCGAGGCGACAACGATGGGCGCCATGGGCAGTGGATGGCGCCCGGTGGTCCCTTCCAGGTCCATGTAGTAAACCGTGTGGACGCCAAAATAGGCGTTGTAGCGGAACATCGGCGTGGTGTTGTAGCGCTCATAATCGGGTCCCTGCTGCGCGGTATGGGTGAAGGTCGCCTGTCCGCGCCAGAGCTGCTTATCGAGCGTCATAATCAACCATCCCACCTTGGGATTGCGGCGAATGAAGCTCTTGCTCAAGCCCTCGACAAATTGCCCCCATACCATGGTGGTAGGCGAGGCAGCTTGGAGCGTGGCAATCAGCGTGATGTGAGGCAAGCCCTCAGCGTTGACCGTTGCCAGCAATCCCACTTTCATCTCGGCGTGGAATGCCTCGATGTCTTCGGGTGAGAACTCGTGTCGTGGAAACTCGTTTGCCATCCATGCCTCCTTGAAATCGTGAGCAGGAAGGGGTACCATCCTCAAAATGGGTATCCGCCTCGTTTGTGGTTGCCGGTTTAGCTTCTCGCGGCGCCCGTTGCCAGGACAATCGCCGGTGCGACGCCGGATTCCCGCGCCCAATGCTCCATCTCTGCCAGCTCTTCTGCCGTCATCAGAGGGGTTGCGGAGAAGGCCCATGTCAGCCCCAGGCGGCGATATTTGTCGCGGCAGAGGTTGTTGAACGCGCAGAGCTCCCAGCGTTCCACGGCGCCATCGAGAGCGCTGGCGATGAAGGCGCCCAATCCCAAAAGATTCTCCCGCGTGGCTGTGGCGCCGGGAATGAGCGGTGTGCGAATCCATAGCCGTGTTGCGGGCGCGTGTTCGGCGATGAGGCGGCGCAGCAGGCGCGCATTCTCCAGAATGGTAGTGTTAGGCTGTCCTGTGAAAGAGCGGTGCTTTTCCGAATCAATTTCCTTGAGATCGTAAAGCACGAGGTCCACATAGGGCAACAGCGTTTCGAGCGTTGTGGGCGACATCAACCCGCAGGTATCCAGTGCGGTTTGCACACCCTCGGCGCGCATGCGCTGCAGGAAGGTTCTTGCGAAGGTCGCTTGCAAAGTGGGTTCCCCGCCAGAAAGCGTCACCCCGCCCCCAGATGCTTCAAAATAGGCGCGGTCTTTCAGCACTTCCCTGACCAGTTCATCACCAGTGATGGTGCGTCCCAGCAATTCCAGCGCATTCGCGGGGCACGCGGTGGCGCAGGTCCCACAACCCGCGCAGCAGCTGCGGTCAATGAGGATGGCGCCCGCAGCATCTCGGCTCAAACAACCGCGCGGGCAGGCTTCCAGGCAGGTGCCGCAACCGATGCAGCGCTGTTCCAGCCATTGCACTTGCGGTTGTGGGGGAATGCTTTCAGGGTTGTGACACCACGCACAAGCCAGCGGGCAACCCTTGAAGAACACGGTCGTGCGGATACCCGGACCATCTTCGGTAGAAAGGCGTTGCAGGTGCAGGATGCGGGCGGTTTCAGACGTCATCTTATGCTGTTTCCTTGCGTGGCAGGCCCTACATCTGATGCGCTTCTCGGGCGATGATTTCGTCCTGCAATTCCTTGCCGATGCTCGTGAAATAGGCGTTATAGCCGGTGACACGGACGAGCAGGTGCCGGTAATTCTCCGGGTGGCGTTGCGCATCGCGCAATAACTCTGCGTCAATGAGGTTGATTTGTAGCGCTGTCCCGCCGTTCTCGATAGTGCCGCGCAGGAAGGCTTTGAACTTCTCCTTGTGCTCTGGGTCGCGTAACAGCGAGGGGCTGAAAGTCATCGTGTGACTGCCCCCGTTGGGCAGCAGGTTGACGTAGTTTTCCCATTGCCCCTGCGGTGATTTTCCCCCGAGCACCTTACCCACGGAATTCACATTTGCGGTCGGACCGTGGATATCGGCGCCGTTCGAGGGGCAAAGCGCATTCGAGAGGAATTTGCCCTTGGGGCGACCATCGGGGCTTGCGGAGAGGATGAAGCTATCCGCAACCCAGTAGTTCCAGCTCAACATACCGGGGCGGAACTGCCTGCCCGTACACTGGGTCTTGTATTTCCAGGTCTCCTCGGTCCACAGCTCCATCACCTGGTGGGCAAGCGCGTCAGCCCCATCATCATCGCGCCCGTATTTGGGAGCTTTGTGCAGCGCGCGCGCCTGCAGCACCGGGTGACCTTCCCAGTTGTCCTTCAGTGCCTGGACGAGCTCCGCCATAGTGCAGAGATGTTCGTCGAAGACCAGGTATTTCACCGCGAGCAGTGAATCCACCGTGGTGGCATAGGTCACCGCCTCGATGGTCACGTAACCCAGCTCTGGACCGCCCTGGTTGATATCCAACCCGCGTTCCGCACAACCGCGCACCAGGCACGAAAGATAGGGGGCGGGGGAGAAGCGCGCGCGAATCGCTTCAGAGCGTTCGTAGAGTTCGACAATTTGGCGAATGATGAAGCGTGTCTGTGTCGTGTAGGCTTCCCAGAATTGTTCCCACGTCGTGAATGTGGTGGGATCGCCGGTAGCAGGTCCCCACCGCCGTGGGGCTTCCGTCTTACCCGTCATCGGGTCCGTGAAAGGGACCAGATCATAGCCGCCGGTCAGCGTCAATTCCACCGCCTTGAGCAGGTTCAGGTTACAGTCCACGGTCCCGGAGCGGTCGTTGCCCTGCATCGTGTTCTCGAGACAGCCCACCGGCGCATAATCCCAGACGTTGGCGGCGTTGATAAGGTGCCCGGCGCCGGAACGTTCGGCTTGCAGCAACATGCCCGCCATTGAACGCTCATCGAAGTTCAGGAGAAAGGGCGCGCCCTGACTGTCGGCGATCATATCAACCACTCTGTCGAGCAGGTTTTCGGGCGTCCCCCGGTGGAGGCGGACATTGGGCTTAGGCTCCAAAATGGGCGACATTTCATCAATGATATCAAGCAGGATGGTGGTGAGATCGTTGGTGAGATCGGCGCCGTGGGGTCCCATGCCCGAGAGCGTGAACAGCTGCCCATAGCCTGCCGTGATGCCCTGATTGCCGCCGGTGCGAATCATCGCATCATAGGCGGTGTTGCAGTGAATCCAGAAGCACTTCAGAATCTCTTTGCCGAATTCCGGATCCATACCGGCATCCACCGAGGCGCGCCAATATGGGTAGAGGTATTGGTCCAGTCGTCCAAAAGAGACGCCGGGTCCGGGATAATTCTCATCCGCCATCACCAGCATGTGGCTGATCCACAGCGCTTGCACCGCTTCCCAGAAGGTCGTTGCGGGTTCCCAGGGTACGCGGCGCAACTGGGTTGCCATCTGCTGCAGCTCGGCTTTCCGCGCGGGGTCGGTCTCGCGCGCGGCGTGCTCGTCACACAAAGCTGCATAGGCTGTCGCCAGGTCCCGCGCTGTGGTTGCTGCCGTGCGCATGGCGCGGAGCTGCGCCCCGCGCGCGCCCTGTTGCTCGGCAGACGAGAGCGCTGCATAGCGCGTTTCCAGGTCGGCGTAGATAGCTTTCCAGCCCTCTCGCAGCACGCGCGGATAATCCGGAATCAGGTGCCCACCGGTAGCGCCCGCGTTGCCATAGCCATGATTGTGGAACCAGGTGATGGCAGCTCGGGTGCCTTTCTTGCCATCCACCAATCGCAGGTAGGCTTTCGCTTCTTTTTCGGTGAGGCACGTCGAGGTCTCTACGTTGAAGCGCGCTCCGGCAAGCAGGTC
This sequence comes from Anaerolineae bacterium, assembly GCA_026645815.1. Taxonomy (GTDB): domain Bacteria; phylum Chloroflexota; class Anaerolineae; order B4-G1; family SLSP01; genus JAAZNO01. The sequence continues at coordinate 21,504 of JAPKMR010000039.1, read as the reverse complement.
TCTTGGCAGGAGTTCCTGGGGGAGATACCTGACCACAACCTCGCGGTTGAACCAGGCTTTGCGCTCAGGCAGGCTCCACGTCCAGAAATCGGGGTGCAGCGTCACCGGGCGCGCCGTCTGCTTGAAAGCGGCGCGGAAGGTACGGAAGAAGGCATAGGTCTCCGGCACAATGTAGAAATTGAGCTCTTCATACTGGAAATCCCAGGGCGTACCAGTCGTCCAGGCGGTGAATTCGTTGTTCCAGGCGCGATTCACGCCCTGGAAGTAATAATCGCGTAACCACCGGATGCGCGGCGAAAGGTTGTGGGGGGTTTTGATTGCATAACGCGGAGCTTCAGGCTCAGCACAGAGTCCAACTGCCATCTTGTACCTCCTACCGAAATAGCTTGTGAGTACCGACTTCTCTAGTTGCCCGGCAGGTGCGCACTGCCGTGTTCGAGCATTTCTCCCATGACGGCGCGAGCGGTTTCACTCTCCCGCGCTTCGATAGCGGCAACCAGACGCCGGTGAAAGTCAAAGACATCCTTGATGACCGAACTGCCGCGATGATGGGCAAAGAATTTGCTGGTGAGATTGGTGTACACGCCTCTGATGGAGTTGAGCATCAGGGGATACATGAGATTGCTGGATGCCAGCGCGACCTGATGGTGAAAGGCGAAGTCCAACGCCACAAGAGCCTCACTATCCGTAGTATCGCACGTGCTTTCTGCGTGCAGCAGGCGCCGCAGCTCGGCGAGCTGTTCGGGTGTGGCGTGCAGCGCTGCCAACCGGGCTGTTTCTGCTTCCACCAGCAATCGCATGGCGATGAGACTGTCGCGCAGGTCTGGCGCTAGTTTCCCTTCACGGTAGGTGAGCAACGAGGAAAGCAGGGCGCAGGAGCCTTGCGTACGGAAATCGTTCACAAACACGCCGCGGCGTGGGGCGATTTCCACCAATCCCTTAGCCGCCAGGTCCACAATAGCCTGGTGTAACACGGGGCGACTCACGCCCAGTTGTGCTGCCAGGGTGCGCTCTGAGGGCAGGCGTGCGCCAATCTCCAGGGCGCCGGAGAGGATCAGCCCTTCCAGGCTGCGGATACAGGCTTCTTTCAAGCTCGGTACAGCAAGAGGTTCGAGTGTGAAATCCATTCGCCTTCCCGCTTGTGGCGTAGTTCCGTCTCGAAGGTGCGGTGGGGAAAAGTCGTATACGCCGCCACGTTGGTCTCGAAATCTGGTAAAACCACCAGCCAATCTTATTCCAGTATAGGCGAATTTGAGTTGAAAGTCAATAGGGAAGTTACAATCGCGTGGGGTGCTTTTCAAAATGGAGCAATCTCAGGCGCCCCTGCAGGGCGCGGAAGAAGGTGATTTTGTGCGGTGGGGTACAACCCCACCGCATAAAATCACTAAAAAGAGATCCTCTTCGTCTGTTTGCAGAACCTCTCCCCGTTTCCAACAATAATCTATCGTATACCCAGGCAATCAGGGGCTTCTCATCTCGCGTGAGCCTTTGTGCGCTACCGCACCGTAGTAATCGGGCGGCATTGCAGCAGATACAGTCGCCCCTGCTGATAAGCGCATTCCAGGTCCACGGGCTGCTTCTCGGTGGTCTCCAGCGTGCGGGCGAGTCGCGCCAGCGCCACAATTTGCTCATCCTGGAGTGCGGGTTGCGTGCGCATAAAACGCGGCGTGGGCACCTCACGCGTCCCTTCGGGTTGCGCGATGGTCATCACGGCTTTGTCGGCGACCTGCCGCCCAACAATCTCCAGATTCGCTTTCCGCACGATGTAGAGGTCCGGGATGACGCTGCCTCCGACCAGGCTTTCTCCCAAGCCCCAGGTCGCGTTGATGAGTACGTGGTCGCGGTCGCCCGTTCGAGGGTCGGCGCTGAAGACGACGGTGGAAACATCGGCGAGAATCAGCTGTTGCACCAGGACCGCGATGCCAGTTCCACCCGCACCGGCGAGACCGTGGGCGCGTCTGTACGTGAGGGCGCGTGTGGAGTGCGCCGAATCGAGACAGCGTTCCACGGCTTCGGCAACGGCGTCGGCGCCCATGACGTTGAGATAGGTCTCGTGCTGTCCGGCAAAGGAAGCCTCTTGCCCATCCTCGTCCACGGCAGAGGAGCGTACGGCGACGCGGGGGCGGTCGCTGCCGCAACGCTCTCCCAATCGAGCATAGGCGGCGGTGAGTTGCCGGGTGAAATCCCGAACCGGTTTGGTTTTCGCATCCTTGCCACGGTTGCTCGCTGCCAGGCAGAACCCGGGGGGCACAGGGTGTTGGGCTGCCAGCTTTCCCAGACCGGCAGCCTTGCCGCCCACGAGGAAGGGGTTGCGGCAGTCCGGTTGTTCAAGCCAGACAATCTGCATCGCGTTCATGGGGCGCCTCCTGTAGGGAATTCTTTGAGTGCATCGTGAATCCAAGAGTCTAGTGTCGGTTTTGCTGCGTGGTTTGTTATTCCAGAATCCGTACGGTTCCTTTGTCGCCGTCCACTTCGATGAGCTGCCCATCGGCGATGGTGGTGGTGGCGCAGCGCGTGCCCACTACTGCCGGGATACGGTATTCGCGCGAGACCACGGCGCCGTGTGAGAGCAAGCCTCCCGCATCGGTGACGACGGCGGCGGCGGTGAGAAAGAGCGGCGTCCAGGGTGGGGCGGTTGTTGTGGTGACCAGAACATCGCCAGGGCACAGCCGGTAGGCCTCCTCCAATGAGAGGATGACCCGCGCCCGCCCGCGCACTTTGCCCGAAGACCCGCCCTGCCCGCGCAGCACCCCCGCTTCCAGGGGCACACCGGCGGAATCGCTCGCCGGTTCACCCACCAACCCGCCGATGTAGCGCAGCATCCGCCGCGCATCCGGGGAGTAGAGCATTACCGGGCTGTTGGGGCGTGTTCCCAATTCTCGCGGCTCTTCGTAGAGCGACCACCGCTCGATCTCGGCGCGAGCCTGTTCTGCCCGGCTGCAATAGTCCTGTGGGTCGCCGTCGAGCAGCGCGCGCAGCTCCTGAATGGTCAGGTAGAAGACATCCTCTGCGTGCGTCAACTGCCCTTGTGCCGCAAGCCGTTCTCCTACCTCATGGATCACACGGTGAATCCAGCCAAAGCCGTTGAAGTCAATGTAATAGGTGTGATTCTCGGTGAGCGTGAGCGCTACCTGTGCTGCTCGCAGCAACCGCTCGAAGGTTTCTACCACCGGACCTGGATAATCCCTTAATGCCTGCCGGGTCTCGGCAATGGCAGCTTCGCGCTCGGCGGCGGCTTGCGCCAGCTCGGCGGCCAAATCGCGCGCGGGCTGCGCCAGATAGTTCTTGAGATTGTTGATGACGGGGCTGGGGTCGTCTTCCCAGCTGGGATATCCCCAGTCCCACAAACTGCTTCGCCCGCCAAAGGCGCGCAGAAAAGTGCGCAGTTCCTTCAGAAACGCCTGCCCTTCGGCAAAGGCGCCCAATGCATGGATGACCTGAAAGGCGGGGAATCCGGCGAACACGGCGTGCACCGGCGGTGACATGGTTGCCAGGTCGCGCAGACGCCACAGCGCCCGTCCGATTTCCAGCGTCTTGTTGTCGAAACCCTGCAGCAGGCGGTGCGCATCGAGCTTGCTCTTGCCGGGGAAGAGATCGCAGTAGAAGGTCTCGAATTCGTCAATGGCAAACCACATCGGCGGTCCCATCAGATTGTGCAGCTCGTACAGGCGCGAACCGCGTTCCAGGCTTTCTTCGAGATGCACGCGCAGGGCTTCCATACCGGCGCTTTGCAGGTCGAAGCGTTCCCAGAAAGCCCACAGCTTTGTGAATTCCGGCTTCCACTCGCGCTCCCACACCTCCTCAAGCCGCAGGGCAACGGCGCTGACCTTCTCGCGGTTGCGTCGGGCGCGTTCTGCCAGCTCTGTGGGGGAACCTTGGAAGGGCAGGAGCGTGGTGTAGATGTAGGTGTTGAATCGGATATCACGCCGCCGCACGATGGCTTCCTCGTAGACGGGGACGGTGCGAACGTGCGCCGGGATAGCCATCAACGCAGCGGCACTATCGAACATGGGCGTGATGGGATCGGGCATGTGTTCCCGGTCGCGTGTCCAATGATAATCAGCCCATTCGGGTGTGTGCCAGGCAACGGGAAAATCTGGCGGTGGTGTAAGCCGGGTCCCATTGGTAGTGGCTGTGTGCATTGCGTCACCTCCCTGATCTTGGCTTAGTCCTTCATTCTCTGGTTACGCTTTTATCTTAACCTGAGGTTGCGCCTGTGGCTATGATAGCCATCACAGGGCATTGGGATTGCGCAGCAACCTGCTGCGAATGTCCGCGCTTCGGGCGCATTTCAGTTTTGGGGTAAAAGCAAGACGGCTATTGTGCAAATGCCCTTTATTTGAGTGATTTTTTGCGACGTGGCGCAGCCACGCCGCAAAAAATCACCCTTTTAGCACGCCCTTCAGGGGCGTTTGAGGTTGCCGCCCCCGTCGTGAAATGCACCCGGCGCTTGAGTGCGTTTCAACTTTGGGGTAAAAGCAAGACTACCATCATACAAATGCCTTTCTTTGGTTGATTTTTGGCGGTGGGGCTTTGCCCCACCGCCAAAAATCAATTTTCCCCTGCGCCCTGTAGGAGCGCCTGAGATTTTTGCCCCCGTTTTGAAACGCACCCCGGCGCTGGGATTTTGACGATAACGAAACTTGACCTATACTAAGAGTTCGTAAATCTATAAGTTCCCGAATTTCACTGTTAAAGCACGACCATAAACGGGAAGTTATACTTTTACAGTCCCTTAGTATCAACCACGGAATAGGAGGGGTTGCGTGCCGGAATTGCCAGAAGTTGAGACGATTGCACGGCAGCTGCGCCCGCGGTTGCTCCAACGGCATTTCGATGCTGTGGAGATTCTCTGGGCACGCACCGTGGAGCGGCCTTCACCAGCAGAATTTGTCTATGAATTACTGAAAACCAGTGTTCTTGAGGTTGGACGACGAGGCAAATTCCTCAGCTTCAACCTGAATACAGGCAAGACGTGGTTAGTACACTTGCGGATGACGGGCAAATTCCGCATCCAAGAGGCAGGCACACCAGCAAAAGACGACCTGCATACGCGCGCGCGTTTTCTGCTGGATGATGGTACCAGGCTGGATTACGTTGACCCACGGAAGTTTGGCCGGTTCTACCTGGTTGAAAATTCCCATATCATCACCGGCGCCCTTGGACCCGAACCCCTCAGCCCGGAATTCACCACTACCTGGTTAAGCACAGCTCTGCAAAGCCATCGCGGCGAGATCAAGCGTCTCTTGCTCGATCAGAATTTTCTCGCCGGATTAGGGAACATTTATGTCAATGAGGCACTCTGGCGCGCAGGCATCCATCCCTTGAGAGCAGCCCAGACCCTCACCGAGGCCGAGGCAACCTGCTTGCACGGAACCATTGTGAGTGTGCTCAGAGAGGGTGTGGAACATGGCGGCGCCACCCTTTCAGACCGGCAATATGTTTACCCCGATGGCAGTTCAGGCCAACAACAGCTGCACCTGGCGGTCTACGACCGGGCAGGAGAGCGCTGCCCCCGGTGCGGTTATACCCTCGAACGCATCGTTCAAGCGCAGCGGAGCACGTATTTCTGCCCCATCTGCCAACCCTGCACCCGCCCTGGTGATGGTTAAGACTCAAAAAGTAGGCTTACAGAAATCTCACGACGTTCACCAAGAAAATATCGGTCAGATTGACGAAAGGAATACCCTATGAACCTGTTACAAAATCCCAATTTCGATCAGGGTCATCATCACCAAGACAACATCACTGAAATTGTTGTGCCCGACGGTTGGCGACTTTACTGGCTAGACAATGTCATCTTCCCGGGCAGCAGCGCCCCGGCCTATCGCCCCGAATCTACTGTGTGGTACATTCATCATGCGCCGGAGGTAGAAAAACCTCTTTTCTTCCTTACGGGCGAGTTTTGTTGGAAAGTTTTCAAGGCCTTTTCCCCGCTCTATTTTGCGGTAACGCAGAACGTTACCGGGCTGACGCCGGGCGCACGTTATCGCTTTACAGCCAAGGTCTTCCCCGACATTGTCGAGCACTATGGTCCCAATGGCAAGGTCTGGGCACAGGATATTTGGGCGGCTGAGGCGCGCGCGGGCTGGAGCGCCCTCAATACGCCATGGCCACAGGGTGAAGATGACCCTGTAGAATGGACCGATTGGTTCAACATTCAGAGCGGGAACTTCGCTTTTGGCCGTTATTGTGATGTCTGGGTCGAATTTACCGCGCCAGCAGATGGCAAAGCGCAAATCTGGTTGGAGTGCAAAGCCAAATGGGGTTTTGCTAACAACTGGTTTATGGACGCCTTTACGTTGACTGAGGTGACCGCGCCACCAGAGCCTGAACCCGAACCAGAGCCAGAACCCATTCCCGTGCGCGGTACGCCACGGGTCCAATACATGCGGACCTATGTGTTGTTGCCCTCCAACTGTCCGGTCAACTGGATCATGGCAGCGGCGCGGACCACGCTGACTTTCCAAGTCACGCTAGGTTTCTCGGCAGATGATGCCGGCATCGGTGATCTCAATTCGCGCACCGTCATCGCCATCAACCCTGAGGATATCGGTACAGGGCTTAGCGCTGACTGGTATGCCGAACATTATCCCGGCGTTACTTACATCGCCCTGAAAGCCAACACCGCCAGCGAACTGGAGCAACGCCTGTACAATCTATTATCAGGACGCTAAGATGGAAACGCCGCCATCTCCCACCCTTGAAAGGAGGAAAGCATTATGGCATTTCGACTTCGCTGGCCAACCCAATATGGCACGATTACGCAGGTCTTTGGGGCGAATCCGCAAGTTTACAACAAGTTCGGACTCCCAGGACACGAGGGCCTGGACTTCATGGCCCCATTGGGAAGCGAGATCTACGCCGTCGCCGACGGGTTTGTGAGTGATATTCGGCTCGATGGCAACTCCAACCCGATGCAGCTGCCCTATGGTAATCAAGTGCGCATACAACATGACGATGGCTACGAGACCATCTATGCGCATCTCGATCAAGTGGTGGTCGTACGGGGACAAGTGGTACGCACCGGACAACTTATCGCCCTGGCAGATGACACAGGAAATTCTACCGGGTCCCATCTGCACCTCACGCTGAAGAAAAAGGGAACTACCCAGGCAGGGCAGACTACCTACCCACACGATATTATTGATCCAACCCCGCTCCTCGACCCATTCCAATCCGGGGGCGGGAACCCACCCACGCCGCCCGCACAACCCACGTTCCACGTTACGGTGAATAGCCCAGAGTTGGGCTATCTCAATGTTCGCGAAGGACCTTATGTCGGTGCAGACCTGGTGGGCAAAGCCGACCACGGCGCGACCCTGGGCGTGCTGGAAGATGCCGAACAGGGACAAAACAAGGTCGGGCAAAACAACCAGTGGTTATGGATTCGAACACCGGATAATAAAGTGGGCTATGTTGCCGCCTGGTATGTGCAGCTGGCGCCGCCGCCGCCACCTCCCCCACCCCCGGCAGTGTTCTTCGTCGTCATAGATAGCCCGGACACGCCCCTCAAACTGCGCAGTGGACCCGGGACGCAATACACTATCCTCGCAGAAATGGCCCACGAAACCCTGCTCAAAGCACTGGAAACAGAGGCCGTGGTCAAACAAAAAGTGGGCAAACAGGGCCAATGGCTCAAGGTGCAAGCGCCCAACGGGCAGACAGGTTATGTCGCAGCCTGGTATACCAAGCTGCAAACCGCCGAGCCTAACCCCGTTGTGCCGCAACCCGTGGAAGGGCCTCTCTCCTGGATCATCGTTGAAAGCCCTGATGCCGGTCTGCGGGTGCGCCAGCAACCCAGCACAAGCGCGGCGCAAGTCTGGTGGGTGCCCCATAGCACGGTTTTGGAGGTACTGGAAGACCCTACCGCTGCCGGTAAGAAAGTGGGACACCAGAATCAATGGATTCGCGTTCGCACCCCCTCACGGCATGAGGGCTTCGTTGCCGCGTGGTATGTTCGCGCCCCGCGACAGAGCGACACACGGCGACTGGCGACTTCGGCAGACCTGTCCAAAGGTCTCGCGCCCCATATCTTTGGCGTACATGCCGCAAAACTCAGCGATGACGTCCATTTTCGAGATGGTCTCCGTGGACTTTACAACGGGAAAAATAAGAAAGGCTGGGTTTTCTTCACCGAAACGCTCGGGCGGCATCCCAACAGTATCGGTTTAGATGCCGATCAACGGAACCGGCTATGGGATTGGGCACAGCAAGGTTATGGGGTCGTCATCCGCCTGAGCCACGGTTACTATCCCAGCGGGACCCTGCCAGTATCCGCGCACTATGATGATTTTGCTGCGACCTGCGCCCGTTGGGTCGAACTCTACCTGAAGGCGGATAGCGCCCTCAATGCCCAGTTCCAGTGGACCATTCAAATCGGCAATGAGCAGAACAACCCGACCGAACACCCAGGTGATCACGGGCAGCTTTACGAGCACATCACAGCCGAACTGTTTGCACAAGCCTTTAACAAGGTCTATGCCGCCATCAAAGCCGTGTTGCCGGGCGCCGTTGTTTGCCCAGGGGCGATAGATCCATACAACTCGGCGCCGATGCCGCTGCTCGGGAATGCGCGATGGCGCCCGCTCGACTATTTCCAGACGATGTTGGAAAACATTCCGGCGCTGGATGGTTTTATCCTGCACGCTTATACCCATGGGCCTTCGGTCAATGGTATCACCAGCCTGGCAACATTTGGAGATGCGCTGTTGGGAGACCACTACTTCGATTTCCAGACTTACCGGCTGTTTATGGAGCGCATTCCGCTGAAATGGCGCGACCTACCCGTCTACCTGACGGAGACCAACCACATCTGCCGCCCAGACGCAGCGCCGAACTGCACCCACAATCAGGGATGGATCAACCAGAACATTGGCTGGGTTCGCGCCATGTATACCGAGATCAACCGCTGGAACCAGCAGCCCTACGCGCAACAAATTCGCTGCGCACTCCTCTATCGCTGGGCCGGCGATGATTGGCTCATTCACGACAAGCCCGAAATCCAGGAAGATTTCCGCCAGGCGCTGGATAATGACTACCGCTGGTTGCTGCCGGCGCCGGAGCTATTGACGAAAGCGATTGAAAGTCAGCCCATCACGGCTCTGATGGAGGCGCCGGTCGCCGCCCCACAACCACCGGAACGGACGCTGGTGGCTCCAGACAATCTCAAACGCATCTGGAGCATTGGCGTCAAAATCGAGGCGGCGCTCAATGCTGCAGGGATCTACCTGTTCGAGCAGCTGGCGGCGCTCGAGCCTGAAGATATCTCCAATCTCCTGGGAGAAATGACGGTGCGTGTGCGCTATAGCGCCACCTGGCCCATCCAGGCGCGCTTGTTGGTGCAGCAACGCAAGCGAGAGTTGCTCGACTATCAGCGCAGCCTTGGGCACGGGCGCGCCAGATAGAACAGGGTTCAAGCATGTGTTTTTTGCGGCGGGGCTTTGCCCCGCCGCAAAAAACATCTTTCGTCGAACGCACCCGCCGCTTGTCCTGGTTTGATCTAATGTTAAAATAGAAGTAATGTACGTTGATGTCTTGACCTTGTTCCCAGGGATGTTTTTGGGTCCGCTACAGGAGAGTATTTTGAAGCGGGCACAGGAGCGCGGGCATCTCACTATTGTCATCCACCAACTACGTGATTATGCGCTCGACCGGCATCAGCTGACGGATGATTTGCCCTACGGCGGCGGCGAAGGCATGTTGCTCAAGCCTGAGCCTATCTTGCGGGCAGTGGGGGCAATCCGGGGCATTGCGCAGTTTCCGGTGGTGCTATTAAGCCCACAAGGGCGACCCTTCAATCAGGCAATCACGCAGGAATTGGCGCAGCACTCACGGTTACTGCTCATTTGTGGACATTACGAGGGTTTCGATGAGCGGGTGCGCATCGCGCTACAGCCGGATGAGATTTCGATCGGGGATTACGTGCTTACCGGGGGCGAGCTGCCGGCGATGGTCATGATTGATGCGCTAGCACGCTGGATTCCAGGCGTGCTCGGCGATGGCGAGAGCGCCCAAAAGGATTCTTTTGCCAGCGGTTTGCTGGAAGGGCCACAATATACCCGCCCATTGACTTATGATGGCGTTGAAGTTCCAGAGGTACTGCGCTCTGGGAATCATGCCGCGATTTCTCGCTGGCGCAGACAGGAAGCGCTGCGTCGCACCTGGTTGCGGCGCCCGGAGTTGCTCGCCAGAATGGAACTGAGCGTCGAAGAACGTGCATTTGTGGCACAATTGGATAAGCCGCCGGCAAATCAAAACGCAGATTCAGACGGTAACGATACGGTAGTGGAACAGGATGGTGTATGGAGCAATCCCTGATACAGCAGCTCCAGCGGGGCGATCTCAACGCACTGGGGCAGCTCTACGAACAATATAAAGACCTGGTCTATCGTGTAGCTTTGGCCGCGACGCGCGACCACCGGGCTGCTGAAGACATTCTCCAGGAATGTTTCGTGCGCCTGTACACCTACGCTAAAACCGTAGATACCAACCGCCCACTTGAACCATGGCTGTATCGCGTCACCTTGAACCTGGTCTACGATTGGTCTGCCAAAATTCGTTGGACGCAGCCTGTTGAGGACCTGCTGGAATGGGTATCAGGATTACCCAGCATGTTCCCCTCGCCCGATCATCGCACCGAGGAGCAGGAAACGGCAATGCTGCTCCGCGAAGTGGTCGCCAATCTACCGACCTCCCATCGCGCAGTGGTCACGCTCTTCTATCTTGAGGATTTACCGCTGGAGGAAATTGCCCGAATTTTGGACCTGCCGGTAGGCACAGTGAAATCGCGGTTGCACTATGCACGCGAGCGCCTGCGAGAAGTGCTCACCAAACGCCAGCGACCTGTGCCCGAACTCAGATATGAGTTCACCTAGCGTAATGAGTCAGGTGTATCACGGGGCATCCGCTCCTGTTAAGCCTGGTGAATGCGGTCTGCTCGGGAAAGCATAGAATTGCCCTCAACGAAGACCTGCACCGAGGCAACTCCCCAATATCGCGCTTCAGGAGTGACGCATGGGATCAAGAAGATTGTGGGTTTGTATCACACCTTTACTGATATGTAGCCTGCTCGTTGGATGCGCCAACTTTCAGCCGGCGGTGATGACACTCACAGCCACATCTACCCCAACACCCGGCGAGAGCCTTGCAACCGAGGTGGGCGTCACGCCGACGCCGACCCCTACCACAACCCCGACGCCGGCGCCCACTCCCACGCCAACACCCCAACCCATTAGCCTCACCATCTGCCAGGAACAAGAACCCGAGTCGCTCTACTGGTATAGCAACTCGCGGCGCACAGCGCGTCATATCCTGCAAGCGCTCTATGATGGTCCCATAGACTACCGCGATTACACCTATCAACCTGTCATTCTCGAAATGCTGCCAGAGCTGGGCGGCAAGGATGCTACTATTGCCAAAGTGATTCTGCAGACCGGGGACCGCGCGGTTGATGCGGCGAATAATCCGGTGACGCTGGCTGAAGGCATGGCCGTACGCCCGGCGGGGTGTTACAGCGCCGCCTGCGCAGTGACTTTCACCGGAGAGCCGGTGGAGATGGAACAGTTAGCGGTCACTTTCCGATTGCGAGAGGGTGTGCGGTGGTCAGATGGCACGCCGGTCACTGCGGATGATTCAGTCTACAGCTACGAGATTGACGCAGATGCCAGTACACCAACGGATAAGGATGCCGTGGAGCGTACAGCGAGCTATCGCGCGCTGGACGAGCAAACCGTCGTCTGGACCGGTCTGCCGGGATTCATTGATCCCCAATACGCGAGCAACTTCTGGATGCCGTTGCCACGACAGCTGTGGCAGGTTAGCTTGAAATACCGGGCTGCCGACCTGCTCAAAGCCCCTGAATCCACACGCGCGCCTATGGGATGGGGAGCCTTTGTGGTGGAAGAATGGCTCCCAGGAAGCCAAATCACTTTGGTGCAAAATCAGGCGTATTTCAGCGCCGGAGAAGGTCAACCAGGCGTTGACAAAATCGTTTTTCGTTTCATTCCAGATGTCAACGATGCCGTGGCTCAGCTCCTTTCCGGAGATTGCGATATCATCACGGAGCGCGCCGACCTGGAAGACCTGGTGCCGCTCCTGCTGCGCCTGGAGGAGCAATCTCTGGCGATTCCGGTGTTCACACCCGACACTCGCTGGGAGCACCTCGATTTCAACATCAATCCGGCTTCGAAAACCAAACGCCCTGACTTCTTTGAGGATGCACGCACCCGACAGGCCATTGCGTATTGCCTCAACCGCGAGGGCATCGTCAAGACGCAGCTGCATGGGAAAGCCTCCGTCATGGATTCTTATCTTCCAGCCGAGCATCCGCTTTATGCCGAAGACCTGGCAACGTATCCGTATAATCCCGAACGTGGCAAGGCGTTGCTGGACGAGATAGGCTGGCGAGATGAGGATGGCAATGGTACCCGTGAGGCGTATGGCATTCCAGGGATACGCGATAAAACCCCACTGGCATTTCGCTGGCAATCCACAACGGCCTCGCCGATGACGTATCTGGAGCAATTCCAAAGTGACCTGGCATTCTGCGGGATGGATGTCACCATCAGCCAGCTACCCGTGACAGAGTTTTTCGCCATGAGCGCCGATGGTCCCCTGTTCGGACGCAATTTCGACCTGGCTTCCTTTGCGTGGATGACGGAATTCGACCCACCCCCCTGCCAACGCTATATGAGTACCGAAATTCCCAGTGAGGCTAATAACTGGTCGGGCTTGAATCTGGCGGGGTTCATTGATACAGATTTCGATACCGCATGCGCACAAGCGCAGAATGCCCTGCCAGGCTCGGCGGAATTCATCACCGGGCACCAGACGGCACAACAGCGTTTCGCCGGGCAATTGCCCGCGCTGCCGCTCTTTCTGCGGCTACAAATCTCGGTAATCCGGCCTGAGGTCGGCGGTTACGCGCCCGAATCCACCGGCAGTTTCAGCCTCTGGAATATAGAAAGCCTGCGCCTGGAGCAGCCTTAAGGCAACACTACGCACGCATAGAACGGGCATACAACAGATTTTTGGGGAGAAAAGCCAAAAGCGGTTTTGCAAACAAATGAAGAGGGGTTTTTATTATTTGGGGGACGCGCTTCGCGCGTCCCCCAAATATCTTTTTACCAGGCATCCGTGTGGACCTAGTCCTTGCCGCGTTTGGCGTACAGCGCAGCGCCGACCATGCCCAGCAACAATCCCGCAAACGATGCACCATAGGCAATGAAATTCAACGGCAGAGTGGATTTTAGCAGCCCCAGCACCATCAGCAAAGGTAGAACAAAGCCGATCACGACCAGGACCAGGCCTACCAGAATCGTGTGCCAGGGCTGCCATTGTCCGCTCATCTATACAACCAGCACGCCACCAGGTGTTGTGCTTCCGGCTCGAAATGCGGAGGAACTTCCGCATCGCACAGGTCCTTAATCATGTGCGGACACCGCGGATGGAAACGGCAGCCTTTGGGCGGCTTGACGAGGCTCGGCGGTTCGCCAGGAGGTACATCCCGGAAGCGGGTCGCATTGTCCGCATCGGGATCAGATGTGGCTGCCAGGAGCGCCATGGTATAGGGATGCAGCGGATTGCGAATCAAGTCATTGATAAGGGACTTCTCCACCGCCTGCCCCGCATACATCACGAAAACCCGCTCCGAGAAGTAACGCACCGTAGAAAGGTCGTGGGTGATGTAAATCACGGCAAGATTGTGCTTATCCTGCAGAGCGCGCAGCAGTTTGAGAATTTCCACCCGCACCGAGGCATCCAGCATGGACACCGGCTCATCCGCGACGATGAGTTTTGGTTCCAGCAGCATGGCGCGCGCAATCACGACGCGCTGCTGCTGCCCACCGCTGAGCATGTGCGGGAATTTGGGCAGGAAGTCATCCACCGGGCTCATCTTGACTTCTTCAAGCGCATTACGCAACCGCGCATCACGCTCGGCTTTGTCCTTGATCCCGTTGATAATCTGCGGCTCCTCAAGAATCCGCTGCACGGTCATGAAGGGCGCCAACGCACCGTAGGGGTCTTGCTGCACGTAACCAACCTGCGAACGGTATTCCCGCAACTCGGGGCCTTTGAGGGCATTCAGGTTGCGATTCTCAAAAAGAATATCGCCTTTGGTGGGGCGATGCAGCGCCAGGATCGTCTTCATCAAGCTGGATTTACCGCAGCCGCTCTCACCCACGATGGCAATGGTCTCGCTGTAATGCAGATCAAAGTTGACCCCATCTACCGCACGCACATAGCCGGCATGACCGAAGCCAAAGCGCCGCAGTTCGAACCACACATGCAAATCCTGGACCGATAACAACACTTCATCATGACGCCGCTCTGCACTATTCACGGCTGCACCTCCCTGAGCTGTTCCTGATATAGCATTCATCTGTATAGCTCCTTTAGGCTACATGCAGCCAGCATTTAACCGTGCGACCATCCTGCCGGATGGTGGGTGGTTCTTCAGCACAGCGGCTGAAAGCTTGAGGACAACGATCGCGGAAGCGACACCCGGTTGGCGGGTTGATAAGGCTGGGCGGTTGGCCCACGATAAAATCCGGTTCCTGGGTACCACGCAAGCGCGGCACACTATCCATGAGCTTACGCGAGTAGGGATGCAGCGGCGCCGTGAAGAAACGATGCGCATCGCTCGTTTCCACGATCTGCCCGGCATACATCACCGCCACACTATCCGCCAGTTCGCTGGAGGTGGCGATATCGTGGGTGATGAGGATAAAGCTCATGCCGAGCTCGCTCTTGATCCGCTTGAGCACGTTAAAGATGTTCGCCTGCGTCAACACATCCAAAGCCGAGGTTGGCTCATCCAACACGATGAGATCGGGCGCGGTGACCAAGGACATGGCGATGGCCACGCGCTGTCGCATGCCGCCGCTTAGCTCAAAGGCGTAACGGTTCAAGAAGTCCAACGGCACACCGACGTGCTGGAACATCTTGCGCGCCTGCCCAAGCGCCATCTCTTTATCCATCGCGTTGTGGATCATTGCCGGCTCAGCCACCTGGTCACCCACTTTGAGCACCGGGTTGAGCGCGTTCATCGCCGCCTGTGGCACCATGGACATCTTGAGCCACCGTACCTGCCGGCGATACTCCTCATCATTCAAGCTCATGACATTCTGGTCGTGAAGGTAGATTTTCCCGTCATAGGTATCCACGTTGCGGGGCAGCAGGCGCAGAATTGCCTTAGCCAGCGAGGTCTTCCCGCAGCCCGATTCGCCCAGAACGACCACAGCCTGGTTAGCATTAAGATCGAAATTCACGCCATCCACCGCGCGCACAACACCCTTACCAGCACGGAAAAACAGCTTCAAGTCCTCGATATGGAGCAAAGTTGTTTCGGGCATTAGCCTACACCTCCCTTAAGCGGGGGTTAAAGATACGATCGAGGGCAAAGCCCACCATCGCAAAGGCGAGACCAGCGACCATCAACAACAGCGCCGGTTCCAGAATCCAATAGTACTGGCCATTATAGAGCGCACCGTTGCCGTAAGCATCATTGATGAGCTTGCCCCAGGTGGGCAAAACGGGATCGCCCAAGCCCAAGACCGCTAACGAAGCCTCCAAGAAGACGTAGGCAGGAACGCCTGACACCAGTCCGGGTATCAACACCGGGATGATGCGCGGAATCAGATAGGAGACAATGATGCGCCAGTTGCTGGCGCCATAGGAGCGCGCCGCCTCGATATAGGGCGCCTCTTTGATCTGCATAAAGGTCGCCCGGTAGCCTTTGATGCTGGCGCCAAAAATACTGAGTAGAATCACCCAGAGCAACAGCACCCAGATACTACGGGATTGGAAGGTGCCAACCATGATCAGAATTGGTAAGAACGGCAAGAGCATGTTGATTTCGGTGATGCGCTGGATGAGATCATCCACCACACCGCCAAACCACACGCCAATTGCCGCGATAACCATGGTCGTCACGGTGGTGACCAGGGCCGCTACCAAGCCAAAAGCCAAGGCGATAGGTGTTCCCCAAAGCAGGGCAATGGTCAAATCGCGGCGGCGA
The DNA here is from genome assembly GCA_026645815.1 of Anaerolineae bacterium. GTDB lineage: Bacteria > Chloroflexota > Anaerolineae > B4-G1 > SLSP01 > JAAZNO01. The sequence goes on along the minus strand of JAPKMR010000039.1, from coordinate 5,483 downwards.
TGGTCGGTGCCCGCTAGCCCATGTACGGTGCCGTAGGACACAAACTTCGCCTCCAGATCGGAGCCTTCCTCAAAGGTAATCGCATCAATGCGCAGTTGATAAGTCCCCTTGAGGACCGTGGGCGTTTCTTTTTCCGGATCGGCAAAGAGAGCCACCTCCGGAGCCACACCCTTGAGGCGGCGCAGCAAGCGCTCATCCTGGTTAAAACGATAGGTTTCAGAGGCTTTAGCAGTCACCTCACCTAGCCGGATTTCCCGACCATCGGGCGTAATCCAGAACAAAGAGACAAACGGCCCCTTTTCCTGGAATGTGGCGTTGATGAAGACAATCATTTCCTGGGGGAAGACGTCGGCATCATAATCAAAGGAATAGGTGAAGATGATGTCCGTCATCGTCTCGTCAATGGGCTTGACCTCTTTCATCACACCCGAGCCTGTATCTGAACTGTTGCGCACGATAGTCGAAGGTTGCTTTTCCTTGGTGAAAATATTCGTCCAGGCAGGCGGCGCCAGACGGGGATTATCTCCCCAAATTTCCTCGCCACCGCGCCACAGACGAATCGCCTCGTTGTAGGGAATCGAGAACACGGTGTAAACCGCCAGGGCAACCAACGCCAGGATAAGCACCACACCAGCGATGGCGGATGGGTATTGCGAAATATCTTTGAAGGTACGTTTCAAGGCGTTCATGCTTTCGACCCTCCACTTCCAACGCGCACTCGCGGGTCAACCAGGGCGTAGATGAAGTCGAGTAGGAAGACGGTCGCCGCCAACAAGTAGGCGTAGATGATGGCGGAGCCGATGATGACAGGCGAGTCGTACAGCCCAATGGCGCGGAACAACATGCGCCCCAAGCCAGGCCAGTTGAAGACCGTCTCCAAAATCGTCGCGCCCTGCCAGAGGCTGATCATCATCAACGCAAAACTGGTGATAATATTCGGCATCGTGGGACGCAGGACATAGCGCCGCTCAATCTCACGGGAGGAAAGCCCTTTGGCGCGCGCCAATTCAACGTAGTCCTCCATCGAAAAAATCAGGAAGAAGGTGCGCCAGCCATAGACACCCGAGAAAATGCCGCTAATCAACCAGGCGGTCACCGGCAGAATCAAATGCCGTCCATAGCTGAGCAAGCGCGCTCCAAGCGCCTCTGGCGGCGGCGCGGCGACCATACCGCCGAAAGGCAACCAACCCAAGACTGAGGCAAAAAGCAAGAGCAGGAATATGCCATAGAACCATGCAGGAGCGGAGGAGAAAGGCGACATGGCAATCACAGCCTTATCCAGGAAGGTGCCGTAGTTGCGGGAGAGATAGAGCGCAAAGAACAGACTTAGGAAGAACAACAAAAGATTCGAACTTGCCATCAATAGCAAGGTTGGCGGCAGTCGCTCCAGAATGATGTTCTTCACCATCTTTGAGCCGCTATCACTGGCGATGTGCTGCGCCCGCCCCAGATTGAGGGTAATAGCGCGGGTCAGGAAACGCACACTGCGTAGCAAAAACGGCTGATCCAATCCCAGACGCTGTTCCTCGAGAACAACGCGTTCATTGATGAGCTTATTGCGCTCCTCAATAGATAGATACTTGAGTGAGGGGTCCATGCTGACGGAAATGGAAATGCTTTCGCGAATCTGACCCTTGAGAATCTCATCCACGTAACCACCCATATTGGCAATCAGGATGGTCAGATAGATACCGATGACGACAGCGATAAACAGGGTGATCAATTTAATCCCCGTATAACGCGCCAGTTTGACCCACGAACTAGGACCCTTTTTCTTCTGGGAAGTTTCAACGCCCGATACCTGGGGCAAAGTTGCTTCAGCCATAACGCTCTCGCTTTCTATAAACTCCTAATGGGATAAACCGGTCAGCCGTTCACAGTGTACAAGCTCGGAAACCCCGCCTGTGTGCTAAACGCACCTCACCCAACACTGCGCACGTGTTCTCTTCCAATCACAATGAAGCGGAGTAATAATTAAGACCGTTTAGAAAGACACTAGGGGCGAGGCGAGGGCCCCGCCCCTAGCGGACTGCATCAGAGCGTGCTCAGATTACTGGGCCGTCACGAAGGTGAGGGCGTCAGTGCTGGGCAGCGCCACGCGCTTGGAAACGACCACCACCTCGAGCTGGTTGGAGCCAGCTTCGAGCTTGCCGGTCACTTCGGCGGCGAGTTCGATCTTCCAGAGACCATCCTCGACTGCCGTAGCCTGACCCACATGCGCAACCTCGCCCTTGGCATTGAGCACCAAGAACTTGACGTTGTCAAGGTCAGCGGTAGCATACGGTTCGTCGTTGAAGGTCACGTAGACATCGTAGGTCTCCGCGGAGCCAATGGTCACGCGACCAGGTCCGTCGAGTTCGACCACGGCGATGGGGGCTTCAGAGAAGCGCAGCCACTTATCGGCCATGTCGGGGTAATCCAGGAAGCGCTTGAGGATGACGGTACCCTCGACGGGGAAGGCGCGCTCGAGGTAGAAGGGACCGGTGCCAACCCAGAAGTGACCGCGTTTGCGGAACCACTCCGCCAGATTGGCGTAGCGGGCCTGCACTTCGGCGGTGTCCACGTACTCGCTCATGGTCGGCGCGTAGGGGAGCTCGCCAGAAGCCACGAGCTCATCCAGGTGCGTCTTCATGATCTCGATGGTAGGACCGGCGATGAAGCTCAGCCACTCGACTTCCAGCTCATCCGCCTTGTCGGCAGAGAAAGTCGCCTCGCCTGCTGCATCGGCCATCAGGCCCAGCGTGAGCGCGTGCCAGGCACCCTCACCCTGCGCGTAGTAGGGCCACCAGTCGCTAATAGAGAGCTCGGCATCCAGGTTGTAGGAATCCGAGTAAGTCTCAATGATCAGAGGATCCTCGGAGATGATCTTCACGCCCTTGAAAGCGGACATGAAGCCATCGAAGGTCGGCACGGCCGAAGCATCGTAGACCGGGCTGGCTTCCTTGGCGCGATCGAAGGTGAGGATCATGCCCATGACGAAGTCGCCGACGGACAGGTTGCTGCCATCGTGCCACTTGACGGTGCTGAACATATCTGCGGGGTAGTAGACCACGCTCTTGCGAGCTACGGTCTGGGTTTCGGTGTAGACCTCACCCACGGTCAGGAAGCGCTGCGTCTCGGCATCCCAATCGGCCCACGCGTCCGCGGGGACTTCAATGGAGGGCACGAATTGCAGGTCCACCCAGTCGAGGGTCTTGCCAACGGGCAAACCTTCCTCGATGAAGATCTCGGCGCGCTCGAGGCGCTGCGGCAAGATCAGACCGGTGAAGGGGTCGTACATGTACGCATTCTCGCCCGTGCCGCGGATGAGCATCATATCGTAGATCCAGTTCGTACCAGCGATGGCATTCCACGGCTCAGTCAGGATGCTGGGCATGGCGATGGTCATCGAACCACCGATCTCGCCCTCACGCTGAAGCGTCTGCGCCCAGAGCCATGAACCACTGACGCCGCCGTACAGGTCAGATGCGACCTTGACTTCGTTGCGCTTGGGGGTGATGGACTTCTCATCAACCAACCAGATGCGGACGGAGTCGAGCATGGAGAGTTCGAGCGCCCGAGCCAACATCGTATTGCGCTCTTCTACATTCTTGTAGTCGGCGTAAGCCAGTTTCTCGGACAGTTCGTAGAACTCGGGATCATTGACATAAGCCTGCCACAGGGGCACACCCAGACCCTGGTTGGTGTAGAAGAAGAGGAAGTTATCAGCCAGGTTGCGGGGAACGACGGTGGTGACCCAACCGCCGGTGTAGACGTTCCAGAGACCCTCAGCCGGATCGCCGCGCATCCACAACGGGGAAGCCTCTGCACTGGTCTTGTAATCGCGGACCACGGTGAAGCCGATGTCTTCCAATTGGTTGGCAACGTAGTCACCGATATCGCGGCGCTCATCCTCAACACGGATCAGGACGCTGAGGCTCACGGGCGCGCCGTTGTACTGCCACTTGCCATCCACCAGGGTGGCGCCAAGTTTTTCCATCTCCGCGCCGATGACTTCCTGCGCCTTTTCCTTATTGTAGGCGTACTTCAGCTCGATCGCGCGGTTCACGTCCGCCAGGCGGGCGTAGTCCGTGGATGCGATGTTGAAGGCCGTCCAGCGCGGGATTGCCATACCACCGAAGATTTCCTGAACCAGGTAGTTGCGGTCAATGAGCCAGTTCATGGCCTCGCGGATGGCGGGAGCGCCAAAGGGATTGAGGGTGCCGTTCTCAAGTTCGGGACCCGCGGGGTTGAACGTGAGTTCATTGTAGGAACCCGAAGCGCTATAGGCATCCAGATTCGGGGATTCCTCAACCTTGGCAGCAGTCTCAGGGTTGGAAACCGAGTAGGCGAACACATCAATCTCGCCAACCTCGAGGCGGGTGATGGCGGCATCCGTGCTCGGCTCTTCGACGAAGATCACGGTATCCAGCCAGGCGCCCTTGCGGTCAACCTTGACAGGCTCAGGGGTAACCAGGACTTCGACTTCGACCTCTTTGGTCACTTCAACCGTCTTGATAACTTCCTGCGTGACCACGACGGTCTTCTCGATAACCTGTGGTGCAGGGGTCGGGCCACATGCCGAAAGCAGCATGCTGGCGACCATCACCAGGGTGAGCAGCATCGTCAGATTCTTCTTCGTAAACATTCGCTCCTCCTTCAAATAATTGGAAATGGGTTACACATTCGACACGGTGCTCCAGCAAAACCTGGCTTTACAGCCATCTGGAGCGGATACAACTCTTGGGACTACTCTCTACACAGACCAGCTTTAGAATCACCTCCTTCCGTCAATAATCTCAAACCAGCAAACATGCGTTTGAAAAGCATACAATCCCACTTGCCAAGAGCATTCCTCACACAGCGCGTAACACACCGCCAGCGAGGAAATGGCAATGGGTCTCAAGCCGAATTACAGAGAAGAACAGCAACTGCTGTTGGTGAGAAAAAGTCACTGGGGAATACTGCGCATGAGCCACAGGCGCGTTGCTACGCAGGCGCTTGACCACACGTTCCCACACATGTGGGGAAGGTTCGAAGCTACCCAAGCTACCACGGAGTGTGCTCCGTAATAGACAATCTAAGGCCTGGTCCGACAGTTCGTTAGTTCTTCCCACAATTTATCCCATGAGCAGCAGCCAGGTCTTCAACACGCTAGAAATACGACCTGCTTAAGATTAGCAGACATCGTGACAAATGACCAGTGATAAATTACTACCTCACAGTAGTTTTTATTCCCTGATACATTCCCAAGAGTTTACCATGGGAATGCCATCCAGTCAAGCTTTTTACCATACGGGCATTCGTAGCAGTTCAGCGGGCTTCTGCGTCCCCTGTAGAGTCCGCTGTGCAGATTGGCTACTTCGTCAACCCCGGACGAATGCCTTGCTTGCGCTTCAAGGGCAGTGTGCAGAGCGTGGCGCGGTTTCGGTCAGCGACCTGCTACGAAATCCCCATACTGCTACAGTAATAATACTTCAACGCTCTGAAGTTGGTTCACTTTT
>JAPKMR010000038.1 GCA_026645815.1 Anaerolineae bacterium | reverse complement strand
AAGGGCCGCGCCGCTAACTCGATATAACGCCAGTCTGCGCGCCCGCGCTCCAGAGTAACCCAACAGAAGCCCTTTGGCTGCTTTTCTTCCCCAAAGTCCACCCGCTCCAGGCTACCGGGGTAAATCACGGGAGGAGAGCCTGCAGGATTCAGATTCTGGTGCTGGTGAATGTGCCCCAGTGCCACATAGTCCCATGTCGGATCCGTCACCGCAGAGAGAGGTACCGTCACATCCCGCCCTACCATGATATTGCGTTCAGAACCCCAATGCGCAGTCTCCACCGAGAAATGCCCCAACAGCACCGCGGGAACATCAGGCTCGCATTGCGCCGCCAGCTGCTGCAAGAGCTCCACTAACGCCCCGCTCACGGCTTGATCCAGCGCCTCTCGGTTGAGGTGCCGGTAAGCCTCGCGCGTGAGCAACCGCTGGTAAACCGGGAAAGGCAGCGTTGCCACTTGTAACAGCCCGCGGCGGGTTTCCAGGCGCAGCAAGGCGGGGCGATCTGCCACCACAACATGCGGCACCGCCAGTGTGCTAAAGATTTCCACACTGGAAGCCCGCTGCTCCATCAATGGAATATCGTGATTGCCGACCAGAAGCACGGTGGGAATCGCGGCTTCGGATAGCCTTCGAACACGCTGTGCAAATTCGCGCTGGTGTGTGGGGCTGGGGGTCCGCGTGCGGAAAGCATCACCGGCAAAGAGCACCGCATCGGCTTCATGGGCGATAGCATAATCAACCACCTCGTCCATCCGCCGGAGAAAATCCACGACGCGCAGATTCAACCCCGTCTCGGGGTCCACACGCCCGTAATTCTCCATCCCAATATGCAAGTCGGCGAAGTGCAAAATACGAATCGGCTCAGGCACAGCTAGGTCCCCCATGGTTCAAACAACAGACCGGTAGACGAAGGTCGTCCGGGTCCCTCAAGCCTGGTTTTCAAGCTTCTCCACGCGCAACCCGTGGCGCCCACCCTCGAACGAGGTGCCCAGAAAGGCATCCACAATATCCAAAGCCAGCCCAACCCCCACGACCCGCCCGCCCATGGCGAGAATATTGGCGTTATTGTGCGCCCGCGCCATACGTGCCATGTAAGGGTCCGTGCAAAGCGCCGCCCGCGCCCCACGCACTTTATTCGCCGCTATCGAAATACCGATGCCCGTGCCGCAGACCACAATCCCGAGCTCACCGGCGCCAGAAATCACCTTGCGCGCTACCAGAGCACCAAAATCGGGATAATCCACCGAGACGCCGGGATCATAGGTCCCAGCATCCTCCACCTCGTGTCCCAACGCTAACAAATGCGCCTTCACTGCTTCCTTGAGCTCGAAGCCCGCATGATCTGAACCAACACAAATCCGCATGCATTCACCTCCTCACCAGACAATCTCGCGTTCATTGCGGGCGCGTAGATAAGCATTGGCCCGTGAGAAATGCCCACACCCCAGGAAACCCCGATACGCCGAAAGCGGCGAAGGATGCGGCGCTTCCAGAATCAAATGCCGGCTTTCGGCAATCAGACCACGCTTCGATTGCGCATAAGCGCCCCACAGCATGAAGACCAATCCCTCACGCCTTTCGCTCAAAGCAGCAAGGATTCCATCGGTGAGGGCTTCCCATCCCAGGCGCCGGTGTGATCCTGGTTTCTTTGCCGCCACGGTGAGCACGGCATTGAGCAGCAGTACCCCCTGTTCAGCCCATCGCGTCAAATCTGTGGAGAAGTGCGGCGCCGCGCCCGCGTAGATATCGCGCGCGACCTCTTGAAAGATGTTCCGCAGCGAAGGCGGAGTGGCGATCCCTTCTGGCACGGAAAAAGCCAGTCCATCTGCTTGTCCCGGACCGTGATAGGGGTCCTGCCCCACAATCACCACCCGCACCTTTTCAAAAGGGGTGCGCTCCAGCGCATAGAAAACCCGTTCCGCTGCCGGATACACGGTTTCTTGCGCCCGCCGTGCAGCGACGGCGTCTAACAATCGCAAATGGATCCCCGTTTCAAACAACGGCGTCGCTTTTAGCCAACTCTCCGGCAGCCCCGAGTCCATGACGTCCATCTGTTTACGATTCACTGTTCGCGGCAACCTGCGCGCTATCGTGATCGGGAATCAAGGCCTCCGCATTGCGGATGACCGGGAAAAGATACCCTCCCAGCCCTACAGCCAGCGCCGCCAGGCCGAAAATGAAGAACATCAATCCGATTCCCGCACCCGGACCGGTACCCACCAGCTTGCCAAATAGCGAAGTCCATGCCCCACCCTCGCGCATCGCCGGCTCAAAAACCCGATCCGCCAGCGGTCCCGCCAGTAGCGCCGCCAAAGGCGTGACCAACCACGCAATCAACCGCCGCGTGCCAAAAACCCGCCCCTGAATATCAGGTTCAACCTTGGCTTGCCAGATAGCTTGATTGGAGCCGTTGATGAGCGGGCTGAACATATTCCCCAGGAACAGCCCCACCATCCAGAAGGGCAACGACTGCCCCATCCCGAGCAGCACCATGCCGAACAAAGCCGCGCCCGCCCAACCAATCAACACGCCGTGCACGCGACGCTTGAAGCCGCCCCAGGCGCTCATCACGATGCCGCCCAACAACGCCCCCAATGCCCCCGCCGAATTCACCGTGCCAAACATCTGTGCATTGTTGCCCGTGCGTCCCAGAATCATCGCCGAAAAGACAGCATAACCCAGATTATGGAACAAATTCCCGAACAGAAACACCAGCTGTAAGCCCAGCAGGCTTGGGCGGCGGAAGATGTAGCCGAAGCCCATCAACGATTCTTTGAGGAAATTGCCACGCGTCGCGGCGCCCACCGCCGACCGTGCGGGCTGTGGAATACGGCTCAACAACAACACCGTAATCGCCACACTCGCCGTACAGAGGTCCACAGCCAATAGCCCGGAAACGCCCAGCGGTCCGATGAGCGCCCCGGCAAATATGGGCGCGAGTATCCCGGAAGCCGACCCAGCGGTCTCTAGCATCGCATTGGCGCGTGCGTACTGCGATTTGTGCAGCATCGTCGAGATTGCCGCCGAATAGGCGGGCCACTGAAAGCCATTCATAATCCCGCCAATCAGCGCCATCACGTAAAGATGCCAGATTTCCAGAGACCCACTCAAATACAGAAACAGGATAACCAGCGAAGTGAGCGCTGCCGTCAGATCGCTCAATAACATCATCAGCTTGCGGTTGGCGCGGTCCACAATGGCCCCAATGAAAGGACCTAACAGCGTCATTGGCGTCACAAAAAAGAAACCCACCATTGCCAACGGCGTCGCCTGACCGGTCTCACCATAGGCCCAGAACGTGAGCGCAAAACCGCTCATCGCTGTACCAAACAGCGAAAGCACCTGGCTCAACCAGATAACGGTGAAGGTGCGCATCCCCGTGTTCTGAGATTCAGAAGGTATCTGATTCAAGCGTCCCGCCCTTCGCTACAACCGTGGCAATACCACCCCTGTCTGCCCTTGATATTTGCCCTTTTTGTCGGCATACGAGACTTCACATGGCTCATCACCCTCGAAGAACAACACCTGTGCAATCCCCTCATTCGCGTAGATTTTCGCGGGCAGGGGTGTGGTATTGCTGATCTCGATGGTGATATAACCGTGCCATCCCGGCTCCAAAGGCGTGAAATTCGTCACGATACCGCACCGGGCATACGTTGATTTTCCCAGCACAGCGCCCAACACATTCCGCGGCATCCGGATATACTCCAGGCTACGCGCGAGGGCGAAAGAATTCGGTGGGATGATGCAAATATCCCCCACAAAGTCAATCATGGCATGAGGGTCAATCCCCTTGGGGTCCACCACCGTCAGGTTGCCCACGCCCGGCGTGAAAACCTTGAACTCATTCGCGACTCTGATATCATAACCGTAGGAAGAAAGGCCAAAAGAGATGATCCCATTCCGCATCTGCCCATCGAAGAACGGATCAATCATCTGCTGTTCTATTGCGACTTTGCGAATCCAATGATCAGGCTTGAGTCCCATAGCGTTAAATGTTCTCCCTCTAAATCACCCGTTTATAGAACAATGGCAAAGCTTCGACCGGCGCCTCCGAGAAGGTCAACGCCGCCAACACGCGCCGCTCTGCCTCAGCGCAGCGAGCCTCGTCATTTGCATGGACGGTGAACAACGGTTCGCCCGCAGTGATCCACTCCCCCACCTTGAGGTGTAGCATGAGCCCCACCGCGTGATCTACCGGGTCACCTTTTTGCAGGCGTCCCCCACCAAGCCCTACCGTCGCCATGCCAATCTCATCAGTCTTAACCCGCGCCAGATAACCGCTCACGGATGCCGTGCTCACACGCACGATTCCTGCTGCCGGGAAGCGCTGCGGTTCATCCAGATAGCGCACATCACCGCCTTGCGCAATCACCATCTGCCGGAATTTCTGCCACGCCGCGCCGGATTCAATGGCTTGCTCTACCAGCGCCCGCCCCTGTACGGCATCTTGAGCCTGCCCCCCCAGGGCTAACATCTCACCACCCACAACCAGACAGTGTTCCAGAAAGTCCTGCGGACCGGCGCCATGCAGAGTATCAATCGCCTCGCGCACCTCCAGGCTATTGCCTACCGCCCAACCCAGGGGTTGATTCATATCCGAAAGCAATGCCACCACCTTGCGCCCCACCTCGTTACCGATGCGCACCATGCTCTCGGCCAATCGTTCTGCATCCTCAACCGTTTTCATGAAGGCGCCACTGCCGGTTTTGACGTCCAGCACAATTGCATCCGCGCCCGCAGCGATCTTTTTGCTCATCACTGAACTGACAATCAGGGGCAAGCTGGGCACTGTACCGGTCACATCGCGAAGCGCGTAAAGTTTACCATCCGCGGGGGCCAGATTGACACTCTGCCCAGCGAGCACAAAGCCAATTTCCCGCAGCTGTTGCTTGAACTCTGCCACGGAAAGGTCGCAGTGAAAACCGGGAATAGATTCGAGCTTATCCAGTGTTCCGCCAGAGAAGCCCAATCCGCGTCCCGACATTTTCCCCACCGGTAATCCGCACGCCGCAACTGCGGGACCGATCACCAAAGACACTTTATCTCCGACGCCGCCCGTTGAGTGCTTATCTACAACAAAGGGCGCAGCGTCCTTGAGGTCCAGCATCTCCCCCGAATGCGCCATTGCCAATGTAAGGTCACGGATTTCTCGATCACTCATGCCTCGAAGCATAATCGCCATCAGCAAAGATGAAGCCTGGTAATCCGGGATGTTCCCATCGGCATATCCTTGCACAAAGTAGTCAATCTCCTCAGTGCTTAACGCCTTACCGTCACGCTTTTTTTCGATAATCTCAACCATTCGCATTGCAGATTCCTCCTGAAAACATAACGCTTGTCCAGCGTATCAACCCTACTTGCAACCCGTTCGCACCGTAGGAGAAACAATGATACAAAAGTCTTTTCTTCGTCCTGGTTTACATACACCAACCGAGGAGAACGCTAATCCCAGATGATGTGGAAAGCAGTTTCATTGTACCCCATACAAAGAAGAAAACAAGAGCGAGCACAAAAAGAAAGAGTCCGGCGTTCTCCCGCATTTGTGGTACAATTTAGATAATTAAAAGATAACAAACATACACTGATGCGCCCTCAGGTGGCAGCATTTGAACAAGGACGAAGGATCAAAATGGGCAAGATCATGGTGGTAGATGACAATACGGTGATGTTAGGATTTATGACCACCTTATTGGAATTGGAAGGCTATGCGGCTGTTACGGTCTCACGCCCGGAAGACATCATGCCGGTCACAGTGGCTGAACAGCCTGATGTCATCATCATGGATGTCCATCTGGCGGAGCAGGACACCCTGGCTATCCTGAAAGAGCTCAAAAACGATCCCCAACTGGCAACAATTCCTATCATCGCAGTCTCAGGTATGGATCGCAGTGAAGAGTGTCAGGCTATCGGTGTTGACGAATTTATGCTAAAACCCTTTATGCCGGCCAAACTCCTTGAAAAGATCGAGCGACTACGACAATCACACCTCGAAAGTATGCCGGCAGCAGAGCGCTCATAGCCCTTGCAGGAATGCTTCCCCACTAGAAATGCGCGCAATAAACAATTCACTCTCAGAATAGGAAATCTATGGCACGTAAAAGACGCAAAAAGGGTCCACCTAACGATCAATGGTTTAAGATGGACTTACACTTACACACCCCCGCCTCCTCAGACTTTCAACAGGAAGGCGTCACTTACCTCGAATTGCTCAAGGAAGCGGAACGCAAAAACCTGGATATCATCGCTTTTACCGACCATAACACGGTCAACGGTTACAAGACGATGGTGGAGGAAATTGACGACCTGGAGCTACTGGAGCGCCTTGGGAGACTTGCACCCGATGAGGAACAACGCTTACAGGAGTACCGGCGTCTGCTCGAGAAAATACTGGTTCTCAAAGGCTTCGAATTCACCGCGACCTTTGGTTTTCATATTCTCGGCATCTTGCCACCCAAAACCAGCATCCGCGATCTCGAATTTCTGCTGCTGCAATTAGGCTTGCCTCCCGACAAACTTGATAGCGGAGCCACGGATGTAGGTGCAACCACGGATGTCCTCAGCGCCTATCAAATAATCAATGAAGCCGGCGGTATTGTCATTGGGGCACACGCCAACTCCAATCATGGCGTCGCGCTACAGGGAATGCGGTTTGGTGGGCAGACCCGCATCGCCTTTACACAAGATGAAAACCTTCACGCGCTTGAGGTGACGGATCTTGACCGGCAAGGGAAAAACGCCACCGCACGTTTCTTCGACGGTTCGAAGCCCGAATACCCCCGCCGCATGCGCTGTATTCAAGGCTCCGACTCACACCGCCTCACACGTGACCCGCATAATCCAAAGAACCTTGGCTTAGGTGACCGAGTCACAGAAATACTACTCCCCGAATTGAGTTTTGAGGCGCTGTATGCCGTTTTCAATGGCGAGGATTTTGCGTGTACTAGGCCGTATCGCGCTGAGGCACGCCCCTTTGATTATATCCAGGCAGCCCGCGAGGAAGGTCCCAATATTGTGCAGGACTTCCACCAACATTACAGCAAACGCGGCGGTTTCCTTGATTCCATTGTTGCTGATGTTTGCGCGTTTGCCAACACTAATGGTGGGGCACTCTACATTGGGGTACCCGAAGACCCTCGCAAACCACCCACGGGTTTGGGTAATGCGCCAACTCGTGTGCTCAACCAGCTCCGCAGCGAAATCGAGACCCGCATCACCCCCGCACTTGCCGTCACGGTGGATTTACAGGATACATTGGGGATGAAAGTTGTACGCATTGCCGTGCCGCGGGGCAACGAAACCCCCTATACCGTAGACGACAGCAAAATTTACCTGCGCAGTGAGGCTGAGACAACCTTAGCCGTGCGCGATGAAATTGTCGCCATGGTCAAACGCAGTTTCGAGGCCGAAGGGCAGGTTTTGTCAGCACCTGGTTCCACCCCCCTAGCGCCTGCGCCCGCGGCGAGTTGCTCCAACCATCTTCCACTTCCGATGCGCTTTCAGCACCGCGAACTGGTGTGGAAATTGCCGATGTTGAGGTGCGCCGCGGAACCCGCTATTACACCATGCGTGACCTGCGCAATGGGAACCTGGTGAAAAACGTTACCCTACGATCCGCACGCCATCTCTGGCGCTATGCCATTGAGGAGAGCGAAAAGAACCCAGTCAATCCAGCACAGGTACGCTGGTTGGGGAATGTGGGCCTGTGGAAACGCAGAGCGCACGGGAGCCTCACCCGCTTTGATCTCGTGCAACGCGATGGCGATACACTCCGTGTCTATTACGGGGTTACTGAAGAGGGACTGCACGGATCTTGGAATACATTGGTGGGGGAATAACAGCGCAAGGCAATCTCCTTCTCCTCGCTCAGCGTCCTCTACACACCCAAACCCTCAAAAAGGAGTATGACTGTGGAAACATTCGCCCAACCCCTGCAGGTTGCCATCCTCACCGCAAGCGACCGCGCGGCTGCAGGCATGTATCCGGATGCAAGCGGACCAGCACTACAGGATCTGGTCACGAGTGCCTTGGAAGCCCATGTGGTCATCTCGCGCATATTGCCGGATGATCGGGAGCGGATCGCGGAGCAGCTTCGCACCTGGACGGACGATGGTGTTGAAGGTGAGCCTCTCGATCTGATTCTCATCACCGGCGGCACGGGCTTTGCCCCGCGAGATATCACACCCGAGGCCACCCGCGACGTGATTGAAAAAGAAGCTCCGGGGCTGGCAGAAGCAATGCGCATGACATCCCTGCAACACACCCCCCATGCAATGCTTTCACGCGCAGTTTGTGGCATTCGCGGGCGAACGCTCATCATCAATTTACCAGGCAGCCCGCGCGGCGCCACCGAAAATCTTCGGGCAATTCTACCCGCCCTGCCTCACGCGATTGCCCTGCTGCGGGAAACGCCCAACAGTGAAATTGGCCACACTGCACATACGCATTTGGCGTAGCCACGGAACTGCAATACACAGGCTCACAGCAGCAAAACTCGATGTCGAAGAATGCCTTTGCTCGCTGTTCAACCATGGAGAAGTGCCAGTATGAAGACTAAAACACCCATCCTCTCTGTCGCGAGCATGCGCGAGTGGGAAGCTGCAGCAGCGGCAACCGGACACAGTTTCGAGCGCATGATGGAACTTGCGGGACAAGGAGTTGCCCGTGCCGCACTACGCTATGGAACATTGAAGGGACGCCGCGTTCTGGTGCTGGTTGGTCCCGGCAACAATGGCGGTGATGGGCTTGTAGCTGCGCGCTGCCTTGCGGAAGCCGGAGCCCAAGTAACCGCTTATCTGGCTGCACCACGCGACCAGGAAATTGACAAGGTGCTTCAGCAAGCAGCAAAACGGGGCGTCACCATGGTGACCCGCGAGGCTGACTCCGAGGGCGCGGAACTCCAGCGCTTGTGCGCGCGAACAGAGGTGTTGATTGACGCGCTGCTAGGCACCGGCTCACACCCCCCACTCCGCTCTGGTATAGCCGCCATCCTGAAAGAAGTGAGCACGACCTTAGCCCACAATTATGAACACCAACCGCTCAATGCACTCACCGTACCGCCACAGATTGTGCCCCCACGGCCACTCATCATCGCCGTAGATGGTCCCTCAGGTATGGATTTCGATACCGGCGAAGCAGACCGGCTCACACTGAAAGCGCACATCAGCATCACTTTTGGTGCTCCGAAAACAGGCCATTTCCATTTCCCAGCCGCTGAGTTTTGCGGAGATTTGTTCGTGGCCGATATCGGCATTCCAGAATCTGCGCCACCCCCACCCGCCTGGGGCCATGTTCTTGCAGCCGAGGATATACGCGCCTGGCTACCCTCGCGTCCCGCCAATGCACATAAAGGGACCTTCGGACGGACATTGATCGTAGCAGGCTCAAGCAACTACCCCGGCGCAGCCGCATTGGCAGCCCTCGCGGCACTCAAAGCAGGCACAGGACTGGTCACGCTGGGGATTCCAGGGGTACTACAGGCTGCCATTGTGCCTCTCGTGCCCGAGGCAACTTATCTGTTGCTATCCAACACCCTGGGCGCCATTACAGAGAATGCCGTCAACGACCTGGAAGAAACATTTCCCAACATCTCCGCGCTACTCATCGGACCAGGACTCGGACAGGCGCCGGAGACCGTCACTTTTATACAACGGCTTTTGGGAAAACGTGTGGAACGTCGCCAGGCTGGTTTTACAACAGAAAACACATCCGCCAACCGTACCATTCACTCCCTCGCCGCTCTTCCCCCGCTGATCGTAGATGCCGACGGGCTAAATATCCTTAGCACTCTGCCAGATTGGCCCCAGCTCCTGCCACCGGAAAGCATTCTGACGCCGCACCCGGGCGAGATGCGACGCCTGACCGGTCAGGAGAGCGCCGCGCCGGAGGCTGAGCGCCAGGCGCTTGCTCGCCGGTATGCCGAGGAATGGGGACAGGTTGTTGTGCTCAAAGGGGCCTTCACTGTCATTGCTGCCCCGGACGGGCGCGTGGTGATATCACCATTCGCTAACGCCGGGCTTGCCTCAGCAGGCACGGGCGATGTCCTGGCAGGCACTATCACAGCATTGCGCGCACAAGGTTTGAAAGCCTTTGAGGCGGCAGCAGCTGGAGTCTATCTTCACGGGCTTGCCGGCGAACTACTGCGTGAACAAGCAGGCGATGCGGGGCTAACCGCAAGCGATGTAGCACGCATCCTCCCCGAAGTTCTATGGCGTCTCAAACAAGGAGCATGATGGGAGAAGGAATTGACTGGAATCAAGTAGGCTGGATTATCCTGGGTATTATGGGATTCGCACTCGTGCTTGCGCTCACCTTGCTCGCACTCACCTACCGCAGCCTCAAGCACATCCAGGTGCCCCCAAACGCAGATTTTTTCACCACATTGCGCCATATACCGTTCACACTGGTCGTCATCCTGGATTTACTGGACCTGGCGCTAGACTTTCTCTCCGCACCTGTTGGATGGCTGATTCTCGGTTATTTTGGATTAGAGCGCCTGCGCACGTTGACCGTGGTCGAGAGCCTCATCCCGGGCACGCAGTTCATTCCAACCCTCACAGGCGCCTGGCTTCTGGCAAAAGCGGGGGTGCGCCTGCCAGAACCCACTCAATTGCGTCGCAACAGCAGTTAATACCTGGAACACCCAAAACAAAAAGAGGTGCGGGAGTCTCAGGTGGCGCTCACCCGAATCTCCCGCACAGGATTCCGCCTATCTATACTCGGTATACAGGACCCAAATCACAACAATGATTCGGCGAACCGGGTCCCAAAGGCAACACCTTCGCGCAACAACTCAGGCGTAGGCGCTCCCTTGAACTCCCAAACTTCAGTCGGATTCCACCGCAGTGTCTCACACAAGCTATTGAAATCGCGTCGCGCACCGCCGCTCCAACCGTAGCTGCCAAAATACGCAGCCTGTCGATTGAAGATACGCTTGTGTTCCGCCATGTGCAACATATCCACCATTGGCGGGAATAACCCACCCTCATAGGTTGGCGCCCCCACCAACACGCCACGTCGGGTATAGAGATAGGGGAGAATGTAGCTCGAATGTGTATGACGGACATCAAAAATCTCAAGCGGCAGACCCGTACGAGCCACGCCCTCGGCTACCGCCTCCACCATCAGTTCAGTGAGACCATACATCGTCCCATAGAGCAAGGTCACACCTGGATCCCCTGGAGCATCAGCATATTCTGCCCATTTCTTGTAAAGGTTGATGATATACTCAGGACGACCACGCCAGATCAAACCATGCGAAGGAGCCACGATATCAACGGGAACGCCGGCGAGGCGGTCAATTGCCTTTAACACCGGTTTCGGGTAGAGAGCGACGATGTTGACATAATAGCGCAACGCCTCTTGCTCATAAAAATCCAGGTTGGGATATTGATCGTCGAAAATTGCACCCTGCAACGCTCCATAACCACCAAAAGCATCGCAAGAAAACAAAACACGGTGATGCACCTCATACGTAGACATCGTCTCGGGCCAGTGAACGAACGGCATTGACACAAACTGTAGTTTGTGGTTGGGTCCCAGTTCCAGGGTTTCCCCATCTTTCACCTCGCGAACCCCTTCAGTGATGTGATAGTAGCTCGCGACCATATCCAATGCCTTCTTAGTGCCCAGGATCATCGCGTTCGGGGCGATGCGGTGCAAGGTTGTCAGCACCCCGGTGTGATCAGGTTCCATATGATTGAGCACTACATAATCCAGTTGCGCCGGGTCCACGATTTGCGCAATCTGATTCAACAAGTCTCCTGCCTTGATATCACGCGCCAGATCAATCAGCGCTTTTTTCTCACCATTGATAACATAGGCATTATAGGAGACTCCCTCACGCGTAATGGGCCACAAACCCTCAAAGAGATCGGTAGTGCGATCATTGACGCCAATCCAATATATTCCCGGTCTTACTTCAATCGCAGGCATGGGAGCATTCCTCCTTCAGATATAGTAACCAACAATCTGTAAACCCACACAGAGGGGTTTACCAAAGATCAAAACACAACGGAAGCACACCTTATACAAGCCACAGAAGGCGTGCCATCACACTTATTCCATCCTCAGGTGGCCCCAGTATGGTGTAGATTTGCTGCAATGTCAAGTTCGGCTTATTTCAGTGTAAGCACCACAATGCCACTAATGGTCAATAGCATTCCAATGATGGTCTTGGGAGTAAAAGGCTCGGTTCCAGCCAACAACCCCATTAGCGCACCAAAGAGTGGCGATGTGAAAGCAATCGGCATGACTGCACCCAGTGGCGCTCCCTTGATCGCCGCGTAGAAACACAACATCCCTACAGCACCTGCCACAACACCGCCACCCAAAATCATCATCGCTAAGGCTTTAGGTCCAGCCTGGGGCAACGTTTTCCATTCAGGATAACTTACAAGTCCCAGAATGAGAAACGCCACCGCAGTGCGAATGGTGATTCCCAATTGCGGAGAGAGATTGCCTAAGTGCAAACCTCGCTTCTCGAAAAAACCACCGATACCCCATGCCATCGCCGTGAATAACGCCAACACCTGTGGGTTGATTTTCATAAGCACCCCCTACATTTCTCAAGCATCAAAAGTAACACAAAGCCGCCTACATTTGAGGCGGCTTTGTTGCTTGTCAGACTACCATCTTCGAATGCAAATCCGGGACAAAACAATCTTTCCAGAAACCTAATCCAAGATTGTCCAGGTAATCTCGTCCATAATCTCGACCTCGGTCTCCGTCACAAGGTCATTATCCTCGCAGTCCTGCGCCAGCAGGTCATAAGTGTCAGGGTTGACAAAGAAAACGCGCTTGCCTTCCTGCTCCGCAATAGATTCTGACTCCCCCAACCAGTCCTCACCCCAGTCGTCACTGGTCGAAGGAGCAATATAGACGAAGCAGATTTCAGTTGCGCTCGTGTTTTCCACAACCAAAGGAACCAGGCCCCGTCCCCCTACGGTGACAGTCGTATCACTGCCAATACCCCAGAACGTTGCCAGGGTTGCCTGATCACAGGTCATGACCTTTACGTCATAGGTCCCAGAGGAAGGTGAGAAAGTTTTTGAGTCACCGGCAGCAATCACTTCCTCATCGCCCAACCAATCATCGCCCCAATCTTCGTCGTCGCTTCCCGAAATTTGTACATAGCAGATATCATAGGGACTCTGGTTAGAGATTTTGATATCCAAGTCCCCCGTTGACTTGACGGGGGGGTCGGTAAGCACTTGTGTGGGATCGGGGGTATCAGTACCACCACCACAAGCAAGCGAGAATACCAACAACCCGACAATCAAACCTGCAATGACATTGCGTTTCATAACTATGCTCCTTAACTGAAATATAGACATCGCAGCACAAATAGTGAAATGCCTTCAACAACCTATTATACTGGAGTTTGACAGATGATACAAGCTTCCTTTTCAAAGGGTGCGTTCCAAAGTCACAATTCTTGAAGGTGATTTTCGATGCCGCACTGCGCGGCATCGAAAATCACCCCTAAAACTGCTGCCTTTCTTTGAGTGATTTTTGCGGCGAGGCTGCGCCACGCCGCAAAAAATCACTTTTCTAACACGCCCCGTAGGGACGTTTGAGATTGTCGCCCCCGCTTTGGAACGCACCCCACCCAGTTACAAATTTGTGCCGGGTTAGTATCCATGATATAATGGAGTTTGAAGCTAGAGCCAGACAAGGACGAACATGCCCACAGAATCACTCCAATTTCTACCACCGACCCAGGCACGGCAGCTCACCGAGCTGGCAGATCGTGCCAGGCTCAGCCTTTCGCGCTTCGCCTCAGTTGATGTGATGTTCGACGCAGTCGGGCTACAGATGCTAGATGAGTGGATTGATCGGCATCTACGTCAGTTTCCACAACCCTCATCCGATATCGTGACCGTGTGGGGCGCGTTCCTCGGTGAGGTTTTCCGGCGGCGTTTCCATGGCGAATGGGCAATTGACACTTCACAACGTAAGCCCAGACTGGGCGTCATCTGCCCACGAGACCAACGTGGGTTGGTATTTGTAGATGTAATGGGACAAGTACAACGCCGGATTAAGCACGACATGCAGGAATCCCTGGCATTCTACTATGCCGAGAAGAGTGTCGAAATTCGCGAGGTTGAGCTCTAACGCACAAAGCAGATCAACCAAACGCCTCCCGGAGTTTCCGGGAGGCGTTTTTGTCAATCCTTCATTGTCCGAGAGTTCTAGTACGTCACCACGCGCGGCAATTCCTTCGCCTGCGCTACCCAATTCTCAACCTGTGCCAAAGTGGGTGGGCGCCGCACCAGTTTGCGCTCCGCATTGACCTCCAGCATCTTGGCGTGGAGGTTCTCAGGCTTGCGTTGCGCCAGTTCGGGCACAGTATCTACACTGGCGAACTCCAGCAAGTCCGAGTATTCCTCGCCTACACCCTTGACCCGGAAGAGATCAACACGATTCACCCACTCAAGAATCAGTTTGGGAGACAGCTCGGTAGCCTCAGCCAAATCCTTGCGTCCCTTGGGCGTCGCCCCCATCTCCAACAGTGCCTGCGTGGTTGTCACACCCGCTGCCTTCAACTTCTCAGCATAAACTTCACCAACCCCTTCAATCATCGTCAATTTCGCCATCAAAGACCTCCTTAAAAGTTAGTGGAATTGCATATAAACGGGTTTAGCTGACCTTCAAGACTCAACGCTGCCCCAGGTGCATCGGCATGACCACATGCGTGAAAGCATCCTCATCGCCCAGCGCCTTGATAACACCGGGGTTGGTAGGTGCATTCACCTCTAGAGCTACCTGGGGGACATCCAAAGCGCTCAAAACATCAATCAGGAAACGGACGTTGAAAGCAATTTCCAATCCGTCGCCCTCGACATTGGCACTGAGCGCAGTTGAACCCTCGCCAAATTCAGCAGAAGCTGCCGAAACTACCACCTCACCGGGATTGATGCCTAAGCGGACGATATTGGCCACATCCCGTGCGAAAATAGCCGCACGCTTGCAGGCTTGGAGCCACTCTTCGCGCCCCAGAACTACGCGCGTACGATAGGATTGCGGGATGATACGGCGATAATCCGGGAAAGTGCCATCAATGAGCCGTGAGTTGAGCACAGTGTCCTGAAGTTTGAACACAATCTGATTGTGCCGCGCCGTGGTGGAGATAGCCACCGGTTCCTCATGACCCGCAAGGATGCGCAACAGCTCGCCAAGCGCTCGCGCTGGCACTATCACACTAAAAGGATGTGTGATTGGCTGAAGCAAAGGTACGTGGCGAACCGAGAGCCGAAAACCATCCGCGGCTGCCAAGGTCAAAGACTGAGCCCCAAACTCCAGCAGCACACCAGTTAACACGGGATGGCTATCATCCGTCGAAGCCGCAAACGTCACATGTTCCAGCCCATGCCGCAAATCACCCGCTTCTGCCGCCATTCCTGTACCATCCTCAGACTCCGGAACCAACGGGAATTCCTCATCGGATATACCCCTGAAGGATGCATTGACGGCATTGCAGGAAAGCGCCAGAGAAAGGCGGTGGGGGTCCATCTCCAAAGTCACCTGATCTGGCGGCAAAGAATTCACCAAATCAATGAAGTTGCGTGCTGGCACCGTAATCGCGCCATCAGTTTCCACCCGCGCACCCACCCAATGGACAATACTCAGTTCCAGGTTGGTCGCCGCAAGTTTGAGTTGTCCCCCATCAGTCGCCAACAACACGTTGCTCAGGATTGGCATCGTAGTTCGCGAAGGGACCGCACGTCCCACAACACCTAATCCCTTGGACAGGTTTTCCTGAAGGCAAGAGAGTTTCATCTAGGGCCTCCTATGGTCAAATGAACTTTGCGTCCAGCCCCACAGCACGTGTACCTGTGTCGGCTTTGATTGCAGATAGTATAAGTATACTCTAAGCCCTCAGAATTGACAAATGCAAATGACTCTGGGGGGTGAAAATCTCAGGCGCCCCTACAGGGCGCAGAAGAAATCTGATTTTCACTGTCCTGTCGTATACCTCTAAAGTCGTATTGCCCAGACTACGAATCACAGTACAATGGAATTGGATGCCACACAACTGAAACGTGCCGAACCTATTGAGAAATCACACCTAAAGATGGATGACTACTTCGCGATTTTGACAGATGAAGAGCGGAAGGTGTTTCTAGCGATTGCTGAAGGCGCAAATCAACTGGGATACCGCGCGAAACGGGACAAAACCCGTTCCATCAGTTACACGTTCACCCATCGCAAGATCAAAAAAACGCTGCTCAGGTTTGCAGTCAGCCGAGATAGGCCCATCCTCAAAATCCGATTCTGTGCCACACAGCAGTACTCCACTTTTTTCCACGAGGCTATACAAAAGACAATCGAAGAATACAATTTCAAGTACACCGGTTGCTATGGGTGCGGAAACTGTGATGGAACCGAAGGCTACTGGTACGAATATCCCGATGGCAGAAAGTACTTCCGGTGCGGCACCGAGTTGATTGAGATAGATGACATCCTCCACTTACCCCTGGAGGAACTACTGACGATGTTCAGGAATCAACACGATAGCTATCTGGCGGACCCTCAAGTCTAGCAGGATGATGACAAGGTAGTATGAGTGACGAAACCATTGAATGTATCAAGTGCGGTCGCGACTTCATCTGGGCCGAGGGTGAACAGCGTTTCTTTAGAGAACACCACCTGAACCGCCCCAAACTCTGCCAGGAATGCCGGGCGCAAAGGAACAGTGAGCGACGACCAGGAATGCGTGACATCAATACACCGTTTCCTGCAGGCACAATTTCGGTCTCAACACATCAGCCGAAGCCAAAGCAAATACCACAAAGGGGCAAGATGCGCCGGACGACACAACCCATACTCCGTTTTGGAACAGTAGCAATGACAATAGCTGTCATTCTGAGTGTGTTCCTCATTCTGCAATCCTCACTCGACCCATTAGCCGCATGGCTCATAGCAATCAATCTGACTGCCTTCGTCATCTACGGTTACGACAAATTCGTGGCGCGACAGGGATACGCCCGAGTACCTGAGAAGGTTTTATTAGCTTTGGCAGCGGTAGGGGGAACAATCGGCGCATTTGCCGGAATGCAAATCTTCCGCCACAAGACTGCCAAAGTGGAATTCAGGCGCTGGTTCTGGATCATCGTGGCGCTGCAAATCACACTCGTCGTTGGGTTTTATGTACTGACCAGGCGCTAAATCAGCAATTCAGAGCTTCCACTTCAGCGCTCTCCCCACGCCGGCGCCGCCGTACCAGGAAAACGCTGCAGCAGCTCCCCGGTCGCCACATCCCATACCCATACCTCAGGGCGTGGATCCGGAATGCCCATCGGCAACCGTACCGCCGCCAACCAGCGTCCATCAGCGGACCACACCGGGCGCGCAAAACTGGCGCCAACATCACCCGGTAATGGGATAAAAGTGCCCCCATCCATTGCAAAGAGCCATGGTTGAGGTCCTAACGCATCCGCACCGGAGCTCTCTTCGTGGTATGTGTCAGCATCCCCGTCTGCATGTGTCTCCTCTGGTGGGAAAAAGCGCCGCCGGAGCAACGCAACCTGCTCCCCGGTTGGGCTCCATGCCAACTCCGAGATTTGCGCCAACAATGTGTCCGCAGCAAGTGGTTGCAACAACGCCATCTCAGAATCGAGTGCCAACAGGCGCGGATCGAGAGAGATTGCCGCGCCCGCCGGCACAATGACGGCTAGCCGATCGCCTGCCGGCGCCCAAGAAGGCTGCGCCGCCAATAGCGGCAAATCCAAACTCGCCAAACGCTCACCTACCGCCGACCAGAGCACCAGCCCCTCGGGGGAAACCGCCGCTAACTGGTCCCCCACGGGATTCCAGACGGGACGGCTTGACAAGGCTCCAAGCGACGTCGCCAGGTCATCCGCGAGTGTAAGAACCCAACCCTCATACTTGCCCTCTTTCTCCTCAATCCAGGCAAGATTTTTCCCATCAGCAGAGAGCACCGGGTCACGGCATTCACCGGCACACTCCCATAATGTATAAATGCGCTCCCCGTCCCAGCGCGCGAGGGTGCGACCTCCATTTGCCACAACAACAAAGCCCTCCGGCGCCGGAGTGAAACCGCTAACACCTTCCAGCAGCGGGGTGAGTGTACCTGTTGCAATATCGGCATCAGCAAGTACCCAACCGGACTCGGTAGACATCATCACATACAACCGTGATTCAGTGGCAGGTACATTCAACGAAGCAGACCGACCCGGCGTGCATGCTACCAGAGACAAAAGCCACACGGTAACAAAAAACCGCCACCCCAAAGGCATCCGGCGCCCGTGGTTGGCGGCTTTGAGCCTGCCATCATCAATTCGCAACACCGGCAACATCCTTCTAAGACGTAGAATGCATGCCACTCGCCAGACCCTCTGAGCGCTGCGCGTTTGCCGAATCCACCAGCTGCGTTGTTGCCGTCGCCAATGCCAACAGGATCCAGAAGAGCGTTACCGAATGATGAAAATCGAGGCTGAAGAAATAGCGGTCGAAGACGCCTGCCCCCAGACCGCCAAGGACTGCCGCATGTAGCCCATACCACAACGGCTCCAACCGTGGTAGCGTGCGAGCTACCGCTCGGCGCCTCCAAAACCGGAAGAAAAGAATCGCACAGACCAACAAAAAGCCCCCTAAACCCACCAGGCCCATTTGCTCCGCAATAATCAAATAGACATTGGCAACACCGATATAAGTATCAATATCCGGGGAACCTGCGAAACCCACGCCCAGCAAAGGATAGCGCGCGATAAGAATAAAAGCATCCTTGTATTCACCAAAGCGCATCTTAGTGGAAAGGTCTTCGCCGCGCACACCCTCCAGGAAATGTGACACAAAACCCTGCGTCCAGGGCAGCAACGACACCAGCAGCAATGCAATCAGCAGCAAGAACAACAGCTTACGATAACGTACAGCGCCTAGCGCCAGCAGCGCACCCGCCACACCCGCAACTGCGCCACGGGAGATGGTCAATCCCAGGCAAGCGACCAGAACCGCCAGCAACGGGAACAGCACAACACGCTTGAAAATAGGACGGCGCGCAAAAAGCTGGGGCGCCGCCAGCGCTAAGGCAACATTGAGCAGGCTACCCAGTGCGTTAGGATCTACAGAGGTGGAAGTCGCACGCTGCATCAGTTCGGGATCATCTCGAATATACCGCAACACGCCGGAGCCTGTGGGGTAACCAAAACGGCCCAAAGCCGAAAGCAGACGTATCACCAGGTCATCGGGGAGATAATAAAGCACAATTCCCAAAACCGCAGCGCCGGCAGATACCAACAGAAAAACACGCAGCAAGCGCTCAAGGCGCTCCGAATCCCGGACCAGATTGACCACCACATAGAAAATCGCAATACTGAGTAGGATTTCCGCGAAATGCCGGATCAAATAGCTGGTGAGCGCACCATGAGAAAGGCCCGCGACAAAGGAGCCGATTGCCAGGAGCATAAAAGCCAGAACCGGTCCATCCAACGGGGTAACGCGCCAATCGGGATCTCGTCCCAATATGATAGGCACAAACCACAAACCAAAAAGTGCCAACAATGCCAGATCGAGAAAGGTAGGCGTGAAGCCGATTTTGAAAGGCAAGGAGCCAAAGGGCAACAGCGCAATGATGCCAAGCACACCCCAGAACGCGACCTCAATGTTGCGCAGCATCCACAGTCCCAAACCAAAGGCGACCGCCAACACCACTACGGGCAATGGGCCAAATTCTCCCAACAGCCACCCCGCAGCAACGGCGACCGATGCCGCCATCAAAAACCCCGCTGCCACCCCCAACCAGGTGTGCCGCGTGTGAAATACCCGCCGCAGCAAGGTAGCTTCGACGAAATCATGCGCATAGACACGCCAATCATCAAGCATGGCAATTCCTACCTCCAGGCGCATTATACCCGCGACTTGTCGCCGGGCAACTGACAAAACGCTGACCATCCATCCGTCCACCACACCATCTACCCAAAACAATATTCGCAGGATAGGCAGAACCCATCCTGCGAATATGAAAGACAAGGCTCAAATCAACCAACAGGCATGTACAGGGAAACTTACCAGCACTTCATCGCCGACGTGAGGCAGATTGAGACTGCGAGCGTTGAACAAATCCGCCGAAATCAACACACCATCACCAATGTCCACACGCACGCGGATGATAGCTCCCAAGAAAATCAGCGTCTCGACCCGCCCTCGCAGCAAGTTGCGATCCTGACCGTCGCCCAACCAGAACTCCTCTGGACGGATCGCCAGTCGCGGTGCGTCACTGATGGGACGGTCCGAACTGTGTTCGAAGCGTACAGGCTGTCCTGCCAGGGTACAAGAAAGTGTATCGCGATCTAGATTAGCAATCGGCAGCAGATTGAGTTGCCCCACAAAGGATGCCACAAACTCCGTAGTAGGGTAGTTATAAATTTCGTAAGGCGTTCCCACCTGTTCCATGTGTCCGCGGCTCATCACCACCACGCGATCTGAGAGTGAAAGCGCCTCCTCTTGATCATGGGTCACATAGACGGTGGTGATACCCAGCGTCTGCTGAATGCGGCGAATCTCGAGGCGCAACTCCACACGAATCTTGGCGTCCAGTGCTGAAAGCGGCTCATCAAGCAGCAAAACACGCGGCTGAATCGCCAGCGCACGCGCCAACGCCACACGCTGCTGCTGCCCCCCTGACATCTGATAAGGGTAGCGGCTTGCGAATTCCTCGAGATGGATGAGAGACAGCATCTCTTCCACGCGCCCTCGAATCTCTGCCGGCGGCGTTTTGCGCACCTGCAAGCCGAAACCAATATTCTGCGCCACCGTCATGTTGGGGAAGAGCGCATACGCCTGGAATACCATTCCCACGTTACGCTGATTGGGCGGCTGATAGGTAATATCCGCACCATCAAGGGTGATGTTGCCGGTGGTCGGCAACTCAAAGCCCGCAATCATGCGCAGCGTCGTCGTCTTGCCACAACCACTGGGACCAAGAAAGGAAACAAACTCACCTTTCTCGATGTCCAGATTGAAATCTGCGACCGCTGCAGTCGCACCAAAAGTCTTGGAAATGTTAACAAGAGTAAGGAAACTCATTTTTTAGTATCCAATGTAGTCTAACGCGCGCCTGCCAACTGCCCTTCAGCGCGCCCACGATTGAAAATCTGGATCAGGCCCATAAAGGCCCATGTCAACAGGAAACTGATAATCGCCAACGAAGAAGACTCATAAGTTCGATTCTGTCCAATCAACGACATATAAGGTCCAAAAGCCTTGTTGCCCACGATAAAGGTCGCCAGGGTGTATTCACCAATGACGGTCGCCAGCGTCAGGAAAGCGCCACTCAAAATCGCCACCCGCAAATTCGGGAAGATGATTTTGAACATGATCGTACCCCACCCCGCCCCCAGGCTCTGCGCCGCCTCAGTCAAAGTGCGAACATCAATGGCTCCCAGCCCAGTATCCACGGCGCGATAGGTATACGGCAACGCCAGAACGACGTAACCCGCGACCAACAGCACATTGGTACCCGCAAAGGTATTGGTCAACCTGAAAGGTGGTCCACTAAAAACCCGAATCAAGCCAAAAACGAGCACGATTGCCGGAACCACAAAGGGTAACATAGAGACAAACTCGACCATGGGACGCAAACGTGGCAGTTTCAGCCGAATCCAGTAAGCGGTCGGCACAACCAAAAGGATGCTCACCACAATGGTGAAAAACGCCATTTGCAGGGAAAACAAAAACGTGCGCCAGAATGCAGCATCGGTGAAGATGCGCTCGTAAGCCAGGAATGTCAATACATCTTTCTTCGCGCGCAGCGAGAAATCAAATGTCGCAATCAGGGGGACGACAAAATATAACACGCCAGCCAAAATCCAAAGCCAGGACCATAGAGTCTGCACGTGTCGTTGCGTGCGCGGAGCCGGTGTGTTCATTGTCGCAACCACCTTTCACTACGCCGCCGTAACGCGAAATAGATCATCATTGCCATCGCCATTACCATAACCATACCCACTGCCAACGCATAGCCAAGACCCGGATTGTAGAGAATATCTCCCTTGATCTGCGAGCCAATGACGATGGTGACCAGGTTGATAAAACCGCCAGTCAACGAAAGGGCTGTTGCGTAAGCGCCGAAGGAGTTGCCAAAAAGCAAAATCATCGCGCCCAGGATAGGAGGCATCAAGATAGGCAAGGCCACACGGGTCCAATACTGAAAAGTAGAAGCCCCAAGATTCTCCGCAGCCTCTCGCCACTCGCGTTTCAAACCATCAAGGGCAGGGGTAATCGTCAAAACCATTAACGGAAACTGAAAATAAAGATAAGTAAAACTCAGACCCCAGAAAGAATACAGGCTAAAACCCTGATCATAAAGATCAAGCCCCAGCACCGTTTTAAGAAAGACAGTGACCATGCCGGTTCGTCCCAACGTGGCGATAAAGGCAAAAGCCAGGGGCACGCCCGCGAAGTTCGCAGCAACACCGGAGAAAGTCAGAAGTATCGTACGCACCCAACGCGGCAATCCCCCAACCGTCACAGCATAGGCCATCATAAAACCCAGCAGCCCGCCTCCCAACGCCGTCACAGCGCTGATGCGAATGGTCACCCAATAGGCGTTGAGAATCTCAGGTGCGAAGAGGCCCACGAAATTCCTCAAGGTGATCTGACCACTGACGTCGCGGAAAGCACCTACCAATAAGTACACTGAGGGTAAGACAATGAAAAGGAAGGTAAACAAGAAAAATGGCGCGACGCCCAACCAATCGCGCCAACGCGCTGTGGCGGGACGCGCCTTAGGCGCGTCCCGCTTGATCTGCACAGTTTCAGCGTTGGGCTTACTTGACATCGGCGCCAACGACATCCATCCACTTCTCCGCGATCACAACCTTAGAGTTGTTGATCTGTTCAATGGAGGGGAATACCGCTTTGGCATACGCCTCTGCCGGAGGCAGTTTTGCAGCAATGTCCTCCGGGATAGCGTTGCGCGACGCCAGATCATTGTAGCGAATGGGGTGACAGCCACCCTTGAGCCAGATCAGCTGCCCCTCATCCGAATAGAGGAATTCCATCCACAGTTTGGCGGCGTTCGGGTGTGGCGCATACGCAGAGATTGCCTGAATATACACTCCCGCAATCACACCGGTTTGGGGGATAACGACCTCGATTTCAGGGTTTCCCGCCAGCGCTTCCTTATCAGCCAACGCGTTATAGTCCCAGCGCATAATTACTGGGGTTTCGCCTTTGGCTACAGTCGCCTGCTTGGCAATGACCGGCACAAAGTTGCCCACCTCGTTGAGTTTCTTGAAGAATTCCAAACCGGGCTCCACATTGTCCAGCGTGCCACCATTTGCCAGCGCTGCCGCGTAGACACTCATTTGCGCCTGCGCCGATGCACGTGGGTCACCAGAGAGCGCCACCTGGCCCTTGTATTCAGGCTTCAGCAGGTCTGCCCAATCCTGAGGTACGTTCTGCACCACGTCCTTGTTCACCTCAAATGCCAACACACCGTAATAGTCACCGAACCAGTATCCATCAGGATGCTTGGCATCCGCAGGGATCGTATCCCAGGTCGCGACTTTGTAAGGTGTTACCAACCCTTCTTCAATCAACTGCGGACCAAAGCCGAAGCCCACATCAATGACATCAGGTGCCTGCGGACCTGTGTTGCCCTGATTGGCTTTGATGGCCTCGATCTCATCCGCCGATCCAGCATCAGGATTCAGCTCGTTGACCTCAATACCGTACTTGGTCTTAAAAGTCTCGATGGCTTCGCCATAGTTGCACCAGTCATGCGGCAAGGCAATGGTCGTCAACATGCCTTCCTTCTTGGCTGCTGCAACGAGGTCATCATCCACACCGACCTCACCACCTTTGGTAGAAGTACAAGATAACAAAAGGGTAACCAACATCATCAGGGAAATAACACGGAACAACAAGCCTTTGGTACGCATAGATCCTCCTCAGATAAGATAAAAAGATATGCGGCTCACGAAGCACATGCTTCTATACAGAATTATAATGCTACTTTCAGACTTGTAAAGAAAGCTCTAGAATTTGTCCCATACCCGATAGCAACGTATATCTTGCTCAGAACAAACTTTCCCTTTGCATTTTTACTTTGCAGTTGACTTGCAAAATAAACAGGGTTGTGGTATTGTATATATCAGGTTTGTCTAATCACCTTCTCGAATTTATGATAAGGGGGCTGAGCGATGTTGACCATTCTGAAAATCCTTGAAGAACATGGTAAAACCATTCGCCTCATGGTAGGCGTTTTGATCGGACTGATTCTTGGCTTTATTATTGCCTGGGGAATTTGGCCCGTCCAATGGCAAGACGCCTCACCTGGGCAATTACACCCCGCTTACCAGGGCTATTACATCAATGCAGTGGCCAAAGAATATCAACAAACGGGCAGCATTGATGTCGCCAAACATAAGCTGGGGCTTGATTTAGCAGAGAGAGCCAATCCCTGGGTCAAGGAAACGGAAAACCTCGAGGCAGGCTTTGCTCAGGCATTGGAACAGACCACATCACGAGAAGATGTAGTCACCCTTGGAAGGCTAGCACAGGATCTGCAAATCAACTTCCGATCCGAAGTGGTCACTCCAGAAGCCCCAACCTCCGAGGCCGAAGCAGAGGCGCCCGCAACACGGAGTACTCTTGGCAACATACTTAGGGCGCTCGGCTATCTCATCATCGCGCTGGCGCTGGCGGCGCTGGGATACCTGCTCTACAGCCGTTATGTAGAAAAACGCCGTGCGGAAGAAGGAGAACAAGAACCCGGACTCGCCGGCGCCTATGGCAGAGTCATGGAAGATATTGCGGTGGAAGGTGAAACAACGCCGGCTCTACGCACAACCAGCGCGACTTATCGCGAGGGCGATGACTTCTTCAATCCCTCCTTTAGCATTGAGGATGGTGCGGAGTTCCTTGGCGAGTGCGGCGTGGATATCTCACACACCATTGGCGCAGGCGATCACAAAAAGGTAACGGCTTTGGAGATCTGGCTCTTCGACAAGAGCGATATCAAGACAGTGACGACCGTTCTAGCCAGCGAATATGCCTTCCAGGATCCCACGTTCGGGGATGAGTTGCTTTCAAAAGTCGCTGGTGGCGGCGAATTGCGTCAAATCGTCCCAGGTGAGGAGATTGTTCTGGAAACCACCGCCCTGCGAGTACGGGCACTGGTCAAGGCTGTGGAATATGCTGCTGAAGATTTACCAGCCAACAGCTATTTCAAAGAAGCCAACATCGAATTGCGCGCCTATCGCCGCTAAAATGATAGTGTAATAGCAGATTACGGCACTGCATACAAAAACGCCCGCGATTTCTAAAGATTGCGGGCGTTTTCGTATACCTGAAATCGGTATAGATTCAGCATCGTGTTGTTTCTCAGACTGTCTTGGTCCGAGATTTGCGTTTTGTGATAGGAATCTAAAGGGTTACGTTTAGGGCTGCCCAATAACCTGCGCATCGGGCGGCGGAACGAATCCAGGTCCAAAACGATAGCGCGCAGACCACGGCACAAAACGGCTCACAAAACGATCCTTGGTCAGAACCTCGCCCTCAGCATCTCGCACCACACGTTCCAACACTGCAGTCAACCCATCATGGGGATTTTCCACGAGCACATAGGTTCCAGAGGGCAAGGAGGCATCATATTCATACACAGGTGCGCCTGGTCGCTCAGGAGGTCCCGCGGTTGGGCCAATCTGCTCAACCTGTCTCCCCATTGAGGTGCTATAAAAGAGAAAGCGCGAACGCATCGCTGCAGAATCCACCTCAGTCTGGATCAGCAGATGATAGGGCGTATCATTGATAAAACGCAAATCCACCAGGGGGGAGTAAATAGTCGCATCGAAACCCGGTCCGTAACCGCCAAGCTCATAATAGCCCACACGATAAGCATGGGGCCATCGTTCGATGATCGGATAGCCGGCGAAGAAAGCGGCACGGAAAGCTGTGGTCGCCACCTGGCAGATGCCGCCGCCGATGCCCGGAACCGTGCGATTCCCCACAATGACGTAAGATTCGTCGTAGCCCTCGGCCTGCGTCACCTCACCCAAGAAAGCATTGAACGAGAAAGTCTCTCCGGGTGCAACTAGAATCCCGTTAAACTTCGAAGATCCCACGCGAATATTGTGGTCACGGGCAGAGGAAGAGCCGGCGAAGTAGGACTCACCCACCGCGATCAACTCGACGATGCCGAGTTCCTCAGCCGTAGCTGTATCTGCATAGCGTGGGGGTACTGGCTTCAGAACCAGTGGCACCAGGTGCTGTCCCGCCTGCAAATACGTGGCGATTTGAGTCATCGTGGCTTCCACATCGAGCACACGGCCCTCGCTGCTCGGTGAACGCGCAATCAGTTGCCCTAAGGCGCCATCAAAGCGATATTGCGCATCTACAGCATCACGATGCAAGCCCATAGCGAGCGGGGCGAGATACTCGCGCAACGCCGCCTCATCAAAACCCACAGTCACCTGCCCATCAACCACATGAATGGCCAACATCGCGGCCAACGATTCAGGTGAAATGGTCCAGGGTCCAGGGTCACCCTCCAGAGGATTGGGCACCAACAATTGCGCCGGTTCGATCAAAACACGGCGTGCGACCTCAAGCGCCTGCGCAGCCTGAGCGTCACCCAATTGGGGCGCTACAGGTTCAACGATTAGCGACAGCTCCGCCACACCGGGCACACGCAAATAAGGCTCCAGTAGGGTCAAAGTCGTCGAAATATCCAAACGGCGCCCCATGGCTGAAGGTTCCCAGCGGACCTCAGCGCCATCAAGGTATACCTGTGCGTCTCGGGCCGGGCTGTCAATCTGCTGAGAGAGTGAGTGCAGGTGTCCTAAAGCACGGGACTTTTCCCAAACCAACACTGGCGCCACCATTTTGGGCCTTTGCAGCGCCTGCCAGCGTTCACGTAGAGCGGCAAAGAACTGCTTCTGGC
The DNA here is from genome assembly GCA_026645815.1 of Anaerolineae bacterium. GTDB lineage: Bacteria > Chloroflexota > Anaerolineae > B4-G1 > SLSP01 > JAAZNO01. The sequence continues at coordinate 8,061 of JAPKMR010000038.1, read as the reverse complement.
TGTGTCCAGGCCCATACACGCGTGCCAGAGTCGCCTCCATATCCACATTTACTCCAAGGTCCGCGGCAGAGAAAATCCATCGCTGCCCGTCTGGACCCAATAGCACCACCCGTGGCACATCCAACCCCAACTCACGCAACACCTGATGCTGCGCTTCTTCAATCGTAGCTCCACCCAGCGGCATTCGCCAGAGCGACACACCCGGCAGAATCCGCCCATCCAACATGGGGCCTATCAACCAATACGCTCCCCCAATAGCGCCCAGTAATACGACCAGGGTCACCATCACAAAACCCACATTACGCATCTTCCACCTCACGCGTGCGTCCGTGAAACCTCCATAATCCAAGTTATTCCCACTCAATCGTCGCCGGCGGTTTACTGCTGATATCATAGACAACGCGATTCACACCACGTACCTCATTGACGATGCGGTTCGAGATACGTACCAACAATTCATACGGCAGTTGCGCCCAATCTGCGGTCATAAAATCATCCGTCGTGACCGCGCGCAACGCCACGACATCCGCGTAGGTGCGGAAATCCCCCATCACCCCCACACTCTGAACCGGCAAGAGCACCGCAAAAGCTTGTGCAGTTTGGTGGTAATAACCAGCGGCATGCAATTCCTCGAGGAAGATCGCATCGGCTGACTGCAAGGTAGCAACACGCTCGCGAGTCACCTCACCCAGGATGCGCACTGCTAAACCAGGTCCAGGAAACGGGTGTCGCCAAATCTGAATCTCGGGAAGCCCCAAAGCCAGACCCACCGCGCGAACCTCATCTTTGAACAGTTCCCTTAATGGTTCCACCAACTCCAGCGCCATTTCCTCCGGCAAACCACCAACGTTGTGATGGCTTTTAATACGATTCGCTGCCGGTCCTCCGGCACTCTCAATCACATCAGGATAGATAGTCCCCTGTGCGAGGAAGCGAACGCCAGGCAACTGCTGTGCGGCAGACTCAAACACACGGATGAATTGCTCCCCGATGATTCGGCGTTTCTGCTCCGGCTCAGTGACACCGGCAAGCGCTGTGAAGAAACGCTGGGAGGCATCCACCACAGTCAACCGCATGCCCAGTGCATGCTGAAAGGTCGCCTCAACCTGCGCTGCCTCATCACGCCGTAGCAATCCCGTATCCACAAAGATGCAATTTAACTGGTCACCGATGGCGCGATGCACGAGCGCGGCAGTCACCGCACTATCCACCCCGCCACTCAAACCGCAGACTACGCCATTCCGCCCAACCTGCTGCTGAATGCGAGCCACAGTGGTTGCGATAAAGGCCTCGGGAGTCCAATCGCCAACACAGCCACAGACATCAAACAGAAAGCGCCGCAACACCTCACCACCCAAGGGAGTGTGAACCACTTCCGGGTGAAACTGTAATCCGAAAAGCCGCCGAGCCTCATCTGCAATGGCAGCTATGACCCCACTCTGGCTACGCGCAATATCCACGAAACCATTCGGTAGCACGGCAACCTGGTCCCCATGGCTCATCCACACTGTCAGTGTCAGAGGCAAACCCGCGAAAAGGGGATTGGTGGGCTGTGTTATCGTAACTTGCGTCGCGCCGTATTCATGCAGCGCCCCTGACCGCACCTCTCCACTCAAAGCGAGTGCCAGCGCTTGCATACCGTAGCAAATCCCCAACACCGGCACACCAAGCGAGAGCACAAATTCCGGTAGAACCGGTGCACCAGCAGCATAGACGCTATTGGGACCACCGGAGAGAATGATGCCTACTGGGGTCAGCGCCGCAAGGCGCTCAGGAGCCACATTCCAGGGGAGAATCTCCGCATAGACATGGTGTTCACGCACCCGTCGCGCGATGAGCTGAGTATACTGAGAACCATAATCAAGAATAACGAGGGTTTCACGCGTTGTCACAGATCACTCCGCAAAAACAATCGTGCCATCATCACGCAACGCCTCGATGATGACAAGAGATTCGATGGGCACACCCAGGTACTCGAGCAGAGCTCGCCCACCCTCGAAGCGCTTTTCGACCAGGGTTCCAATCCCCACAAGCGTCGCACCGGCATCCTGGACCAACCGCGCCAGAGCATCAATCGTTTGCCCCGTCGCCAGGAAGTCATCAATAATCAATACGCGATCTGTGGGCAGGAGAAACTCAGAGGATACCATCAATGATACTTCCCCACCCTTGGTGTGCGAAGGTGCGAATTCCACAAAAGCCGGGTCTTTCATGGTAATCGGCTTGTGCTTGCGCGCGAAGACCAATGGCAAGCCCAGGGCATAAGCGGTGGTCAACGCTGGAATAATGCCTGAAACTTCAGCAGTAAGGATACGGGTAGGTTCGTAGCTGCCAAAGCGGTGAGCAAATTCCGCACCAGCTTCCAACATCACCGTGGCATCAACTTGATGGTTAATGACGCTATCCACCTTGAGAATACCGCGGCCCAAATAGACCCCCTCACGCTGAATCAGATCCTGTAATGATTTCATAGATCGAATCCTCCTCTGAGAATACAGTTCTTTGCAAAGTGTTCCACACAAAGGAATGGTTGGGGTAGCCTGTTAAAAAAGATATTCTACCACAAAGAATGACAAAGACACGAAAGCATAGTAGAATTGAAAGTACCGGAGGTAGCACCATGACACAATCAAAACCGCAACAAGAAATCACAGAATCCTTAGCTTTGCTCGATTCTCAAGGCCATCTCACCAAAACCGGATGGGCACGACAAGCGTTTTGGGATTGCAATCTTGAGGCAGTGCGATTCTACCGACCGCTCACGCGCCCACTTCAGCGTTTTCGCGTGAAACGCTGGGATTATTACGGCATCATCACCCCCACGCACTTCTATTCCTTCACACTCGCGGACCTGGGATATGCGGGACAGGTTTTTGCTTATATCCTTGATTTTGCCGGGCGTTCACACCACGAAGAGACTCTCACCATCCCGTTTGGTCATGGAATTGAGTTGCCCCGCAATAGCACCGAAGGCACAAGCCACTACGAAGGGAAATCGGTGCGCATGACCTTCCAGATTGAGGCGACAGGTCGCCGCCTCTCAGTAGATTGGGATGGCTTTAACGGCAGTAAACTCGCAGCGGAGATATTCCTACACCTGCCACCCGAACATGAATCGTTGGTCATTACTATCCCCATCAAAGGGAACCGCTTCTATTACAACCGCAAGATCAACTGCCTTCCCGCAGAAGGTTGGATTGAATCCGGTGGGCAAAGGCTTGAACTATCCCCGGAAACCCACCTGGGGAACCTCGATTGGGGACGCGGCGTGTGGGAGTACAAATCCTTCTGGGTTTGGGCAAGTGCCTCAGGATTTTTACCCGACCGGCGCCGCGTGGGCCTGAATCTCGGATTTGGTTTCGGAGATACCTCCGCAGCTACCGAGAATGCTCTCATCCTGGATGGGCGAATCCACAAACTGGGGCAGGTAGATTTCATCTATGATTCAGGTAACTTCATGGCACCCTGGCGTATGATTAGCCCGGATGGACGGCTAGACCTGACCTTCACTCCTTTCTACGACCGTACTGCCGCGACCAACCTCCTGCTCATCACCAGTGAGGTGCACCAGATGTTTGGACACTACAGCGGAACAGCCATCACCGATGATGGCGAAACGCTGAAGTTGGAGGGTTTGCTGGGCTTTGCGGAAGAACATCACGCCAAATGGTAAGCAATCACAGTGAGATGAAATAATGGCACCCTTGAAAAACTGCGCAGCTAAACTGCACCAATTCTCCACGGGGCGGGCAGCCCTGCTTGCCACGGTTATCTTCATCGCGTTTACCGCTCTCGTGCTACCCTGGCAAGCTGCCGAGGCAGCACGCACAGCCAACGGTGCAGGTGCGCCCGATACCTCCTTGTGGTACACTCCCAGCGAGATCTACGCCATGGCAGAAGCCTACGGACCGGAAGGACGTCAGGCCTATCTCCAGGCGCGCTGGACCTTTGACGTCATCTGGCCCCTGGTCTATACCGCATTCCTTGTTGCAGCTAGCAGCTGGCTGACCCGCCGCATTTTCGACCCCCAAAACCCCCTGCAAATGCTCAACCTGCTGCCAGTGCTGGCAATGGGGCTGGATTTCCTGGAGAATACCGCAGCCTCGATCGTGTTGGCACGCTACCCGACCCCAAGTCCGCTGGTTGCTCAGCTAGCACCGGTTCTCACTTTGCTTAAATGGGTCTTCATCGGCGCAAGCTTCGTGCTGCTGACCGGTCTGATGCTTGCTCTCCTCTGGAGGCGGTTGCGCCGCGGCACAAAAACATAGGACGTGATAGTTCAGGTTTTCATCGCAAGGCGCAGATTTCAGGTTGGAAATCCACTACGAAAGGGGAGTTTAGCCATCTTAAAACAATACAGCCCGGTTAGGTACCGGGCTGTTCAGTATTTTTGTGTGGCGAGGACTAGATTCGAACTAGCGACCAAGGGCTTATGAGTCCCCTGCTCTACCACTGAGCTACCTCGCCGCTCAAAAAAGAGTAGCGGGGGACGGATTCGAACCGCCGACCTTCGGGTTATGAGCCCGACGAGCTGCCACTGCTCCACCCCGCATCAATGAGGGTATTATACACAGCTCCAGGAATTAGTCAAGCCGTAACTGTTCAGACTTCCATCGCAAGGCGCACACTGCGGACTGAAGTCCATTAAAAAGGGTGATTTTGTGCGGTGGGGCTTGTGCCCCACCGCACAAAATCACTCAGAGAAAAGGCATTTGCGTGATAGTCTCTTACTTTTACCCCAAAGTTGAAACACACCCATTAAGCCAAGATTTTTTCGGCAGCTAAAACATTGACGCTTTCCGAAATCTGGAATATACTCAGAACATAATACCTCTAAAACACAATGCAATTCGGAATTCTTGATCCCATGGGAACCTATACTACCATGGTCGAACACACCCGAACTGGCGGAGAGGGTTTCGCATGACAAACACAGAACACGGTGGAGCATCTACGCTGACCGGCTCAAAGCAGACGATGGCTTCGTGGGCACGAGTTATCGAAGCCCCTGAAGACATTCCGCCAGCATATCAGGACGTGTATGCCGCGCTCACCCAGAACACACCGAAGTTTCCCACACTCATTCTCACGCCCGCCAGTCGCGAGCTATCAAGAAAGGTCAACGAAAAACTATTCTGGATTACAGACAACTTCCTGACTGTTCTCGAACGCGACGGAAAACAGATCACGCGTCATCAGTTCAATCTTGACACGCTCCGTGACGTTGAAGTAGGCACGATTCTGTTATATTCCTGGATTACAATCAGCGGCATGATGCAAACTGGGGAATTCGCTGTGTCAACATTTGCCTTCAACACAGCCACACTACGACACTTCACGACCTTGCTGGAACAAGCACGCGGGTTTCCGGAAAAGGCGCTTTCAGTGGCGCCACACACCGAACAGGCCAAACTAGATTACCTGCAAGCGAGCGCCTATAAATTTATGAATTTCGGCAAGAGCAGTCTGCGACCAGATGCACGGATACTCAGCAGCCTGTGGCAACCCGAAATCCGGGTCAAATCCTTTGACTTGCTGGGAGTTAAGCTGTATCGCACCATCTCCACTGCCCATCTGCTCATCATTACCGATAAAGAGATTATCCTCATACGCGATGATCCACGCATAAAGAGCGTTCGTGGCGCCCGGCACGGTGGTGTCTGGCGCTATATTCCAAGACGCAGCCTGGTCGCTGCCGAGCTCGGCGAATCCACTGGCGATCTGTTGAGCATAACCTTGTTCCTCACGGATAATGGGCATCTTGATATTCTGTTCACACCAGAGCAACGCGGTGCCCTATCCGAAATTCAGAGCCTGTTGCCCTGAGACAACGACTGCCGGAGTGACGACCGGCTATAATCCACAATCTGCAACCCGCGATGGGAATCTGCGAAGTTCCCCGGAGCAGAAGATACCGTATTATGGTCCTCAATCTTCTTCGCGGCACCCTTCCAGCAGATAGGGGAACACATCGCCAGAACGTGGGAAAGCTAAAGCATCCACAAAGCGCTCCTGGAAATCCGCCTTCAGCGATATCGGCACATGTTCGATCCAACGCGCCAATCGGGAGGCTTCCTGACGTTGCCCGCGGTTCAACAGCGCCATGCAAGCCCCGGCGCCCGCAGCATTGCCCACAGAAACCACCCGCCCCAAATCACAATGGGGAATCATCCCAATCATCATCGCCCGCTTCACATCAATCTGCGTCCCAAAAGCGCCTGCCAGGACGATGCGCGACACGGATTCCACCCCATAGTCCTGCATCAAATAGCGCGCACCAGTATAAAGCGCCGCTTTGGCAAGTTGCACTGCGCGCACATCGCCTTGTGTGAGCACAATGGCTTTGCCTGTGGCACTCTGCGCCGAATCCGCCAGAACGAAAGCCGGTTTCCCAGAGACCCGAGTAAGCCGATGATGGTTGAGAGCCAGATCAAAGCGTCCACTCGACGTGATAATGCCAGCAGCAAATAACTCCGCCACCGCCTCAATAATTCCAGAGCCACAGATCCCTCTAGCACGTATGACCTCTGGCGCCAGTGCATCACTCCATACCTCCTGACCGATGACACGAAAGCGCGGATCCAAAGTCATCGGATCAATGCGCACGCGCTCAATAGCACCTATCGCAGCACGCATCCCATGTGTGATTTGTGCTCCCTCCAGAGCTGGACCAGTTGCCGCCGAGGTGCAAAGCAGACGTGAACGATTACCCAGGATGATCTCACCATTGGTGCCCACATCAATCAGCAAGGTGACTTCGTCCTGTAAATGTGGCGCTTCCGCCAGCAGCACCCCCACCGCATCTGCTCCCACGAATCCCGCCACCAAGGGTAACACATAGGCCATCGCACCAGGATTGAAGGTCAAACCCAGGTTTGACGCCGGAACTTCCACCGAATCGCACACTGCCGGAAGAAAAGGCAAGCGCCCTAACGGGGATGGGTCGAGATTCAGCAGCAGATGGTGCATCACACTGTTGCCAACCAGTACCACCTCCACAATATCCTCTAGCGTCGCGCCAATTTTTGCTACCCCCTGTTGCGCCAATGCGTTGATCGCCCCAATAACAACTTCATGAAGCCGCTGCAATCCCTGAGGTTGCTCTGCTACATACGAAATGCGAGACATAATATCATCACCATAGGTCACCTGGGGATTGGTCGCCGCAGTCGTCGCAAGCAAGTCGCCATTCTCAAGATCACAGAGGTATGCTGCCAATGTCGTCGAGCCGATATCAACCGCCAGGCCCAGGGCGCGGGTCTGGTGCCCTGGTTGCACTCGAATGACATGACTGTGATTCCATATTGTGGTTGTCAAGACGCCGTCACCTTCACGCAATGCTTCGGGTAACCCCTGCAAGGCAACGGCATCAAAAGCACCAACCTGTCCTAAAACCTCACGAATGGCGGATAATGCCCGCTCGTGTGGTGAGCCGTTGCCCTCCTGTGGCTTTTCCAAGGTGAAGCGCACCAGCTGAATGGCGGGATCTACCTGACACACCTGCTGCGCCAACGCTTTGCGAACTACCTGCGGCTGCGCCTGACTTCCCGCCGGCACCGTGATAAGCACATCCCCCAAAATCTGCGCTCGACACGCTAACCTCGCAGCGGCTGACGCTCCCTGCTGCACAAGAAGCCTTCGCTCCTCTTCATCCGGCGGTGATAGATGAGCCGCAGTCGAGTGGATATCATGTTTGACAAAAACGCCCTCCTCCACCAATACCAGGCATTTCCCGCAGCTGCCCTGCCCGCCACAAACAGAGACAAGAGGCTCCCCCAACTGGCGAGCAACCTCGAGTAGTGACATACCCGGCGCCACAACCCCGAACCGCCCAGAGGGTTGAAAGACCACTTTGCAGGTTCGCAGATTGGGGGATATAGAGGGTGATTTTAACATGGACATTACCTCAAATTGTGACATGATGACAGCTTGAGAATAATGCAAAACGTCCCGTACGCAACCCTTCTTTTGCCAGCTCCTGGACCAGAGAGCCTTGCTTTGCATAGACTCACTGACCAGAATCGTGCTACCATACAAATGTCTTTCTTTGATTGATTTTTG
>JAPKMR010000037.1 GCA_026645815.1 Anaerolineae bacterium | reverse complement strand
ACTCCGCTCCACTGCGCTTCGCTTCGTTCCGCTCTCCTTCGACTGCGCTCAGGACAGGCTGCTCAGGGTGACGGGCTTGAAGGATGAGGAGGAACCCGAAGATATACCGAAGTAAAATTTGAAAGTTCATAAGTGCCTGCCTACTTTCAGACGTCCCTACGGGACGAGGGGCAGCAGGCAGCGCGCGGCATTCTGCCGCGGCAGAATGCCGCGGCTACGGGGCAAGCCGGGCTGGAGCCCGGCGCTCCCAGTAACACCGATTCGTGCGGGGTGAGGAGGGGGCGCGAAGATATACCGAAGGTAATTTGTGAAAATTCATCATGCCGATAGAAGTCTGAACAGCTGCGAAAAATGCATTGAGTTCTATCGTTTTGGGAATCAATGTCTCTTTTGCTTGCGATCGCAAAAAACCGTGATACTCTATGCTGGTTTGCACATCACTAAATCCGGAGGGTTCTATGAAAACAGTCATCTGCTATTTTCTAAGGGGAGTGTTGCCCGCTTTGCTACTGCTGCTGCTCCCCCTCGCCGCCATCGCGCAGCCTTTGCTGCCGGTGGAGACTCCCGGCGCGCTTCAGCCGGTGTCAGAAGACCTTGCCAGCACTTTCGTATCTGAGGCGGCGCCGCCGCCGCTAGTGACGCAGCTGGCGGAATACGGTGGCGCAGTGAATGCACTTGTCGTGCAGGGCAATTACGCTTACGCAGCGACTGGGCGGCGGCTTGCTGTGTACGATATTGCCAATCCTGCCGCGCCAAACCTGGTAGGGTTGAGCGCTCCTGGCGAGCGCACCATCACCGACCTCGCGGTAAGCGGGCACTATGTTTACGTTGTGGATAAGGGGTATCGGGTTGACGACACGATGACTTTCCATGATGGGTTGCGGATTTTTGATGCCAGCAATCCGGCACAGCCCTCGCTGGCAACCACGTATACCGTCCCCTGGCATCCAAATCGAATCCAGATTTCCGGCAACCTCGCTTATGTCTTTAATGCCATCGGTTTTGTCATCTTGGATATCAGTAACCCCACCAATCCTACGCAAATTGGCGCTTACAGCGCCACTCCCAATTATGGTGGGATTGTTCACAATACTACAGCCTATCTCTACGATTCATCCACCACCCTCAGCATCATCAACGTGGGAAATCCGGCTGCACCAGTTCGAATAACAGGTGTTGATCTGAATAACAGACCGACAGTCATTGCGGCGCAAGGCAATTACCTGCACGCAGGGAACTCCTACGGCGCAGTTGAGATGTACGAACTCAGCGATCCACAAAACCCACAATATGTTAGCCAATACACTGCCGCCAATGCGACCGGTTTCGCTTTCTCCGGTAGCTATGTCTTTGTCAGCAGCGGGACCAACCTCAACCCTACTATTCCCTGCGGCGTTAAAGCTGTCAACATCGCAGATCCTGCTGCTCCGGTAAGCGGCGTCAATGTGGACATTCCGGGATGCGCCAATACCGTACGACTTTCCGGCAACTATGCCTACGCGGGTGGCGCCAATGGCGGCTTGAGTATCATCAATGTGGCTAATCCTGCCGCGCCGGGCATTGCCGGTGCATACCATCGCGTGGGGGGACCTACGGATATCAGAGTGGATGGCAATAACGCCTACCTCAGCAGCGGCGAATTCCATTTTGTGGATGTTGCTAATCCCATCAGCCCACAACAGCTTGGCTACAATAGACTCAATGGGCTGATCATTGCCGGCGGATATGGGTATCGCCTGATCCTGAATACTACACCCGGGGGCACGGTAGAAATCTATACTATCACCGACTTGCACGCGCCTCAACGCATCGCTCAAGTCGCTGTTGATGGCTACCCCCGGAATCTCATCGTTGGTGGAGCCTATGCCTATGTGGGTCTGGCTTATCAAGGCGGCACAAGCGGCGGTGTGCAAATCATTGACGTGAGCGACCCGGCGCAGCCGCAAAAACGAGGGTTTTTCCCCACCGGGAATGCCGCGGGTACAAGCGCAGGCTATCCCTACGCACTGTCTTTGCGTGCGCAAACACTGTATGTCATCGAAGGTGGCTCTAAATTCCATATTGTAGATATTGCCGACCCAGATACGCCAACCGCTATCCCGCACACGCTCACAATTTCCAAACCTGCAAGCATGGTGTTGAAGGGCACGTACGCTTACATCGCGACTGGATCTTGGGGAACCGGCTGTGGGCTAACGATCTTGGATATCAGCGACCCGGCGTATCCGACTCTCGTGGGGGGCTTCTCCGATGGCGGGTGGCTACATACCTATGCTGTAGCTGTTGGTGATCGTTATGCTTACATCGCGAGTGAGGCGATGGGCGTCCAAATCATTGATGTCTCAAATCCTGCGGAGCCTGCCCCTGTGATCTCCCCTCACGTAGCGAAAGACACCAACACGCTCTCTGTGGCGGCGGAGGGCAACCATCTCTATGTCGCCGATGCGGTCAGGGGGTTGCTCATTTTTCAGGTTGATCCGGACCCCAATATTCTGTATGGTGAGTTCAAAGGTTGGGATGGGGGTACACTTTATGACGATTTTGCTGTTACTGCTGCCAGTCGCAGTTATTCTCAGACCGTAACGCACCAGGGACGGTATGTCTTCCCTAGCCTGCCCGCCGGTACCTATACCCTTGTACCCGATTCGCTGGGCTATATCTGGGAACCCAGCACTCAGACTGTGACCTTACCGCGCGGCGAAGCCTCCCCGAATGACTTCACCGGCTATCATGTCTATAAACAGGGGGGAGAAACCGTTCGCACTCCCGGAGAAATCATCACGTTTACCCTCACCGCCACATATCCCCATACTGTCACACATTACCAGATTTACGATGCGATTCCGACGTACACGACCTATCTCACCGGTTCATTGACCGGACCCATCGGCGTGACCTTCAGCGCGGAGCACAATGCCATTATTGGGACACTCACGCTCGATCCCAATGCTATTTCTGAAATCCAATACGCGACGCGCGTTGATGATTTGCCTGCTGAGGTGCTCCCAGCTACTTTCAGCACTCAGGCTTGTTTGCATACGGGTGTCGGGGGTTACCCGCCTGTAAATTGCGATTCAAAGTCCAATGTGCTGAACTTCCGTATCATCACTGAAGTTCATCGAGTCTTCCTGCCGCTTATCTCTCGCCTCGTGGTTATGGGATACCACGAATAGAGACTGCCTCGTAGCGGACGCGAATTTCGGGCTGAAGCTCGTTGGAGAGAGGGTTTTTTGGGCGACGCGGCGCAACCGCGTCGCCCAAAAACACCTTTCTAGCATGCCCTGTAGGGCGTTTGAGATTGCCGCCGCCGGCATGAAAGCCATCCCCGGAAGTTGGTGCGTTTGTCTCCTGCAAAAACTGCGGTATACTTGCTTCTTCCTGATTCGAGGAGGATGGCTTCTTCGCATGTTCCTGCAATCTACGCTGTGGCGCCGGTGCGTTGTACACTGGCTTACCCTGCATCGTAGATCACACAGCTTACCGCGCTCACAGCCCTGCGCCTGTCTCCCGAACATGCGTTGGCGCTTCGCCTCCTTGAAAGTGCGAAGATCAACTCACAGGGGTGAAAAATGCGTATAGGTATTGATTTCGGAACGACCAACTCCGCCGTCGCCTATTACGATGGTGAAACTTTGCACCCGGTCGAAATTGACCCAGGCAATGACAACCCTCGCGTCTTGCCTTCCCTCATCTACATCAAACGCGATCACGCTACCTCCCTGGGCAGCTCGGCATCTGCCGAATACCTGGAGCAGGAGACGGGACGCCGCCCGGTCTGGGAGAAGCGCCACATGGGCGCCATCGAGATTGTCGTCGGCGGACCTGGTTCGGGACCTATTCAATACATGCACGATATCTTTGACCAGGTGGATATCGCCGCCAATGGGCGCCTGTTGCAATCGGTCAAAACCGTGTTGCGCGATCCCGAATACGAGGGCACCGTGATCTTTGACCGCTACTATCCGGTGGATGAACTCATCGCCATTCTGCTGCGCGCCATGCGCGCGCGCGCGGAGCAACAACTCGGCGCGACCTGCGATGCCGTGGTGCTGGGACGCCCGGTGAAATTCTCCGAAGACCCCGCCATCTCGGAGCGGGCGGAGGAGATTCTCTACAAGGCGGCGCGTTTCGCAGGTTTCAAGGAAATCACATTCCAGCTGGAGCCGATTGCTGCCGCGCACCTCTATCACCGCACCGCCGAACGCCGCGAGCGCGCGCTCCTCTTCGACTTTGGCGGCGGCACGCTCGATCTCACCATCGCCGAGGTGGGCGGGCAGGAACCGCCGCGCGTGCTGGCGACGCGGGGTGTGCTCGTCGGCGGCGATGACCTCGACCGCCGTGTGATGGAATCCTTGCTCAAGTACTTCGGCGCCGGTTCGCATGCGGAACCCGGCGTGGACTTCCCCTACTACATGCTCGATTTGCTCAAAACCTGGCAGACCATGCCGGAGCTCTCCAGGCCCCAGGAGCTGGGCAAGATTCGGCGCTTCCAGGAGACCGGCGACAATCCACGCGCCATGCGCGCGCTGGAGACCCTGGTTTCCGCCAACGTCGGCTTCTCGCTCTTCAAGACGATTGAGCGCGCCAAGGTACAGCTTTCCACCGGGCTAATCGCCAAACTGGAATTCCTCTATCAGGCGATTGAGATTCGCGAGCGGATCCTGCGCCGCCGCTTCGAGGAGTTGATCGAGCAGGAAGTGGCTTTTGTGGAGCGGGAGATCAACGCAGTGCTTGCCGAAGCGGGGCTGCGCCCCGAGCAACTCGCCCTGGTTCTGCGCACGGGAGGCAGCTCCCAGATTCCCGTCTTTGTAGCGCTCCTGGAACGCATCTTCGGTTACGAGAAGCTGCGCGCCATGGATCCCCTGACCTCGGTGGTGGGGGGCATGGCGGTGGTCGCGCAAGAGGACGCGGGCCGGCGCCCCGGCGCCTATGCCCAGCGCTATATCTCCCCCGTCGTTTCGGCACAGGTCGCCAGTCCACATCGCTACCGCAAGACCTTCTTGCGCACCTTCCGCCCGGCTTATACCGACCGCCCTTATCTCATCATGCGGTTGCCGTTGCCGCTCAGCGGTCTCCCGGCGGTACAGACCGCCGACCTGGATTACGAGGCGCGCCGGGAATCCTTCCTGTACCTGCAGCTGGACCGCCCATCGAAGGTCTACGTCGCCTACCTGGCGACGGCAAAGCGACTTCCCAACTGGCTGCGGAAGTTCAAGCCGGAATCCATGCACATCGAGATTGACCATCCCGGCGGGCGGATGCTGTTCCCGGTCTATAGCCGCGACTTCCCCGCGGGCAGAGTCACCCTGGGCAGCAACCAGGCGCCGGGCAGCATGGGACCCGCGTTCATGAATTACCTGGTGGCTTTCAGGCCGGAGATTTGAGGGTGGGTTGCACCTGCACGCTCAACCCGGCGCCGCATCCTGCTGGCCCTGCACACGCGATTCTGGCTTGCGGTCACCTTTCCAGGTGCGCCCCTTATTGGAGGTGGGTTGCACCTGCACGCTCAACCCGGCGCTGCATCCTGCTGGCCCTGCACACGCGATTCCGGTTTGCGGTCACCTTTCCAGGTGCGCCCCTTATTGGAGGTGGGTTGCACCTGCACGCTCAACCCGGCGCCGCATCCTGCTCGTGTGCACGCGCGATTCCGGTTTGCAGCCGCCTTTATAGGTGCGACCCACCTTTGCTGAAGGAGGATTCAATGTCCGATCTCAAAGAACTCAGTTTAGCCTTGCACGCGCGCTATCGCGGTAAGATTCAGTGCGCCCCCAAGGTGCCGGTGACGGGCTTGCCCGATTACCAGGTGTGGTACACGCCCGGCGTCGCGGAGCCGTGTCTGGCGATTGCCGCCGACCCGGAGCGCGTCTGGGAGCTGACCAACCGCGGCAACACGGTCGCAATTGTCTCCGATGGCACGCGTGTCCTGGGCCTCGGGGATATCGGTCCCCAGGCAGGCTTGCCGGTGATGGAGGGCAAGGCGCTGATTTTCAAGCTCTTGGGCGGCGTGGATGCCGTCCCCCTGATGCTCGCCGCAAACGACGCGGAGGCTTTCGCCGCCACCGTTCAGGCGGTGGCGCCCACCTTCGGCGGCATCAACCTGGAGGATATCGCCCAACCCAAGTGCTTTGGGCTGCTGGCGCGGTTGCGTGCGGCGCTCGATATTCCCGTGTGGCACGATGACCAGCAGGGCACGGCCACGGTGGTGCTGGCGGCAGTTCTGAACGCGCTCACCCTGGCGGGCAAGGCGCTGCCCAACGCGCGCATCGCCCTGATCGGTATGGGGGCGGCGAATGTAGCCGCCTATCGCCTGCTCAAGGCGGCGGGCGCCGCTCCCGGCGTGCTGGTCGCTTGTGACGCGGGGGGCATCCTGCACCGGGGGCGCCACGATTTGGAGGCGCAGGCCGAAATCGCGCCTCAATGGCAGATTTGCCAGGAGAGCAACGCCGAGGGGCGCACCGGCGGCATCGCCGAAGCCCTGGCGGGCGCCGATGTGGCTCTGGCTTTCAGCCGCCCCGGACCCAACGTGATTCAGCCCGAGTGGATTTCCGGGATGGCGCACAAAGCCATCGTCATTGCGGGCGCCAATCCCGTGCCGGAGATTGCTCCGGAAGCAGCGCGGGCTGCCGGCGCCTGGATTGTGGGCACGGGGCGCAGCGATTTCCCCAATCAGGTGAACAATGCCCTGGCTTTCCCGGGAATCTTCCGGGGGGTGCTGGATGTGCAGGCGCGCACCATCACGGATGCGATGGCAGTAGCGGCGGCTGAAGCGCTGGCGCGCTGCGCGCATGACCTGGGGCTGCGCGAAGATCATATTCTGCCGGCGCTCGATGAAGCGGATGTGGCGGTGCGGGTGGCGGTGGCTACGGGTTTGGCGGCGCAGCGTGAGGGGGTCGCCCGGCATGGCGCCACGGCTGAAGAGCTGGAGGTGCGGGCGCGGGCAGCGATTGCTGCGGCGCAGCGTCTGGCGCTCTAAACGAGAGAACCTGCTTGAGATAGATATCGCGCCGCGGCAAAGCCGCGGCGCGATATTTATCAGTGCAAATACAAGTACGGCTCAATCGCCGCCCAGGTAGGCTTCTTGCACCTGTGGGTCGGCTGCCAGCGCCTGCGCGGGACCGGTGAGCTGGATGGAGCCGGTTTCGAGCACGTAGCCCCGGTTGGCTACCGAGAGCGCCATGTGCGCGTTTTGTTCCACCAGCAGAATGGTCACCCCCAGCTTGTTGATTTCCTGGATGATGTTGAAGATTTCCTCCACCAGGATGGGCGCCAGGCCCATGGAAGGCTCATCCATCAACAACAGGCGTGGCTTCGACATCAGTGCGCGACCCACCGCGAGCATCTGTTGCTCGCCGCCGGAAAGCGTGCCGCCGGTCTGCGCCACCCGTTCCTTGAGCCGCGGAAAGAGTTTGAAGACCTGCTCCAGGCTCTCTGCCACTTCTTGCTTATCCTTGCGCGTGAAAGCGCCCATTTCCAGGTTTTCGCGCACGGTCAGCGGCGCGAAAATCCGCCGTCCCTCAGGTACGTGGATCAATCCCAGGCGCACGATGGCATCCGCGCCCGCGCGACTGATGGCTTGACCGTCATAGACAATCTCGCCCCTATCCGGACGCAATAAGCCTGAGATGGTCTTCAATGTGGTGGATTTCCCGGCGCCATTCGCGCCGATCAGGGTGACGATTTCGCCCTCGTCCACATAGAAGGTCAGGCCGTGCAGCGCGCGAATCGCACCGTAGGAGACAAACAGGTCGGAAACTTCGAGTAGTGCCATGATTCGGGTGCCCCCTTCCTACTTCAGAATCGCGGCTTGCCGCCCCAGATAGGCTTCAATCACCAAGGGATTGTCCCGCACTTGTTCAGGAAGCCCGCGCGCGATAACCTCGCCAAAGTCCATCACCGTGAGCCACTCGCAGATGTTCATCACCAGCCGCATGCGGTGCTCCACGAGCAGGATGGTCAGATGGAACTGCTCGCGGATGAAGCGAATCAGTCCCATCAACTCATCAATTTCCTGGGGATTCATGCCCGCTGCCGGCTCATCCAGAATCAGCAATTCCGGATTGGTCGCCAGCGCGCGCGCAATCTCCAACCGCCGCTGCAAGCCGTACGGCAGGCTGCCGGCGATGTCATTCTGGCGCTGTTCCAGGCCGAAGATTTCCAGGAAATCCTGGGCGCGTTCGGTGAGTTGGCTCTCGCGCTCCTTGTATTGTTTGTTCCGTAGAATCGAATCCGAGAGCGAATAGCCCGCGTGCGGATGGTAGGCGATGCGGACGTTGTCGAGCACCGTGAGCTTGGAGAACAGCCGGATGTTCTGGAACGTGCGGGCAATGCCTAGCTGAATGATCTCATGCGAGGGGGTGCCGATAAGCTCCATGCCTCGAAAGCGAATGCTGCCCGCCGAGGCCTGGTAAACACCGGTAATCAGGTTGAAGACGGTGGTCTTGCCGGCTCCGTTGGGTCCAATCAGCCCGATGAGTTCGCCTTTGCGCAAGCTCAGGTCGAAATCATAAACGGCGCGCAGATTTCCGAAGAACTGGGTCAAGCCCTCGATTTCGAGGAGCACGGGCTGTGCTTCTACAGTTGCGGGTAGGCCTTCAGGTCGTCCGGTCATTGTGCCACTTCCTCGGTGATGACGGCTTGCCCATCCACTTGGGAGAAAGCCGTTTTTGTACGCAGTTTTGCCAACGGACGCTCCAGGAAGGGGAGTTCGTATTTGCCAAACAGCCCTTCTGGGCGCAACTCCATCATGATCAACAGCACCAGGGGATACACAACAAAGCGCCAGGTCTCGAAGCCTTGCGGCAGCAGTAACCGCAGCGCGCCTTCCAGCAGCAGAATCCACAGGAAACCGGTGATCATGGTGCCCGTCATACTGCCCAATCCACCAAAGACGACGATGATGAGCGGGTTAAAGGATTGGATAAAATTGAAAGATTGCGGATGTAGGAAAGCCAGGTCGTGGGCGCGGATGCCGCCCGCGAGACCCGCGAAGATGCTGCCGACGACGAAGGGGAGCAGCTTGGCTTGGGTCACATCAATGCCCACCAGCTGCGCGGCGCGTTCATCCTCCCGCACTGAAAGGATGGCGCGTCCCGTGCTCGAGTGCAGCAGGTTGCGCATCACGATGACGACCAGCATGAAACAGAGGAAGACCCAGGTCCAGTTTGTCCACTGCGGAATGCCCACCATGCCGCGTGCGCCCTTCATCTCAACGAAGGGGAGAATGGTGTCGGTGTTATCCAGCAGCACTTTGACGATAATCGTAAAGCCCAGAGTGGCGATACCGAAGTAATCCGAACCCAGGCTCAGCACCGGGATACCGAAGAGGAAGCTGGCAATGCCCGCGAGCAACGCCCCGCTGGCTAAGGCGAAGAAGAAGACAATCTGCTGGGTGACCGCACCTGGCAGGGCATTCAGGAGGCCATTGAACACCGGTTCGAGCAGCGGGCGCAGGACCACAACCGCGATCCAATAGCCCAGACCTGTCGCCAGCAGGTATGAGATAAAGCGTGTGGTCACTTTGATGTTGTAGAACCGGCGCAGCGCCATCCCCACCAACGCGTAAAGCCCCAGCACCACCAGCGAGCCAAAAAAGCCGACCACGATGCCCGAGGGATCATTATTCAGCCAGCGCCAGGTGATATCTGCGGCGCCATACGCGCCGATGGCGTAGAAGCCGTATTGCCCCAGCGAGAATTGGCCGTTAAAGCCATAAATGAGATTCAGCCCGAGCGCCACCATGCTGATGGCTGCGCCCCAGAAGAGGATGCCGCGCCAGAAGTTGTTCAGCAGCCCCAGGCTCAGTAGCAATTGGACGACGATATAAATCGCCAGGAACGTCCCAAAAAAGGTGAGCGTAGATTTCTTGATGTTTTTCATTGTCTACCGCCTATACTTTCTCACCGGGTGGCTCACCAAAGAGGCCCTGCGGTCGGAACAGGAGCACGATGATGAGCAAGGAGAAGGCAATGGCATCGCGCATGGGGGTGGAGATAAAGGACGCTGCCAGGGTTTCCGCCTGTCCCATAATCAGCGAGCCTACCAGAGCGCCGGGAATGCTGCCGATACCGCCCAGTACCGCGGCGACGAAGGCTTTCAGACCGGGAATGATGCCCATCAGGTGGTGTACCTGTTTGAAGGCGGTGGCGTAGAGCACGCCCGCTGCGCCACCCAGCGCTCCACCCAGGGCAAAGGTCGCAGTGATGACCCCATCTACATTGATGCCCATCAGCCGCGCCGTCGGCTTATCGTAGGCAGCGGCGCGCATGGCTTTGCCCAGCTGCGTCTGGCTCACGATGTACTGCAAGACCACCTGCAGCAGAATCGAGGCGCCCATGATGAGGAGCATCACGTTGGATACCGATAGGTCCCAGACCTTGCCGTCGCTATTGATGGTCACAGTGGTGAGGGTGAGGACAATCGCGAGGAAGCCCCCGAACATCATCCCGAATTGCAGCAGCGGATGGCGCGACCAGATTTGCGCGCTGATGTTGCCCTTGTGTCCCAGAAATCGCAAGACGGCGTAGGCGCCGACTGAGACCACGAACAAAGCCCATAAGGCGACCACAATCCAGGTGGGAATGACTCCCGCGCTGAAAACCGCAATCTCAAAGGGCCGTGGATAGGTGATGTAGTTATTGGTCAGCGTGAAAGGCAGCGCACCGTAGTACTCCAGGAAGAAGGAGACGCCGATGGCGGTAATCAGCGCTGCAATGCGCGGTTTGTCGCGCAGCGGGCGATAGGCGAAGCGCTCGATGACCACCGCCAGCACGCCCGAGACCAGCATGGTGAGCAACATCACCGTGATGGTGCCCAAGACAATGCTCAGCCCTGGAGCCATACCGGGGAAGATCCGTGTGGGCCATTCGTGCAGATTCATGATGGAGATGGCATAGAAGCTCGTAAAGGCTCCAATCATGAAGACATCACCATGGGCAAAGTTGATCAACTTCACAATGCCGTAGACCATTGTATAGCCGAGCGCGATGAGCGCATAAATAAATCCGAGTTGCAGGCCGTTCAACATCTGCTGGATAAATAGCGACGGGTTAGCCGCCAGTTCACGGCCCAGGATAAAGAGCACGCCCACACCGCTCAGAATGAAAATACCTGTGCTGATGCGGTTCAGGAATTGCCCGTTGCGTCGCTGCAAAATCTTGCTGGCTTTGTTTGGGGCGCGTTCGAGTGTTGCCATGAAAGCCTCCTCACTCCTCAAAATTCCATTCAGGGGGCCGGCCGGTTGACCGGTCCCCTGAAGCATGATCTTGTCAGGCCAGCGCCTTTAGGGCGCGATGGAGTCCACGTACTTGATAACACCACCTGTGACCTTCAGCATCGCCGCGGCTTTGATCGGGTTGTGCTGCGTGTCATAGGAGATTTCGCTGGACACCACGGGGAAGCTGCCGCCCTCGATAATCTTGGCTACAGCCACAGGATCCGCCACGCCGGCTTCTTCGATGCCCTTGAGCAACACTGTGGTCGCGTCATAGGCCAGGGTCGCCAGTGCATCGGGCACGGCTCCGTACTTCTCCTGGTACTTCTTGACGAAGTCCTGAACGACCGGGCGAGGGTCTTCCGGCGAGTAGTGGTTGGTGAAGTAGCCGCCTTCCAGCGCGGCCTCATCGAGGTCGGGGGAGTCCCAACCATCGCCGCCCATGAAGACCGCCGTCATACCCTTCTCGCGGGCTTGCGCCGCAATCAGGTTGACCGTGGAGTAGTAGTCCGGCAGGTAGAGGATGTCGGGATTGGCGTCCTTGGCCTTGCTGATGATGGCGGAGAAGTCCGAGTCATCGCCGGTATAGGATTCCTTGACGACGACCGTGCCACCGCCAGCCTCGAAGGCCGCGATGAAGAATTCTGCCAACCCGCGGACGTAGTCATTGCCCTGATCCAGGAACACGGCAGCGGTCTTGGCGCCCAGGGTATCGAGCGCAAACTGGGCGGCGGCGGTTCCCTGGAAGGGATCAATGAAGCACGCGCGGAAGATGAGGCTCTTGGTCTTGCCACTGGCATCCACGGTCACCGAAGTATTGGTGGAGGTGGGGCTGATCTGCAGCACGCCCTTAGCCATGGCAATTTCCGAGATCGGAATGGAGGCGCTGGAGCAAACCTCGCCAATGATGAATTTGACGCCATCCTGATCAATGACCTTGTTAGCGGCGCTGACGGCAGCCTCGGCGCTGCACTGGCTGTCTTCGACAACGACCTCAATTTGCTGGCCCAGCAGGCCCCCCTTCGCATTCCACTCTTCAATGGCCATCATCGCGCCATCGCGGGTGGATTGCCCAAAGGTTGCCACATCGCCGCTCATCGGCGCCAGGATAGCAATCTTGACGGCATCGCTGCTTTTGCCGCAGGAGCTAAAAGCCAGCAGGGAGATCAACAACAGGACACTCATAAACACAGATCGTGAACGCATCTCTCTCCTCCTCAGAACTAATGAAAGGTAAGCGGCTTAATACACCGTGGATACAAAAAGAGCCTCAGCTTGTCTTGTGGTGACACCTCCTTAAAAATGGCTAACGTGGCAAATGGGGTAGGGTTAGTGGAATTCGTGTGCCACGCTTATTCATTGTAGCAAAAACCGTCTACATGTCAAATTTGACCAGGAAGAAAAGCTGGATATAATAGGTAATACGTCATGATTGGGATGCTGCAGCGGAGGAGGAATTATGCGCAACTCTCGTTCAAACCTGATTTTGCTCATTGTTTTGCAGGTCGTGGCTATTATTCTGTATCCCCCCGAATTCTTTTCTCGAGCACCCCAAGCCGCCTTGCTTCCTCCGGCTATGTTTTTGCTGCTGGTCTTGGCCTTAATCGGCATGAACACCGGCACTCTGGCGCTGGAATCTGGTCGCACGGCGCTCAACATGATTCAGGGTCTCAACATCGTCGTGCGCCTGATCATGTTATTCCCCAATCTGAAGCGTGGCGACACCTGGGACATCCTGCTGATCCTGGCGCAGCTCGTGGGCATGGGGCTATCGTGGTACAACATGACGAAACTCGACCAGCTGCCCTTGAGCGAATTGCGCTTCCGTCCTGAGAAAACCCAGTAGGCACTGTATCTGCCTCAGCCACGCAATCCCAGCGCTTTGCCCTCGCTGAGCAGTTGCATGGATTCGGCGATGCGTTTTGCCCGGGTCTCGGGGCGCTTTGCCGTGAGTATCCAGGTGAGATAGGGCTTTTGCTGGCTTGGGGGCAGCGCGTTGAAGGTTGCTTCCGCCTGCGGGTGGGCTTGCAGCCCTCCGCGAACTCGGCGGGCATCTCGATGTGCAGTTTTGGCCGTTGCGTTGCCGCATCCCAGCTGCCCGTGCGCCGCGCCGCCTCGATTTTCCGCAGCCCGTGCTCCGTCATCCGGCCCTCCTGGATTAAGGCTTCGGCCCGCTTTTTGTTCACCAGCGACCACTTGCTGTCATCCTTTCTGGGAGTGAACTTGCGGGCATAGCTGCGTTCATCGAGTGCTTTGATCAGGCTATCCACCCAACCGTAGCATAGCGCTTCATCGAGGGCGTCTCCATATTGCATCGAGGGGACACCCGTCTCCTTTTTGTGAAAGATCAGCCAGATTTCGGTCTCGGAATCGTGATGTTCTGCGAGCCAGGCGCGCCAGGCAGCCCGATCCTGCACCTCGAGCGTTTTCATGGTCATTGACTGGGTCCTCCCACGCTGTGGTCTCGGTCTCCTGCGGCTCATGCCCGGGCGAGCGCCTTAGGCTTGCCTGTCCCCTTGGGGGATGCCGGGATGGCGCCCCCAAGAGTGTACTGCAATTTCCGGCGGGGTCAAAGCGCAGATCCTAAAAAACTACAGTGGCAAAATCGGCTAGATCACTCAAAAACCCTCTACGCCTCTCTCCGCAAGCGTGATTTTTGCGGGCGCAGCCCGCAAAAATCACAAAAAAGTTACCTCTTTGTGTTCTTGCATCGCCCACATGCTCGTTAGTCTAGCCACTATTGCCACTCCAGAAAAAAAGCCTCGGCTGATTTTCGTGGCACAATCCTCTCTGCATCAGCGTTGATCTGCGTTCGGCAGTGTTCTTTTTCTCTCCGTGCGCGGCGAAAAACCGTGCGTCGCGCGGTTGACAATGCCCGAGATTAGGTTACAATATCTCAGCCTGGTCGCGGGCCGCATGCGCTGCGGCCCTTTTGATTGCGATTGGCTTTGGCTCTGCTGCATGAACTTATGAATACCCTGACGGGCGAATCGGTGAATCGCCTAAAGGATTTTGGTATAGATGGAGGAGATTTAATGGAGCGAATTCAATTATCGGCCACGCCCCGAACCGTTATCGGGAAACAGGTCAAGCATTTGCGTGAGGAAGCCCTAACGCCCGGTGTCATCTATGGGCATGGTTTCGAACCGGTGCCAGTGCAGTTTGGCACACGGGAGCTGGAGACGGCTTTGTTGCGCGCCGGTAGCAGCACCTTGTTGAATATTGAGGTCGCTGGCACCCCGCAGCCCTATACCGTGATTGTGCGCGACGTACAGCGCCATACCCTCAAGCGCTATGTAACCCACGTGGATATGCAGGCGCTGAGCATGACCGAGACCGTGCGCGTGCCGGTGTCCCTGGTGCTCGTGGGCGAGTCCCCGGCCGTGCGTGACCTGCACGGTATGTTGCTGCAGGTGCTCAACGAAGTTGAGATTGAATGTCTGCCTTCCGCGCTGGTCCCGTCCATCGAGATTGACGTGACCGGGATGGTGGAGCTCGGCTCCGCGTTGACCGTGGGTGATCTGGTTGTGCCGCAGGGCATCAAGATTCTCACGCTCGCCGATGAAGTTGTGGTTCAGGTGAGCATGCCCGAGGAAGAGGAAGAAGAGGTTGCTGAAGTGGTTGCGCCTGTCGCTGAAGTTGAAGTCGTGCGCAAGCGCAAGGAAGAGGAAGTTCCCGAGTAATCCCCGCGCTGGGATTGCGTTTTCCAACTGGCGCGCCGGTCAGCCACAAGTGGGTTGCCCGGCGCGCTTTGCTGTTTTTGCTGCTGCCGCTCTTGGGCGTGCCCTTTGACGCCACCCGCTTAAACAAAAACCGCCCCCAGGCAAATCTGCCTGGGGGCGGTTCGTAGTTGGGGGTTTACTGCTCGGCTTCGCGCTCGCGCTTGGATTGCTCGATGATTTCCTGCGCCATGTGCGCCGGCACAACATCGTAGTGGGAGTATTCCATCGCAAACGTGCCGCGTCCCTGGGTGATGGCGCGCAGGTTGATGGCGTACTGCTGCATTTCTGCCAGCGGCGCCAGCGCCGTAACGACGGTCCTGCGTCCTTTTTGCCCCATGCCCTGCACCCGCGCCCGGCGCGTGTTCAGGTCCGACATCACATCGCCCGTGAACTCTTCCGGCACGGTGATGGTGAAGATGTACATCGGCTCCAGGATGACGGGTTTGGCCTGCTGGAACGCCTGCTTGAAGCCTTCGCGTCCTGCGACCTGGAAGGCGATATCCTTGGAATCTACAGGGTGCTCTTTGCCATCGTAGACGGCAGCGCGCACATCCACGATGGGATAGCCCGCGATAACTCCCTGGTCCAATACCGACTTGACACCCTTTTCAATGGAAGGCATGAAGGAGGAGGAGATGCGTCCCCCGACCACTTCCCAGGTATAATCGAAGCCCGAATCGCGCTCCGTGGGTTCGACGCGCATGTGGACCTCGGCGAACTGCCCGGCGCCGCCAGTCTGCTTCTTGTGACGGTATTGCGCGGTCGCGCTCGTGGTCACCGTCTCCTTGAAAGGCACTTTGGGGGTGCGGAAATCCAGATTGACGCTGAAGCGTCCCTGCATGCGGCGGATGACGGTATCAATGTGCGCATCGCCCATGCCGGAGAGAATAATCTCGTGCGTGGTCGGCTCCGGATGCCAGTGCAGGGTGGGGTCCTCTTCGCACATGCGGGTGAGGGTGCTGCCCATTTTGGCCGTATCACCCTTGGTCTTGGGAGAGACGGCGACGCTGTACAGCGGATTCGGGAAAGCCGGGCTTTCCAGCGTGAGCTTGCGCTCCTTGGCGCAGAGCGTATCGCCGGTGAGGGTCTCGCTCAACTTGGCGACTGCGCCGATATCGCCGGCGTGCAGGCGCTCGAGGTTGAGCTGTTCCTTGCCGCGCATGGAGAAGACCTGGGTGAAGCGTTCCTCGTCCAGCGCGCGCATATTGTAGAGTGTCGCGCCCGATTCAACCACGCCGGTCATGACCCGGAAAAAGGTGAGCTTGCCCACAAAGGGGTCCGCCGTGGTCTTGAAGACCATCAACGCGAGGGGTGAGGTATCGCTGACCGCGAAGCTTTCTTCGCCGGCAGGACTCTGCGCGGTTACCGGACCACGGTCATTGGGGGCGGGCGCCAGGCTGGTGAACAGCTCCAGCGCGTGCGCAACCCCAACCATGGTGTTGCTGGAGACGGCCAAAACCGGCACCACACTGCGCTTGACGATGGCGGCGCGCAGACCATGGATGATTTCTTCCGGGCTGAGCGTCTCTTCTTCGAAGTATTTTTCCAACAACGCGTCGTCGCCTTCAGCCGCGGATTCCATCAGCTCCGTATAGTAGTCATCCACCTGGGCCTGCAAATCTGCAGGGATAGGGCCTTTCTCGCCCTTGGGTCCCAAATAGGCTTGCCGTTCCAGCAAATCTACCACGCCCTGGAAGTCGGCTTGCGAACCGATGGGCAGCAGCACGGGCACAAAGCGGGCCTCGAAGGTCTCGCGGAGCGCCGCCAGGGTCTTTTCGAAGCTGGCATTTTCGCGGTCCATTTTGTTGATCACGACCGCGGCGGGCATAGCGCGCTCTTCCGCCAGCGCCCACGTGAGCTCCGTGCCCACCTCGACGCCGGCAGCGGCATCCACCACTGTGACGGCGAGATCGGTCACGTGAAGTGCGCCGATCACCTCGCCGATGAAGTCGGTGTAGCCGGGAGTATCCAGCACATTGACTTTGAAGCCGTTCCACTCAATGGGGGCCAGACCCATGTTGATGGAGATTTTGCGGCGAATTTCTTCTTCGTCGAAGTCGGTCACTGTGGAACCGTCCTCGATGGTGCCGCGCCGGTTGGTAGCTTTGCTCAGGAACAGCAGGGTTTCCGTAAACAGTGTCTTGCCGGAGCTGCCGTGTCCGATGAGTGCGATGTTCCGCACCTGTTGGGTCATATACTCTTTCATTACAAACTATCCTCCACACTGATTGCTGATTACATACAAAGACGGCCCTGAAGGCCGTCCCGTAAATACGGTGGGTCGTGTCGCTATTCTATCCGAAAATGGCGGTTTGTCAAAGTGGGATTGGAGCGGGGTATACGATAGAATATTGGAGAAAAATGAGACCATCATCTTGCAAACAACCTGCATGCAGAAGCCCTTTCACCTGCTACAAATGCCCCATTGGCGAGCAACGCTCTGCGCCGCCGTACTCGGCGCTTCTTTCTGCTGATGTGATTTTCGTGAACGGGGCGCAGCCCCGTTCACGAAAATCACAAAAAAACCACCCTCTGCATCTCCTTGGCGTCTCCACTTGCCTAAACGCATGGTCTCACCAAGCCGACCGCGGTTGAGTACAACCGCTTGAACTTCCCAATACTTTGTCCTATACCCCTATACCCTCTCCCCATTGCATTGGTTGGAGATTCGGTTAAAATGTCCTCACATGCGTATGGTGTTGGTCTGATTTACACTTTCCGGTCTGGTAAATCTGTACCCAACACACCTGACCTTGCAGGTCACTACATTCATTGGGGGAGGTATCACGGTATGGAATTTACGAGCACCTGGCGGATCGCCGCCCCTGCAGTGCTCTCCGAAACGGTTGATGGTGAAGCCATCATCGTCAACCTCGATAGCGGGGCATATTACAGTTTGCTTGGAATTGGCGCCGAAATCTGGGGTCTCCTGGAGGAGGGCGCATCTTTGGGAAGCTTGCTCTCCTGGGTGGGTGAACATTATGCCGGTACGCCGCAGCAGATTGCCGCTGGCGTGACCGCGTTGATTGAGGAGTTGCTTGCAGAGCAGCTATTGGTGCCGGGTACTGCGTCCGGGACCGTGCCGGATCCAACTGCGATTACACTGCCTGCCGACCGCCCTCCATTTATCAACCCCGTGCTCGAGAAATTCACCGACATGGCGGAGTTGCTATTGCTTGACCCCATCCATGAGGTAGATGCAGAGGGTTGGCCCCATCCCGCGATGCCTGATCAGGGAGCATGACGGCGGATTTACCTGCCCAAATTCGCGGCAGGACCGCTTTGGCGGAGGGCTTCGTGTGAGCCAGGGCACATTGCTGGTCAGCCACCTCGCCAAGACTTACGTTTCCCCCCGTGGCGCGGTGACTGCTCTTGCAGATGTCTCATTCCGCGCGACAGCAGGGGAATTCGTCGCCCTGGTTGGCCCGAGCGGCTGTGGCAAATCCACGCTGCTGCGACTGCTAGGGGGCCAATTGGCTCCAGAGCAGGGCGCCATCGAACTTTCCGGTTGGCTGCGCCCGCCCAAGCGCCGGATTGTCTTTCAGGAGCACAGCCTTTTCCCGTGGATGCCGGTGTTGGATAATGTGGCGTTTGGGCTGGAGATGGAAGGGGCATCGCAACAGGAACGGCGTGCTCGAGCCATGGCGCAGTTGACCTTAATGGGGCTGGCGGACTTTGCCCGCCACTATCCCCACGAACTTTCCGGCGGGATGCGTCAACGCGCTGCGATTGCCCGTGCCCTCGTTACCGAACCGGATATCCTGCTGATGGATGAACCCCTGCGCGCTCTGGATGCCCAGATGCGACTGGTGATTCAAGACGAGTTGCTGTCTTTGTGGGAAAGCACGCGCCCGATGGTATTCTATGTCACCCACGATATCGAAGAAGCCCTGCTGTTGGCTGACCGGGTGTTGGTCATGAGTGGGCAACCCGGGCGCATCCGCGAGGAAATCCGTTCGCCCTTCGGTCGTCCCCGGGATTTAACCGGACGAACCCATCCTGAAATCGAGGACTTGAAGTGGCATATCTGGACTCTATTGGAGCAGGAAGTGAAGCGCTTGCTCCAGGTGAAAAGCAAATAGCCGGCGCCGTCGGCTCCGCCCCACGCCCGGGCAGGAACGAACGTTGGTTGACAGCAGCGTTTGCTCTGGGTTGGCTCGTGCTTTGGGAGATAGCTGCGCGTGCGGGTTGGATTTCACGGCTGTTCTTCCCGCCTCCCTCGACCATCTTGCTGACCCTGGGGCGACTGCTGCTTACCGGAAAGCTGGCGCCTGCACTGGCGCTCACGCTCTATCGCCTGGCGTTGGGTGTGGCCATCGGAGCGGGAAGTGGGGCGCTGTTGGGCTGGCTCATGGGCGCCAGTCGTTCCGTGCGGGTGGCGCTGGACCCCATCGTGACGGCGCTGCACCCCTTACCCAAACTCGCGATTTTTCCCATTTTCCTGGTGCTGCTCGGTATCGGTGAGTCCTCGAAGGTGGCGTTGGTGGCGCTGACGGCTTTCTTCCCCATGGTCATCAACACGCTCGCTGGCGTACAGCAGATTGACTATACCTACTGGGAAGCTGCCGCTAACTACGGCGCG
This sequence comes from Anaerolineae bacterium, assembly GCA_026645815.1. GTDB lineage: Bacteria > Chloroflexota > Anaerolineae > B4-G1 > SLSP01 > JAAZNO01. Next base: position 17,920 of record JAPKMR010000037.1, on the reverse strand, counting down.
ACCGGGACGAAGTTGTTGCACCGGGTGATCCTGCCGGGAAGCCTGCCGCTAGTGATGGTGGGGCTGCGGTTGGCGGTCAACTCGGCGCTCGTGGTTACTATCGCTGTCGAGATGCTCTCCGCGCGAGAAGGGCTGGGCGCGACCATCTGGTTAGCCTGGCAGACGTTGCGAACTGAGGAGTTGTATGCAGTGTTGGTGGTGATTGGGCTGTTGGGGATGGTTAGTAACTTAGCACTTGATCGGTTAACCAAACAGTTGACTCCCTGGCACTCAACCCATAAATAAACACAAATGCACAAGAAACCGGAGATTTATATGACCAGATATTTTATTCCAAAACTAATGTTGACTGTAACGGTATTTATTTCCTTGCTGTCAGCGTGCGCCCCGGCAACTGTGCTAGAGCCGGAAACGCCTCTTCAAATCAAGGTGGGGGTGATACCTTTTGCCTCTAATGTCATTTTTCAGATTGCGGAGTCAGAGGGTTATTTTGAGGAGCAGGGACTGGATGTAGAACTGGTGCAGTTCAAATCTACCAATGAGTTTATCCCCCTTTTGCTCGATGGTCAGATTGATGTGGCGCAGCCGACTTTGACCGCCGGATTCTTCAACGCTATAGATCGGGGCGGCACCATAAAAATAGTGCTGCCGGCTACTACTATTGAAGAGCAGGAATGTACTGATGTTGCCTACTTTGTCCGCAAAAGTGATTATGAGGCTGGCACGTTTGCTGAGCCATCTGATTGGATAGGAGCTAAACTGGCTTTAAGTCCGGCAGGGGCTCAAAGCACATCGGGGTACATCACTGACTGTTTTTTGCAATTGGGTGAAGTCAAGTTAGCTGATGTTGAGTTGGTAAGTGTGGATTTGGCAGCCCAGCAGGAAGCTCTCCGGACCGGGCAGGTGGATATAGTGATTACCGCTGAACCGTGGGTTGTGCGGATGAAGGAAGATATGGACCTGGCTCTGCTGATAGAGGCTGAGTCCGTTACCCCTGGATTTACCATCAGTTCGGTTGTTTATGGCGCCAAATTGCTTAACAACGCCGACGCAGGAGCCCGTTTCGCGGCAGCTTATCTGAAGGCCGCTCGGCAATATGCTCAGGGGGCTACGTCGCGTAATGTTGAAATTGTCGCTGAATTTACCGGCCTTGATGCTGCGTTGGTCAAAAAAATGTGTCCAGCAGTAATCCCGGTTGACGGACAGATTAATCTTGATTACGTCATAGATTATCAGAACTGGCTGATAGAACAGAAGTTGCTGGATAACTTGATAGCACCGGATAAGTTTATTGATACAAGTGTAGCGGAAAATGCCAGGGGCATTTTGGAAAAGGTTGATCAATGAGTAATAGTCACGCGGTTGGCAGCGTTGCGACATTCAACCTTAACGAAACTAACCTGGAGATGTCGGTTCCCGCTCGTTTTGCGCAGATTGTGCGGGCCTTGCCTCAAGGACACCTGGCGTATGTAGGTACTGATGGTGAAATGACCTACACTGAGCTTGATCAGGAAAGCGACCGCCTGGCCCATAACCTGATTGATGTCATTGGTCCCGGTGCAGACGACCGGCAGAAAGCGGTATCTCTGTTGCTGCCTCACACGGCAGCCAGTGTTATTGGTATTATGGGAGTCTTGAAATCAGGCCATTTCCTTGTGCCAATGGCGCCTGAACATGGCCTTGCCCACCATGCCCGGATTGTGACCGACTGTCCGCCGGATATTTGTGTAACCACCACTGCCCTCTTGCCTCATGCCCAAAATATCCTTGCAACCCGTAAAACAACCCCGATTTTGTTAATAGACAATTTGCCGGCAAAACCTTTCGCCAAATCAGCAACGGTGGAAATATCGCCCCAATCCCTTGCCATCATATTTTATACTTCTGGATCAACGGGGACCCCGCGTGGCGTTTTGCGTAATCACCGGCAAATCCTGGCATATGCCCATTTTAACGGACAAGATATCGAGTTGACCTATACCAGTCGGGTAGCGCATACAAATTCGTTTGCGTTTGGCAGTTCTGCAAATATGCTCTACGGTGGGTTACTTAATGGCGCTACGTTGTATGCCTTTGCGTTACAAAAAGATACTTTAGTCGAACTTTACCGCTTTCTGTTGCAGCAGCAGGTAACTGTTATGGTTGGTATGATCTCCACCATGCGCAGTTTAGCAGACCTGGCTACCAGTCAAGAGCCGTTGGTCGCACTTCGTACACTTATCATTGGTGGTGAGTCGATCCACCAACAGGATATTGCCCAAATTAAGCAGATTTTGTCCCCGGAATGCCGATTGATGTTTGCCTTGGGTTCAACCGAGCTGAGTACCCACGCACGCTTCTTCATTCAGGACAATGCTCCCGGGTTAGGTGAGCAGGTTCCGGTGGGCTACGCTCCCGAGCATATGCACGTCATCATCTTGGACGAGTCCAATCGCCCAGTGCCGCCCAACACTGAAGGGCAGATTGCTGTCCGTAGTCGGTATATAACACCGGGTTACTGGAATCGCCCGGATTTGAATGGCTCCAGATTTCTGCCCGATCCCGATGGTGGCGACCAACGCATCTTTCTGACCGGTGACCGGGGAAAAATGACCGCAGATGGATTGCTGTATTACCTGGGTCGTATGGATTTTATGGTGAAAATTCGCGGCTACCGGGTGGAACCGGAGAGCATCGAAATAGCCCTGCAAGCCCACCCCGCTATCAGGGAATGTGTGGTTGTGCCTTTTCGGCCTTCCGTTAATTCTGAGACGCGGCTGATTGTCTATTTTTCAACGCGAGATTCAGCCCTCCCCACCGTATCTGATCTGCGGAATTTCCTGACCCAATCTCTACCGCCGTATATGATTCCAGCCCGTTTCATCCACCTCGAACGCCTGCCCCGCACTGCCAATGGCAAAGTGGACCGTCAGGCTCTGCCGCTGCCGGGAAAAGTGCGTCCCGACCTGAACACGCCCTTCCTTGCCCCACGCAGTGAACTCGAGCAGCAGCTCGCCGATATTTGGGCTGAGCTGCTGGAGTTGGATGAAGTCGGCGTGGAAGATGACTTCTTTGCCTTAGGCGGCGACTCGCTGGCTGCGCTGCGCATGGCGCTTGCAGTTGAAGAAGCGACCGGGCAGCGTGTACCCACGGATTCCCTGGCTGTGCCAACGGTAGCCCATCTGGCGGGAGTGCTCGTGCAGGAGTCTACTGCCTCTCAAGCGGTTGCCGGCGAGGCTAAGGCGCCGCCGCTCGCGGCAGCATCACGCGAACCCGCGCGCTCACTACGGGGCCGTCTGCGAACTCAAGCAATCGAAATCGGCCCACTCTGGCATGGACATGGATTGCCTTATGGTGTGGGTGTGCGCTTGCAGCGCTGGCTGATTGCCCAACCCCTGGTGCGGCGGCGCTACGCCCGGCAGTTAGCGCTCGTGGAGCGTTGGTCCGCGGAATTGGGCCTCGAGGATGCCGGCAGGGAGCATGCTATCATCAGTTGGCTGGCTAATACCTGGCTGGAATGGCGCAGAGTGGCGCTATCGCGCGCTGCGAACCCGAGTGATTGGGTCACGGTGAACGACCCACACCAAATTCTGTCGGGGAATTCGCCTGCCTCTGCCGGGGTGGTGTTGGCCGTATCCCACACCGGGAGAATCGGGCTGCTGCCGCTGGAAATCTGCCGGCGTAATGGGCGTGAGACCGGCAGCGTTGTGGGAGGGGCGCGAGTTGGACCGCAGCTTCGCTCTGAATTGCTCCTGAAAGCCGAACGAATTTTGCGGGGCGGCGGCGCGGTCATGGTGGCGGCAGACGGTTATCAGGGACAGCAGGCCGTTGATGTACCTTTCTGGGGTCGCCGGCGTCCCTTCCAGATTGGCGCGGCTGAGCTGGCGGTGACCACAGGCTCGGCATTGGTCCCCGTGTACATCACTTTCGACGCCCAGGGCCGAATCACCTTTGAGGTGACGGCGCCGCTGGAGACTCAGGCGCTCACAACCCGGGACCGGATCCGAGAGTTGACCGAACTTTATGGCGCGGACTACGCCGCGCATTGGCCGCAAGGCTATGTTTCCATGCGCTGGCATCATCTGGCGCACAATCTGAATTTGCCCCCATGGTGAAAGAACAACCTTGCCTTCCCGCACCGTTTATTGTCGGCGCCGACCGCTCCGGCACGACCCTGCTTCAGGCGATGCTGGATGCTCACCCGGATTTGGCTGTACTACCTGAAACCTACTGGCTGTCTGGCGCCCTCACCATTTGTCGGCACAGCGCCGAGCCACATGCGGACTTCATCCGCTTTGTGGAGCAACAAGAGCGCTGGTCGTTATTGAACCTGACCCACGAGGCTCTGGAAGCTGCAGTGGGCGCGGTGCAACCCTTTGATTTGGCTGCAGCCATGCGCGCTATTTATGGCCTCTATGCCCGCAATGCGGGCAAACAGCGTTGGGGCGACAAAACCCCTTACTATTTGATGCACCTGCTGCCCCTGGCGCGCCTTTTCCCCGAAGCGCATTTCATCCATGTGATTCGGGATGGCCGTGACCAGGCGCTATCCATCCTGGCGGTTCCCTGGGGTCCCACGACCCTGCCTCAAGCCGCACAGCAATGGCGCAAACAGCTGGGCTGGGCGCGTTGGTGCGCTCGCAAGGTGCCCCACTACATCGAGGTACATTACGAGGAGCTGGTCTCCAACCCAGAACAGACCCTCCGGCGCATCTGCGCCTATCTCCACTTACCGTGGCATCCACAGATGCTGGAATATCCGCGTTACTCTCAGGTGGCGACCAACGCCGCTTATCTGGCGTTGACCCACAATCCGCGCGTGCGCGAGCGACCCCAGCGGCGTGTGGAGCGCTGGCGTTCAGAGATGAAAGCGGAGGATTGCGCTTGTTTTGAGGCTCTCGCCGGCGATCTATTGCGTGACTTAGGCTATCCTCTGAGTGTACCGCCCTCACGCTTTGTGCAGGCGCAGTGGTCTATGCGCACTGCCCTGCGGAAAACACGCTGGCGCCTGCGTTCTTGGTTGATCGGTTTTGAATCACTCTTTGGAAGGGGAAACTGCTGATGAACTACGTTATCTTTGGGCAGGGACGCACGGGGAGTACCTTGTTGGTCCGGCTGTTGCAGTCACACCCGCAACTTCAGTGCGATGGTGAGATGCTCCACCCCCGCGCCCTGAGCAAATACCGGTCACGTTGGCTGCGCGCGTTCCTGCGCTATTTTCCGGAGCCGTTTGTACTGTGGCGCGCCTCCCGCTCCGCTAAGCCCGCCTATGGTTTCAAGCTGCTCTACAGGCATGTGGTCTTCCCGGCGCGGCTGTTGTTCTGCCTGCGGTGGTTGGGCTGGAAAATCATTCATATCCAGCGGCGCACGCTCTTCGATGTTGCCTTGTCGCGGAAGGTGGCGCAGACGACACACCATTGGAGCGATCACGACGCCTCCACACCCGATGATCTCCATTTGACCTTCTCGCCAGACGAATTTCTCGATCAGATGCGGTGGAGTGTGAATATTCTGCGCCAGGAGGGCCGCGCGCTGCATAACATCCCGCACATTCCCGTGGTTTACGAGGATGACCTGTTGGCGGAGGCGGACCGGCAGCGTATCTGCAATGTCATTTTTGCCGCTTTGCAGCTTGAATCACATGAGGCCTCCACCACCAAACAACGTACCTGGAACCGGCCCTATCCTGAGCTGATCACGAATTACGCCGAACTCCAGAGTTTGACCGAAACTGATCAGGGCCGAGCTCTGCAGACGGAATGGGAGCTGTTGATCCATCGTGGGTGAGAACCTTCCTCGTGTGACCGCTGTTATCTGCACCCATAATCGGGCTGCATTACTGCCTGCCGCGCTTGAGAGCCTGCTCGCCCAAAGCCTGCCGCCAACGGATTACGAAATCCTGGTGATTGACAACGCCTCTACGGATGAGACGCCGCAGATCCTGCAGCGCTATCTGGCGTCTGTCACCGCAGTTCAGCTGCGTAGCGCCGTACAACCCATCTTAGGCCTTTCCCATGCCCGCAATCTGGCTATCGAGCTGGCGGCAGGCGACATCATCGCTTTCATGGATGATGATGCCGTCGCCGGTACTGAATGGCTCGCGGCTTTGCTGGAAACCTATCAACTCGCTCCCCATGCCTGGGCAGTCGGGGGCAAGGTTCTTCCCCTCTGGGAAGTTCCCCGCCCGGATTGGCTTCAGGACCGGTGGTTGGGGCAGCTATCGTTGCTGGATCTGGGTGACCAAATTCTACAGCTCGCTCCGCCTCGGGCGCTGTATGGGGTGAACTGCTCTTTTCGCCGCAGCGTATTTGCCGCACTCGGGCTTTTTCGCACCGATCTGGGGCGCAGAGCTTCGCAATTGTGGGGAAGCGAGGAGAGTGAGTTGCAGGCACGGATTCGGCAGCATGGCGGGGCTATCCTGTATAACCCTCAGGCTCAGGTCTGGCACGCCGTCCCGGCTTCTCGACTGCGCCGGCGCTACTTTGTGCGTCTGGCGTATTACAAGGGCAGGGACCGGGTGCGCTTGATGATTCTCCAATCCACCCGACCTCACTTGCTCTGGCGCTCGCTGCACAACGGCTTGAGTGTGGGGCATCAATGGCTGCGTCTGTGTTTGGCGCCCCTTGATTCGACCCGACAACTCCAGGCATTGTGCGCCACTGCGGGTTGGGCCGGCTTCCTGGTGGAAATGGTGCATGTCGCGTTAGGACCTTCCTCATGAAAACATTCGTCATCTTTGGCCTGGGACGCTCTGGCAGCACACTTCTTGCCAGTCTGTTGAATAGCCAGTCCACCATTCATTGTGATGGTGAACTCTTTAACACGGTCCATTGGGCTGCCTGGAAGCATGCATTGCTGGCGGCTCTGCAGCGTCACCCCAAAATCTACCTCAACTTCCGTCGGCGAATCATCCACCTCGTGCGTCACTCTCAGGTGTATGGTTTCAAATTGCAGTTGGAACAAGTGATTCATACCGACCAGGTGCTGCCGGAGCTGGTTCGTGAGGGCTGGCGCATCCTATATCTGCGCCGGCTTTCCATCTTTGATGCCGTTATGTCTAATCTGGTCGCGCAGCAAACCCACCGTTGGCATACCCACGCCGGCAGGGAGCAACCGCACGGCGAAGTGATTGTGCTTGACCCGCAGAAGTTCATGGATGAATGTAGCGTGCGGCATAGACGCTCTGCGCGCTGTGATGCCATCGTCAACCCGCTGCCCCATCTGCCACTCAGCTATGAGGATGATTTGCATTCCTCGCAGCAGTGGCACAGCACCGTCGCTCGAATCTGTGATTATGTGGGCGCTGCGCCGCCAACCACAGTTTCCAGCACCCTTGTCAAGACGTGGAACCGGCCTTATCGCGAGTTGGTCGGCAACTACGATCAATTGCTCGAGCTTTTCCGCGAGTGGGAGAACCATGGCTGAGGCATTATCACTGGAGTCCACCGCCCTTTTGCCGGAAACCTGGTCGCAGCTTGAGCCGCGCTCGAGTTTCCGCATCTACAACCCCGCCATCACCCGTTTCCGCGGCAACTTGCTCATGGCTTATCGAGTGGACTCTGGGCGTCGTGAATCCATGCAGCGGCGCATTGGCTTGTGTCACCTGGATGAAGATTTGGCGGTCGTTCCCGGTTCAGTGCAGCCTCTGTCCGATACGATTCAGGGCGGCGACCCTCGCCGTTACGACCCCCGCTTTCTGGTCTATGGCGACCGGCTCTTCATCCACTACAATAACAACTTCATGACCCGGCCCAATCAAATCTGTCTGGTAGAGTTGGATCCGGATAGTCTGGAGGCGCGCTCTCCGGCGCGCCCGCTGCACCTGGAGGGCGCCCCGCGGCAGGAGCTCGAGAAGAATTGGATGCTGTTCGAGCATGAGGGCGAAATCCTGGCTGTCTACCAGATCGCGCCTCACACGCTCCTGCGGGTCAACCTGGAGGGAAGGGACCTGGTAGCCTGTACCCCTCTCTACACAACTGCTTGGGATGTATCTGCCTATGCCGGCCGCTATGGTTTACCGCGCGGCGGCGCGCCGCCGGTGCGCCGGGGCGATGTCTATGTCGCATTCTTTCACTCGCGCTGGCAGTCCACCCGCTGGCAGTGGTTGCTGCGTCACTGGCCGGTGCCGTCCGGCGCAAAGTTACCCCGGTACGTGGCGGCTGTGGAGCGCCGGCTGCGACGGCCCTTCGCCCGGGTGCGTTACTATGGCGGCGCCTATGCCTTCGCCGCCACACCGCCCTTCCGCCCGGTATGGCTGGCGCCGGAGCCACTGCTGCGTCCGGAAGACGAAGCGCCGTATCGCTACCGCCGCCGCGTTAATCCCTATGCCGATGGCATCGTCTACCCCTGCGGCGCTGTGCCGTGGGGGGATGGGAACTGGTTGGTCTCTTACGGAGTGAATGACGAGAGCTGTTGCTTGCGCGTAGTCGGTGGTTACGGAACGAAAATCTGCCAAAACTGGCAGTCTGTGCTATAATTTGCCCGCACCGAACCATCCGTTCGACCCAGGAGAGAGCCATGCGATGCTTCACCACCGAGAACCCGGTCAACCGTGCAGACCACGACTGCCTGGCGCTGTCAGCTCTCATCAAGAACCCTGAGCGCCCCATGACCCTGCTCTACCGGCTGCGCTGTGAGGTCGGACTGTTGGTCAAATCTGCTAAATCTGTCGTAAGGGAGACCGGTTGGTGAAGCTTATCAGCGTCATCATGGCCACATACAATCGCGAGTCCTATATTCAGGGCGCTTTGGAGAGCATCCTCCGCCAGAACTATGCCCCGATGGAGATCATCGTCATAGACGACGGCTCGACCGATCGAACGCCTGAGATCGTCGCCGGTTTGATCGAGCAGAGAGCCGCCCCCATTCGTTATGTCCGCCAGGAGAACCAGGGGCAACCGAGTGCGTTCAATCATGCCCTGCGTCTTGCCCGGGGCGAGATCATTGCCTTTTTGGATGACGATGATCTGTGGCCCGCAGATCGGCTTCCGACCCAGTTGGATTATTTCGTTCAGGGGGGACGCCCGGGTGAGGAAATTGGCATTGTGCTGGGGAAAAAAGACTATTTTGCCGATGGCGTCAAGGTCAATGATGCAGAAATGGCAGCAGCGAATCAGAGACCTTATCGTTATTCGCTGGGCGCTGCACTGCTTGCCCGGTGGGTATTTGAACGGGTCGGCGTCTTTGATGAGCATATTGGCTATGTCTCAGATTGGGATTGGTTCGCCCGCGCCCGTGCCCTGGAGATTCCGACCGCCATTGATCCCCGAATCACCCTCCTTGGGCGGATTCATGCCGGCAACATCACCCAAAACCGCGAACTCGGCGCAAAGCTGACTGTTGAGATGATCCGGCGTCACATGCGCCGCAAAGAGGATCAAGCCTAAGGGTTCGCAAAAGCATGGCTTACCGATTTCGGCGTAGTTTCACAGGGGAATTTGGGAACTTATGAATTTACAGATCCTAATCTACCAGAGAGGGTGAAGGTGAAATCCGATCAGCCTCTGCTCAGCATCATCGTCCCAGTGTTCAATGGTGCAGATACGCTGCCCACAGCGCTGAAGAGTATTCTCCAACAATGCGGGGCGGAATTGCAGATCATCCTGGTAGATGATGGCTCTACAGACGCCAGCGTCACGGTCGCGCGGCAACTCGTTCCGAACAGCATCGCGTCAACCCAGTTGACGCATGTTCAACAAGAAAATCGTGGTCCTGCCGCTGCCCGCAATCGAGGTCTCGCCTTGGCACAGGGCGAGTTCATCAGCTTTCTGGATGCAGATGATTATTGGCCTGCCGGGCGCATTCAGCATCACATGGCGCTGTTCCGGCAGAACCCCGCTGCCGCTATGGTGATTGGCACGACACAGCTGGCGCGTCTCGCCGTGAACCCCGGGGCGGCTTCACCCATTTTGCCGGCGCCGTTGATTCAACAGAACCTCGGCGCCATCACCTGCCGCAGGAGTGTCTTTGAGTCTGTAGGGGTATTCAATGAGACCTTGCGCATCGGCGAAGACAAAGAGTGGTTTCAGCGGGTATTAGCCGCGGGTCTCACACTGCAAATGTCGCGCAACGTTGCGCTGGTCTATCAATTGAGAGAAGGTAGCCTGACCTATGGCGCCATTGATCACAATCGTTGGTTTCTCGCGGCGCTACGCGATCATCTCCGCCTTGAGCGCAGAGAGGCTGGCGCAAGTTTAGCCGCGTCAGCAGCAGTTGATTGCGAGCGGATAGAGGAGGAGAGATGAAGCAACTCGACGCCAGGCACACCAACCCGGTCATCTCGGTCATTGTTCCCGTCTTTAATGGAGAAAGGTATCTCGGTGAAGCCTTGCAGAGCATTCTGGAACAGGATTATCGCCCCCTGCAAGTGCTTGTCGTTGATGATGGTTCAACCGACCAGAGTGCAGAGCTGGCTGAAAGCTATCCTGACGTACAGGTGCTGCGCAAGGAACACAGCGGCTTGGCTGCCACATTGAATCATGGAGTAGCCCAGGCAACGGGCGAGCTGCTGGCTTTTCTGGATGCGGATGACCTCTGGTTGCCGGACAAATTGGCGCACCAGGCGACCGCATTGCAAAACGACCCCACATTGGATATGGTCTTCTGCCATATCCAGCAGTTTTGGGTTGTGCCGGGGAATGACCAGGCCGAGCGTGTCTTCTCACCACCACAGCCCGGGGTTGCCAAGCTAGGCATGGTGATCTGGCATTCCTCTTTCAACAAAGTTGGGGGCTTTTCTGAAGGCGTTGAGCGCCATGATTTCCTGGACTGGTATGCAAGAGCCTGCAGCGCTGGCCTGGAATCATCCGTGTTGCCGGATATTCTGGCGCTGCGCCGTGTTCACGAGCACAATCTGGGGCTTCAGAATCCGGCCGCCAAACATCAAAAGTTTCTAAACTCGCTGCGGGCAACCATTAACCAGCGCCGCCAGCAGGGAGCTAGCGACCAGGAACAAACAGGTGCGACGCTTGTTGGTTGATTACCTGAGCCACTGCGCGGATACGGTGGCTCGAGTCGAGGGTCAGCAACCGGTCCAGGAACAGCATTTGTGGATAGCCGGCGTGCGCATGACCCTGCGCATCGCCGGTGCGACGCTAGCCGAGGCCATTCTGCCCGCGCTGGCTCATCTGCTGGAGGATGAAGGGAAAGCAGTTGGACGAGACACCCTCGCCCAGCCGGCGACCGCCAATATCACCCTGCACCTGTGGGATGGCGCGGTGACCGGCATCAAGCCGCCGCGACCGCCCTTCACACCGGACGATTACCGCCGCTACGGTCAGCGCGCGGTGGTCCACGATGCCGGTCGCTCGTTGATGCACGCGCCTACCTCCGGGCAGCTCTTTGCCTACGACCGCGCCAACCGCCAGGGCTATTTCTGGATCACGGACGCCGGCAGGTTTTCCATCTACGAACGGGCTGCGCCGGTGCAGACCCTCTTCCATTGGGCTTTGCAGGAGTTCGGCTGGCAGATTGTCCACGCCGCTGCGGTGGGGAACGCGTCCAGCGGGGTGCTGTTGATCGGCTCGACCGGCGCGGGCAAATCCACCACGGCCTTGAGCTGCCTGGCGCAAGACGGACTGCACTTTCTCAGCGACGACAAATGCCTGGTGCGGCTGGAGCCGGAGCCTCAGGCTTTCGCCCTCTTCAGCTCAGCCAAGATCAAAGGCGACATGCTGCCCAGGTTGCCCCATTTCCGCCCCCTGTTGGCCGGCTGGGATGACAACTACAAGGCGGAGAAGGGGTTGGTCTTCCTGCATCCCACCTACGCCAGTACCATGGTGACGAGCTTCCCGGTCAAGGCGCTGCTGCTGCCCAAAGTGGCGCACCGAACTGAGGCTGCAATCCGCCTGGCTGCTCCCGGCGACGTCTTCCGGCAGTTGGGACCTAGCACCGTCATCTGGCTACCCGGCGCGGAGGCGGAGAACTACCGCTTTACCGCAGAGATGACCCGGCGACTGCCCTGCTATCGGATCGAGCTGGCGAGCGACCCCCAGGCAAATGTGGACGCCATCCGTCGCTTGTTGGAGGCCCTGGAATGAGTGATAGGCCGAGGGTGAGTGTGGTGATTCCCGTCTTCAACGGTGAGCGCTTCCTTGCCGAGGCGCTTCGAAGCATCCTTGCCCAGACCCTGCCGCCGGATGAGATCATCGTCGTGGACGATGGTTCGACGGATGGTAGCGCTGCGCTTGCGGCGCAATTCGCGCGGGTGCTGGTTCTGCGGCAGTCCAACCGCGGCGCTGGCGCGGCGCTGAATCTGGGAACCCGCCATGCCCGCGGCGACCTGCTTGCTTTCCTCGATGCCGATGACCGCTGGTTGCCCGGCAAGTTGGCGGCGCAGGTCGCGATTTTGGATGCCGACGCCACGGTAGATATGGTATTTGGCCATGTCCGCCAGTTCCGTTATGTTGAAGGAGAAGGTGAGACTGTGCTTAACAGCGAGCCCCAGGTGGGTATTATTTGCTGCGCCATGCTCATCCGCCGGGCGGCTTTCGACCGCGCCGGCGCCTTCTCGGAGGACCCCGGCTTGCCTGAGTTCATAGAGTGGTATGCGCGGGCGCGGGCGGTGGGCCTGCGTGCTGTGATCTTGCCGGAGGTCGTCTATGAGCGCCGGATTCACGCGCACAACTCCGGGGGCGGGCGCTCACAGGAGGCGCTGCGCCGGAGCTATCTGCGCGTTCTACGGCAATCGCTGGCTCAACGCCGTGCTGAAGAGGCGGATACCCCATGAGCCATCCCTTGATTGCGCCTGAAGTACCCTCTACCTTCGAACCGCCGCGCGTGAGTGTGATCATCCCGGTCTGCAATGGCGAGCGTTTCCTCGCCGAGGCGCTTCGAAGCGTCTTCGCTCAGACCCTGCTGCCGGATGAGATTATCGTCGTGGATGATGGCTCGACCGATGGCACGGCGGCGCTGGTTGCCCGTGAGGCAGCTACCGCTCCGGCGCCGGTGCGCTACATCTATCAGGCAAACCGGGGTTCAGCCGCGGCGCGCAATACCGGCATCAGCCAGGCTCAGGGCGCTACCCTGGCTTTTCTGGATGCGGATGACCTCTGGACGCCGGAGAAGCAGCAAACGCAAATGGCGCTGCTCACCGCCACAGCTGCGGTGGATATCATCACCGGTCTGACGCAGCAATTCCTCGACCCTGGGGATTCCAGTTCCGGCAGCGCGCAGCTCACCGCACAGCATCCCTATTCCGACCCGCATTTCCAGAGCAAGCTGTTCCGCGCGGAGGTCTTCGAGCGGGTGGGCTTGCTGGATGAAAGCCTTCGATTTGGCGAGGACATTGATTGGTTGGTGCGCGCGGTTCAATGTGGCGCGCGGATCTCCCAACAGAATGCTGTCGTGGTACGCTATCGCCGGCACGCTCAGAATATCACGAATCAGCTGGAGCAGACCGATGCCTGTTGGCTGCTGGCGTTGCGCAGAGCGGCTCACAGACACCGTAAAGGGGGCGCGCACCATGGCTGAAGGGCAACGGGTCTCGGTCATCCTGCCGGTCTACAACGGCGCGCGTTTTCTCGCCGCGGCGCTCCAGAGCGTGCTCGCTCAGACCCTGCCGCCGGATGAGATCATCGTGGTGGATGATGGCTCGACCGATGCGACCGCCCAGATTATCGCCGCCATGTCTGCCGCATCCACCGTGCCCATCCGGGCGGTCTACCAGGAGAATCAGGGACCGGCAGCTGCGCGCAACCGCGGTCTGAGTCTGGCTCAGGGGGAGCTGCTCGCCTTCCAGGATGCGGATGACCTCTGGTCGGCGGATAAGCTGGCGCTCCAGGTCGCGCTGTTGCAACGCTATCCCCAGGCGCAAGCGGTGATCGGCTACTCGCAGCTGGCATTTACGGATTCCGGTGAGGGCAGCGTCATCTATCCAGGGCGCCCCGGACCCATCCTTTTGCTGCAAGAGGGCCTTTTCCGGCGGGCGCTCTTCGAGCTCGTGGGACCCTTCGACCCCCGTCTGTGTGGCGACGAGGATATTGAATGGTTCCTGCACCTGCTCGAGCATCCCGTGGAGCTGCTCATGCACCCGGATGTCGTCTTGACCTACCGGCGCCACGCGGAAAATCTCACCGGAAGCCTGGCTGCCAGCCAACGCCAGTTCCTGCGAGCCTTGCAGCGCTCTGTAGTCAGGCGCCGTCAGGCGCAAGCCGGCGCCGCCAGGGCAGCAACCGTCACATTTGTCGCCGGAGCCACATCCAACCGGGATGAAGGAGAATGATGATCCAACCTGAACGCGTGAGTGTGATTGTGATCGTGAAAAACGGCGCTCGTTTTCTTGCCGCAGCGCTATCCAGCATTCAACGCCAGACCTTAGCTCCCTTCGAAACCCTGGTTGTGGATGGCGGCTCCACTGACCGGACGGCAGAGATTGCCCGGAGTTTCCCCGGCGTGCGTTACCTGCTCCAGCCACACGACGGCATCTCCAACGCCTACAATTACGGCATCGAGCAGGCTCATGGGGAGTTGCTTGCCTTTCTCTCCTACGATGATCTGTGGACGCCGGACAAACTCGCGGTGCAGGTAGGCTATCTGGCAGCGCATCCCGAGTGCCAGTATGTGGTTTGCCGTATCCATACCTTCTGTGAGCCGGGCGACGCGACCCCCGCGGGTTTCCGCCCCGAATGGCTCGCCCAGGAACCGGTCGCCTATATCATGGAGACGCTTGTGGTGCGGCGGAGCCTCTTTGCTCGCGTCGGCTTGCACCGGACCGACCTGGCTACCGGAGGCGATACGGATTGGTTTGCGCGCGTTTTCGATGCCCGCGAAATCGGCCACGCCTGCGACCGGGTGTTGCTCCACAAGCGTGTGCACCGCGATAACAGCTCGTTGGCGGCGCCGGATGGCAACGACCAGCTTCTGAAAATCCTGCGGAATTCATTGCGGCGCAAACGCGCCACAGGCTAGCGTTTATGGAGCAGGCTTGATGACTGAGCGTATCCAAACCGGCGACATCCTCCTCACCCCCAACCAGCGGCAGCTGCTGACCGCCGCCCTCTCCACCGGCGCGGAGGCGGCGACGCGCGCCTGGTACGCCTGGCGCGACGCCACCGACCTGGACACGCTGCCCGCCGGGCAGGTCCCCCTGTTGCCCGTGCTTTACGCCAATCTGACCCGCTTCGGCCTGGCAGAGGCAACCGGTTCGCGCCTCAAGGGCATTCACCGCCGCAGCTGGTATGCCAGGCAGCTTGTGCTCGAGGCTGCGAAGCTCTGGTTGCAGCGCCTGGAGACCGGCGGCGTGCCGGTCATGTTGGCCGATGCGCCCGCGCTGGCGTTAACCGCCTACGGTAACCGCTCCCGACCTCCTGACCCCTTTGCCCTCATCGTCTCGCCAGAACATGCTTCGGCTGCTACCCGCATTCTGCTGGCTGAGGGTGGGCAGCCCTTGCCCCCGGTCACCGCATGGACGGGGCGCGAGCCGCTCTGGACGACGCGCCAGACCTTCCGCATGGCTGCCACCACCCAGCTGCTTGAGTTGCACTGGCACGTGGCGCCGTTTTGGCCCTCGGATGCGCTGGATGCCGCTGCCTGGAGCCGCGCGCAATCCATCGCGCTGGGCGAGCGTTCCGTGCCGGCGCTGAACGCCGCAGACCAGCTCGTGCGCAGCAGTGTTATCGCCGCAGGCTCCGGATACGCGTCGCTCATGGCTCTGGCGGATATGGCGGTGTTGCTAGGCGCCGTAAGTGACGTAGCGCCCGGCGCCGCGGGCATGGATTGGGAGGTGGTGCTGCAAGTGGCGGAAACCGGGCGTGCCAACCGGGCGCTGCTCGCGGCGCTGGAATGCCTGGAAAGCACGCTCGACCTTGCCGCCCCGGCGGAGGTCATGGCGCGGTTGCGAGTGGGACGACGCGCACGCTACGAGGTCCTTGTCGCCACGCCGAACCGTGATCACGCCGCGGCGTTGAGTACAACGCGCAGGCTCTACGCGCAATACCGGCGCGTGCTTTCTGCCAGGGGCATGCAACCGGGGTGGGGGCTTTTCCTCGACTTCCTGCAGCACCGTTGGGGTTTGCGCCGCCGCAGGGAGATTTTCCAACATGCGGTCGCGCGGTTGTTCCGCTAAAGGGTCTCCCGTTGCGTACCGCAAATACAACGCAGAATTGCTACGAATGCCCTTCGTGAAGCCAGTTCTGCAGCGTGCGCTGCGTCTGCCAGCGCCGCCGCACCTCGGGCTTCTGGGTGAGCAAGCTCCACAGTCCCACGCTGTACGTGCGCACCAGATAGAAGAGGCGTTGGGGAATTCGCGACGCCGGCAGCTTTCCTCCAGCAGTGAGGACCGTGCGCGTATATGCTAGCCAACCGCGCAAGCCGTTTCCTGGGTAATCTCGCCAGACGGAGGGCACCCTCACGTTTTTGGTCCTGAACAGCGCAGCTAGCGCCGTTTCGAGGATGGCTTCCGGCGGCGGCGCCAGATAGGGGCTCCAGGGCATTTCGGACCACGGTCGTCCTTGCGCCCAGGCTTCCAGCGCCGCCATAACTTGCAGCGCTCGCGTTCCCCCGCGCACCTCCGCCCGCGCGGCGAGCGCTTCCCACTCGGTTGCCTCCCACCGCCGCGTCCAACAGGAGAAGTCGTACAGGCCCCGCAGTCCCATGTCCATGCCGTGTTTCTGTACCGCATGGGTGATGAAATACAGCGCGTGATCTATGGGGCTGAGCGCCAGTAAGCCCGGTCGCTCCGGCATACGTGCGGCGGCGCTCCACCACTCGGCATCCGAGTGCAACGTTGGCAGAATCTCGATGTTATCGTAGTGAATTTCCACCATCAATGTGCTCTCGGGTAGACCCAGAGCGGGCATGTGAGTGGTGCGCGATTCCGGAGCGGGCAGGTAGCCCTGTTCTACCAGCGCATCGAAGACCTGCTGCGCCTGCGTCTCGGATGGCGCCAGCAAATCGAGATCGCTGAAAGACCGCGCGGCCGGATGCGGGTAAGCCGTGGCGGTCACTGGTCCCTTGAGCAGGATCAACGGAATGTCCAGTTCCAGCGCCAGTGTGCCAAGCTTGCGCAACTGCTGTTCCGCGTACAACCGGCGCAGCGTGGCATTGTGGCGTGTCTCCCGGAACAAGGTCTTGAGCGCATCCGGCGGGGTCTCCGCCAGAAAAGCGAGCGTTGGCAGCAGCCCATGGCGCTGCGCTTCTGGGAGCATCGCGGGCCATACGGCAGCGTCTGGAAGCGTCTCGCGCCACAACAGCGCGATGAGCGCATCAATAGCTGGCGTAACTCTTTCGGCTTGGGTCCCGGCGGGTTGGTGGGTCAATGAACATCAGCCATTGTCTTGTGTTCCATGTCGTGAAGTATACCAGATTTCACGCATTTGTTCAGAGAAGGTGGCGTATGGGGGTGTTTCAAGGAGAAAATTGATTTTTGGCGGCTGGGCAAGGTCCCGCCGCCAAAAATCAATCCCATGATGGCCGTCTACCTTTCACCTTGAAGGTGAAACGCACCGGCACATTGTGGATGGCCCTAATGCGTCGCGCAGGCGATGCAGGGATCGAAAGCCCGCACCACGCGCCCGACCGCCCGTTCGAGCTCCAGATTCACCCGCTCCGGCGTGATGTAGCGATTCGCCGCGACCTTGAGCGCCCGCTCGATGGCGAGGACGTTGTGTACGGTGGGAATGATGAATTCCGCGTGCGCGATTAAGCCCTTCTCCACGCGGTAATGGTGGATTAGCGGTCCGCGCGGCGCCTCGACCAGCCCATAGCCCTCCCCATCCCGTGGGGTGTAGGGAACGTCGGTGTCCTCGTAGTCCAACGGCTCTGCCAGCAGTTCCAGCGCGCGTTCGATGGCATAGACCAGCTCGATACCGCGCGCCAAATCGAAGAGCAGAATCGCGTGCGCCGGTTGCCCAAAGGCCTCGCGGAAGCGGCTCAGATACTCATCGGCGAGCGGCGTGCCCATCTCCGCCATCATATTGATGCGCGCCAGGCTGTTTGCGCGGAT
>JAPKMR010000036.1 GCA_026645815.1 Anaerolineae bacterium | reverse complement strand
CTGACTGGAGACCAACGCTTTGATGAACTGTGGTCTCGCGCTTATGCTAACTTGCCCCCATCCTGAAATGCGCCCCCGTTTGCTCTCCGGTTGACAAACCACAACCTTGGACTAAAGTATTTCTCACAACAGAATTCGAGACTGCCATCCAATATCGCACTTTAGGTTACGCCGTACACTTATCTCATTTCAAATCAAGGAGCTATTTGATGACCCAAAACGCTGTGCTTTCGCGTCGTGAAGTCCCCGAAATGTATACCTGGAACGCGCCCAGCGTCTTCCCATCGCGCGAGGCGTGGGAAAGCGAATTCACCGCGGCGATGGCAAACATCCCCGCTTTCGGCGCCTTCCAGGGTCGGCTAGCCGAAGGCCCTGCCACCCTCCTCGAAGCAATGACCGCCTTCGAGGCGCTTTATCGCCGCATAGGCAAGCTCTACCTCTACGCCAGCATGGAACATGCCGTGGATATGAACGATTCCTGGGCTGCCGCCGCCGATGGGCGCTCGCAGGGCTTGATGGGGCACGCCATGGCGACGATTGCCTTCCTCAATCCCGAGCTACTGGCCATTGGCGAAGAAACACTGCGAGCCTGGATAGAGCAAGAGCCGCGCCTGGCTTTTATGGAACATTTCATCCACGATCTATTCCGCCAGCAAAAGCACGTGCGTTCTGCCGAAGTAGAGGCGCTGCTGGGCATGCTGATGGACCCCTTCGGCGGCGCAGAGACCGCCGCCGGCATGTTGACCAATGCCGATTTTCAATTCGAGCCAGCTATAGCGGATGATGGCAGCCAAATTCCCGTGATGCAGGGAACCCTGGGCAAGATTCTCGGCGGCGCCGACCGCGAAGCGCGGCGCACGGCATGGGAACACTACGCCGATCTATACCTGGCGCACAAAAATACGCTAGCTGCCACGTTGACCACCTCCCTCAAGCAGAACGCCTTCATGATGCGCGCGCGAAACTACGACTCCACGCTTCAAGCAGCGCTCTTCGCTCACGACATTCCCGAAGCCGTCTTCCACAATCTGATTAACACATTCCGGAAGAACCTGCCCACGTGGCACCGTTACTGGGCGTTGCGTCGCAAAGCCCTTGGCGTGGAAACCCTACAGCCCTACGATATTTGGGCGCCCTTGCAGAAAACACCGCTTGCACCTATCCCCTACGAGCGTGCGGTAGATCTCATCTGCGAGGGTCTGGCCCCGATGGGGACGGAGTATGTGGAGACGGTTCGCCGTGGCTGCACGCAACAACGCTGGGTAGACGTGCTGCCCAATCAGGGAAAGAGGGCAGGCGCCTTCTCCTCCGGTTGGCCCGGAACCTATCCCTTTATCATGCTGAGCTACAACAACGACCTCTCCAGCCTGAGCACGCTGGCGCACGAGTTAGGGCACTCCATGCATTCTTATCTCACCTGGCAAAATCAGCCCGTCATCTATTCAGATTATTCCATGTTTGTGGCAGAAGTGGCTTCCAACTTCCATCAAGCGCTCGTCCGCGACCATCTTTTGCGCACGCAAACCGATCCGGCCTTCCAGATTGGCCTCATCGAAGAGGCGATGTCCAACTTCCACCGTTACTTCTTTATCATGCCCACGCTGGCGCGTTTCGAGCTCGAGACGCATCAACGGGTGGAACGGGGTGACGGGTTAACGGCGGATGACATGATCGCGCTGATGGCAGATTTGTTCACCGAGGGCTACGGCAATGAGATGGCCGTTGACCGCGACCGCGTGGGCATTACCTGGGCCACTTTTGGGCACCTTTTTGTGGATTACTACGTTTTCCAATATGCCACCGGCATTTCCGGGGCGCACGCCTTGGCGCGCGGTGTTTTGGACCATGGTGCGCCCGCCGTCGGGCGTTACACGCAATTCCTCAAGAGTGGAAGCGCCCTGTACCCGCTGGATGCCCTCAAACTGGCGGGGGTGGATCTCACCACGCCGGAAGCTGTTGAGGTAACTTTCGGCATCCTGGCAGATATGGTCACCCGCCTGGAGCAGCTGCTGAGCTAAATTCAAACACCAGTGAACACGGAGGATACACGTCCTCCGTGTTCACTATGTAAGACGCATGATAACAGAATTGACCTTACTTTCCTGGAACGTGAATGGCCTGCGCGCGGTCGCGCGCAAAGGCTTCTTACCCTGGTTTCAACAAGCACAACCAGATATTCTCTGCATGCAGGAGACGCGCGTAGAAGCAGCAGACCTGCCGGAGGAAATCGTGCAGTTGCCCGGCTATTATGCCCACTGGCATCCCGCAGAAACACGGAAGGGCTACAGCGGCACAGGATTGCTCAGTCGGATTCGTCCGCTGGAGGTGAGCACGGGCATTGGCATCCCAGAATTCGACCAGGAAGGGCGCACCCAAATTGCGCGCTATGAGACCTTCACGCTGATCAACTGCTACTTCCCCAACGGGCGCCGCGACCAACAGCGGGTACCCTATAAGCTGGCGTTTTACGAGGCTTTTTTGGAGCGCTGCGAAGCCCTGCGCCGGTCGGGGCAAGCCGTCATCTTCTGCGGAGATGTGAATACCGCGCACCGCCCGATTGACCTTAGCCACCCAGGCCCCAACCGCAACGCCTCAGGTTTCCTGCCGGAGGAACGGGCGTGGATGGATCGCTTTGCCGAGGCAGGCTACGTGGATACCTTCCGCGCCTTCCACCCCGATGCCACCGAACAATACACCTGGTGGTCAGTCGCTACCCGTGCGCGTGAGCGCAATATCGGATGGCGCATTGACTACTTCTTCGTCGCTTCCGAAGTGCTGCCGCGCGTGCGTGACGCCTTTATCCTTCCCGAAGTCATGGGCAGCGACCATTGCCCTGTGGGCATTGTATTGGAGGGCTGAAAGCAAGGGGTCGCCCCGGTCGGACGCACGCACGTATTTTGCAGCCCCGGTGCGTTGGGTCCCCATGCTTTGGGCAGGAACCGCAACGCAACAATGAGTACGCCTCGCCCTATGCTTTCAAAGCAGGTTTCCACCACAACCGGGCGAGATAATATGCCGCCATCCCTGCCAGATAGCCGAGCGCTATATTGCTCAACACCGAAACCAGCACGGTCAGTGCCACAAAGAGCAGCTCACGGTTCCACGCCAACGTTCGCGCTCCCTTGAGCAGCTGCAAGCCCACGTAGAACAACATCGCGCCGATAATGGCTTGCGGAAATACCGAAAACAGCTGCGCAATCGAAGTCGAGAAGAACAACCCCAGCGCAATTTCGATGCTGCCTTCCAGTAAATTCGCACCACCCGTCCGCGCGCCGAAAGCATACTGCCCCGCCAGCCCTCCTGCGCCGTGGCACAGAGGAAAACCGCCGAAAAACGGTGCTATCACGTTCATGAGACCGTGATTCAGCGCCAGTTTGCGTTCTGCCACAGGCTGATTGGGCCAATAAGTCTTAATGAGTGCTGCTGTCGCAATCACGGCATTTGTCGCCGTGAGAGGGACCTGCGCCAGCCCTGCCCGCAGAAAAGCCTCCCACATCTCAGCCAGGGTAAAGCGAGTGAGTGACGGCAATTGCAGGCGCGGTGGTGCAAACCCATGCAAATCACCGCGAAAGAGCGCCACGCCCACACCCAACACCATCACGACCAACCCTGCAGGCGCGTAGCGATTGTCGCGCAGCAGCAAAATCAACGCCAGGGCTATCACAGCCCAGAGCCACCCTATTGCCGCCAGGCGCAGCGCCTGCAGGAGCAACAACGCCGCCAGTGAGAGTTGAATCCCGCGCACGACGCATTGAGGGGTGTAGCGCGCAATCCAATCCACCGCGCCGGTCACAGAGAAGAGCAGCCACACCAGGCCCATCGTAAAACCCGCGGCGTAGATCAACGAGGGCGACCAAGCCTGGGCAATCGCCATCACTGCAATCACCTTCATCGGCTCGATAGGCAGCGGCAAACGATACACCAAACCGGTGACGATGTTCGCCAACCCCATCAGCACCAGGAAACCGGCGGGATCCACTCCGCAGACCACAATATAGCCGACCGATAGGGGAAACAGCGTGCCGAAATCCCCCATGGCGCCGCCCAATTCGCGGAGATTGAACTCGAAAGACCTGATTTTCATGCAGCTCCTTTACGCCATGCCATGATTGTAGCATACACAACCCGTTCAGAATATGGGACAAATTATTGGCTTTAGGGTGCTTCAACTACACTATAACACACTTGTCTGGTTCAGCCTGATAAAGATATTTTGGGGACGCGCTTCGCACGTCCCCAAAAATACAAAAAAGACCTTTCGAGGACGACAACCTCGAGCGCCACTAAAGAGCGCGGGCGAAAGTTGAAGCACCCTCCTTCATTTTCCCCTTGACAGAGCGCGAGAAAAGAGATAGAATAGAGATACCCCCCCCATAGGGGAGGGGGATGTCAAAGGAGATTATAGACGATGCACGAACACGATCATGTTGAACATGCACGCCACGGCGCACACCATGAAGATGCACTTCGAAGGCTCAAGACCACGGAGGGGCATCTGCGCGGCATTCAGCGCATGTTGGAGGAAGACGCCTACTGCATAGACGTAATCCGCCAGATACAGGCAGCACAGGCAGCGCTGAACAAAATCAGCGTGCAGATTCTCGAGGAACACCTCAACTCATGCGTCGTCACGGCAGTGCGCGGTGAGGATCCGCAGGAGCGCGAGCGCGTGCTCCAGGAAATCACCACCGTCTTCGAGGCGGCAACAAAAGTCTGAAAAAGAACCCATAAGAAGTCAGTCTTGGGGACAATGTGCCCCCAGAATTCACGCCATGGAGGCTAAACATGACAACCGTTAGTTACACAATTCCAAATATCTCTTGCAAGCATTGCGTCCACACTATCAAGATGGAGGTAAGCGAGCTGGAAGGCGTGCGCTCCGTCGAAGCCGACCCGCAGACCAAAGAAGCCATCATCACTTTCGATGCCCCGGCAACAGAAGAGGCGATCAAGGCACTGCTGGCGGAGATCAATTACCCTGTAGCATAGTACACAACACAGAGTACACCCATGTCTGAACCCAAACACCTGACCCTGCCCATCACCGGCATGACGTGCGCGAATTGCGTGGCGACAGTCGAGCGTGGCTTAAAGAAGCAAACCGGCGTGCAAGATGCGGTAGTCAATCTCTCCTCAGAGCGCGCTACTGTGATCTTCGACCCGGCGCTGGTGGATCTCTCCGCCATTACCGCGCGCATCGAACGCGCCGGATACGGCATCGCTACCGGTGAAGCTGAGCTCATCATCAAGCGGCTTTCTGACGCCAACGACGCCGCACGGCTGGAAAAAGCCCTGCTGCAACTGGAGGGGGTGCTCGAAGCACAGGTCGCACTCGCGACCGAGAAAGCTCGTGTTCGCTACATTCCCACCATCGTCAGCCAGGCAGAGCTACGCAAAACCGTGGCACAGGCAGGCTTCGAAGCGCTCGAATTGGGCGGCGACGCCGATGATGCCGAAGCCCAGGCTCGTGCTGCTGAAATCGCGCACCAGAAGCGGATGCTCATCACAGGGCTTATCTTCGCCCTGCCGCTCTTCCTGTTCTCGATGGCGCGCGACTTCGGCTTGTTTGGCATGTGGGCGCACGCAGACTGGATACACTGGATGATGCTGGCTTTCGCCACGCCGGTGCAGTTCTACGTCGGCGCACAATACTATACCGGGGCAATCAAAGCGCTCCGCAACGGCGCCGCCAATATGGATGTCCTGATCGCGCTCGGTTCAACGGCAGCATATCTCTATTCGCTCCCCATCGTCTTTGGTTGGCTGGAAGGGCATGTTTACCTGGAGACTTCAGCCGTCATCATCACGCTCGTGCGCTTGGGCAAGCTGCTGGAAGCGCGCGCGAAGGGCGGTGCCTCTGAAGCGATCAAGAAACTGCTGGGGCTGCGGGCAAAGACGGCGCAGGTGATACGCGACGGGGTGGAAATAGAAGTACCGGTAGATGAAGTGCGCGTGGGCGATGACGTGTTGGTGCGCCCTGGCGAGAAAATCCCCGTGGATGGCGTCGTCATTGAGGGGCGCTCGACGGTAGATGAATCCATGCTCACCGGCGAATCATTGCCCGTGGAAAAGGGACCCGGCGACCCTGTAACCGGCGCCACGCTCAACAAGCAGGGCTTGCTCAAGTTCGAGGCGACGAAAGTGGGGCGCGAAACCGCACTCGCGCAGATTATCCGCCTGGTCGAAGAAGCACAGGGCAGCAAAGCTCCTATCCAGCAGCTGGCAGACCGCATCTCGGCGGTGTTTGTGCCCATCGTCATCGGCATTGCGGTACTCACCTTCCTGGGATGGTTCTTCCTGGGTCCTGCGCTGCCAGAAAACGCAGAACTCAACGGCTTCACCCGCGCGCTCATCAATATGGTGGCAGTGCTCGTGATAGCCTGTCCCTGCGCGATGGGCCTGGCAACCCCGACCGCAGTGATGGTTGGCACAGGCAGGGGCGCAGAACTGGGCATCTTGCTCAAGAATGGCGAGGCACTGGAACGTGCCGGGCACATCTCTGTGGTCGTGCTCGACAAGACCGGCACCATCACCAAAGGGCAACCGGCAGTGACGGATATTGTCACGGACCAGCTACCGGAGGATGAGCTCCTTCGACTGGCAGCATCGGTAGAAAAGGGCAGTGAACATCCCCTGGGTGAGGCGATTTGGGCAGAAGCCACGACACGCGGTTTAGAACTCTTCGAAATTGCGGGCTTCAAAGCTGAAGCGGGACGCGGCGTCAATGCGGAGGCGAATGGACACATGGTAAGCGTGGGCAATAGCCGCATGATGGAAGAGCGCGGCTACCCACTCAACGACCTGCTGCCTGAGGTGGAACGCCTGCAGGCAGAAGCAAAAACCGCCATGCTCGTGGCAATAGATGGCGCGGTGCGCGGCATCATCGCCGTTGCCGATACGCTGAAAGAAGGTTCTGCCGAAGCCATCACAGACCTGCGACGCATGGGCCTGCACGTCGCTATGATCACCGGCGATAACCACAAAACCGCCGAGGCCATTGCGCGGCAGGCAGGCATTGACCGTGTGCTGGCAGAGGTATTGCCCGAAGGCAAAACCACCGAGATCAAACAATTGCAAACACCGCCCACAGGCGCCAAGACCGCGCCCGTGGTAGCGATGGTAGGGGATGGCGTGAACGATGCCCCGGCGCTGGCACAAGCCGATGTAGGCATTGCTATTGGCACCGGTACGGATGTCGCAATTGCCGCTGCACCCATTACACTGATGTCTGGCGACCTGCGCGGTGTGGTGAGAGCCATTGCACTCTCGCGCAAGACTTTGCGCACCATCAAGCAGAATCTCTTCTGGGCTTTTTTCTACAACATCATCCTCATTCCGGCAGCAGCCCTGGGTCTACTCAACCCGATGCTCGCGGCAGGCGCAATGGCATTCAGCAGTGTGTTCGTGGTGACGAATAGCCTACGGCTGAAAAAAGCGGAGATTGCCTGACATCAGATTCAATATGCAAAGGCGCCTTGTGGGGTGAGTACATCCCACAAGGCGCCCACCAATGCCTGATTGCGCGCCGGGACCTGCGAGCCTCAGTGCGAGGTGCTCGCAGGAGGACGAAGTGAGGGCGCAGTCTGGCGCCGGAACACAGGTGAGTGCGCGACCTCCAGAGCATCGTGGATGCGCTCCACATGCTTGGGCAGCGTGGTCGGGGGAAGATGTGCGAGGTCGAAATACTCGCACGCGCTTGATTCCTCGGTGGCGTGGAGGTCGCCCCCTATCACTCGGCAGGTAAAGGCAAAGACCAGTTCATCACGGTTATCCGCTTTGCCATAGATCCCCACCAGTCGCTCGATGGCAACCTCCAATCCAGTTTCCTCACGCACCTCGCGGATCACCGCCTCCGTAGGCAGTTCGCCACTCTCCACACGCCCGCCGGGCAAATTCCAGGCATCGAAATCGCGCCGGTGACACAACAATACCCGGCGGTCAGCGTCCCAGATAATCGCAAATGCACCAAGGATGAACATGATCACCTGCCTTGAAAAAACCGGATTGCAGTCGCTGCTACTATACCTCATTAACACATAGCAGCAATGAAGGGACGGGTATAGGACAAATTATTGACTGTGAGGTGCTTCATAACCACCATAACACACTTGTCTGGTTCGTCCTGATAAAGAGTATTTTGGGGACGCGCTTTGCGCGTCCCCAAAATACAAAAAAAGACCCTCTTCGTCTGCTTGCACAACCTGTTTTGGTCTTTCCCAACCAAAGAGATGCAGAGGGTGGTTTTTTGTGATTTTCGTGGACAGCGTGAAGCGCCGTCCACGAAAATCACAAGCAGAAAGAAGCGCCGAAGGGTGTGCTGAGCACCCCTACGGCGGCGCAGAGAGTTGATCGCTGGTGCTACGTATGATATGGAGTATTCTGCTAGAAGAATTCCATCCAACACAATTCCCGGTTTCACAATTCTGGTGTATAAAACATGCAATAGTCAGATTGCATTCCCAAAGGAGGATTCCATGCCAGAAAACCATCTACACACACTCGCCATCCATGCCGGGGAGGAGGATGAAAGCCTGCCCGATGTCGCGGCGCCCCTCCGCATGGCGAGCACGTTCCGCTACGCCAGCGCCGCCGAAGCTGCACAAGCCTTTGCTACCGAAGGGCAGCCCATCTACACCCGCTGGGGCAATCCCACCACCGCAATGCTGGAAGCGAAGGTCGCTGCACTGGAAGGGGGTGAGGCAGCGCTCGCCACCGCTTCGGGAATGGCAGCGGTCAGCACGGCGTTGTTCACCGCCCTGAAAGCCGGTGACCATGTTGTTGCCACCACAGGGCTTTATAGCGGCACGTACAGCCTGCTCACACGTGATCTGCCCCGCTTTGGCGTCGAGACTACGCTCGCCGAAGCGGCAGACCCCGACGCCTTTGCCGCAGCGCTGCGCCCAAATACCCGCGCGCTCTACCTGGAATCGCCCGGCAATCCCACACTCGCCCTCAACAATATTGCCGCCATTACCGCGCTGGCGAGCAGCCACGGCATCCTGACCTTCATAGACAACACCTTCGCCACACCCTATAATCAGCGCCCACTGGAACTGGGCATAGATGTGGTCATCCACTCCGCAACCAAGTTCTTTTGTGGGCACGGCGATGCCCTTGGCGGCGTGATTGTGAGCACGCAGGAGTTTATCACGCGAGCGCTCAAGGGACCGCTGCGCACCTTCGGCGGGTGCATAAGCCCCTTCAACGCATGGCTCATCGCTCGCGGCATCCACACCTTCCCACTGCGAATGGCACGCCACAATGCCAACGCCCTGCGTGTCGCGGAATGGCTCGCTACCCAACCCAAAATCGCCTGGGTGCGCTACCCCTGGCATCCCAGTCACCCCCAATACGCGCTGGCACGCGCGCAAATGCAAGGCGGCGGCGGGGGTGTTGTGGTCTTCGAGGTCAAAGGGGGCGAAGCAGCTGGAGCGCGCCTGCTCGACGCGGTAGAACTTTGCACACGCACCGTCAGCCTGGGGGATACGCGCACTCTCATCACCCACGCCGCCAGCACCACCCATCACAGTGTCCCGCGCGAGGCGCGCCTCGCTGCCGGTTTGAGCGATGGGCTGGTGCGACTGGCGGTGGGTATCGAGGCAGTTGAAGATATTATCGCCGACCTGGAGCAAGCATTGCACGCTGTGTAGGTCGGATTTTCATTCGGCACAAAATCACCGGCGCATCCCCTTGGGTATTCCCTTCGCCGGGGACCGATAGCAAACGACAAGGAGATGCGCCATGAGTCGCAGAGAGGAATTGGAGCATTCCATCGCCGCGCTAGAAGCCCAGCGCCCCCTCTTGGGTGATGCGGTGTTAGGACCGGCACTGGAAGCGCTGCGTAAGGAATTGGCAGCGCTCGAAGCGCCAGACACAAGCCCTGATCCTGGCGCTGCACTGCGCCGCCTTGTCCCCGAGACCTACGCCGAACGCCTCCTCGCCACGCAGGGACATGCCCAACCCGAGCGCCGCCTGGTGACCATCCTCTTCTCAGACGTCAAAGGCTCGACTGCCATGGCTGAGATCCTTGACCCGGAAGAGGTGCTGGAAATCATGAACGGCGCATTCGAATTCCTCATCCAACCCATCACCCGGCACGAGGGCACACTCGCACGCCTGATGGGCGATGCGATTCTGGCTTTCTTTGGCGCACCGCTGGCACACGAGAACGACCCCGAGCGTGCAGTACACGCCGCGCTGGAGATCATTGCAGGAGCGCAGGAATATGCCAAACGCCTGGAAGCCGAGCGTGGCATTAGCGGTTTCAACGTGCGGGTGGGTATCAATACCGGATTGGTCGTTGTAGGCGAGGTAGGGTCTGATCTGCGGGTCGAGTACACGGCGATGGGCGATGCGATCAATCTCGCTGCGCGCATGGAACAAAACGCGCCAATCGGCGGCATCCTTATCAGTCAAGCCACCTACCGCCTGGTGCAGGGCTTATTCGAGATGACACCACAACCGCCACTCACGGTCAAGGGCAAATCACAACCAATTCAGACCTACATTGTCCATAGCGCCAGAGCCTACGCCTCTCTCAGCGAGCGGCGCGGCATCGAGGGAATCGCCGTTCCAATGATCGGGCGCGATGCCGAGCTCGCCCACCTGGAGAGCGCCTGGCAGGCGGTGCAGAGCGGTGCATTCAAAAGCATCACCATCAGTGGTGATGCGGGCGTGGGCAAATCCCGCCTGTTGTTCGAGTTCCAACGTTGGCTGCGCGAACAGACACCTGTGCCACTCATACTCAAGGGGCGCGCCGTGCCAGAAACGCTCAGCACCCCCTATGGTATCCTGCACGATCTTTTCGCCCGCCACCTGGATATCCGCGACAGCGACAGCGCCGAAGTGCTGCAGCAAAAAATCGCAGCAGGCTTTGCGCCACACCTGCCGCCGGAACGAGCGCACGTTGTGGGGCATCTGATTGGATTCGACCTTGCAGCAGCGCCTGGCGTACAGAAACTGACAGGTTCACAAGCTTTCGCCGGGCAAGCACAAGCAGATTTGTTGCTCATCCTCCGGGCATTTTCTGCCTGCCAACCACTCGTGCTACTGTTCGACGATCTACATTGGACGGATACAGCCTCGCTAGACTTCATCGCACGCCTGGGGGAAGCCCTGGTTGATTGTCGATTACTGCTCATCGGATTGACCCGCCCCACACTCTACGAGCGCCGTCCGGAATGGATTCAGGAATCTGGCAGCGCCCGTCTCGATCTGGCGGCGCTCTCGGCAGAAGCAAGTCAAACTCTGGTAGAGGGGCTACTTCAAAAGTTACACGCGCTTCCCGAGACCCTGCAAAGCCTTATCGTAAAACAAGCGGAAGGAAATCCCTTCTACATCGAAGAGCTGATCAAGATGCTCTTAGATGAAGGGGTGATTATCTGCGCTGAAGATGGTTGGCAAGTAGAAGCCACACGGCTGGGTCAATTCAAGGTACCGGCTACGCTCACTGGCGTATTGCAGGCACGCATTGATAGCTTGCCCGGCGCCGAGAAAGAGCTGCTGCAACAGGCTTCGGTCGCGGGGCGGGATTTTTGGGATGCGTTACTGTTGGAACTCAACCCTGTAGAACGGCAAGCGTTGGCGCGACTGCTGAATTCCGTGCAACGACGCGAGCTGGTCTTCCAGCACGCCCATTCAATCTTCGACAATACTGATGAATATCGCTTCAAGCACATTATCCTGCGCGATGTGGTCTATGAAACCGTGCTGTTGAAACTGCGCCGCCGATATCATGAAGCAACAGCACGCTGGTTGGAGGCCCACAGCGGGGCACGGGTTGGCGAACATGCCGCGTTGATTGCAGAGCATTACGCCCGCGCCGGCAATATCGCCGAGGCAGGCGCCTGGTTTAGCAGAGCCGGGCAGATCGCCTATAATATCAGCGCTTATCGCGAGGCAGAAACCGCCTATCGCCGCGCGTTGGAATACCTGGCGCCGGTAGAGCGGGGTAATGCTCATATCGCGCACGGAAAAACTTTGGAGAAATTGAGCCGTTACGATGAGGCAGTGCAAGCCTTAGAAACCGGTATCGCGCTCACACAGGAACACAGCCCAGAGCAAGCAGTTGAAGGGCTTACAGCACTCAGCTGGATCAACACCCTTCGCGGGAACCATGAAGCAGCCTTCACCTACGCAACCGAAGCCTTCAAACTGGCGCAGAAAACCGGTGACCGCCGCGAGCTGGGACGCGCCCGTATGCGCTATTGCAGCGCGCATCCCGATTACGATATTACGCAGACGTTGACATGTTACGAAGAGGTACTTGCCGACTTCACGGCTGCCGGGGATCCTCACGGGCAAGCCACCTGTCTGCTAAATATGGGCAATATCCATCTCGATGAATTGAAGCAACCCGAGAACGCTGCTGCTTACTACCGCCGTAGCCAGGAATTATACCGGGAACTGGGCAACCGTTGGGGACTGGAAAACTGCCTGATGAATTTAGGCATTACGATCAGCCAACAAGGCGACCAGCAAAGCGCGATCCAACACTACCGGGAAGCCCTGCAACTTGCGCAGGAGATTGATGATAGTGAAGGCATTATCCTGGGGTGGCAAAATATAGCCAATGCCTATATCAGATTAGACGATTTTGACGCCGCGACAGCACACTATATCCGCAGTTTTGACCTCTCACTCAAATTGGGGCTGCTGCCACTGGCACTCATCAATCTCAGCAATATGGCAGAAACCGCTGTGAAGCAAGGCGCCTACGAGATTGCAGCATTGCGACTCGGCACAGTCAGGGCGCAGCGAGACCTTTACCCCCGCCTCGGTGAGGATCTTGAGCATCTGCTCGCCGAGGTGCAAACGCAGCTGGCACCGGCAGCCTATGAAGCCGCGCTCGCGCGAGGTGGAGCGCTGAGTCTGGTGGAGGCAGGCGCGCTACTGCCCCGTGAAGATGCAGGCCTGGCTACAGCCGCCCCAGAATCATCCCCAGAATATACAGCGACCCCAGCCCAATGAAAGATAGCTTGTTGGTGATATCCGCAGTTCTGGGGGTTGGCTGCCGGACAAAGATAATGTTGATAACCATGCCGGAAAGAATGATCAACAGGATGCAATAGAGGTAGCCCCGTCCGAGCGCCCCTACGAAGTAGACGGAAAGCGCAACCGCATACGCCAAGAGCTCGTTAATCAACAGGAAAGTGCTTGCCCAGCGCAACCCGTATTTCTGCGGGATGGTGAGCGTCCCAGCGCGTGTGTCGTGTGGCAAATCACGCACGTCACCCATAATCTTGCCGCCGGTCATGGCAAAGAAAAGGTAGAGCGCCGTAAGCCAAACACCCAGGCTTGCCTTGCCGGCAGCCAAACCGCCGGTCAGCACATAGAGCGACTGAATCGCACCGAGACTGAAAGCCCGCAGCACGGGTGTATCCAACCAGCCTATCCCCAAGCCGCCCACAATCGCCACAACACCCAACACCGGTAGCGCCATGAGCGGCGATGCCAGGAACGCCAACGCCAGACTCCCGCCGACGCCTATCACGACAAAAGCCCAGGCAGCAGGAATGGAGAGTTCACCCGTTGCCAGGGGATTGAGCAGCTTGCCAGAATCGCGATCCTTGCGCCAATCCGCCAGATAATCGAGGTAGAAACCACCAAGCGCCAGGAGAGCCGCAATGGCTGCTGCGCGGAGCGCCTGCGGCAGAGAAGCGCCGAAGCCATACGCCGTCGAACCGGTAATCACAGCGAGCATCAGCATACGCCCTAAGCGCCAGGCTTCCAGTATCCGCCAAATACGTTTGAACATGGCGTCCTCGTTTTAATACGGGTCAAAGACTCGAGGCACCCGCGCGTTAATCTGGCACGTCACCTCGTAAGTAATTGTCCGCAGCTTATCCGCCCACTCATAGGCGCTGATTTCCTCATCGCCGCTGCGCCCGATGAGCACGACCTCGTCGCCCACGCGGGCATCCGTCTCCGGTCCCAGGCTAACCATGCTCTGATCCATACACACGCGCCCGACGATGGGATAACTCCGCCCACGGATGAGCACGCGCCCACGGTTGGAAAAGAGTCGGTTGAAACCGTCGGCGTAGCCGGCAGGGATGGTCGCAATCCACGTACGCTCCGGGGCAACCCAGGTGCGCCCGTAACCAATGCTCGTCCCCGCCTCCACCTGCTTAAGGAAGGAAATCCGCGTGAGAAAACTCAAGCCCGGTTTGAGCGGGATGGTTGCAGGCGTCTCTGCATCCGGGCGAAAACCATAGATCATGATGCCGGGGCGCACCATATCGAGCCAACCCTGCGGGTGCGCCAGCACCGCACCCGAATTTGAGCAATGCACCAAGTCTACGCGCCGTCCGATGACCGCGTGGATGGCTTCAACGGTGGTTCTGAAGCCCGCAATCTGCGCCTGCGTATAGACGGGGTCAGCGGCATCGCTCACCGGCAAATGCGTGAAAATGCCCTGCAACCGCAAGTGCGGGCAGCTGCGCTCGATGGTTGCTGCTAACTCGGGCGCCGCTTCAGGCGTGACGCCGATACGCCCCATGCCAGTATCCACCTTGAGATGCACCGTAGCGGTTCTGCCCAGCTCGAGGCACACGCTTTCCAGCGTCGCGGCGTTAGCGCGATCACACACTGTCAAAGTCAGGTTGTTCTCCACTGCTGCCGCCATCTCCTCGGGGAAGGCGTGGCTTAGCTTGAGAACCGGCAGTCGAATCCCGGCGGCGCGCAGCTGTAGCCCCTCCGGCACGGTGGCGACGCCCAACCACGCCACGCCAATCTGCTCAGCCATGCGGGAGACCTCCACAGCGCCGTGACCGTAGGCATTAGCCTTAACCGCAATGAGGATTTTTCGCTCCGAGCCAATCGCCTGCTGAATGCCTTCAATGTTAAAGCGGATGTTCTGCAGATGTATACGTGCATGGGTTTGATAGAGCATGTGAATCTCCCGTAGCTGCTTTACCCAATCACCACTTTGTGTACATAGGCTGAGGTGCTCGCTGCCAGCAACGCGCCGTAGCCAGGGTAGAGGGCAATTTCCGAACCGAGGGCAATCTCTTGCTGCGCGTCTTCCACATCAAGAATGAGATGGTCGCTGCTGCCGCCCAGCACGATGATACCGGTATCTTCTGGTGTGAGATTATCCACCACCATATCCTGCCGCCCCAGGTTGCAGATAGCGCGCTTACGGATGCCGCGGTCCACAAATTCCGGCGTCCCGCCGAAGGCATCCTGCCCACGCTCGCCAATGGGAACAGAGGGCTTGCGCTCCAGCTCTACCACCTCGCCCACCACACGGAAGGTATCCTGCCGCGCGCCAGGCCAAGGCGCGCGGTCAATCACACTGCAGCCCAGCAACATCGTCTCGCCGATGCGCAACAGATTAATCTCCGGGGGCATTCCTCCAGCGGCGAGCAGCGGCAGATTGGCGCTATTCCCGCCGCAGAGCACAGGCAGTTCCAATCCAGTTGCTGCGCGGCAAGTGTGACGCAGGTCAATCAACTGCTGCATCTTCTCCGTGGTAGGGATAACGCCGCCATAGCAAGCAAGGTTGCAGCCCAAGCCAATGACATCGAGTGCAGGTAGTGTCGCCGCCTCACGAAGCGCATCCACAGCACGGTCGGGCCAAATACCCTCGCGCAAATCACCCAGATCCACCATCAGAATAACCTGGTGCCGAACGCCATGAAATGCAGCAGCCTGCGAGAGCAGGCGCAGCGTCGCAACGGATGAGTTGAGCGAAACATCGCTCCAGCGCACCACCTCCGCAGCCTGACTTGGCGCAGGAATGCGCAGTAGCATCAGCGGCAGCGTCGCACCCAGGCGACGGAGCGCCTGCAGATTCTCAATGCGCGAATCGGCAAGCATATCCACGCCGGCATCAAGCAGCGCCTGCGCTACCGCCGGGTGTGCGCAGGTTACCTTGGTAACGGCGGCAACTTGAATACCGTGGCTATGGCACAGCCCCAGAATCACGCGCGCGTTCTCCGCGATGCGCTGAGGGTAGATTTCAAGTCGAGGGCTAAAGTTGGGCATAGGGACTCCTTAAAAAGGCAAGCAAGATATTGGCTTATCTCGCGCGCGGCGCGTGCTGCAGCAGGGATTGGGACCGACCTTCGGCCATCTCGTGCGCCACCCAGTTTCTAAAAGTTACCTTCACCTCTTCCGGGTACGCCTGAGCGAGCGTGCCCAGTGCTGAGAAGCGATAATCCCGATCCATGAGAAGCCGCGCTTCGGGATGGGGTAGCAGGTATTTGCCCGGACCGGTACGGATACGGCTCAGAATGGCTTCGCCACCCTCAACACGAGTCAGAGCGCCGCCCGTGCCGATGACCCACTTGACCGCCGTGAGGTCCTTCCCCCTCACAATCTGCTTTTTGCCGGTGGGTGTGTAGAGGTCACTCACGACGCCCGCATGGCGCCGCGCGCCCAGTTCCACTGCCTGCGCGCAGAGCCAGCGGGTGAGCTCCTTCGCGCGCTCGGTGGTGGGAATAGCCTCCAGGTCCGCCAGGCGCGCGGACCATTCAGGATCATGTTGCAGTTCCACGATGTTGTGCGCGTTGACGTAAACGCCCAGGTCACCCTCAACGGTGCGCTTGGCGCGCGGTTCCGGTTCGGTGAGACGTGGCGCCCATTCCAGACTGCCGTCGGTGACGCTGTGGACATCGGTGGTCGCACCGCCCACATCGAAGACCAGGCAATCGCCCAACGCCTCGGCGAAAAGCTCGGCGCCGCGCAGTACCGCACCCGGCGTGGGGAGGATACCCCAGTGGGTGAGCTCCCCCAGGCGCATCATTCCCGGTGCGTGAATGATATGCTTGTTGAAAACCTCGTGAATCACGCGGCGCAACGGCTCAACGTTGAGTACGTCCACATCGGGAAAAACGTTATCCGCCAGCAGCAGCTCGATGCCTGCCGCGGCAAAAATCTGTTGAATGTGCTTGCGAATGGCGATATTGCCGGCGTAGACCACCGGAGCAGATAACCCCAACGCGGCAAGTTTCTCAGCATTCTGCAGGACGATGGTCTTTTCGCCGTAATCCACACCACCCGCCAGCAAGATGATGTTAGGGTGAATCTCACGAGTCTCATCCAGGTCGTAGGAACCAAGCGCTCCCGCCGTCACCTGCTTGATAATCGCGCCTGCGCCGAGCGCCGCTTCGCGGGCTGCGCGGGCGGTCATGTTGTAAGTCAGCCCGTGGACCGTCATCCGCAGCCCGCCCGCAGCGGAGCTGTTGATAAAGGTCTCGCGCTCCGCAGGCAGCGGTCCGAAGGTCGCCTCCAGGTCGGCAATGGCTTGCTCCACCCCCACGCCCACGTCCCCCACAGTAATGCTCGTCGGCGCGAAGCCCTGCGCCCGGTGCACAAAACAATCCGCCTCCAACGTGAAGGCGTTAGCTTTGGTAATGGTAGAACCAACTTCGAGAGTAAGAAAGCAAGAGACTCTAGACACTATCAACTCCACGGGGTGTCAGAATTAACTA
Source organism: Anaerolineae bacterium (assembly GCA_026645815.1). Lineage (GTDB taxonomy): Bacteria > Chloroflexota > Anaerolineae > B4-G1 > SLSP01 > JAAZNO01. The sequence continues at coordinate 20,879 of JAPKMR010000036.1, read as the reverse complement.
CGCCGGTGAACCCGTTGGCTTTGATAGTGGTGAAACCAACGCAGTTAACTCCTAAACAAAAAAATGAACAGCCCCCAACGTTTTTCCCAACACTCTGTTCGTTAAGTACAGATATATCAATCCATTTCTGCCGTCTGGCGCATTGAAAGAAACGCCTCTTTGACGGGCTGGCTCACAGAGCTCTCCGGCTCAGCCAGGATCAAGGTTTGGTATTCTTCGAGAAAATCAGCGCGCAGGCGATGGAACAGGTGTAAATAATGGCGTACAAAGCCTATGCAATCGAGGATCACAAACTCTATCCCGCCGGTATCTGCATAGAGCGAGCGTGCATAAACCTGGACTTCTTTGTCTATTTCATCAGTGGTGATGAAGATATAATTATCTATTCGGCGCTTGCTTGCGCTTAGTTTTTGTAAAGCGCGTTCTATATCTTCTCGTGTGACCCGTTTGTCCTTCATCTCGTAGCTGGTGACAACTCGATCATCATCGATAAGGGTGATCTCGACATCTCCAAGCGCGCCGGTTTGAAGATCGGCAGCATTATGAGATTGGAGGGCCAGAACCCGCTCACCCAAATACATCGCTGCAGTGTTGTAAGCCGCCGCAACCAAGAGCACTGGAAGGCGGCTCGTTCTCTTCAGGCTAAGATGCTGGGCTATCAGATTGACGATATCCTCCGAAGAAAGCGGCATGGCATCTTGGGTTGTTTTCAATGCCCCGATCAGAGATTCGATTCGCTGTTGCCGCTCATCTCTGAGCAAGATCAGCAACCGGATGATCTCAGCAAGGAGATCATCCGCAGCAACACGGTTGCTATACACATCATCCAGCAAGTCGAGAACAGTGATGTAGAGCTGCGGCGGTCTGCCGACAAGATCAAGCCCCTTGACCAGCGTCGCATTACGGTTTCTGAGCGCTGGGGTTAGAAAAGCCGTGGTGCTATTGCACGGCAGATTGTGTTGGTTGATAAAGGAGGTGATGTATTGCTCATCGTAAGCCCGGCCCGAAAAAGAATCCCCGCCTTCGATGTTGGTGTAGGGTTTTCTGACATCAACGATCGGAACATGAATCTTTGCCAGCAAGCACGCCATGAGCAGTCGCACCCCGGCCCGATTGCTCAGATTTTTGCAAACGTAGTCGGCGCGCTGGCTGATCTGCACCTCAGCCACGATAGGTTGTTGTGGGTTGACGCTTACTCGCTGAAAAGCGGCATCAAGGATGGCTGTTGGTTCTGACATTCGACTGTCTCCATATTGGCTATTTTGTAGTTCACCCACAACACTTCGACCCGGTCTTGCTTCACATTGTCTGGGCGTGTGTTGGTGGAGTGGGCTTTTTTCGGCGCGGATTCGATGTACTCCCAATCGTGATACAGTTCATCCATGATTTTGGAGTGATAGCCAGAGAGAGCAACCATCCCCTGCGTATGATGCAGCACTTCTGCCAGCGCGCGATGTTCGCTATCGGTCATCTCGAAGCCATACGCATTGACATCCGAACGCGAATCATGTGGATAGGGTGGATCACAATAGAAGAGCGTTTCCTGACTATCGTAGCGTTGGATGACTTCGATGGCCGGGGCGTTCTCAATTTGCACGCGCAAAAGCCGCTGCACAATCTCCGACAGCCCTTCGACGCTGCCGAGCCAGCGGGAGACCGCCCCCGCCATCCCGGCCCGGCTGGTCAATTTGCAATGCGCCCAGCGCCCGGCGCTGGCCGTCTGCGCTAATCCTGTCCTAACCTGCCGCGCGCGCACAAAAAAGCGCCGCGCCCGCTCCAAATCCGAAATCCCTGCCAAGGACTCCTCCGCCGCCATCCGTAATTCTTCCCTGGAAAACGGCGTCAGGCCAATCGCCCGAATAAGCGCTTCGGGTTGCTCGCGCAGCACGCGAAAGAAATTGACCACCTCGCCATCTATGTCATTGTAGGTCTCGATGGGCGCAGGGTCTCGATTCAGGAGCACGGCGGCGCTGCCGCCAAATGGCTCGCAATAGTGCGTGGCCTGAGGCAACAGTGGGAGCAACCAATCCAGGTGCGAGTATTTGCCGCCATACCAACCAAACGCAATCAGTTTCGACATTTCTTTTCCCCGGCTTGCAGAACGTTAGCACGCTATGGGGATATTATACGCGCTTCGCCCTGCTCGCCAACTCCGGTAACATTGTCATTTGGTTTGACACGCTCCGCGCACCCAATGTGAATCCAGGGAACAGATCTCCCTGCTCCCCGGATTAGGTTCCCTCTACAGTTACAACACCCCTCGCGCCTTCAACACCTTCACCATCGCATTGACGACGTCAATGCCTTTTGTACCGCGCCCGAAGGTGGCGTCCAGCCCTGTCTCCGCAGCCATCTCGCGGTTGACCTGCGTGCCACCCGCGATGAGAATTACCCGGTCGCGGATGCCGCGCTCGACACAGAGGTCCGCCAGCTTGCGCATCTGCGCGCGATGCACATCGTTGTGGCTGATGATGGTGGAGATGAGGATAGCGTGCGCACCGGTCTCGATAGCAGCATCAATGAGCTTGCTCACCGGCACGGAAGTACCCAGGTAGTGATACTTCACGCCGTATTTCTCGATACCGCCATGCTTGATGTCGAGGATTTCGCGCAGGCCCACGCTATGCTCGTCCTCGCCCACCGTCCCGGCGACCACAGTAAGCCCTACCTGCTTAACTGCCGCGCGCAGCTCCTCTTCCGGCAGGATGACCTCTTTCTCCGGCACCTTGAGCGTGGTCACGTCCACATCGAACGCCACCTTGCCCTTCACTTCCACAAAGCAGCCCTCGGCGGGGTGCATTACCTGGATGTTGACGACCTGCGGGTCTTCCAGACCCAAGCGTTTGCCCATCTCCACACCGTAGGCAGCGGCAAAGTCTTCCGGCAGGGGTACGAAGAACTGCGTGAGAATCGTCCCATCACCCGCCCACTCGGCTTCTGGCTTGACCAAAGTGCCCTTGCGGTAAGGGTAGGTAGCTTCCAGGCGCTTGTCCGCGCTATCCTCCGGATCGAGCTCGTCAATGTAGACGATTTTCTCCGGTTTGCAGAGCGTGCAACCGCCGATGAGGTCGCAAGCATGGTCCACACCCGCCGGCACCGCGTTGTAGCCGAAGTGATCGCACACGGGCGCCAGGTAATCAGGGTCGCGCGGCACGATGCTATCCGCAGCGACGCCTCCCTTGCCGTTGCGGGCAATGCCATCACCATGGCGCTCCGGGTATTTAGCCGAGTCCACAAAGAAGCCCCGTTCCACAGCGGCAAAGTAGCCGCCAATCGCGATGATCTCCTCAAGGAAGGCCACAGCGCGAAGCTTGATATCGCGCGCCATCTCACCCAAAGGTCCCTCGTAATTGAGGCTTAACAGTTCCTTGATACCATCGAGCGCCGCCCAGGTCTGCTTGACGGTCTGGACGCCGCGGATGTTGTTATAGTGCCAGGGTACGTTACGGCCTTCATCAGGCGTGATGGTGCTCTGAATATCCGCGCTGGTGAGCATGGAGATGAGGGTGTCAACCGTGTGCGTACGGATGGCTTCTTCGATATCGGCCTCGATGTAGCGCGTGTTCTGCTGCGCCCGCATCTTGTACTCGGAGAAGAAGTCGCGCAGCGCCACGGCATAGGGCAGGTCGTACCAGAGTTTGGGCGCGGGCGGCGCGTTCGGCGGGACGGTGGAGAGACCGATAAGGTCCTGAGACATTCCGACCGCCACGGAGAAGGCGCAGTTGATACCGTGCTGCACCATGAGCTCCGGCATCACCAACCAACCGGCTTTGGCGGTAGCGTTCGCGTTGTGCGCACCGTCAATCTGGAAGATACGCGCGCCGTTCATCACCTTCTTAGCCTCAGCCGCGTCCACAAAGGAGCGATACATATTCACGTTGCGATAGAGGACGTTGTACTGCGGGTCCTGGTGCGCGCCGTTGATGCCCTCTTCGGCAAAGAGTACGGCAACCTCAGGCCCGGCAACGCCAGAGACGTAGCTGTGGAAGTTGATAGGACGCCCTACCTCCTCCTCAATCATATCGCAGGCTTTACGACTGGCGCGAATCTGCTTGCGCGTAATGGGCACGCCGCCGACGCCTTCAGGCGTCCCTTCGAGCAGTCCATCAATGTGGCTCTGTCCGGTCGTGCGGATGACCATGAGGTGGTCGGCGCCATGCCAGGCAGCCATGCGCATCCGGCGGATGTCATCCTCGAAGCGCCCTGAAGCAATCTCGGTGGTCACCACGCAGCTGGGCTGCGGGTCAATGTGATCGAAGTACTTGGAAGCAGGCAAGCCGATGCTGTTCTTGAGCGGTTTGGACATATTCCGGTAGTGGAACGGTCCCATATCCACGCCCTCCGCGGGCGCCTCGCGCCACGTCCAGCCCTTGCGCGGGGGATGGTAGTTTTCCAATCCGGTCAGGATTTCTTCAATATCGAGTTTTTGTTTGGGGTCAAGTTGCTTGGTCATCGTCATGCTCCTTCCTACCCGAACAATCCCTGGAGCACAGCTTTGTCCTCCAGAATCAACGCGGCGGCGGCGGGAATATCCAGACCGCGTTTCTCCGCCACTTTGAGCACGACATGCCCTGCGCCCTTGCCGAGCAAGCCCGCTTCCAACACACGGCTCACCACACCCTGTGAGGTGACGCTATCCACGCCCATGCGCAACAGCACCGAGCGCTCGATGGAAGGCGAGGTGTGGGTGCGAGCCAAATCCACCATCGGCTCGACCAACTGATTGCAGAGCTCCCAGAAGCGCCCCTTCAATTCCTCGTCGCTCAGCTGTTCCAGCCGCGCGCGACGCTCCTCGAATTTGGCGATACGATCTTCGGTCATAATTCTCTCCTTATCCGTTTAAGAATTCAACGCAGAGGTGCGGAGACGCAGAGAGATCTATAGAAACTCTGCGACTCCGTGACTCTACGGCTCTGCGTTAATCATTCTGGCTTTGTACAGTCTCCCGCACCCATTCCACCGGCTTTTTCACATCCGCCGCGAGGAAGGCAACGTCGTTCTCCGTCCATTCGACAACGGGAAGGCGCTCGGCAGCGTTCTTGAGGTACGAGCGACGTAGTTTGTCCAGGTCCTGAACACGGCCCTGTACCTGCGCCAGGTGCTCCGGGATGACGATGGCCTTGCCGGGAACGTTGTCCACCGGGTCACCGCGCCGCACCTCAATGCCGTTGGCGCGTGCAAAGGCGAGCTGGCTATTGTGATGCTTGCCCGCACCCGTGTATTCCGTCTCCTGCACCACCACAATCTGGTCCTCGTCCATCTGCCGCGCCAGAGTAACCGCGGCGGTGAGGCTGGTGTTGCCTGCCGGACCGCGTTCAATGCCCTCCAGTTTGGTGAGCAGCTCAGTGACGTAGAAGACTTCACCCTGCGAGACCAGCTGGTATTCATCCATGTAGCGGAGGCTGCGCGCCGCGTTGCGCGGCACATCCACACGGTCAGGCCAGGTGGCAAAAGGCACGCCGAAGCCCGTGTGCCCCGTGGTAAAGGCTTTGCGGTTGAAGTCGCGGTCAGAGGCCATGTGCAAGCCGCTGAGATCCACCGAGCACGCCACAATGCGAGACTCTGCACAGCCTGCCTGGAGCAAGCCACGCGCCGTGCCGGTGAGGTTTCCGCCGCCCGCGTGGGTGATGACGACCGCATCGGGGTCTTTGCTGTAGCGGGCGCGCACCTGCTCCGCAATCTCGTAACCCAGGCTCTCTACACCGCGAATGCCAAAGGGTGTGTAGAGGCTGGCGTTGAAGAAACCCGTCTCCTCGAGCGTGCGCAGCAGCATGTAAAAGAGCTCGGGTCCCACGGAGAGCTTAATCACTTCTGCGCCGTAAGCTTCGCACTTGCGGCCCTTCTCCACGATTTCCGGTTGGCCCACACCCCGGCTATCGAAGACTTCTTGAACGATGATGCTCTTCAACCCACGCTGCGCCGCCTGCGACGCGACCGCTGCCCCGTAGTTGCCGCTGGTCGCCGCAATCATACCCCGATAGCCCTTAATCAACGCCTGATAGGCGCTAATGGCAGCGCGGCGCGCCTTGAAGCTGCCGGAGGCATTTGCCGCCTCATCCTTGAGCAGAATCATCGCGCCCTTGCCCGGTTCGGAGATGCGGCGCACGGCAGCAGTGAGATTGCGCAACTCGAAGAGTGGGGTATCGCCCACCTTCGTCTCGCGTTGAATGCGGCGGATGTCATCCATCGTGTAGCCGGTCTCCGCCATCATGCGTTCGTAATCAAAAGCAATTGGACTTTGAATGTAGTCGTCGTAGTCAATGCCCAACGACTGCTTCATAATCGCATTTTTGCGCGCCATCACGGCGGCGTAAGATGTATCATGCACGGTCATAGGTCCATTTTTCGGAAAATTAGCCAACAATCACACAAGTTGACACTGATTTTTCAACAGGGTCGTGAAGACTCGTGTGAATTCGTGACTAAAAATCTTCCGCCTCCGTACCGATGGTGAGCAGTTCCGGCACAGTTTCACCGAAGCTGTGACTGTAGCTGGGGTTCGCCACCCGCAGCGTGCCGCGCAATTCGCGCCCGATGATGGTGCGGATGGTCGTTTCCTGCCCCAGTTCCGCATCTTCCGACAGGAAACCCGAAACACGCATCACATAGGGTGATGCCTTCGTCTCTGGCGGCAAAGAGGGGGCGCGCTCCGCCGGCGTGAGCACGATTTGCTCGATTTCAACCCAGGTTCCAGTTGAGATTTTGGTCATAGTGTTCTCCGCATCAACAAGATTTCGGGACGCAGATGCACCGAACCCGCTTATCTGCGTCCCGAAGTCCTAGACACGCCGCTTATATGCGCTCTCGCCCATCAACGCCGCCGGGATGGGCAGGTCAATCATGCGCTTGAGTCCGGGAGTGGCGGCAACAACGTGCGGGATCATGTTGACGGCGATGCCCATCGTGGCAATGCCACCCGCAATTTCGGGCTTGATTGCCATGTGGATTTCCGGCTTGCCGTAGATGTGAATGTAATCGCCGGTATCCTGATTCTCCAGCTGTGGGTGAATCTGCTGCGGGTGAATGAGCCGGATGACTTCCTTATCACCGCGATAGCCAACGCCGATGTGCGCGCAACCAGCGACCATACCCGGTTCAACAACGACGTGCGGGGTCTCACGGCGGACATGGCTGATGATAGGCTCACGGGTTTGCTCAATGCGGTCCACACCCAGACCTAGCGCATCGCTGATCATGTGAATAGATTCGGGAAAGCCCACATGTCCCACGATGGAGCCATCCGCCACACCCGCGCGGAAGGCTTCAGGGGTGGTACCCACGCCCTGCGTGCGCATCACGGTGGGACCGTAGGGGCTGAGGTCGTTGACGCGAGAGGCTTCGATGCGCTCCACGGTATGATTGCCGCCGGTCAGCACAACGACGAGTAAGTCGAGCACGAATCCGGGGTTCACGCCGGTTCCCAGCACCGAGACGCCGTATTCCAGCGCCAACGCGTGAAGTTCGTCAGCGAGCTCAGGGCTTTGCGCCCAGGCATCCGCCATTTCTTCGGCGATGGAGACGCAGTTGATGCCAGACTTGATGATGCGGGTGAGGTCCACCATCTGTTCCTTGACCCAGGAAGTGGTGGCGATGACGACGATATCCACCTTTTCTTTGTCCAGCACGGTTTCGGGCTTATCGGTCACAGTGACGCCCAGCGTCTTGCCGACTTTGAGGATTTCGCCCAAGTCCTTACCCACATAATCGGGACGACCATCCACGGCAGCCACAATCTGCAAGCCAGATTTCTCCAGCATCAGGCGAGCCATGCCACTGCCCATGGCGCCCAAACCCCACTGCAACACGCGAATCGGTTTCATTTTCACTCTCCTTCAATATTTTGAGGCTGGATGTGGGGTCGCTCTGTAGAAGAGAATAAAAGCCCTGGCGCAGACCAAACCCTAGTGATGGATCACACTCTTGCGCGTTGGGAGGCACATCCTGCAAACCCTGGCTTGCGACCGTCAGGATTACCCAGCGTCCTGACCTGTAGTCTAAAGGCTTTCAGCTTAAAGGAAACTCTCGAATTACCGTTTTTGTGTACCCATTTGTCATGTTAAATAAGTAACTGTTCAGCGTTCACCCGTTTGCCACAACGAAGAGCAGCTTAAGCCGCAGTTTGGGAGAGTGAGGAGAACAAATCCGAGAGGAAGAGACCACACTTGCAGGCTCGAAGGAGGGCTGATCTGCAGATCAGCCCCCCGGACGCCTTGATTCGGTTCGCTTTTCCCTGGCCTGAAATGCTCTCGCTAATGCGCTTGATTCTATTCACAGTCAGGGCTATAATTAAGTTAGGAATGGCCAAACCAATCACTCAACCATCCTAATGAGAACTCTGAACACTCCATAACAACACAACCAGGGCGGGTGCGTTTCAAAACGGGGGTGAAAATCTCAGGCGCCCCTACAGGGCGCGGAGAAAAAGGTGATTTTTGTGGTGAGGCTTCGCCTCACCACAAAAATCACTCAAAGAAAAGGCATTTGTATGATAACGAGCTTGCTTTTTCCCCAAAGTTGAAATGCACCCTGAGCATGGGGTGATCTCAGGCACCCCTACAGGGCGCAAGAGAAAATTGATTATTGGCGGCAGGCGAAGTCCCGCCGCCAATAATCACTCAAAGAAAGACATTTGTAAGATAGCCGTTTTGCTTTTACCCCAAAGTTGAAACGCACCCATGAGCGTGGCGTGATCTCAAGCGCCCCTGCGTGGCGCCAAAGATCATTCACAAAGGCTAAAGTTGCCGATCAGCCAATTCAATGCTATAGTCAAAGAAGGTTTTCAAATCAGGTTTACCAAGGAGAAAAAACCATGCAGACTCATGGCAAACGTGCGCTGGTACTCTCTGGCGGCGGCGGACGTGGCGCCTATCACATTGGCGCTCTAAGCTATCTCGAAGGTCGCGGTTGGCGTCCCGATATCATTGTGGGAACTTCAATTGGCGCCGTCAATGGCGCCACGCTGGGATCCGGCATCCCTGTAGCCGCGCTGCGCGAGCGCTGGTTGGATCTCTCGACCGATGATGTGCAAAAGATGCGCGCCGATGACGTGTATATTGACAACCTGGTTCGCGGGGGAAGGCACGTCTTCGATACCACCCCCCTGTTAGCTACCCTGAAAGGGCATAGCAAGAAATGGTTGGGCAAGCCCTGGGTTATTCCGGAAATTCTCAATAGCACAGAAAGCCATTATGAGGTATGGATCACCGCGGTAGACGCGGAATCCAGGCAGCTCGTTTACTTCAACAACCACGAAGCGGACGGCATCACCGCAGAAAAAGTCCAGGCCAGCTGCAGCATTCCTCTGTGGTATGAGCCTACGATGATCAACCGCCACACCTATCTCGATGGCGGTGTCATCGCCAACACGCCTTTTCGCAAGGCTTTGGAACTAGGTGCAACGGAAATCGTGGTTGTATTAATGGCGCCCTTACCCGGACAAACGCCGCGCGCCAGCCGAATCGCTGCGCCGCCTTTGCCCGATGACGAGCTACTCGCCATTCCGCAACGTCTTTGGAGTGCCTTCGAGCCTGCATTGGATATGATGCTCACAGAAATCGTGTGGAACGATTACCGGCTCTTTGAAGCTCAACGCCGTGCAGGCGAGTTCCCCGAGGTGCAATGGCTGCGTTGCGTTGCCCCCACGGCTCCTCTACCTGTCGGATTGATGACCACCTATGACCGCAACTACCATATCCGCTTATTCCGGCAAGCCGAAGAAGATGCACGCGCAGCGCTGGATGAGTTGTTTCAAGAAGAGGCGTCGAGCTAACGCTGCGTATTGAAGAGAATGTGCGCGAGGTAGTAGCGGGGGCTTAGGCGTGCTTTGACTGCGCAGCGCCCCTTCCCCAAACGCACCTTTTCCAAACAGAGCCGGGCACATCGGGCGCCCGGCTCTGTTGTAAAAACTCCCCAGCGCTTTCAGAACACAGCCTGAACCAATCCCTGTAGCAGCATTTGCAGCAGGCTAAGCAATAAGATGGCTACCACAGGCGAGAAATCCAGCCCACCCCAACGCGGGAGGATGCGCCGAATGGGAGCCAAAACCGGTTCCGTAATCCGCCAAAGAAAAGTCGTGAACTTCTGCAAGCGTGGAATGCGAATCCAGTCGAGCACAACGCGTAGCAGCAGCGCAAAACTGTAGAGCTGAAAGATCAACCCCAACACACCATTGATCCAGCGCGCCGGGTCCGCAGCGGGCCTGAACAACCATAGCGGAGGGAAGGCAATCAGCAATAAGATCCGCACCAGCAACGTCTCTGCCAGCCACAGCAACATGAAAGCCACCACCGGTGCGAAATCCAGATAGCCCGCACCATTCACCCAAGTCCTGCCGCCGCCCAACCAGTGCCGCACAGGACGCACCAACGGCTCAGTGAGTGTGGTCAAAAAACGCAAGACCGGATTGCCCGGCGCGACCTTGAACCACGGCAATAGAACTCTCAGAAACAGTGCCAACGAGAAAAACCCAAACAGAATCTCAATCACTCGAATCAAAACTGTGATAATCATTGTCGCTCCGCTTGAAAAATCGCCCGTCCAATTCTCACCAGGGTGGCGCCCTCTTCTATCGCCACCTCAAAATCATCCGTCATCCCCATGGAAAGCTGCGCCCACGGCTGTTGGGGAAAATGCTCGCGCAGAGCATCGCGCAACCCGCGCAAAGAAGCAAAAACCGGGCGCGTAGCTTCTGGCTCCCCGGTCAGGGGAGCCATCGTCATCAACCCCTCAATGCGCAAACCTGCCAATGCCAACAATGCCTGCACTTCATCGAAAAAGTGCTCGCGCATGGCAAGGTTATCCTCCCAACCTACGAGAGCATAGCCCGCTTTGCTCGCTTCACCGGAGATATTGCACTCCAGTAGCACCGGCAGTGTACGCCCGGCAGCCACGGCCTCACGGCTAAGACGTTCTGCCAGCGCCAACCGGTCCAGCGAATGCACCCAATCAAAATGCGCGATGACCAGGCCCGTCTTACGACGTTGAACCGCACCGATCATATGCCAGACAGGTCGAGAGTCGCCAAGCTGCGCCTCCACCAGGGGAATTTTCTCGGCACCCACTTCAGGACGGTTCTCCCCAAAGTCTCGCTGTCCTGCATCCCACGCCTCCAACACCGCTGAAGGCCCGCAGGTCTTGGTGACCGCAACCAGATGCACATCTGCCGGGTCGCGACCCGCACGCAACGCCGCTTCGGCAATGCGGTTGCGTACCTGCTCCAGGTTATACCCAATGTCTAGCATAGCCTCACCCCACCGCGAAAATTCACCATTGCCGGCGCCATAACTCCTAGATATCATAAGGCGAAGTATATGCAGGGCGCTTCTGGCGAAACAACAGTGAGAGTAACATCCCGGCGACAAAACCACCGATATGCGCCCACCATGCCACCCCGCCGGTCTGCGTGACGACGTTCAGAGTCATCAAGCCGTTAAAAAACTGAATGAGGAACCATCCCCCAAGGACCAGGGTTGCCGGGAGAGCAAAAGTCGTAAAGATCAACGGCAATGGCACCAGCACCTCCACCCGGGCGCGGGGGAAGAGCAACAGATAAGCGCCTAACACACCGGCAATGGCGCCACTCGCACCGATCCCGGGAATAGAGGACTGTGGCACGGCTACAATCTCCGCAGCCCATGCGACCATCCCACTGAGGGTGTAAAAAATAAAGAACCTTCCGTGCCCCATACGGTCTTCGACATTGTTGCCAAAGACCCCGAGGTAGATGAGATTGCCAATCAGATGTGCCCATCCCGCGTGCAAGTACATACCAGTAAATAAGGTCATGAGCACTTGTGGGTTCTGCCACTCGGTCACAATACGCAACGGCACAACACCAAAAGTTGTGATAAGTTCTTCAACTCTTGGACCTGCAAGCAGCTCTATGATGAAGACACCAATATTGACCAGGATCAAACTGATGGTCGTCAACGGTAGACGCTCACCCGGAATGCTGTCACGAATTGGAATCATCGCCATACCCTTTCGTCAATATGCTGGCGTTGAGAAAGCACCATGTTAATTCAATGAACCCCATCTCAAGTATACGCGCAACAAAGCAAGCCGCAAGAAAAGGGTGGGTATAGGACAAATTATTGGGAAGTTCAAGCGGTTGAGTACAACCGCGGTCGGCTGGGTGAGGCCATACGTCTAAACACTTGAGCACGCTGAAGAGACGCAGAGGGTAGTTCTTTTTGTGATTTTCGTGAACGGGGCTGCGCCCCCGTTCACGAAAATCACTCCTGCAGAGAGAAGGCGCAGCGAGTTGAGCGCTGATGAGGGTCGTTTACAAGATGGCGACCTTATTTTCTCCAATATTCTGTCGTATACCCGAAAAGGGTAATGCGGGCATTCGGAGCAAGTGAAAGGGCTTCTGCGTACCCTGTGAGGCTCACTGTGAAATATGACTGCATCATCAACCCCGGACGAATGCCTTGCTCACGCTCCAAAGGCAGTGCGCGGGGCATAGCGCGGTTTCGGTCAGCGACCTGCTACGAAATCCCAAGATCACCACGCTGCCCGTGCTACGGTAGCTGCCTTTCAGCCGCGGAGGCATGTCAGTGTTGTATAGACATCAGCGCTGGTGTCTTGTAGTGCGTCTAGCGCATCGAAGCGTCGCCGCATAGCGCGCCGCCTGAGATTGCCGAAGCCCAGTGCGGATGAGTCGGCGTCAGTATCGGCCAAGAACTGGCCATCGTTTAACCTGGCCTACCGCAGCAATGCTTGTACTTCTTGCCGCTGCCGCAGGGACAGGGAGCGTTGCGCCCGATCTTCTGGGTTGCTGGGGGCGCTGGCCTGGGGATGACCGGCGGCGGCGCTGGTTGTCGCTTGAAGCAAGCCCACCATTCCATCTCGGCAATAGCATCCGTGATCGGCCGATAACGGCGATCCTGGTTTAGCTTTCTTTGCGCTACATCCCCTCCTCGCGCCATGACTTCCTCAAACCAGGCGAAATCCTCAAACAGGCCCTCACTTGCGGCTTGTCGGAGGTCTTCGCGCAATTCTTCAGCGGAGAGGGCTGCACACGCGCTTAACAGACCGTCCCAAACATAGGAGTATTGACGCTCCAGGCCACCTCGAAGCAAATGGCGGAAATACGTGATTACGGCATCCCGGGGTTGCAGGTTATTGGCGACCAGGCACACGAGGGCGCGCAGTGCGGCAGAACGCGTGTACTCGTTGATCCGGGGATTACGCACCAGCCGCTTCAGCGGCGCCACATTGCCGTCAAAGACGGAGGTGAGCACGCGGTCCAGGTCCTCGGTCACGAAATCGCCAGTCACGTTCAGTGGAGCCTCGCCTGGAAGGGAGAAGAAAGCCACAATCAGCGGATAGGCTTGCGTTTCCCGAAACTGCGCCAGCAGGTAGAAGGCGTAGAGCGGCAGCATGTAGTTCTCATCTGCCGCCATGTGGCGCAAAACACGCGGCGAATTTTCCAACGATTGGAGTAGATAGGGCGTAATAGCTTCACGTTGCGCGATAGCGGCTTGCAGTGCTTCACGGGGGAAGCGCCCTGGGACGAAATCGGTCAGTTCCTGCAGAATGATCTTGAGTTCCATGTCTTTACTCCCAACCTGAATGTTGGATTAACGCTTTGCCAATCCTGAATCGAAAAATGACCAGACTCGGGCACACCCACGTAGTTTTGTCTTTTCGGCGCGTGGTCCTAATCGGTTACACCCTGCTCTTGATGGCGTCATTATCGCGTTTGCGTGCCCCCGAGAGTATCGGCGAACTGTTGCGGTAATGTGCATCTCAGTGTAATGGTACACCGTTGCCCCACAGAAGCAATTTTTGGGACTGCTTCTCTGCCTTAGGTTTAAGTAGCTAACTGTTACCATAAAAATACATGTCAATCCGTGTTGCAGATGGCGAACTTCATAGGTCTGGTGACCGGTATTGCGCTTCGACCGCGGCCCACCGCTGCTGCGCCAGCTGCGGTTCCAGCGCCCCCAACCAGGCCTCCAAGAGCTCCGACTCCGCCCGCGCCAGCATGAAGGACCCAAGCCGCTCCAGCAAGCGCAACCCCGCCGCGTAGTCGCTCAGTTCCAGCGCATAGGTGAACGCCAGCTGCAGATTGGGCCACTGCTCTTCGAGAATCGCGGTGGGGAGGTCGGGCTTTTGGGTGAGCGCGAGATAGGCATCAACATAGCTGCGTTGGGCGGCCTCAAACGCGCGCTGCTCGCGCAAGAGCAACCGGGCGTAGTCGTGTACCAGCGTGTGCAGGCGGTAGACCACGAAGGCGCTCTCGGTCGAGACCAGCTCCAGCAAGCCCACATCGTAGAGCCAGCCCAGCGCCTGTTCGGCCAGCGCCGCGCGCTCCTGCCAGTCGGCATCAGGCGCTTCCGCTTCCCACAAGGCGGCCAGGACCAGCCCCGAAAAGGTATGCCCATAGCCGAAGACCCCCAGGCGCACAAAGCGCTGCTGCAGGTCTGGGGGCAGCGCCGCGTAGCTCACCTGCAGCGCCAGGCGCACGCTGGTCTCGGTAGTGGGCGACGGCCCCAACGCCAGGGTCACGATGCGGGTGCGCTCGCTGCTGACATCGCGGAGCACCGCCGTCCAGCCGCGCAGGCGGATCAGACAGCCCAGCAAGCGCACGGCCAGGGGGAGATACTCGACCTCGGCCAGCAAGGCGTCCCCTGCCGCCGGGGGTTCCTGCTGCAACTGCTCGGCCCCCACCAGGCGTTCCAGCAGGGCGCGCGCTTCGGCGGGTCGCATGGCGGCGACCTTCTGTACCGTGCTCGCCGGGAAATACGTCGCCAGCGTGCGATCGCGGGTGGTGAACAGCCAGCCCAGATTGGCGTCTGGCAACCACAACGGTTCCAGAGCAGCATAGTCCCAGACGTCGTCCACCACAATCAGATAACGCCTGCCCGGCGCCGTGAGCGCCTCGCGGAGTTGCTGCCGTAAGGCCGTGGGATTGGCGGAATCCACCTTGAGATTGAGCCAGCGGCACCAGGTTTGGAGACAGGTACCGGGATCACCCTGCGGTCCGAGCCGCGCCCACAGCACGCCATTCCAGTAGCGCTGTTGCACTTCTGCATCCAGCAGTAGCGCCTGCGCCAGCAGGCTCTTGCCAGAACCACCCGGTCCCCACAGGATCACCGTGGGAGCGGAATCAGTGGTGGCTAACAACTCCGCCCTTGCCGCTGCCAATTCCACGGGACGCTCCACATACCAGCCTGGAAGCTGCACCCCCTGTGCTTCGGGGTGGATGAAATGCGCTGCTGCTTGCTTGAGCCAGGCAAGAAACTGTGGGTGCAGCTCCGAAAGAGTGGCGGCGTGTTGCGCCGCATCCCAATAGTGATGCGGCAAGGGCTGCTGCTGTTGCACCAGGAGCAGCAGTTCGTCCAACGAATACCCGAGATGGCGCATACCCGTTAGCGCTTCTTCAGGGTGGGCAAAGGTGCCTGCGGCCCACAACATCAGCAAGGCAGTGACCTGCACTAAGGGGTTGGGAGTACGTTCGCCATTGAGAATCCTGGTAATGAGTCCTTCACTGCATGCAGTTGCATTAGCCAGACGCGCATAGAAGATTTGCGCTTGGTCGAGCTGTTGTCTTAACCACGCGCCATAGGCTGCGCGGTCAGCCGGGGCCACCTGTTTGCCCATCCACCAACACCTCCTGTAAAGAATTGGAAAGCAATGTCAAAAAGTGTCAAGAAAAACACTGGCTTTGTCAAGAACCATCATCTATTATGGGGATTAGAAGGGAAGCAACAAGGTCTATAGGACACCCCTTTTATGGCTGTTCGACCGTTAAGAAAGCTGATCCTTGGTGGATAACCAGCGCTATTGCGTGCGCCATGAGCAGATTTCTGAGCATACCGGATTCTGAACAGTCATAGCCCAAGCGCTTGGGCAAGTGTCGTGGCGTTGGCAGTTTGGTTGCAACATGGAGCGGGCCCGCTCCCCCAGAATCTTGGAGGGAGCGCAATGGAGCGTGAGTCAGGAGCTGGATTGGAAATCACAGATGCCGTAGATGAATTCTGCTACGACGTAGCGCAGGCTCTGCGGCGCCTGCTGGGACTCAATATCTCGGACATCTTGGCTGATGATGAAGTGGAGGAGGAAGAGGATGTATAAAATCCGGTCGCGAGACACGTTGCCGACCGACCGTGAAGTGGATGTGGATTTGGCACAACTCTTTGGGGTGACGTCAGATCCCATCTCAGTGTGTGCAGGTGGCGTGTATGGCTATACTCGGCGCTCGAAGTTGGAAAAATACGCGCCCGAAGAGAGTTTGAGTGGGCAGGCTCAGAGAATCACGGATTACGCTCGCGAGCAGCAACTGGGCGTCCCTACAATCTACCAGGATCCAGGATTCTCAGGCCGGAACAGCCAGAGACCAGGATTGCGCGCACTGAAACGTGCCGTAAAGGCCAATAGAGTGCGGGTGCTGATTATTGACCGGCTGGATCGGCTTTCCAGAAACCTGTTCGTGCTGCTCGATCTGGTCAAACTGTTCAGTGAACACAACGTCCGGCTGATCTCCGTGCGAGAGAACATTGACTTTTCACAGCATTTTGGCTTGCTCATTCTCTATGTATTGGGGGCTTTGAGCGAGTTCTACTCGCGGCTACTGTCAGAGGAAATGCGGTTAGTGCGGAAACACCAGGCAGAACAGGGGCGACTGAGTGGTAGCACCCCTTTTGGTTACTGCAATGGGCGTTGTTCGACCTGTCATCATCTGAACGGGCCGGGATATTGTCCCTATGCTGGCAGTGCTGACCGGCACAACGGGGCTTTTCGCATCCCGCATCCGGTTGAATCTGTGGCGGTACGGCTTGCCTTTGAGTGGTATGCCACTGGAAAATACTCGGATGATAACATTGCGCGTCGTCTTAATGCCGAGACTTGCGTATTGGACGATGGCACGGAACTCCCCTTCCAAACCGCAGGACGGGCGGGCGTGTGGGTCAGAGACCCTGACGCTGATGCTACCAATATCATCTGGACGGGTAACGATGCGGAGGATAAGGTTGAAACGCAAGCCCTTGAATTGCGGTATCCACCCGGGGCCTTCAACCGTGACACGGTACATGCCATCTTGACGAACCCGGTCTATGCTGGTTTTGTGGCCTATTACAGCACGTATGAGTCTGGCGAGAAAAAAGGGAAACCGCTGAAGGGCAAAAAGCGCAGGAAACCGGTATCCGCGTATCAAGGACAGCACGAGCCCTTAGTCCCTTTGGGGCTTTACCGCCACGTGCAAACGATTCGGCGCAATAAGTATCATTGTACCGCGGGAGAAAACAATCCCACACAGGCATACCCATTAACGGGGCTGCTATTCTGTAGCGCTGCGCATCGACCGCTGCGGGGTGTTTCCAGCAACGGCGGACGTCAACGGTACTATGTAGATAAGCTATGTCAGCAGAGCCTGCCGCGTGAACAATGGCACCAGAAGAATCTGTGCGCGCCTGAGATTGAGGAGCAAGTGGCCGATCTGGTAGGCCGATTGCAACTGCCTGCGGCCTGGCGTGAGCGGATTCTGGCTTACGTAGTCTACACGGAAGGTACCGACGAAATCGAGCGCGAGAAGTTTATGCTCCGTGAGCGCCTGAAGCGGGCACAGGAACTTTATGAGCTGGGAGATTACACCCGGTCACGCCTTGAGCGTGTGTATGCTGAATGTAGAGCGCAACTGGCAAACCTGGCTCCGGAAGCTGGCCCTGTGGGACACGAAGCGGCCACCCTGCTCGAAAACTGGCCCGCACTCTGGGCGAGCTTCACCCCAGACGAGATGAAAACACTGTTGTATCACATCTTCAGCGCTATCTACGTCAACGATGAGGGTATCGCCGCGATTGAGTTGCGGAAAGCATTCGTGGGTTTGTTGGGGGGCAGTTGAGCTCCTCTGTTGTAGCTCAATGGTGGGAAGACTCGCTATTGAAGCCATCCAAATACTAGATCAGGAGAAGAACATGTCGAAACAACACAGCTCTCAAACCGCATTGGAGTTGACTGATAGGGGCGAACGTTTAGCCACCGAACAACGGCGCTTTTCCGCGGCCTTGCGGCAGCTTACCCGGGCGCTCAAACTGGATCCCCAAAACGCACGCGCGCATCGTCTTCGTGGTCTGGTGTACCGCGAGCGACAGCAGTTTGGACGCGCTAAACGGGATTTGATCGCCGCAGTCAACCTGGAACCCAACAGTTCGGCCAATCATCTGTTTCTAGGGGTATACCTGGTGGACCGTCAGGCCTATCTTTGGGGGATAGCGCATCTCGAGCAAGCTCTGGCGCTGGAGTCTGAGCGTTATGTGGGTACCAAATCTTGTGCTAACCTGGTACAGTTATACGCATACCAGCATTTGGGTGATGATGTGGCGGCGCGTGAGATTTGTTCCGCTCTGATTGCTGATGAGCCGCGAGAGCCTTGTTACCGTTGTTTGTATGAGTGGCTAACCTTGCGGATTGGTTGTCAGGAAGCGTTAAGAACCGATTCCGGCACGCGGCAAATACTCGCAGCGCCGCGGTTTTCAACCCGCTGCGGGGAATGGCCCGGTCTACTCTGTCGTTTCGAGGCGTGGCGCGTACTTAGCATCTATGTTCTACCAGGCAGCTCTGACTGCATTGAGTCTGGCGACGAAGACTAGACCGCTCATTACCCAGGCCCCGGAAGGACGCATGCTTTCCGGGGCCTGGGGCTGGTTAGCGGTTTTTCAAATAGCCAGCCAAAAGCAAGCGCATCGCCTCGACCAACTTTCGGCGCAGCATCGGATCGGCAATCCGTTGGAAATCCTCGATCAGTGGTCGCAAATCCGAGGGCATCGTCTCTGGATTCACTTCTGCCTGCTCGAAAATCGCCATAGGCTTATAGCCTGCCAGCACCATTAATTCATTGGGGTTTACCCCGAAATGATCGGCCATCGCCATAATCGAAGTACGTGATGGTCGTTGGGCTTCATGGGTATAGCGACGTAACGCCTGATGATCCAGTCCTGAGCGCAGTGAGGCTTCGCGGTAGCTCTCATTGCGTTCCGCTAGCAGGGCCTCCAGAAACTCTGCCAGTGGTCGGGGATCATAGTCTTCGGTCTTGTAAGTTCGTCTGGGCATCTCTCCTCCATAGAATACGGTTGCCCGGTACATCGGGTTATCTATAATACAGCCATCTCACGAAAAGGAGGTTTTCATGCGTGCCGTCAATTACATGCGTGCTTCTACGGTCGAACAGACCAAAAAGCACAGTCTGGACGCGCAACGTACATCTACCACCACTTTCATCCGGCAACGCGGCTGGACCCACACCCACGAATATCTGGATGCCGGTCTCTCGGCCAAATCTGACTCGCATCGTCCCGCACTGGAACAACTGCTGGCCGATGCTGAGCAACACCACTATGATGTCATCGTGGTGGACAAGATTGACCGCTTCTACCGCAATCTCAGAGGGCTGCTGGCAACCCTCGAACGCCTCAACAAGCTCGGGATTAGTTTTGTCTCGGTCAAAGAGAACCTGGACTTCACTACGCCCTGGGGCAAACTCAGCCTGACTGTGCTGGGTATGTTGGCCGAGATTTACATCGACAATCTCAGCCAGGAAACCCACAAGGGCTTGATTGCCCGAGCGCGCAAAGGCCTATGGAATGGCTCGATTCCTTTTGGCTATTGTAACGGCGCTTGTGCCACCTGCACCGATCCTAACGGACCGGGATATTGTCCCTACGCGGGATCGAGTGATCGGGGGAACGGGGTTACCCTGATTGCTCATCCTATCGAATCCATCGCCGTGCAACGCGCTTTTGCCTGGTACATTGCTGGTGATCATAGCGATGGCGACATCGCGGAGCGTCTCAATACCGAGCCGCTGGTACTGCCCAATGGCAGTACTATCGCCTTCCGTACCAAAGGTTTGCCGGGACGGTACCTGCCTGGACCACTAAGCAAAGAGAGCGTCCGAGAAACGCTGCAACGCCGCTTTTACACGGGCGTAGTGCCCTACTATGGTGTAGACGAGCAGGGACACAAACGCAAGCGCGGCAATATGGAGGCTGTTTTCCCGGGTCAGCATCCTGCGTTGGTAAGTGCGGAGGATTTTGAACGGGCGCAGGAATTGCGGCAACAGCTCTCCCGTCGCTCCCGGACGGTCAACCGTGAACCTCGCGTGTATCTCTTATCGGGTTTGTTAATCTGTGACAGCTGCGGTCGCACTATGCGCGCCATGACTTGCGGTGGGCGGCGCTACTACCGAGACCTGACCCGGATAGACCACACGGGCGTTTGTGACCAGCCCACGTTGAAAGCCGAAGAGATCGAAGAGCAAGTGATACAGTTACTTCGTCAATTCCGCTTAACTCCTGATTGGCAAGTGCAGCTACCAGCATGGTTTTTGACCGCTGAGCAATACACCGAGCTTACCACAAAAAAGGCAGAAATGGAAGCGCGATGGGAGCGGGCGCGGGAACTGTACCTGGAAGGGGTGCTCACGAAGGTGGAATTCCAAACCGAACAGTGGCATTACAATTCGGTCATGAGCAGCTTGACGCCACTCGAAATAACTGCTATAATTAAGGCTGGAAAAGGTCTGGAGGCGCTGCAAGAAAGCCTCAGCGCGCCAGATAGCACCTTATTACAAAAAAATGAACTCCTGCGACTGGTCCTCGCAGGAGTTCGGGTCAGAGGTTACAAGCTAACCGCGTTACAGCCTAACTTGTACTCTTTTCCTCTGATGCAATATTGTCTCAGCGGGAGCGACGGGCGTAGGCCACTTGTCCTGGTAAATTTAGGTATACACAAGGACTGGTCTCCACCCCCTCCGGTTTGGGGCTAATTTCCTGCGCAGGAATCATCGCGCATGACAGGTTCCCAAATTGTTAAAGATTCATTGCACTGCTTCAAGGCTCCCCTAGATTCACTGAAAGTATAGCACTTACTTT
>JAPKMR010000035.1 GCA_026645815.1 Anaerolineae bacterium | reverse complement strand
TTAGGATTGTTTTCTTTGACCCACGCCAGGATATGTTTGGTATCCAGGGAGATCGCCTGTCCCAAATCGGGCGCGACATGGCGCAACTCTGCCTGCAGCAACTGCACGGTGTCGTCTAAGAGCCATTGCAAAGCCGCGTTAGACAATGTGCGGAGCATCCGCGTGAAGTGCCGGGCGGTCGGGAGACTGGCATCCACATCGAACCCCCACGGGAAACAGCGGGAGGGGATACACGGGAAGCCCAAGACCCATACCAGGGCCGGATGTTCGCACAAGTAGTCTCGCAAATCAGTCATATGCGGCAATTGCTCCTCCAGTTTTACCAGACAGGCGGCGACAAAGGGCGCATAGGGCACGGGCGGACAATAGCGGTAACTATCCAGTGGACGCTCAGGGAAGTTACCCCAATCCAAGGGGCCTAACAACCGCAAATAACGCAGGGCGACCGGCGACTCGCGCACAAAACGCGGTAAACGTGGCAACGGCCATTGCGCTAATTGCTGCAGATTGGTAGGTGAGACACTGTCAGTGCCTCGCAGCCGCGCCAGAGGCGCCGTTTTACACCCCAAAGCACGGGGCCAAAGCCGTGTTACAATAGAGAGACTCGCCATGGTTTGTTCTCCTTTCCAGTTATGATGACGTCGGACAACGCTATCATAGCCCGGGAGGGCAAACCTGGCGAGTGCGGGCAAAACGTAATCATTGAGGTAACGGTTACGCAGCAGAAGGCTATCAAGCGTCCTGAAAGCGCAGGCGACAAGTGCAATCGTAATCGTTGTTTTTACGGATACGGTTTTACTGCGTGATAGGCGTCTTTGATTACATTATGGTCACGTTTCGGTCGTAACCGTAAACTTTACGGTCCGACCCTCTTTTTAGAATCGTACCCACTTGCGTATGCGAGATGTGCTCACAATAGCCCACTTCCACGACTTTGGCAGCCAACAAGCGCAGCGACCAGTCGCTATGCCCACTGGGGGCTTGGGTGCAGGCCAACGCGGTAATCTGGGCTCGTTGCAGGCCATCAATCTCAATGGGGCGCCCGGAACGGGGGTGGTCTTGCAAACCGGCGAGACCGTCCGCCTGATAGCGCTTGCGCCACTCACGTACCGTGTCGTTGGTTACGTGCACCAAGGTCGCGACCGCTTCAAGCGTGTCGCCACGGTTGAGCGCCAAGATGGCGGTGGCTCGCTTAAAGAGCCGTGCGGGTAACTTACCTTTGGCGAGTAAGCGTTCCAATTCTTGTTGTTGGGTTTTACTTAGGGTTATGTGTTGTTTTTTCATCTTCTTAGTTTAATCGTTTTCTGGTAGAATGCCAGCAAACTTATTTTACGCTGTACTAAGAGGGTCTTTTTTTTAGTGTTTATGGGCCGCGCGAAGCGCGGCCCATAAACACTTTTTCTAGTGGGCTTTTGCCCGAAATTTGCGCCTTGCGACGGAAGTCTGAACGGTTACGTGGGCTCGCAACTGCTCAGCGTTTTCCCGTTTGCCGCTACGAAGAGCGGCTGAAGAGTTTTCAGAATTTAAACTGGTAATAGAGTGGCTCAATCTTTTTCAGCCGTCCCTACAGGACGGGATTGGTTGCCTACACGGCTGTACAGGCACTTCAGTGCCTGCCTACTTTCAAACGTCCCTACGGGACAAGGGAGAGGGAAACTCGCAGTTTTTGGGCGTTACTGCGCACACAGCGCGCCCCAAAACTGAAGAAAGCGAAGTTCCCGCCAAAATTGGCGCGGTTGGTCTGTGGCGTTATTACCCGGGTAATTTTTGAGAGTTCATAAGCCGCGGTTTTGAGGGTGATTTTCGATGCCGCGTTGCGCGGCATCGAAAATCACCCTTTTTAACGGACTTTAGTCCGCACTGTGTGCCTTGTGATGGAAGTCTGAACAGTTGCGTGGGCTTCCAACTCTTGCCGACTTGTGTCTTTGTTGTATACTTGTAATTGAATTATCTCTTAGCGAAGGAGAGACACCATGCGCTACCCTCGAGCTGCCGGCATTCTGTTGCACCCGACTTCCCTGCCCGGTCCCTATGGCATCGGCGGGATTGGTGAAGCGGCGTATCAGTTCATTGATTTTCTGGTGGAAAGCGGGCAGACCCTCTGGCAAATTCTTCCCCTTGGCCCTACCGGTTATGGCGATTCGCCCTATCAGTGCTTCTCTGCCCTGGCGGGCAATCCCTTTCTGATCAATCTGGATTGGCTGGCGGCGGAGGGCGACCTCGATCCCGCGGAACTTACGGCCGCCCCGGCTTTCCCTGAAGGGTGGGTGGATTACGGTCCCGTGATTTCCTTCAAGACCGCGATGCTGCACCGCGCGGCGCGGCGCTTTCAGGAACAGGCGACCCCCCAACGGCGCGCCGATTTCGAGCAATTCTGCGCGGAGGAAGCCGGATGGTTGGAGGATTTCGCCCTCTTCATGGCGTTGAAGGAATCCCATGGCGGCGCGGTCTGGAATACCTGGGAATGGGAGCTCGCCTCACGCCAACCGGAGGCGCTGGACGCGTGGCGGGAGCACCTGGCAGAGGCCGTCCATGCGCACCGCTATTTCCAATATTGTTTCGACCGCCAATGGGCCAAACTCAAGCGCTATGCTGCCGAGCGGGGCATCAAGATTGTGGGCGATATCCCGATCTTTGTGGCTTTCGATAGCGTGGATGTGTGGGCGCATCCGGAATTCTTCATGCTGGATGAGAATCGCCTGCCCACCGTTGTGGCGGGCGTCCCCCCGGATTATTTCAGCCCCACGGGGCAACTCTGGGGCAATCCCATCTACGATTGGAAGGCGCTCGAAAAGCAGGGTTACGCCTGGTGGATTGACCGGGTCAGGCAGACGCTGCGCACGGTGGATATCATCCGCTTCGACCATTTCCGCGGCTTCGAAGCTTACTGGGAAGTCCCCGCGGGTGAGCCGACCGCCATCAACGGAAAGTGGAAGAAGGGTCCGGGCCTGAAGTTCTTCAACGCGCTCAAGGCGGCTTTGGGCGACCTGCCCTTGATTGCCGAGGACCTGGGCTTTATCACGCCGGAGGTGGCAGCGCTGCGGAAGGCGCTGGACCTGCCCGGCATGAAGATTCTACAATTCGCTTTCTCCACCGATGCTTCTAACGCCTATCTGCCGCACAACTACGAGCCTAATTATGCGGTCTATACCGGCACGCACGATAACGATACCACGATGGGCTGGTATTGGAAGGTGGGCAAGGAGGAGCGTCAGATGACGCAGCAATATCTAGGCCCCGTGGGTGAGCCGATGAACTGGGCGCTGATCCGGTTGGCTTATCAATCGGTGGCAGACCTGGCAATCGTGCCCTTGCAGGATGTCTTCGGCCTGGGCAGCGAGGGCCGCATGAATACGCCTGCCAAGCCTTCGGGTAACTGGTCGTGGCGTTTTAAGCCGGAAGCGTTGCAGCCTGAATACAAGGCTCGTTTGCGCAACCTGGCGCTCACCTACGGGCGCAAGGAACCGGAAGTCAAGAAGGCGATGCCGAGCTACATGTAGCGGTGTCTCTCCGCAAGAAGGTGTTTTTCGGTCGCGCGAAGCGCGACCGAAAAACACTCAAAAAGACCCTCTTCGTCTGTTTGCAGAACCTCTCCCGGTTTCCACCAATAATCTGTCGTATACCCTGTTGTAGTGACTTATTCCGGCGCCGGCGCGTAGAGCCAGCGATACCATGCAAAGTGCTGGGTAATGCGCGTCACATACGTCCGGGTTTCCTCGAAGCCAATCAGTTCCACAAACAGGTCCCGATCTTCACCCGCATCTTCCCACCAGCGCACGGCATTGCCAGGTCCTCCATTGTAGGCGGCTAGTGCGGGGGCGAGTTCGCCCTCGAAACGGTCTCGCTGCCTTGCCAGGTACCACATGCCAAAGCGTACGCTCACGATGGGGCGATACAGGTCGCTGGTCTGGTAATTGGGGGGCCAACCAAGCGCCGCGGCAATTTCTGCTCCCGTCGAGGGGATGACCTGCATCAGCCCGCGCGCCGCGGCCCACGAGGTCGCAAAGCCTTCGAAGAGGCTTTCCTGGCGCAGTAGGGCGTAAACTGGCAGCAGGGGCAGGTCGAATTCGGCGGCCTCTGCGAGCGCCAATTCGCTGAAGTACATGGGGTAAATCAGACAGCCCAGGAAGCGCGGCGCCTGCGTCAGGTCAGTAGCCGGCGAAAGTTGCAGCACCGTTGAAGCCGCCACAATCGAGGAACGGTACAGGCCCAGTTCCCGGAAAATCAGCGCCAGGTGATATTGCGCCAGCGCATCGCTGCTGGTGGCAGAGCGCAGCGCCTCGAGTTCCGTCCGCCCCTCGTCGAAGCGCTCGGCCCGGAGCAGCAGCGCGCCCCGCTCGAGGCGGGGGTCTGCCAGCAGCGCCGCCGGCGGAATGCGCAGCGTGGTGGGGTCGGCGATGCCCATCCAGGAGGCCAGCCACGCGAAAACGGCATCTTGCTCTGCGGCATCGCCGCAGGGACGCAGCGCTCCTGCCGGTGTCTCGAAGGGCAGGCGATCTTCCAGCAGGTCTGCCGCGCGCAGACCGTAATAGCTCCAGGGCGCCTGGGCGACGGTGGCGCTGAGATAGGTCGTGGCGGAAAGCATCTGCCCGGTCTGGAGCGCGGTTTTGCCCAACCAGAAACGCGCCGCCTGTGCGCGCTCATCGGCGGGGTACCAGCGGTTAAGTTCTTCCCAGGCTGCAGTAGCGTTGCTCGTATCGCCCAGCTGATAGTGCAGCAACCCGGCGCGGAAGCGCGCCGCGGGGGCGCCGCTATCGTCTGGATAGCGCTCGGCGAGGTCCAGATATGCGATGGTCGCGGCGGCGAGCTCGTCATTGCGTTCCAGCAGCTGCGCGGCGCTCCACAATGCCTCTGGTGCGCGTGCGTGTTCCGGCAGGTTCTCCGGTAGGGCGCGGTAAGCGGCGACTGCCTCGATGACCCGCCCTAGCGCGGCGAGTGCGCGCGCTTTGCCGATCCACGCGCTGCCCCAATAGGCGTCGCCCGGATGCGTATCAATCAGGATCTCGAATTCATTGAGCGCGAGCGCGGGACTGCCGGCGTCCAGATAAGCCAGCCCGGCGAAATAATGGGCTTCGCCGGTATGTGCCGCATCGGCGCGGATAGCGCGTCCTAACGCCTGCACCGCAGCCGAATAGGAGCCAGCGTAGTAGTTGATCTTACCCCGCAAGAGTTCATTGACCGGAATGCCGTTCTCCACGATCCAGACCAGCGCAGGGTGCGAGTAAGTTGCCTCTTCGGGGTAGGCGGTGATGAGTTCCTCGTAGCGCTGTTGCGCTTCCTGTGTATCGCCGAAAAGGCGCGCCGTCTCGGCTGCCTGGTAGATGATGCGTGCGCGGTAAGCCGGAATGCGGGCGACAGCGAGGATGGCGTCATAAGCTCCCAGGGCTTCGGGGTAGGCTTGCATCGCGCTGTAGGTGAGCGCGCGCTTCTCTTGGAGGAAGACTTGCCGGTCGAGCGCCGGCGCCAGATTGAGGGCCGCGTCATAAGCCGTCAACGCTTCGGTGTAGACGCCGCCGGCGAAGAGCGCATCCCCCAGCCATTGATAGGCATAGGGCGCGAGCAGGGGGGCGGCGGTGAGTGCGTTTTGATAGTAAGACGCAGCGGCAAGGGGGGCGCCTGTGCTTTCCAGCACGCCGGCGACGAAGAGCTGGATTTCTGCCTGCCGGGGATCGTCGGGGGGCAGCGCCGCGACGAGATTGCGGAGCAGGGTCAGTCCTTCTTCCGAACGCCCTTGCGCAATCAGCGTCTTTCCCCAGCCCAGGGTAGCGCGGGAACCTTCGTCTGCTGAGAGGGCGCCCTGCGCTTGCAACTGCTCGTAGGCGTTTGCAGCGGTCTCCCAATCGCCCAGGCGATAAGCGCGTTCCGCTTGTTGCAGTACCACGCCTGGCTCAGGCGTGGGCGTGGGCGAAGGGGTTGGTGAAGGCGTGGGCGAAGGCGTAGCAGTGAAGGTGGGCGCGGGGGTCATAGTCGGCGTTGTTGTTGGTGATGCCGGGATCGCCGTTGTGGCGCCAGGTGCAAAGCCGAATTCTTCGGATAGGGGGAGGGCGTTGCAACCTGCCAACAGGAGTGCTATCAAACATATCGCGATCGTTCTCATAAGGTGATTATCGAAGAAAGCGGGAGGGTGTCAACTTTCTCCTTTGGGTAAATGTATACGGGGCGACGCTTAGCGTCGCCCCGTATACGTTGAATTCCTTCGAGTCAGGCGTTGCGGCGGGAGAAGAGCGTGACGGCCATGCCCAGCGCTGCAACCAGCATCAGCGAGAGTCCCAAGGGGGAGGCGGCCCCCTGGGCAGCGAAACCGCTCAGGCTCACCGCGGATGGCTGCGTGCCCATGACCGTGATCGGTCCGTGCGTGGTGACTTTGCTATTGACATCTACATCATCGAGCCGGTAGAGGTAGGTCACATTGGCTTGTGCGGTGGTGTCGGCGAAGGTGTACACCGCACCCATCATGCTGCCCGGCGCTTGGGCGGGGATGATCTCAGCGTTTAGGCGCGTCCACAGGCCCTCGCCCTCCGCCATGCGATACAGGTGGAAACCGACGTTATCTATTTCCATCGCGGTCTCCCAGGTGACCTCGATGCCGGTCTCGTGGGCATTGCCATCGAAGCGCACCAGATCAACCGCGGTGGGATCCATGCCGCCGGTGGCTTCGTAGGTCTGCAAGAGACCGTAGCCGTAGGAGGTGTCGCGACCGGCGACGCCCAGGTCCAGCGCTGTGCTTTGCAGCTGGGCGCGCACTTCAGCGGCGCTCATCTCGGGGAAGGCGGCCCAGACCAGGGCGGCGGCGGCGGTCACGTGCGGGGTCGCCATCGAGGTGCCGCTCATGTAGGCATAGCTGCTGTTCTTGTAGGTGCTGTAGATGCTCACGCCGGGCGCCACGAGTTCCACCTTGTCATTGCGGCGGGAGAAGCTGGCGACCACGTTGTTCTGATCTACCGCGCCCACGGAGATGACGGCGTCGTAGGAGGCGGGGTAAGCGTAGGAGGTGCCGCCGCTGTTGCCGGCTGCTGCCACGCTGAGGATGCCGTAGTCGTTGTAGAGCTGGTTGAAGACGTAGTTTTCGATGCTGCTGAAGTTGGCGCCTTCCAGGCTCATGCTGATGATGTCGGCGCCCGCATCGCGGCACTTGTAGGCGGCGTCAACCAGCGTCGAGGAGTAGGTCCAGGAGCCGGTGTCGCCGAAGACTTTCAGAATGTAGAGAGACACGGTGCCGGGGGTCACGCCGACCACGCCGAGCGTGTTGTTCATGGCGGCGATGGTGCCCGCCACGTGCGTGCCGTGCCCGTAGTTATCGGTATCCCACCCGAGGGGATAGCCGCCGAGGATATTGACGTTTTGGAAATCCTCGTGGCTGCGCTGAATGCCGGAGTCAATGATGCAGATGGTGAGGCCCGCTCCTGTGGGGGCGCCCGCGTCAATCACGCCATCGTAATCGGCGTCCCATACGCTCCGTGCGTCAATCGCATCCACGCCGTAGGGGACCACCTGCCCGGTCATGTAACGCGGCTCATCCGGCTCAATGGCCAGGATATCGGAGTTGGCGCGCATGTTGTTGAGAGCCTGCGCGGACAGGGTCACGGACACCGCGTTGAGCTCGGCGAATTGATAGTGAACTACAGCGCCTGCAGCCTGCAATTGCTGCAGAACATTGGCGCGCTCGTTGGAGCGATACTGAATAATGACGCGTGTTTCTTCTTGGGCTGCAACTGGAGTGGGGATAACAGCAGCGACAAAAGCCGCGAGGATACAAACTACTAGTATAACATTGACCTGTTTCATCGTTCACCCTCCCAAGTTTACGATTTCTTTTGGCTTAAGGAGACCTGTTTCCGCCCACGTCCCCTTAGCATTTTCCCTGTCGGGCGATCTGTTTCCGCCCATCTCACCCGACTGGTTTATAAAGACTGACTTAAAGTGCTTGTTTTGACTAGATTTTAACTTACCTTACTATCCATATTATAACCACAGTATGCCTGGGAGGGAATAGGAAAAAGGTACTATTTGGGCTTGTGAAAAACGCCAGAGGGGCTTTTGGGTGGGGAAAATGGCTGGAAGAGGGCCTGTGCGGTATTTTGTGTGCAGAAAATGCCCGCAGAGAGGCGAATCAGGGTCGAAACAGGTGCTTGGAGGTTTGAATCCATTGGATTGAAATGGATTTTGCTGATGGGGTTTGCAAGAGTTGGTTGGTGTGGCTTCTAACTATAGGGGTGAAGTGCTGTGAGTTTGCGGGGGGCTATAACTGATTTCAAGCGCTGTAATGGCATAAAAAACATCTACGCAAGCGCTCGCTTGCGTAGATGCGGGTTACCCTGTTTATTCGTGCCGCCCAAACCGAACTTATTTACGCTTCCGAAGCCCTCCCCACAGCACCACCGTGCCGAGCGCCAGCGGAAGCCACAACCCAACCCCGCCGCCCGCGAGGATGCCGCTATCTGCGGAGAAGGCTGTGAGGCTGACCGCGCTCGGGCTGATCGAGAGCGCTGTGGTCTCTAATGGGCCGTGAAGGGTCGTGCGACCCTCGATATCCACATCTTCAAGTTTGTAGAAATAGGTCACCCCGGGAGTTGCGCTACTATCCAACCAGGTGTAAACTGCCCCGAAGACTGCGCCGGGAACCTGCGTGGGAATCAATTCCTCATTCAATAGCCCGTATTCGCCATTCACTGCCGTGCTGCGGTAGAGGTTGAAGCCGAGGTTGTCAATCTCCGTCGCGGTCTCCCACGTCAGGAGCACCCCATTTTCCTGCGCCGTTGCTGCAAAATTCGCCAGGTTCACCGAAGCCGGATCGGGGTCCAATCGCAGCTGTGCGTTAGCGTAGACCCACTGCGTACCCAGCGCCATCGCTTGCGCGGTGTTGGGGTAGTTGCCGATGGGGCAGTCGGTCACATTCGCGACCAGGGTGACGAGCAATTGTTCCCCCGCGGCGAGGACATCGGCCTCAACGCGCAGCGGCGGCGTGCCGGGTACCGCGGTCACCACGGTCACGGGACCGGAGTTCGCGCCGATACTGGTCGTGACGGATTCGATTTGGAGGCAGTATCCCAGCTCCGGGAAGAAGTTCTCGAAATCGTCTTCCAGAACGACGTCGTTCAGGGTCACATTGGTGGGATTGCCAACCACAAAGCTGTAGGTTGCCAGGAAGGGCGGGGTCGCGCTGGGAACATGGATGATTTCGGGGGTCACCGATTTATCGAGGGTCAGCTCATAATCAAAGCAGACCGAGATGTGGCTGATGGCATAGGGGCGTCCGCTCGGTCCTATGGGGGAATTCAGTCCGGTGTCTCCGAAAGATTCTGGAGCGTAGCTGTAGAGATTGCCCTTGGGACCGCCTTTGACGATGACGGCGTCCACGCCGATGGTCGAGGTCCAGTTCATGGTGACGCCATCGGTGGTCGTCCAGGTGAAGGTCCCGTAACCCAGTGGGTACGTTCCCGCCGTTGGAGGGTCAATCTTTATTTCATAAGCGTAACCCAAACCAGCGCAGATGGGATTCCCCGGCAAAACCACCGGCGTCACGGATGCTGCACTGACGGGCAGCGCCGCCAGCGCCATCACTAATACCAACACGAATGCTGAAACTCTCTGGTACGTTTTCATCTTCATTACCTTCCTTTACTTTTTCTTGTGCCGCTTGAAGCCAGGCTTTTTCACGGCGTCCTTTGTTTTCACTTTGAACTGGATTGTATATCCAGATATAGTCTATTAATACTATAATTATCTATCAAAACGGTTAAGATGGGAAGACCTAATTCTTAAAGAGTTCTAAAAACCGGAGAAAATCTACGAAAACAAGTCACCGCAAGCGATTGCTTGCGGTGACTTTGGGTACCCAACCTATTCGTGCCGCCCGAATCGAAACTACTTGCGCCGCTTGAGCCCTCCGAGCAGCGCCATAGCGCTCAGCGCCAGGGGCAGCCACACGCCGCCGCCGCCGCCCGCGGCGAAGGACGTGAGGCTGACCGCACTGGGACCGCTGGCGAGCGCTGTGGCTTGCACCGGACCGTGGAGCGTCGCTACGCCATAAATATCCACATCCTCGAGCTTGTAGAAGTAGGTCACACCGGGAGTCACATCCTCATCCACCCAGGTGTAGATGCCGCCGAAGACGGCGCCGGGATTCTGCGCCGGGATCAGAGCCGCATTCAGCTGAACGTAGTCGCCATTCAGCGCCGTGCTGCGGTAGAGGTTGAAGCCGAGATTGTCGAGCTCCGACGCGGTTTCCCACTCGAGGAGAATGCCGTCTTCCTGCGCCGCTGCCTCGAAGCGCGCGAGCTCCACCGCGCTGGGTGGGCCGTCAATTACAAAAGTCGCATCATCCAAGACTTGCGCGGTCTTGTCCGAATCGGCGACCGCCACGTTGGGATGTTCGCCGATACCGCAGTCCGTCACGTCTGCTTCGAGTGTGATGGTAAATGCTTCGCCTGAATTCATTGTCCCTAGATTGGCCTGTAGGGGGATCTCGGAAGTGACGTCCACCGCATGCGAGGCTTCCACAATCAAGCTATCGGTTATGTATTCGAGGCAGTACAATTCCAACTCCGGGTAGTAGAAATTCTCGAAATTGTCCACCAGCGTGACATTGGTCAGAGGGGAGTTCCCAGGGTTGGAAACCACAAACGTGTACCTGGCGATGAGTGGAGTCGGGGCCTCATATGGAAAGAGCGTTGGCGAAACCGATTTCTCGATGTCAATCTTGCTGCCCAGCGCGAAGAGCACGGTGCCCATGTCCAGCGCCTGGTCGTCGCCGGAGTAGGAGTAGGAGGGTTGCTGCCCCCAGGCCGTCGCCAGCTGTGTGCCATCGCAGGTTACCAGCCGTGCGCCGGACATGTCAAAGTCCCACGGCGAGGCGCCGAAGGAGATGGTCAGGTTATCAACGTACCAGTAGTCGCCGGACTCGAGGCTATCCACGATCCGGAAGCGGAGGCGGAAGTCAGTCGTGAGCACGCCAGCAGGCAGGTTGTAGATCCGCTCCGAGGGGTTTGGCGTGAATGTCGATCCGTCCAAAGTCTCTAGCGTGGTCCAGGCGCCGCCATTGTTACCTGATACCTCAACCGCAAGGTTGTCAACGGCATCCAACGTGCTGCTCTTGCCAATAGTGAATTTGAGCCTCGCGATGCTCTGGCCATTTAGGTTTGCATCCCGGTAGATGACGTCACCAGACTCTTCGGAGGAGTAGGACTGGAACCGCAGTTGCTTGGTCGCGTCAGTGATCGCGATCGAGCCACTGTCTATGTCATTGTTGTCGTTCTCGACCCAGTTGGTCGACCAGTTCGTATTGCAGTAGTTGGCGTTCCAGGCCTCGGTGTTGAACGCATCGCACACACTGCCCGCCGGGTCATCCACGATGTTGTAGGAGGTGAGGGCCGTGGCGTTGATGGTGCGTTCCGCGCCGCCCCCGTCTGGGCACGTGACGCCGCCGCCGTCCAGGTCCACGTAGATGGTGGTATTCTGCAGCGGTGTCACCCACACCGGACTGCGGCTGATCACTTGATCGTTGGCCGTGCTGGTATCGAGGTCGTCGAAGCACTCGTTGGCGCCAGTCACCGTCGTGCAGCCGGGCGCCCAGCCCACCAGTACCTCATCAGCGAGCTGTTCAGAGGGGATCAGACTGTAACCCCAATCATGGATCTGCGCGCCCGTGGCTTCAGTCACCGAGACGGGGTAAAACACCGCAGGACCGCTGCCATCGCTGAAGGCGCCGGTGCCATGCCCTCCCAGGTCCGCTGGGATGTCGGGCATCTTGCAGGACGATTTGGCCGCGCACGTTCCAGAGAACGTGCCGGTTGGGCGCTCTATCGTGATCGTGATCTGTTTGTCGTTCGGGTTATACACCCACACCGCCGACGAAGCTCCCGACGTCCCCACCGGTTGGTAGTAGTCGTTGGTCCACTGGTCAAACGGTTTGATGTTGTACCAGCGCGTGGCCCAGGTCGAGCCTACATCGCCGGTCACCAGCACGACCTGCACCGGGAAGTTGGTGCGGATTTCGGTCCCCACTGGCACCCCCTGCGGGCTGCTGGTGTTGGGCATCGGCGTGGGATCGTATTGCTGCCCCTGGTTAATCGTCGCGGAATAGTCGCAGGCGCCGATCGGCGGCACGTCCACGCACACCGTGGTGCTGTTCTGACTGGCCTGTACCGTGACGTGAGAGTAGTCAAATGGTGTAGTCATGCCAGGGGGGCTGTAGGCTATCGGCACAATGAAGTTGGCGCCCCAAAGCTTGGTCGGCTCGATCGAGGTGGCGTCGGAGAACATCGAGCCGGCCGCGCCAATCCCGCCCGCTCCGTCAATGTCTCCTTCGCTCCAACCGGCGCGCGTGGCTGCCACCGGCAGGGTGGCAGCAAACTTGTCTTTACCATCGTAATACACCTGCGCCGCAACCCGACCGCCGAGCCACGGCCCGTGGCTTCCCCCGCTACTACTGATCGGCACGAGGTTGTCCAACACGATCACGTCGCCGGCAACCAGCGTGTCGCGCATGGCCGTGTTCGGCTGGTCACGGAACCGGGGTGGGTAGCCATTGTCCAGGTTGCCGTCGCCCCAGATCTGGGTGCCGTCGGGGTTGGTGGTGGCGTTGTAGACATTGCCGCCCGGGTTGGCGATGTCGGCGTCATAGCTGCCATCTTCCCACTGATCCCAGTAGATGTAGGTATCCGTTGCGCTGATGCTGATGCCAATGACGCTCCGCACGGGGGTATACGGATCACCCACAGACCCTCCGTCCGTATCAATATCCTCCATGTGCTGCATCAGCCAGTCATCGGGCAACGGGACAAAGTAAGTTTCAGTAGGTGGAGGGTTCTGGGCCAGCACTAGCACTGCTTCGAAAACCAGAAGCCCCATCACCATTGCCAGGATCATCGCAAGCCTGATTGACAGATTCAGTATTCGTTGCATCATGACGGTCCTCCTTCTGATGTGATAAATGAACTGACATCTTGAGTGATTGGCCTATCGGAAGCGGAATACAATCCTGACTTGTTTCCCTTGGCCATTCACCTCGCAAGGCAAGGTAATTTCAGTAGGTTCCTGATTAACATCATCGCAAAAAGCGGTGAAGAAATATCCCTTGAATTGTTAGAGAACTCTAGGAAAAAGACGGAATCCTAATTGACTGTGAGGGTTGTAACGGAGTTGGATTCTCAGCGACTTGCAGTGAAAAATATCAAACGTAGCATTGTTTTTTGTGTAAAATTAAGTTCTATACAAGATGTTTATACATGGATGGTTATTGACTTTTTTTGGAAACTTCACTATAATGAAAGTGGTGTTCCAACTTTATATTGAAAGGAGTAGTAGTTCATGGGAAAGAAGTATACGGTGAAGGCTGGCGACAATCTGCGCAAGATTGCGAAGGAACTGTTGGGTGATGCAGAGAAGTGGGAAGAGCTTTATGCTGCCAACAAGGCAGTTATCAAGGACCCGAATGTGATTCAACCGGGCATGGAACTGGACATTCCAGAGGACAAGCCCAAAGCCAGCCTGATGGGCAAGGCTAAGTAGTCTGTTTGCAGTGAACACTCTCCGGCGAAGGTTTCCTTCGCCGGAGAGTGTTTTTAATCGGGAAGCGCTGGCTTGCTTTGCTTGCGTTTCATGCTAAAACTAGAGGCGTCAGGCTGCATTTCCAAATTTCATACGAATCCACTGGAGGACTATCTGTTATGGAGAAACCGCGCCTTAAACTCGATTTCCAGAAGACGTTCCTGATTGGCTTTGGCTTTTTTGGCACCAGCGTCATGTGGAAACTCTACAACGACTATGTGCCGATTTTCCTGCAGGCGGGCAACCCGCTCTTCGAAAGCGCGACGAAGACAGCCGGCTTTGGATTGGGACCAGGTCTCACCGGCTTCATCATGACCCTGGACAACATCGTGGCGCTCTTCCTGCTGCCCCTCATTGGCTTGTGGAGCGACCGTATCTGGGCGCCGAAATTGGGCGGGCGTCGTAGGCCCTTCATCGTCACCCTGGCGCCAATTTCGATCATCGCCTTTATCCTGATTCCCTTCATCGTGCGCCTGATTCCGCCGGAGCTTAGCGGTATGACGGAGCAATTGCGCCAACCTCTGGCGCTTTTCATTGCGATTGTGGGCCTGTTCATTACCACGATGGCAGGCTTCCGCACCCCGGTGATTTCGCTGATGCCCGACCTCACGCCCTCGCCCTTGCGCAGTCAGGCGAATGGGATCATCAATCTCATGGGCGGCGTGGGTGGCATCATTATCACCTTTGTCGGCGCGATGCTCTACAATCTAAATATCACCTTGCCTTTTATCGTGAGTGGCGTCTTGATGGTCCTGGCGGTGGTGATGCTGATCTTCTTCGTCAAGGAACCGCGCACCTTGGGCGAACCGGGCGAGACCCGCGAAGAGGAAGAGGCTTTGGGGGCGCTCAAGAGCGTGCGGCGCATCTCCCCCGCGGCGCGTCAGAGCCTGATCCTACTGATGCTCTCCATCTTCTTCTGGTTCGTGGGCTACAACGCTATCGAGACTTTCTTCACTTCTTATGGCGTCAACGTGCTGCGCATCGCGGAGAATCAGGCTTCGTTGCTTTCCAGCGTCTCCTATGTCACCTTTATCGCCTTTGCTATCCCTAGTGGGTATATCGCGGCGAAAATCGGGCGCCGGCGCACCATCACCACCGGGTTGGTGGTCTTTGCTGCGCTCTTGCTCGTCGGTTTCTTTGTGCCCAACATCATCGTTATCGGCGCCGCACTGGCGTTGGGGGGCATCGCCTGGAGTCTGGTGAACATCAACAGCCTGCCGATGGTGATTGACACCTCCGATAGCGATACCAATATCGGCACGTTCACAGGGTTGTACTACCTGGCTTCCCAGCTGGCGGCTATTGCTGGACCGACGCTCAACGGTTTCCTCATCGAGCGCTTCCAGAATTACAACCTCGTTTTGCTGGTGCCGGTCATCTTCTTCATCCTGGCGGCGGCTTCTATGCAGGGGGTCACGCGCGGGGAGGCGAAGGTTCACGCCTGATCGGTTTATCGGGCGTTCGCCTGAAAGTGACGGAGCACGCGTAACGCGTGCTCCGTTTTTGTTTGCTGGAGTGGTCTTATGCATACCGGGATTTTCAGGCGCGCTCACGGTGTTATGCTCGTGGCGTATGGGTGCGAATATTCTGGCGTTGACACTCGTTATGTCTATGTGACCCTGTTATGCTTATCAGGTTGCGTCTGGGGCATTGCGGGGCTACGATCTCTTTTCAGGAACTGGTGATGCGCGATATTTTCCGCTATCTATTGCGACGAAAGACCCGTACGGCTTTGACCATGCTGGCGGTGATTGTGGGCATCTTTGCCGTGACGGCGGTCGGGGGTATCACCGAACAGCTGGAGAGCACCATTCGTACCACCGAGCAGGATGCGCTGCGCCGCATTACCGTGAATAGTCGCGATTACGTGCCGGTCACCGATGCCGGCATTCGGCAGCTGCGCCGTCTCCCTGGCGTCGCCGGAGTGACCGAGTCGGTTTACGATTTCCTGAAGGACCAGGATGAAGAAGCGATGATCCAGATCTCGGTGAATCCGCAGCTCTTCATGGCGACCCGCTCCGACATTCCCGGTCTTGAGTATGAGCCTCCGACGTTCGGCTTGCAACTTTGGGGCGGGCGCCTGCCTCAAAGCCGCACCGAGACAGTCATCACTTGGGCGCTGGCGCAGGCGCGAGACCTGGAATTAGGCGACCAGCTCATCATCCGTGAGCGCCCTTTCACCGTCGTGGGCATCTGGGAGGATGCCGCGACGATGGATTCACCGATCGCTGTCATTGATTATGGGGCGGCGGAAGACCTGCTCGGTGCAACCGGTTTGCTGCGCTCTGTCTATGTCATCCCGCTTCCCGGTGTAGACCCTGAGGCGCTTGCGCACCGTATCGAAGAGGATATGCCCGAACTGCAGGCGGATTCTCCCACCGAGATGCTGGCGCAAGCGCGACAGCAGATGTTGCTTTTCTCCCTCATCGTCGGTGCAAGCGGGATCATCTCATTGCTCATCGGGACTTTTACCATCGTCAACTCGATGATCGTGAGCGTGCAGGAGCGACGCCAGGAGATTGGCTTGAAGAAAGCACTTGGCGCTGAAGATAGACACATCCTGACCGAGGTGGTCGCCGAAGCGGTGTTGATTGCGGGCTTGGGCGGTTTGGTCGGAATGCTCCTGGGTGCGGGGGTCGGTTGGCTTGCCAATCGCGTTTTGGTACAGCAACTGGGTACGCGCCTCTTCCTTCTCACGCCCCGGTTGGCATTGGGTGTGGTGGCTTTCAGCGCCGTGATGGGCGTCATCGCGGGCGCCTATCCTGCCTGGCGTGCCGCGCGCCTGGATCCTATCGTCGCCTTGCGCGGATTGGGTGAGGGCGCGAGCTATGCCGGGCGCGGGCTTGGGCGGCTTATCTACCTGATTCGCCGGAATGCCCGTGGGATTCTCACGATTGGCGGCATCGCTATCGGCATTTTTGCCCTGGTGCTGTTGGGCAGCCTTTCGGAGGCGCTCAACACCTCGCTCAGCAATGTGACCGAGGGGACGCGGCATCTGTTCATGGTCACGCCCAAACGTGCTGATGTAGCCACAGGTCGCGGGATGGGCCGTGCGCTACAGACGCTCGACGGCGTACAGGATGTTATTCTGACCAACACCGGAGAAGTGACCTTCAACTTCGATGGTTCCGGCGGTGAAGAGAACAGCAAGAAAGTACAGGTGTGGGCGCACGAATCCCTACACGGGGATTGGGGATTCGCCATGCCGGTGCGCAACCGGTTGGGGCAGGGGCGCTTCTTCACGCCCGGCAGCACTGACGAGCTGGTTTTGGGCGCGGGCATCGCGGAGCTCAAAGGTCTCGAGGTTGGCGCAACCGTGTGGATTAAAGAGCGCCCCTTCACCGTGGTGGGCATCTGGCGCAAGATTCCCTTCGATGTTTTCGGACACGATAACGCCGCATTCATGTCGCTGGAGGCGCTGAGCCGCATTCAAAGCGGTCCGGAGGTTGCCGGAGTGGCGATTCGCGCCGCTTCGGAGCAGGATTTCCAGCAATTGCGGGCCTGGGTAGAGCGGGAGTTTTCCGCCGTGGACTTGATTGCGACCGATGACATTTTCGGTTCGATCCGGCAGGCATTGGCAACCTTGTTTGCGGTGATGGGGGGGATCTTCTCCATCGCGGTTTTTGTGGGCGCCGTCTCCGTGGCCAATACGATGGTCATTGCCGTGAACGAGCAGATTCCAGAGATAGGCCTGAAAAAAGCCGTGGGTGCTGAAGATGGCGACATTCTGGCTGAAATGTTGTTGCAGGCGGCTAAATTGGGGGCAGTCGGCGGCATTGTGGGTGTGGCGCTGGCCTGGCTTGCGACTTTGGTGATCAATCCGCTGGTCAAAGCACAACTGGAAATGGACATCCTGCATCTCTCGCCCCGTCTTGCGGTGGCAGGGCTGCTCTTTAGCCTGGTCTTGGGGATGATTGCCGGGCTGTTGCCGGCGCGTCGTGCGGCGCAGTTGGATCCAGTTGTGGCATTGCATGCGGAATAGAATGTAGGAGAAAAGCTATGAAACCGAAAAAACTGATGCTCATTGTTTTGGGGGTTGTGATTTTAGCGGGGCTACTCTGTGCGCTGAGCGGGCAGCTGGGGAAACTTGTGCAGGCAAGTAGTGCGGCACAGGCAACAGCTACGGTGGAAACACCGGTGGAGGTCGCTGTGCGCGCTCGCGGTCAGGTGATTCCTGGCGCCTGGGGGGAGCTCAGTTTTGGCGCATCCGGGCAGCTGCTGGAATGGCTGGTTGCCGAGGGGGAGGCGGTTACAGCCGGGCAGGCTCTGGCGCGATTGGATTCCGCACCGGCAGATTTGGCGTTGCTGCAGGCGCAGCTCGAGCTTGAGATGGCGCGCGGGCGTCTGGAGAAGGCGGAACTGGATCACCACTATCAGATTCAGGAAGCTGAACTGGCTCTTAGCCAGGCTGAAGGGCGTCTGGCGCAATCCGGCGTGCGCTATCCATCGAACGCTCAGGCGCAGGTGAATCTGGAGCGCGCCCAAAAAGCGCTCATTGATGCCGAGGAAGCTTACCGCCAGACATCGGAATACCCCGGCATGTTCGAGACCCCCGGTGTGCGCGAACACTATCAGGAGAACATTGATCACGCCAAACAGGACTTGACCGTGGCGCAGGCGGCATATAACGCCGGACGCGGGGAGCAGGCAGCGACCACTCAAGAGCGCCAGATACTCGAGACGGAAGTCGCCCGTGCCCGCATGAATCTGGAAATCGTCCAGCGTGGCGTGGATCCGAGTCTGGCGCAGGATATTCGGCGCGCGGAGCTGCAGGTGGAACGCGCCCAGGCTGATTTAGAAGCAATGACCCTGTATGCGCCGTTCGATGGCACGGTGGTGCGGTTGCACCTTAAGCCGGAAGACTGGGCGCAACCGGGGATGGCAGTGCTCACACTCGCAGATTTGCGCACGTTGCGTGTGGAGACCGGTGACCTCGATGAGTGGGGGGTGACGCGCATCGCTGTGGGCGACATGGCGCGCGTTACCTTCACGGCTTTTGACGAGAAAACGGTGACAGGACGGGTTAGTGAGATTGCCCTGCGTGGCGAAGCTCTCGCTGGCGGTGACGTCGCCTATCGTGTGCTCATCACCCTTGACGAAGCCGACCCCGCCCTGCGTTGGGGGATGACGGTGCGGGTGAGCATCCCGGTGGCAGAATAAAGTCAGGCGACACGAAGATTCACTGGTCTGATAGGAGTAGCTAACATGACGTTGATCGTCGAAGCACAGGCGTTATTCAAAACCTATCTCATGGGCGCCGTGGAAGTTCATGCCTTGCAGGGGTTGGACTTGCTCGTTGAGCGGGGCGAATTCCTTTCGGTGATGGGACCATCGGGCAGCGGAAAATCCACGTTGCTCAATATCCTGGGCTGCATGGATAAGCCCACTTCCGGTACGGTGCTCCTCGATGGGGTGGACCTGATGCAGACCCCTCACGGTAAACTGCCCAAACTCCGCCGTGAGAAGCTGGGCTTTGTGTTCCAGCAATACCATCTGCTGGCACATCTCACGGCGCTGGAGAATGTGATGTTGCCCATGCGCTATACCGACATGAGCCAGAAAGAAGCCCGGCAACGCGCCGGCGCGATGCTGGAACGCGTGGGACTCGGCGACCGCCTGCATCACCGTCCGTTGGAATTGTCGGGGGGGCAGCAGCAACGGGTCGCGATTGCCCGGGCGCTCGTCAATCGCCCGGCGTTGATTCTGGCGGATGAGCCTACCGGCAATCTGGACAGCAAATCGGGCGATGAGATTCTGGAGCTGCTGCGGGCGCTCAATGCTGAGGGGCAAACCCTTATCGCTGTGACGCACGACCCCCGTGTGGCGGAGCAGACCGATCGAACCGTGACCCTCCGCGACGGGCAGGTGGTAGATGAAGTGAGACGCTAGCCTCTCGGCGTTTGGCGTGCGGGGGGGGATGGCCGAAGTGAAGCCACAGCGAGGAAGTCCGATTTCCTCGCTGTGGCTTATTTCCTGGAGCGGCAATAGTGGCTAGACTAACGAGCATGTGGGCGATGCAAGAACACGCGGTTGAGTACAACCAGAGAGGTATCTTTTTTTGTGATTTTTGCGGGCGCAGCCCGCAAAAATCACGCTTGCGGAGAGAGGCGTAGAGGGTTTTTGAGTGATCTAGCCGATTTTGCCACTGTAGCTTATTTTTGTGCGGGCTTGGATGGGCTGAGTTGCGACAAAAAGATACCTTTTTTTGGTTGTTTACGGCGGGTTAAGTCCCGCCGCAAACAACCAACTCTCTCCAGATTTTCGCCCCCGTCGTGAAATGCACCTAGCAGGTTCCTCTGGTTGTCTCTAACCCGAATCGTGCTAGACTATGGTTACTGAAGGCTGTAGAATGCTGGTCGCGCTCCACGAGCTTCGCGCCTGTCGGTCAACCCGGACTTTCTGTAACTCACATTCAACGGAAATACTGGCGTATTTGTGCCGGTTGGCGCGTTTCAGTGAGGGTTTACGACTTGAGGAGATGACGTATGGAAGACAGGGTTCTCTTGGTGAAGGATTTCCGCAAAACCTATGGCGACTTCGTCGCTGTGGACGGGATCAGTTTCGAGGTGCAACCCGGGGAGATTTTTGGCCTGCTCGGACCTAATGGCGCGGGCAAGACAAGCACGCTCGAATGTCTGGAGGGCTTACGCCAGCCTGACGGCGGGACACTGGACATCCTCGGTGTGAATCCAGCCCGTGAGCCACATAAATTGCGCAACCTCATTGGTGTGCAGCTACAGAGTTCGGGGTTGCCCGCCACGATGACGGCGCGCGAGGCGATGCGCTTCTTCTGTGCCTATCACGGGGTTGCTCCGCGTGATGACCTTCTGGAACGCTTGGGCTTGCAGGGCAAGCAAGATGCGCAATTTCAAGGCCTTTCCACCGGGCAGCAGCGTCGCCTGGCTCTGGCGCTTGCGGTGGCTCACAAGCCCCCGGTGATTTTCCTGGATGAGCCTACCGCCGGTTTGGATGTGGGGTCGCGCGCCGAATTCCATGCGTTGATGCAGGAACTTCGCGATGAGGGCCTCACTATCATTTTGGCGACGCACGACATGGCTGAAGCCGAGAAAATGACCGATCGTGTCGCTATCCTGCTCAAAGGAAAAATCGTTGCGACCGGTTCGCCGACGGAATTGACTGCCACCGGCGCCGGTTTCACCAAAGTCTCTGTGCGCACCGAGCGTGCTGTGCTGGTGGATCATCTCACCGCATTCCCCGCGGTGAGCCAACGGATTATCCGGGAGGAGTATGTGATTTACTGGAGCACGGATCCTGGCCCGACGGTGGCGGCGATTCTTGCGTATCTATCTGCGCAGGATGACAGACTCATTGACTTGCGCGTGGAGCGCCCTTCACTGGAAGAACGGTTCCTGGAACTGACCACGGGGTGAGGCTGATCGAATTGAAGCCGGGCTGACTATTCTGAAGGAGAATTCGCCATGACTGCTTTCATGCATCATTTTGCGTATGAGTTTAAGACCGGATTGCGAAATCCGTCTTTGTTGATGATCAATTATCTCTTCCCGCTGGGTTTTTTTGCCATGATGGGTTTTGTGATGACGGCGATCAATCCACTCTTTCAAGCGTCCATGGTCCCGGCGATGGTCATTTTTGCTGTTGTGGCTGCTACGGTACTGGGAATGCCCAGTCCTCTGGTGGAGGCTCGCGAGGCGGGCATCTTTCGCAGCTATAAGATCAACGGTGTGCCGGCGCTCTCCATTCTGGCTATTCCAGGGCTTACGACCGGTTTTCATGCGCTTATCACTGCGGCAATCATCACGCTCACTGGCCCACTCTTCTTTGGCGCACATGCGCCGGCCAATGTGGGTGCCTTTGTCGGAATCACCTTGCTCACGGCGTTTGCCTGTGCGGCTTTGGGGATGTTGATCAGTGTGATTTCGGCAAACTCGCGTGCTACCATCCTCTGGTCACAGCTGATCTTTCTTCCTTCGATGTTGATTGGGGGATTGATGATGCCACTGGAGGTGTTACCTGAGGCTGTGCGTCCTTTCTCTGCACTGCTGCCCACTTCTCACGCGATGCAACTCTTCACCGGTTGGGCTTACAACGAACCGACCGTCTTCAACCTGCCGGTCTCGGCGCTGACCTTGGCACTGAGTGGAATTCTGGCTTTCGCGCTTTCCATCTACCTCTTTAATTGGGACACGCGCAACCAGATTCGCCGGGGACACCCGCTCATGGCGCTGCTGGCGCTGGCGCCCTACGTGCTGAGTATGTTTTTGAGGTGAAAGCAGCCATTGCCTTCTGTATGGCAGCTGCTGCGTTGGGGCGCGTTTCCAACAGAAACGCGCCCCAACGCACTCACAATGGCTTTCTTAGCTGTAAAGACTCTGTTGATCGGCGCGGTTAGCGCGTTTCAGTCCTGCGCTTAAGCCCCCGAAACATTTCCCGTTGCATGACGGAGCTGATTGGCTCTACGAAATAAGGCCCGAAACCCAACTTGCTGGCAAAGCTGTCGTCATGATCGGTGCGGAAACGCGAGAGCACCCGGCTTGTATTGGATGACACCTCTTCCACGAAGAATAACCAGCTCAAGTTGCTGTAGCCTTTGGGCGTTGTGGGGCTAGGTCCACCCTGGCGGGTATCTCCGTGGAGCACAAAGGCGCGTCCCGGTTCCAACACCTCCACGGGCATGGGCGGCATCTGTGGGTGCAGGCGGATACCATCCCCGATTTTCAGGTCCTGGAATTCCGGCAGAATGCGGTCGGCGTTGTGGATATCACAACCGATGAGGTTCTCCAACCACTCATAGCTGTAAAAGCCACCGCGCCCCTGCCCGATTTGCACCAACCATTGCCACACTGCAGTGGCGGGGGCGTGGATGCTGATCGCCTGGGTGTATTGCCATTTGGGTGTGGGCACCAGTTCATCGCCGGGCAACGCACGTTTCACTTCTGCATCGGTTGCGCCCTAGCGGCAGCGCCACTTCCGGCTGAAGGGCAAGAGCAGATTGCCGGCGATCAATAATGCACCCCCTACGCCACTTCTAAGTTCTCGCCAATTCGTCATCTGGCTCACCTACTGTGATTACGCCGACCTTTTATTTGAGTGATTTTTTGCGGCGTGGCGTTTGAGATTGCCGCCCCCGGCATGAAATGCGCCCAACGTTTACGGGCACTTGATTTGTAGTACGCGGTCTTTGCCTGCCAGATCTGTGCGGATGCGGCATTCTGCACAGGTGAAGGCCTGTCGCGCTAGTGCGAGTACATCAGCACCCTGCCGCTCGCCGATTTCGACCAGGAGCATTCCGCCCGATTTCAGTTTCGCGGGCGCCTGCGCCAACAACCGCCGCACTGCATCCAAGCCATCGCTGCCCGCCAGCAGCGCCAGAGCCGGTTCCTGCCGTACGGAGATTGGTAAGCTGTCCCATTCGTCCTCAGCGATGTAGGGCGGATTGCTCACGACAATGTCTACCGGTTCCGGCAATGGCGCCAGGAGGTCACCTTCCAGGAAGTGCAGACGCTCCAGAACCCCATGCCGCGCTGCGTTCTGCCGGGCAACCTCCAGCGCGGCGGGCGAAAGGTCAATGGCATAACAGCGCGCTTGTGGCAGGTGCGATGTTAGTGCGATAGCGATGCAACCCGAACCTGTGCCCACATCCGCGATGATGGGCGGAGCGCCTGGCGCAGCGCCTGGCGCAGCGCCTGGCGCAGCCAAGCCAGCGTGT
The DNA here is from genome assembly GCA_026645815.1 of Anaerolineae bacterium. Lineage (GTDB taxonomy): Bacteria > Chloroflexota > Anaerolineae > B4-G1 > SLSP01 > JAAZNO01. Next base: position 17,242 of record JAPKMR010000035.1, on the reverse strand, counting down.
TCGAGTGCTATCTCGACGAGTAGCTCTGTTTCCGGGCGGGGAATCAGCACCGCTGGCGTGACGGTGAATTCCAGCGTATAGAATTCGATCCGCCCGGTGATATAGGGGAGCGGTTCACCTGTGGCGCGGCGCAGCACCCACGCGCGGAAGGTTGTGGCGATAGTCTCCGGAAGGGGTGCGTCGAGATGCGCCAGCAATCTGGCGCGGTTCCAATCCAGCAGCGTTCCCAGCAGGATTTCCGCCTCCAGGTGTGGCTTCTCAGTAGTCTGAGCGAGCTGCCCAGCTGCCCAGCCTCGCGCTGCCTCCAGATTCGTCCACTGCATCTCTCTGACCTTCTGTCCAGTGTTCCTGCTACCGCACTACACCTGCGCGCCGCAACTCCTCCAGGATCACGCGTTTGAGTGGGGTAGCGGTGTTCAGGTTGAGGTAGCGTCCCTGATGGTCGCTTGCGGCTTTTTGCAGTCTGGCTTGCCAGGCTTCGCGGCGCTGCTGATATGCAACCAGCGTTGCGCCATCGAGGGTAATATCGCGGCGGGCGCCGCTCTCCGTATCCACCAGGCGCAATTCACCGCGGAGGGTGGGGCTGAGCTCGTCAGGAGTGAGCAGGTGTAACAGCACGACTTCGTGCCCCCGCGCTGCGAGTTGTGCGATTCCGGACTCCAATCCTTCTGGGTCGTAGCCATCGGTGAGCAACAGAATTAATGCTGGTCGTGGTGCGCGTAGTGTCAGCCGCGATGCCAGGTCGCGCAATGCGGGGCCAAGTGCTGTGGCGCCGGCAGGATTGAGTGCGCTGAGCCAGGCACGCCATTCCTCTAGCCATTCGCCTCCAGAATGAGGTCCCCAGAGTGGGGCGGCGTTTTCCTGCCGCAGGAGCACGCCACGCAGGGCATCGCCGCCAAACAGGGCGATGCTGCCCAGCGCTTCAGCCAGGGTGCGTGCGGTAGACCAGCGATTACCCCAATCCATTGAAGCGCTGCCATCCAGTGCGATGACGACGGAAAGGTCGGCTTCTTCTTCATAGAGGCGTACGTAGGCGCGGTCGGAGCGTGCGTAGAGATTCCAATCTACCCGGCGAGGGTCATCGCCGGGTGTGTATTCGCGAAAATCGGCGAATTCCAGACCTGCGCCGCGCCGGGCGGAACGACGTTCGCCCCACGCGCCCCAACCCTTGCGCCCGTGAATTACAAAGCGCAAGCGGGTGAGCCAGGCGAGGCTGTCAGGTGTTTGCAAAACCGGATTCTGTGACATGAGAGTGACTCGACCTGCTTAGCGGCACCCTGGTCTATGCGTCAATGCTCTCTAGCGCCGCCGCGATGAGGGAATCTGGGCTAACCCCATCCGCTTCGGCTTCGTAGTTGAGGATGAGGCGGTGTCGCAGTGCGGCAGGAGCTACCGCGCGGACATCTTCCAGCGCTGCGTTGAAGCGCCCCGCCAGCAGAGCGGTGGCTTTGGCGCCCACCAGCAGCGCTTGTGCGCCGCGCGGACTGGCGCCATAGCGCACGTAACGCCGCACGGATTCGGGAGCTGTGGGCGAGGTGGGATGGGTGGCAGTCACCAGCTGGGCGGCGTACGTATTTACCGCGGTAGCGACGGGCACCTCCCGGACCAGCGCCTGCATTGCCAGAACCGTCGCGGCATCGGCGCAGGGGCTTGCAGTAAGCGTCTGCGCACCCGTGGTGCGGATGGTGATTTCCGCGAGTTCTGCTACTGAGGGATAGCCGATGTGCACTTTGAAGAGGAAGCGGTCGAGTTGCGCTTCAGGAAGCGGGTAGGTGCCCTCGAGTTCAATGGGATTTTGCGTCGCCAATACCAGGAAGGGCACCGGTAGTGGATATGTCACGCCACCCACGGTGACCTGACGCTCCTGCATCGCTTCTAGCAGGGCGGATTGGGTTTTGGGCGTGGCGCGGTTGATTTCATCTGCTAGCAGCAAGTGGGTGAAGATGGGACCGCGGTGAAAGCGAAAGCGGCGCTCACCCCCATTCCCCATTTCCAGTACATCGGTGCCGAGAATATCGGCGGGCATCAGGTCGGGCGTGAACTGTACACGGGTGAAATCCAGCTGGAGCGTGGTTGCCAGTGTGCGCACCAGCATGGTTTTTCCTAGTCCGGGCAGGCCCTCAAGTAGTAAGTGCCCGTTTGCTAGCAAGGCGAGGAGCGTGTGCCGTACGACTTCACGTTGCCCGACAATTACGCGGGCGATTTCGCTCTCGAGGCGTAAAGCCGTCTCACGGAAAGCCGAAGGGACCAGGGGCGCACTCATATCAACCTCCCGACCAGATTGTCCATGCAAGATAGAGACCATAGCCCAAGATTAGAATCGCCGCCGCTGCTGCGCCAAGTGCAATGAGCCGTCCGGGCGAAAACCGCTGTGGGGGGTAAACTTCACCATCTTCAACTTTAGCCATCAGCGTGCTGAGTCCGGCGAAGAGCAGTAATCCGGCGGCGCAAACGAAGGAGAGCAACATACCCAAGGCGATACGCATGTCAACGTTCCCAAAGCCGGCAAAAACTACACTGGCCCTCTGCCGTGGTGGGCTGCCCACAGGTCGTGCAGGGCTGCAGCTCGGGCATGCCGGCGGTTGCCGCAAATAGCCCTTCTGCTTTAGCCTGGAGGAATTTCACGTAGAACTGGAGCTTCGTGCCGGGAACATCATGCTCCATTTGCGTGAGCGTTTCTTTGTATTGCAGACTGGTTGCCCCTTTGGCGTAGGGACATTCTTCTTCAATATAATCAATCCCCTGGAGGAGCGCGTAGGCGGCAGTTTCACGTTCATAAATGCGACAGAAAGGCTTGATTTTGCGCGCCAGGCCTTCGCCATCTGCAGGGAGCACGGGGTCTTGACGGACGAGATAACCGGTCTGCCACCGCATCACGTTGCCAAAAAGTGTGGCGACTTCATCGTCGAGGTTGTGCCCGGTAGCGAGGACATCATAACCCAGTTCCAGCGCCATGCGGTTCATCTCGTGGCGTTTGACCAGCCCGCAGAGGGAGCATGGACGGGCTTCACGACGCTTGCGCATTGCCAGTTGCGGGATGCCCTCTTCGTATCGCGTGGGGAGGTCTACCACAAAGAGCTGTGTCTTCGGAAATTGCGCTGTACACTGAGCAGCAAATGCCTCCGCTTTGGCTTGTGAACGTGCGGAGTAGGCCAACCCGCCATCAATGCCCAGGTTGATGTAAAGCCCATCTGCATGGTAACCCAGGCGCAACAGCACATCCCACAAAGCCAGACTATCTTTGCCGCCAGAGACGGCGACGAGCACCCGCTCGCCCGGGGCAATCATGGCGTATTTTTTGATAGCGCGGGCGGTGTTGTGAAACATCCAGGCAGAGAAGTGCTCGGCGCACAGGGCCAGCTTGTGCTGCCGCATGTTGACAACCGCCGTTGCGCCGCAAGTTCGACAGCGCATGTTTAGCCCCCCGAAACCACGCTGACGATTTTTACCATGTCGTCTGGCAGGAGGTGGTGGTCTTCTGTGACCAACTGCCCATTTCGAATCACCAGGACGCTTTCCGGTAACAGTTTGAGCCTTTTGAGCAACTGCAAAACCGTCAGGGTTTCTTCGATGGCGAATTGTTTGCCACGATAGCTAACTTGCATGGTCTATCCTTGCTGATGATTGAAAAACGGGGGCTATGCGCCCCCGTGAACGTTATGCAGTGACCTAGTCCTCGTGGAAGCGTGCTTCAAGCTGATCTAGCAACTCTGCTGCTTCGACCAGTTTGTCGAGCGGATTTTTATCGCCTGTGAAATAGCGATAATCGCAGGGCATAATGTCCAGCATCTTGACCAACGTCTGGTGATGTTTGCTGACGGTATCCGCCGAGATATCATAGGCAGAAGCTAGCTTTGCCAACGGTATATCGTGCAGATTCACTTTACGCACGGTGTAATCCAGTGCGGCAGCCCAGGCTTCTGGCTTGGGGATGCTGAGTGGTTCAGCGCCCAGCGTGATGCGAAATTCCATCCACATCTGGATGGCTGCCCCAATCAGATCGAGCGGCAGTTGCGCCGCTTTCATCTTGGCGGTCAGGCTCTGCTCTACCGGATCCATGCCGCTGGCAAAGAGTTGTTCCACGCGGCTGGCGACAGGAGAGTTGGGTTCCAGGCGCAAATAGTTGGCGAGTGCTCGCAATGCGCGATCGAAATCTCCGGCGCGCGCCAACGCCTGAGCCAGGCTCAGGTGGTACTCGGCGCGGTTGGGCGCAAGTTTGACGGCAGCCTGAAATTGCTTGAGGGCTTCCTCAATATCCCAGCGTTGATAAGCATTCAGCGCTTCCTGATACAAAGCATCGGCTTTTTTGCGATCGGCAGCTGAGGGTTGAGCCAGACTCATCATTTCCTCCACACTCTGTGTTGGCAAACAGTATTGATAAATGATTGCATCCCTATTATAGCAGTTTCAGCGGCTCTGCCAAGCGCCAGGGCGGGGGGCGTTTCAACTTCGGGGTAAAAGTAAAACGACTACCATGCAAATACCTTTTCTTTGATTGATTTTTGGCGGCGGGGCAAAGCCTCGCTGCCAAAAATCAACTTTCTTCTTCACCCCCGTTTTGAGACGCGCCCGATGGGTATACGACAGAATATTGGAGAAAATGAGACTACAATCTTGCATACACCCTTCATCAGCGCTCAACTTTCTATGCCTTCTTTCTGCATGTGATTTTCGTGGACGGGGCTTCGCCCGTCCACGAAAATCACAAAAAAACCTACCTCTGCGCTTCTTTGGCGTGCCCAAGTGTCTAAACGCATTGTCTCACCAGGCCGATCTTTGAACTTCCCAATAATTTGTCCTATACCCGCGCCCGATGGCTTTACATCCAAGCCATTACGGTTATACTATTTTCGCTCTTGGACGGTAGATCATATTGCTAGAGACTGTTGATAGTTTGCAGCAATACAGGAAGAGAAATCATGGGTACGAATAGCCAGGTAAAATTAACTGAGCCGCGAAAAGACGTGCAGATGACACTGCCCGATGGCCGCACATTTGAAAGTGATTTGGGCGCGACGGTTGAGACCTTCTTTAAGGTCGCTTACCCTGACACCCCTGCGCCGCTTCTCGCCGCACTTGTGGATGGCGACCTGCGTGAATTGAGTTGGCCCGTCCGCCGCGATTGTCTGGCAGCACCGGTAGACCTCTCGGAATCCGATGGGGTCCGGATTTACCGGCGTTCGCTGACCTTTTTGATGATTACGGCTATGCGCCGCCTGTTCCCTGAGACGGAGGTTTTTGTGGATCACTCGCTGCCCTTCGGCGGTTATTTCTGTGAGACGCCGAAGCACCCGCCCCTCTCGGAAGAGCAGCTGCGCAATGTGGCGGATGAGATGCAACGCCTGATTGATTCAGATGCGCCTATTCGGCGCGAGCGTGTGCCCTTGAATGAGGCGATTGATATTTTCGCCTCGCGGAATGAGCTGGACAAAGTGGCGCTCTTTCAAACCCGCACGCGAAACTCCAAAGATTATCTCAATATGTATAACCTCGAGGGCTATCGGGATTATTTCCACGGCTACATGGCGCCCTCTACTGGCTATCTGCGCTATTTCCGTCTATTGCGGTGGGGGGATGGCTTTATTTTGCAGTTTCCCCGCCGGCATAAGCCGCGCGAACTACTTGAACCCCGACATTCCCCACAACTGGTCACGGTCTTTCACGAATACGGGCGTTGGCTGCGCCTGTTGGGCGTAGAAAATGTGAGTGATTTGAATGATTCGATTGTGGAAGGTCGCATGCGGCAGATTGTGCTGGTTTCCGAGGCCCTGCATGAACAGCGTATCGCTGACATCGCCGGACAGATCTGGGCGCGACGTGGAGACGTGCGGGTGGTGTTGATTGCGGGACCTTCTTCTTCTGGGAAGACCACCTTCTCGCGACGGTTGGCGGTGCAATTGCTCGCACGTGGGTTGCGCCCCTTTGCTCTAGAACTGGACAACTACTTTGTGAACCGGGAAGCCACACCACGGGATGCGAATGGCGAATACGACTTTGAAGCGTTAGAGGCGGTGGATCTGGAGCTCTTTAACCAGCAATTGCAGGCATTGTTGCGCGGGGATGAGGTGCGTATTCCGCGCTTCAATTTTAAGTCTGGGCAGCGCGAGGAAGGCAAGCTGGTCAAGCTGGGTCCCGAGCACATCATCATTGTGGAGGGAATTCACGGCCTCAATCCGCGCCTGGTTTATACCATTCCCTGGGAGCGCACTTTCCGCATTTTCGCCTCGGCGCTCACACAACTCAACCTCGACCGCCACAACCGCGTGCCGACCACGGATACGCGCCTGATCCGCCGTATTGTGCGAGACGCGCGCACCCGCGGTTACTCCGCCACAGATACCCTGGCGCGTTGGGAAAGCGTGCGCCGTGGCGAGAAGAACTACATCTTCCCCAATCAGGAATATGCGGATGTGATGTTCAATTCGGCGCTGGTCTACGAACTGGCAGTGCTTAAGCCCTTTGTCGAGCCGTTGTTGTTGCAGGTGGACCCCCATTCACCTCAGAGGGTGGAGACGAAGCGTCTTTTTGCTTTCCTGCAATGGTTCCAATCTGTGGCAGCGGACCTGGTGCCGGAGAACTCGATTTTGCGTGAGTTTATCGGTGGGCAAGCCCTCGAGGATTTTCACTGGGATTGATTCTACGTGATACCGCTGATTCAATCTGATATGGATGAGGGAACTCCCCGGGACCGAGGCTACTGATATGGGGCGCATAACGGTGACTTGCGCCGCGTGCGGCACAGAGGGACAGACACCCGGCGAATTCTGCGCGAATTGCCAGGCGGCACTGCCGCCTGTAGCACCCCGGGCGCGTCGTTCCCGGCATCATATCCTCTGGCGGGCCTTGACGATTCTGCTGGCAACGGCTCTTTTCGTCGGGATCGTGGCTGCTGCAGGTTATGCTGGATTATATTATGGTGAGCGAGATCGCGAAGCGCAACGGCAGACCACTCTCGATGGGCATTACCAGAACGGCTTAATTGCGCTCAACAACGGAGACTACGAGCGCGCGCGCGCACACTTTCAGTATGTGCTGCAGTTGGACCCCAATAACACCCTGGCTTCCCAAGGTCTGACCGAAGCAGATGCGCGCCTGGTTGTGCAACCTACTCCGACCTCGGAAGCTGTGCAATCCCTGACCGAGGTTCTGTTCGGGCAGGCCCGCAGCGCTCATGCTGCGCAGGATTGGACCGGCGCCGCCAGCACCCTGACCCAATTGCGCGCATTGGACCTGGATTATCGGGCAACCGAAGTGGAAGAGATGCTCTTCGAGAGTCTCTATAATGCTGGGGTTGCGTTTCTAGAGGAAAATCAGCTGGAAGAGGGCATCTTCTATCTGGATCAAGCGGTGGCATTGCGCCCCCTGGATGTCGAGGCTGCCAATCAGCGCTCTCTGGCGGCGCGCTATCGTTCGGCATTGCGCTTCTGGGGGGTAGATTGGGAGCGCGCGATTGCGGAGCTTGAAGCTCTCTATGCGACTGCTCCCGGCTACAAGGATGTCTTTGAGCGCATCTACAATGCCAATGTGGAGTATGGGGATTTCCTCAGCAGTGTCGGGGAGATGTGTCCGGCTGAGGCGGTTTACACCAAGGCGTTGTTGCTGGTCTCCACCGCTAGCGTGGAGGAAAAACGCGCCCTGGCAGCCCAGACTTGTTTGATTGCCACGCCTATTCCGCAGGAAGGCGCCTCACCCGTGCTGACCCCGCAAGCGATACCCGGTTTTACGGTAGGGCGGTTGGCATATCCCGTTTACAATGCCACCACCGGAGTTTATGATCTCTATGCGCTTTATGCCGATGGCAAAATCCTGCGTGTGGCTGCAAATGGAGATCATCCCTGGTGGGAGTGGGGGACCGGCAGGATTATCTACCGCGATTTGCTCAACCGTGCGATTGCGATGGTGCTGCCTGAAGAGGGTGTGCCCCAACAGCTGTATGCGCCGGATGGGCGTGCATGGCCCACGCTCTCGCGCGATGGGCAGCGTATTGCCTTTGCTATCGTTGATGCTAATGATAGCTGGAACATCTATGTTGCCAATACCTACGGTGGAAGCGAACCGAAACTGGTGGGATTGGGATGGGCGCCCGCCTGGGGACCCACGGGGCAACTGGCTTATACCGGTTGTGATGCCACCGGTTGCGGCATCATCATTGACAATCCGGATGACGACCAACCGGGTGTGCGCCTTACGGCGAGCAGCGATGATGGCGCCGTGAGCTGGGCGCCGGGCGGCAACGTGCTGGCGTATATGACCAACATCACCGGCAACTGGGATGTGATGTTGCTGGACACCAGCGGCGGCGTGGCGCAACTGACCTATGAGGCTTCTGACGAGGGCTTGCCGGTCTGGGCGCCGGATGGCAGCGGCGTGGCTTTCCTGAGCAATCGCGATGGCAAATGGGCCATCTATATCGTGGATCCTGACGGCAAGAATCCCCGCCGTATTCTGGATTTGGGCATTGATATGCCTGCGTGGCAGAGCCAGCGGCTTTCGTGGTCGCCATGATGGCTGCCGTTTCATGCCTTGTTGATGTGACAGATTGCGGTATAATACCCGTGTACGGGGCGTAGCGCAGTTTGGTTAGCGCGCACGGTTTGGGTCCGTGAGGCCGACGGTTCAAATCCGTCCGCCCCGACATGCAGTCCCCCTTGCAGGAAACAGGTGCCTGTAAGGGGGACTCTGTTCTGCCCCACGGATCGGCAGTCCGGACATGGTCCTGTGGCATCTTCCCTCTCTATTCATCACCGGTGCTTTTCCGTATGCCATGTGGCTGGTATGGTATCGAACGGCAGAGCAGTCCGTTTCGGACGCCTGCATTGTGGTGGATTGAAGCCGTGGGATTTCGTAGCAGGTCGCTGACCGAAATCGCGCTATGCCCCTCAGGCAACATCTGAAGCGCGAGCAAGGCATTCGCCCGGGGTGGACGAAGCGACCAATTTGCACGGCGAACTCTATAGCGGACGCAGAGGCCTGCTGAACTGCTACGAATGCCCGCCGTGGGCGCGCGTTGACACCACCAACGATCTCGCCTACAATGCGTTAAGGATCGCTTTCCACGCTGATTCAAACATCAAGGTGATACGTCAAACGACAACCAGGAGAAGTTTCGTCAGAATGCCATAGAGGTTGTTCAGTTGATTCTGTTGGGGAGGAGAGGGTGGCAGTATCCAGGAGTATCCAAAAGGTCTATACCAAAGTGGCCATAGGTGAACAGACCAGTGAGTTCTCCTATTGGCAGTCGCAATCGTACCAAACGCGGCTGGCAACTCTAGAGCAAATCCGTCAGGAATATCACAGGTGGCGATACGGTGCTGAACCAGGATTTCAGAGAGTTTATCGAATCATTAAACGCTAATGCGGTGCGGTACTTGGTGATTGGCGGCTATGCAGTGGCGTTCCACGGTTATCCCCGCTACACCATAGGCATCGATATCTGGATAGAGATGAGTCCCGCGAACGCTGCTGGGATGGCACGGGCGTTGGAGCAATTCGGCTTTGGTTCACTCGGATTGCAAGAGGCCGATTTTCTTGTTCCAGATCAGATCATTCAGTTGGGTTATCCGCCAAACCGGATGGACATCATCACCACGCCGCCCGGCGTCGAGTTTGCACAGTGTTATGAGAAACGGGTCGAGGTAGACCTAGACGGGGTGATGGTCACGTTCATTGACCTGGAAAACCTGAAACACAGCAAAAAGGCTTCTGGTCGGTTACAGGACTTGGCCGATATAGAGAATCTGCAGTGAGGTTGCGCCAACGCTGCTGCGGCATGCTCCAGGAGTGAGCCAGGCGAGTACAGACGGTGACTCCCACAATCTCCATGTCCCTCGCCTTCCTGAATCCTGAGAAAGCACAAGCACTCTGCAATATCCAGGCACGCCGTTGAGGATTTCTGAGTTTGGGACGATCCTGACCAACCTGACCTGAAGGTAATCGCAACAGCTGACGGCGCATAAGAGCGCCACGAGTTGAAGACGCCACCAGTCAGAATTCGGTCTCGATTCCATCCGGTGGGACTATCTCTTCTTGCAACAGGGTCTTTCAGGTGTCTCCGCTATTGATCTTCAGTCTGGGACACAGCGGCAACCAGCACTTCGTAGATGGTTTCCTTCTGTTCTGCCCTTTCCCCCAACGGGTGTATCATAGGCGCCATGCTCACGGGAACGATTTTCGATATCAAGCGCTATGCCATTCACGATGGACCGGGCATCCGCACGACGGTCTTCCTCAAGGGCTGTCCGCTGACGTGCCGGTGGTGCCACAACCCGGAGAGCCAATCCCCAGAGCCGGAGCTGCTGATCCGCGCCAACCGCTGCACGCGCTGCGGCGCCTGTGTCGCGGTATGTCCCCAGGGTGCGATTCACCTCGAAGCGACCTCCATCACCGACCGGACACGCTGCGAGCGCTGCGGGCGGTGTGCCGAGATTTGCTTTAGCGGCGCACGGGAGCTGGTGGGACGTGAAATCACCGTTGCCGCGTTGCTGCGCGAGATTGAGCGCGATACCCCCTTTCATGACGCCTCCGGCGGCGGTGTGACCTTTTCCGGCGGCGAACCGTTGCTCCAGGCGGAATTCTTGGCTGCGGCGTTGCGCGCCTGCCGCGAACGGGAAATCCATACCGTAGTGGATACCTGCGGCTACGCGCCCTGGGAAGCCTTCGGGAGCTTGTGGCAGGATGTGCAGCTCTTTCTCTATGATCTCAAGTTGATGGACGATATCCGTCACCAACGTTATACCGGGGCTTCCAATGCGCCGATTCTGCGTAACCTGCGCGCTCTGAGCGAACGCGGCGCGCAGGTCATTGTGCGTGTGCCGTTGATTCCAGGGATAAACGATGATGTGGAGAACGTGCAGCAGTTGGGCGCGTTCATCGCTTCCCTCCCTCGACGTTATCCGGTCGAGCTGCTCGGTTATCACGATATCGCTGGCGCCAAATATACGGCGCTGGGGCGCGCGTATTCGCTTGCGAATGTGCCTGTCCCCGCGCCGGAGGTGCTGGAGAGGGCTTGTAGAATGCTGGAAGCCTGTGGGCTGGAAGTCGGCTATAATAAGTAGGAGCCATGCTACGTAAGGTGCGCTTTGCTCCCCCGCTCATTTTTCGATGTGTTTGGAGAAAGGAGAGGTGCTATGGCAATGACTGAACGTGTGCGCCTGTTGCGCCAACAGAGCCTCGATACCCGTGAGACGCTTTCGGCGGAGCGCGCGGAGCTGCTCACGGCCTTTTACCGGCAGCAAACCGGGTTGTGCTCTACGCCGGTGCAGCGCGCTGAAGCTTTCGCCTATCTGATGGAGCACAAGACGCTCTGCATCAATCCTGGTGAATTGATTGTGGGCGAGAAGGGACCTGCTCCCAAAGCCGCTCCGACATTCCCGGAGCTCTGCTGCCATTCGCTCGAAGACCTGGATATCCTGGATGCGCGTGAGAAGACGGCATTCCGCGTCAGTCCTGAGACACGTCAGGCTTATGCTGAGGCTATCATTCCCTTCTGGCAAGGGAAGTCTATGCGTGAACTGCTTTTCCGCGAGATGACGCCGGAATGGGTGGCAGCCTATGAGGCGGGTATTTTCACCGAGTTCATGGAGCAGCGCGCGCCTGGGCATACGGTGATGGATGACAAAATCTATCATGAGGGGCTATTGGAGTTCCAGGCGCGGATAGATGTGCAGCTGGCGGCGCTGGATTACTTCAACGATCCCGACGTCTACGCACGGCAGGAACAGCTCAAAGCCATGTGCATCGCTGCCGGCGCGTTGATCCGTCTTGCGGAGCGACATGCGGCTGAGGCGCACCGGCTCGCGGCTGTGGAAGCAGATCCGCAACGCCGGGCGGAGCTCTTGCATATCGCCGAAGTCTGCACGCAGGTCCCCGCTCATGCGCCACGTGATTTCTGGGAAGCGCTGCAGATGTACTGGTTCGTCCATCTGGGGGTCACCACGGAGCTGAATACCTGGGATGCCTTCTGCCCTGGGCGGTTGGACCAGCATCTGTTGCCCTTCTATGAACGTGGTATTGCGGGGGGCACGCTCACCCGGGAGCGCGCGGAGGAACTGCTACAGTGTTTCTGGGTCAAGTTCAATAACCAACCGGCGCCGCCCAAGGTGGGGGTTACCGCCGCCGAAAGCGGCACCTACACGGATTTCGCGCAGATCAACATCGGCGGCGTGCGACCCGACGGCGGCGATGGCGTCAACGAGGTTTCCTACTTGTTACTGGATGTCGTGGAGGAAATGCGGCTGTTGCAGCCTTCGACCTCGCTTCAGGTGAGCAAGAAGAACCCGGATCGCTTCATCAAGCGTGCGGCGCGGATTCTGCGCACGGGTTTCGGGCAACCCTCGCTCTTCAACGCCGATCTCATCGCCCAGGAGCTCATGCGCATGGGCAAATCTGTGGTGGATGCGCGCTGCGGCGGATCGAGTGGTTGCGTGGAAGTAGGAGCTTTCGGCAAGGAGAATTACAACCTCACCGGCTACTTCAACCTGCCCAAGGTGCTGGAACTCACCCTGAACAATGGCCTGGATCCTCGCACGGGGGTGCAGCTCGGGTTAGCGACCGGCGATCCACGGAATTTTGAGACCATGGAGGCGTTGCTCGATGCCTTTGCCCGGCAGGTGCGCTATTTCGTGGATATCAAAGTGCGCGGTAATGCGGTAATCGAGCGGCTCTACGCGCGCTATATGCCCTGCCCTTTTCTTTCGTTGCTTATTGATGACTGTATTGCGGCCGGGAAGGATTATCACGATGGCGGTGCGCGCTACAATACGACCTACATTCAAGGGGTGGGGCTTGGCACGATGGCGGATGCGCTCACCGCGATTCAATATCATGTTTTCGATCAGCGTACCCTGAGCATGGGTGAGCTGCTCGCTACCCTGGCGCAGAACTTCGAGGGCGAGGAGCGCTTGCGGCAGCGCTTACTGCAGCGTACCCCCAAATACGGCAACGACGATGATTATGCCGATAGCCTGATGACGCGCGTCTTCGAGATCTATTACGATGCCATCGAGGGGCGCCCCAACACCAAGGGCGGGCATTATCAGATCAATCTGCTGCCCACCACGTGCCATATCTACTTCGGCTCGGTGACGGGCGCCACATCCGATGGGCGGTTGGCGACCACGCCACTCTCGGAGGGGATTTCACCCGTGCAGGGAATGGACCGCCATGGTCCTACCGCTGCTGTGCGCTCTGCGGCGAAGATGGATCACGTTCGCACGGGTGGCACGCTCTTGAATCAAAAGTTTACGCCCCAAGTGCTTGCCGGCGAAGAGGGTCTGGACCGGCTCGTGCAGCTGGTGCGAGGTTACTTCAATCTGGATGGGCACCACATCCAGTTCAATGTGGTGGATGCGGCTACTCTGCGTGCAGCACAACGTAACCCGGAGCAATACCGTGACCTCATCGTCCGAGTGGCAGGGTACAGTGACTACTTCTGCGATTTGAGTGAAGCGCTGCAGGAAGAAATCATCGCCCGCACCGCCCACGAAGGGTTGTGAAGGCGCGGCGGAAAGTCTTTCTTGCGCTGCTTCTCAGCGTTGCCGCCGGAACAATGCCATGGCCCAAGCCAGGGCATAGAGCGCAAATACGGCGAATAACAGCCAGACTACGAAGGGCCAGCGCCCAAAGAGCAGGTGCCGCAACAAGCCTACGCAGGCAAGGACGGTGAAAGTGAGTTCCAGCTCCACGAGCGTGTGAACCTCTGCCTGATTGGCGCGTCGCCAGCCCTGGAAAGAGCTCCACGCCAGCGCGAGGAATGCAGCTCCCAACACCCGGCTGAGCACGGGGTCTATGGGCGCCCATTCAAGCGCCTGGAGGAAGCGCCCGGGAATGATCAAGAGGAGTAGCCCGGGGATACCTGCGACCACAGCATGGCTCAAAAAGGTTGTTCTGAGCATCTTGGACATATTTGCCTCCTTTTGGGTTGAATTGCAGCTGGCTATCAGGTATGAAAAGGAATTCCAAACAGCGGCTTTGTCGTGTAAAACCCTCTTTGATTAGTATAGCATCAAACACCGCTGGATACATTTCGATTTGGGAGCAAAACCGGGTCACTTTTTTGCCTTGGGCTTGTGCGATTTGCTCGCTCCTGTGACTTTATCGTTGGGGATGTTTGCCAGAGGGAGGTCTTACGGCTCAGCCGCCTTGGGAATGTTGGTTGGAGCCGTCTTCTGAGCCATAGGGCGATGCTTGTCGAAAGACTGACGAAGTTTCATTCTTGCACAGTTGCCGACTACCACGATTCTGATATGATTATTTGTGGAGGTACCCATCATGCAGATATTGCGAGCTTTATTCAAAACCATGCGCCCCAAACAATGGACGAAAAACGGCATTATTTTCGCTGCACTGGTGTTTGATAAGAAAATCTTCCAGTGGGATTATTTGTGGCGGACAGTCTTGGGCTTTCTGCTTTTTAGTCTGATTTCTGGCGTGGTTTACATCATCAATGACATTGTAGACATGGAAAAAGACCGCCAGCATCCCCGCAAGCGGCAGCGTCCTCTGGCTTCGGGGGCACTCTCGCCGCGACTGGCGCTTGGCTTCGCTATCGTGGTAGGGCTTGCCTCGCTGGCAATCGCCTTCTGGCTTTCTACCGGCTTTGGCTTAATTCTTGCGGGGTACCTGGTATTGCAAATCGCCTATTCCCTGTATCTCAAGAACATTGTGTTGTTGGATATTATCGCGATTGCCGCTGGTTTTGTGTTGCGGGTGGCGGCGGGCACACCGCTGGTGGATGCAGAGAACTTTTCTCCATGGCTGTACATCTGCACAACGTTGCTCGCGCTCTTCCTGGCATTGGGCAAGCGCCGCGGCGAGTTGATGCTGTTGGGGGAAGAAGCTGGTAATCACCGTGAGAGCTTACAGTTCTATACCTGCGGCTTGCTCGATCAGCTCATTAGCCTGGTAACCTCTTCCACACTACTGGCTTATGCCCTGTACACCTTCTCCGCGCCCAATCTGCCGCAAAACCATGCGATGATGCTGACCGTGCCTTTTGTCATCTACGGGCTTTTTCGCTATCTGTACCTCGTTCACGCTGAGGGTGTCACTTTGGCGCCGGACGAGGTATTGTTGACCGACCGTCCACTCCAGGTGGATTTGTTGCTCTGGGGAGTTTCGGCTGCAAGCATCCTGTATCTTGGATAAGGGGTCAGTCGCTGAGTTCATTTTCCGAGGTGGGAGATTTTGGAAAGTAGCGCTCCCGGAAAAGTGATTTTGTGTGGCGAACACAGCGTCGTCTATGGGGAACCTGCGATAGCGGTCCCTGTGACTGGTTTGCGTTGCCGGGCACGGATGGCGCCTGCCATGCCCGGCAGTGGTTTACTTTTGGTCGCGGCAGACCTGAATCAGCGCACCGCTCTGCGCACTGCCGCTCTTGATCACCCACTGGCAGCGCTCGCACGGTTGGTCCTGGAGCATCTCGACTGCGATGAACCTGATGCGGTGCTCACTATCCACTCTGATTTGCCCATCGCGGCGGGCTTGGGGAGCGGTGCGGCGGTTTCTGTTGCAGCGGCGCGAGCACTTGCCGGTTTTCTGGGGCATGTGCTCTCTGAAGAGGTTGCCAGTGCCCTGGCGTATGAGGTCGAGAAACTGCATCATGGCACTCCCAGCGGTATTGATAACACCGTGATTGCCTGGGAGCGTCCTGTGGTCTTCGTCAAGGGAAAGGCGCCGGAGGTGCTTGAAATCAGCATCCCCCTGCGCTTGCTCATTGCCGACAGCGGGTTCCCAGCCGCAACTCGGGAGGCAGTGGCGGGTGTGCGCCAACGTCGTGAATCTGATCCTGATTTTTACGAAGCACGCTTTTCTCGAATGGGTGCTCTGGTGAGAATGGCGCGCGCGGCTTTGGAGCAGCAGGACCTTCCTGCGCTGGGAAGGCTGATGGATGCAAACCATGCCCTGCTGGTGGAAATTGGAGTTTCTACACCCCGATTGGAGGCTCTGGTCCAGGCGGCGCGGTTGGCGGGCGCATTGGGTGCGAAACTCACCGGTTCCGGAATGGGAGGGAATATCATTGCCCTGGTTACCATGGAAGGGGCGCCTGCGGTCGCTGGAGCCTTGCGCGATGCAGGTGCGGTTCATGTGTGGCAGACGGTCACTACGTGAGGGGGCTATGGACGAATTCATCCAGGTGATTACCACAACTACGGAAAAAACCGAGGCGCAGCGCCTGGCGCATGTCTTGGTGGAGATGGGACTTGCGGGCTGTGTGCAGCTCATCGGTCCCATAACCAGTGTCTATCGCTGGCAAGGCGCTATTGAAGAGGCGCCGGAATGGCTCTGCCTGATCAAGACTTCTCGCGCACTTTACGCTGAGGTAGAAGCGACCATTCGTTGCCTGCACTCTTACGAGACACCGGAGATTCTTGCCGTGCCTGTGATTGCGGGCAGCGCGTCATACCTTGCCTGGTTGGCGGCAGCATTGGAGGAGCCTCAGCCATGACGCAGGACCTGATGTTTATCAAGTTGGGCGGCTCTTTGATCACCGATAAACGCCGGGAATCTACGGTGCGCGCCGGCACCCTGCGCCTGCTTGCGGAAGAATTGCGGCAGGCCCTGACGGAGAAACCTGACTTGCGCTTGCTTTTGGGGCACGGCTCTGGTTCTTTTGGGCATTGGGAAGCGAGTCGTTACAATACCCGCGCTGGTGTGCATTTCCCTACTGAATGGCATGGTTTTTCTCAGGTGAGTGCAGCGGCTTCGCGCCTGAACCGAATTGTGGTAGATGCTTTTATGCGCGCCGATGTCCCGGTGCTGAGTTTGCAACCTTCGGCTTCGGTGGCGGCGGAGGATGGTCGCATTGCCAGTTTGGCTTTGGCGCCCATTCAGCGCGCTCTGGAAGTGGGCATCATTCCATTGATTTTTGGTGATGTGGCCTTTGATAGCGTGCGCGGCGGCACCATTCTCTCCACAGAAGACCTGTTCTTCTATCTTGCCCCTATCCTGCGCCCGCGCCGGATTTTGTTGTTGGGCAATGCGCCTGGAGTGCTCGATGACCAACGCCAGGTCATATCGCTGATTACGCCTCGGACTTACCCCGAGGTTGAGCCTTTCTTGCGTGGGGCGGGTGGCGTGGATGTGACCGGCGGCATGGCGGATAAGGTCGCGCGCATGGTGGCGCTCGTTGCAGATGTCCCCGGTTTGGAAGTGCGCATTTTTAGCGGGCGAGACCCCGAGAATTTCAAGCGCATTCTGCTCGAGCCTGAAGCAGCAATTGGTACCCGCATCTGTGCTGACGCGG
>JAPKMR010000034.1 GCA_026645815.1 Anaerolineae bacterium | reverse complement strand
GCCATACGGCAAGGAGATCCCCACGAAAACCAGTACATCCGGGTCGTTAAGGCAACCGAGCAAGCAGGACTCTCCTTCCTGGCAGTCCTGGAACACATGCTTGCACAGGCAGTCGAAAATGCTTACCGTTCCGAGAGTGCTCCTGCCAACGAGCCACGGTCAGCCCAAGCCTGAAGGCAAGGTCTGACTGCATAACCCAACCATATTAGCATCACTTACGGCAAAGTCCAATCCAAGGAACCGCTGTAGCCCAATATTCTAGCCATCCCGACCGGTAAGGCGGGGCATATCTAAATCTCAACAGTCGCGCGCGCTGGCTGCATATCCAGGCGCGCGACTTTTTGCGTCAGGGACAGAATGACGTTCCCATACCTCAACATTTGTTAGAATCCTCTTGCCTTGCATATCACTTCAGGAGGATGAGCATGAGTTTCAGTATTTGCCAGAGTTTTGTTAGTACACAGTTTCCGAATGTAAAAATAAAGAGAGAGTCATACCAAGTAAACCCATCCAATTCCAAAACCGAGGAGGTCTTAGTATCATGAAACCCCTACGTCTGTCACAAGCCGTACGCGGATTTTTGATGGAAAAAGAAGCAACTGGAAAGAGCCAGTACACCCTGCGTAACTATCGCTACTCCTTTGCCAAGGTCAAAACATTCCTAGAAGAATGCCACCAGGGCATTGACCCGTACCTCAATGAGATTGAACGAGATCTGTGGGTTGAGTTCCTTGTCTGGGTACAACATCGACCCTGTGGCGGCGCGGTACCACGGGACAAGGAATTGAGCGCCAAATCCGTATGCAATGTCTATATTGATCTCAGTGCACTCTACACCTGGGCCGTGAAACTGGAATTTGTCAGCAAACATCTGATCAAGACCATCGAACAACCAGAGTTCGAAAAAGCGGCTGTTGACCCATTCACAAAAGAGGAAATGCAGAGAATGCTAAAGGCCTGTGACTATTCCCTTCCCTGGCGTGGTCGTGAATTCAAAAGAACCAGACGTCCCACAGCAACCAGAGATAAAGCCATCATCCTGTTGCTGTTGAGCTCAGGTATAAGAGCGTCAGAATTGTGTGGCATAAAGATTGCCGATTTGGACATGAAAACCAGAAAACTGCTTGTGAGAGGTAAAGGTCGGGGCAAGGACTCTAAAGAACGAATAGTACCGTTTGGCACCCGAACACAACGGGCTCTATGGAGATACATGATAGAGTTCGAGGAAGAGCGTCCCGAGACAGCACGGTTGTTTGTAGTAGACCTCACAAATCCACGCCAGATGGGGAGAGGCGCATTACTGCACATGTTACTTGCGGTTGGTCAGCGTGCTGGAGTGCCCAACGTATATGCACACCGATTCCGCCACACCTTCGCGATCAACTATCTGAGGAATGGAGGGGATCTCTTGACACTACAAGCAATCCTTGGGCATCGGGATTTGCGGATGGTCAGACACTACGCCAAAGTCGCGGCGGAAGATTGCGCGGCAGTTCACCTACGAGTTGATCCCGTAGACACCTGGGCGCTGTAGCGCTATACACGGTTGTAGAGAGAAAGTTGGGCGCACGGATGTTCTTTCACTGAGCACCGTGCGCTCATTCGCGCCAGTGGACTGATAGCTCTGTTCACATCCGTGAGGTCCAGAGTTCGAGTCTCTGCTCGCCCACCTGAACTGCAGAAAATCAATCAGCCCCCTACCGTTGCGTAGGGGGCTGATGTTTTAGAAATCTTCACCTCAGGAATCTGCGCTTCAGCAAGCAAGATGCCAGAGAACAACCCAAGTGTTCTAGACCAGATATTTCACCCAGCATTCGGTGTCATACACCTTGCGAAAACCAATAGCCTGGTAAAACGGCTGGTCCGAACCGACGTATGCCACGGTCGCACCTAAAACCCCACAACGCCGGATGCCCTCGAGCACAGCGGCTTTGCCCAAGCCCAGGCGGCGATAAGCCGGGTCGGTCGCCACAGGCTCAACGTAGGCGAATTTGCCGTTAGGCTCGTAGAACATGCCGCAGAAGGCGACGAAATTCCCATCCGGAGCGACCGCAGCAATCTTCAAGTCGCGCTGCGCCTTGGGCGTATCGAACATACGGCGACGGCTCTCGAGTTCTTCTTCCGTCATGGGCACGTCATCGCCGTGATCAAAGCCTCGCCACAGCACCCGGTGAACCTTGGCCCAATCGCACTCTTCCGCCAGGCTGGTCAGGCGAAAGCCCTCAGCCAACGGGATTGTGGGGAAGGGGTCGGGGATAGCAAAAGCGTACATGGGACACGTCTCGTCAGGCTCCCTGGTGTAGCCACGCGACTGCACCAGTGCCAGGAATTCCGGGTCGTTATCGTTGACGTAAGCACAAAGATACAGTCGCCCATCCCGGCGCGAAATTCCCTGCAGGTTGGCTTCCGCATAATCCAGCATCTCGACGCGCAAGTAGCGATAGGCGCTATGGAATTGAAAGAAAGCCTCGCCTAGATGCCATTCGTAGTGAACCACTGCCACGATTGCTCCTGCCTCCTCCCAAATACCGAATCTGCCCATATTGGCAGCATCCAACGCCGGGTGGAAGTGCATATACTCCCAAGCCGGTTCGATCCAGTTGCCATCACGGTTTTGGGACTGATAGTGGGCAATGAGGAAATTGCTCACCGAGGCATAATCGCTGGAATGATGATATTGGCGAAATTGAACAGTCATGGTCCCTCCTCTCCTGGAACATCGGTTATTCCACGCCCTTCTCGAATAGACTCTCAAGGGTGGGCCACCCGTAAGCCACCTCGAACACACCTTCCTGAACATCTTTCCTGACATCCAACAGCTGGCCACCGAGTCGCTTGTAGAATCCACGCGCGGGATTCCGCTCCAGTACCCACACGATGAGTGAGGTACAACCCTGCCGCTTCAGCGCCTGGGCAATGGCTTTGACCAGCTCTTGTCCCACGCCTTGCCCCTGAAATTCGCGGCGGACATGCAATGCCACCATCTCGCTATCGAAGGGCGCGACTTCTGCAATACCGGGCCTGCCGAGCGCGTAGCCAACGAGCTTTCCAGGCTGTATCTCGGCTACAAGGAGTATATCCTGCATTTCCGAGGTGAGTAGATCACGCCAATCTTGTTCCTGCTCCTCATAGGTGAAAGCATCCAGATAAGCCTGCGGGAAAATCCCCGCATACGCCCGGCGGTAGCTATCCACCTGAATGTGGGCTAGATCCCGGCAATCTTCAACCGTCGCTTCACGGATATTCAACTAAATGCAATCTCCGAGGTTGCAACCAATTCGACACCGATAGCCGCCAGCTTTTGATGCCACTCCTCGATCAGTTTTGGAGCTTGTTTGCTGAAGCTGCTGTGACCATCTGTAACCAGGACGACCCGGTATCCCAATTGCCGCGCGCCGATGCAGGTTGCCCGCACACAGCCATGGGTGACAAGCCCGGTCACCACCACGGTAGTGATACCTCTCGAGCGCAGTGCATCATCCAAAACCGTTTCCTCGAAAGCGTTCCCATGTTGTTTGTGGATGATAGAATCCCGGTCCGACGGATCCAGTTGCGTGTGCAGCTGCCATTCAGGCGATCCCTTCACCAACATCTTCTGATCGGAATGTTGTACGTAGAAAACTGGCGCGCCGGAAAGATGTGCGCTCGCAACCAGAGTATTGATGTTTTGAAGCAACTGCTGCCCTTTGTAGATAGGCGTAGATTTCTCAAAAAGCCCCTGTTGCACGTCAATAACCAGCAAGGCCGTACTACTTTGTCCTTTCTTTGCAGACCGTTGCTCATTCAACTCGTCCATAATCCCCCCTTGAATCACAAAACACGGATATTGTGTCAGGACTCTCACGCTTCTCCAACGCCGGAGAAGCACTCGCAACTAGACTTGCTTTCTCAATAGGATGCCTTCGCCCTGGGACAGAGCATCACCGGCGACCTCGAAACCATATTTGCGATAGAATGCCAGAGCCCGCGCATTGCCCTCGGTAATCGTGGCGAAGACGGAGCGGAAACTCTGGTCGCTTGCCCACTGAAATACGGCATCCATCAGATGCCCGGCAATTCCGGTGTGCCGGTATGCCGGATCCACCCAGACTTGCAGAAGCTCACCCACCTCACTGCCGTCGGGGTAACGGTACAGGGCAGCAATACCTATGGGCAACTCACCCGCAAAAGCGACGAAAGTGGCGCGGTCTGCACCTTGAGCAGTGCTATCTGCTTGTTCATCCCAACTGCCAGGGCTGCGCTTCAGCGCGGATTCATAGCTGGTAGAAAAAGCATGCGGCGCCTCCCGTAAAGAGGCCAACCGCAGCTGCCTGAAAAGTTGCCCCTCACCCACTCGCAACCGTCGCACAGTCAACATAGCACGCCTCACTCCGATCCCGGATCAGCTTGCCCCTCACCCGCAGCATGACAACCCCGGTGCAGGATTTCAAGTCCACCTGAGGATTCTGGGGCAATCAGGGCGGTAATGCGCATGAAAGCCTCAAGGCGAGTATTGGCTTTGGGCACCCATTCATGTTTGCCCTCGGCGCAGCGCACGATGATGCACCCAGGGGGAAGGCCTAGCGAGCGCACCTCCCGCCCCACAAAGGGCGCATGATTCTGGATCGTAAACTCAACCACAACCGGCGCTTGCAGTAGATGAACAGCGCCGCTGCGCCTCAGGTCGCGCTGTAGAAGCGCCTCGTAGATGGGGACATCCTTGAGGGCTTCGGCAACCACGTAAGCACAGAAACAGCTCACCAAGAGACACAACATCAGAGTGTAATTGCCGGTCATTTCGACAATGAGCATGATGCCGGTCAGAGGCGCGCGGACAATCGCCGTGAAATAAGCCGCCATACCCACTACGGCAAAGACTGCCGGTTGCGGCACGATATCCGGCGCCAGCTGGTGCGCACCTTGCCCCACGGCCAATCCCAACAGAGCGCCAAGGACCAGCAACGGCGCAAAGATTCCCCCAGGCGCGCCTGTGCTATAACTGGCGATGGTCAGCAGAAAGCGCACACAGAAAAACAGGGGGATGATCGTCAGAAGCACTTCACCCCGCAGCGCCTCCTCCGCAAGATGATGACCGCTACCAATCAACAAGGGGGAGAACCATCCCACCAACCCGACCAACGCTCCCGTAACGGCAGTCGCGAGCAGACGCAGGCGCGCGGGGACACGCGTATGGAGTTCAATCGAAACCAACAAACCCCGGTTAAAGAGCACCCCTAGCACACCCGCGATGATTCCCAACAGCGCAAATACCGGCAGTGCAGCCAGGGGAGGTGTCGGATAACTTGGAACAGCGAAGACAGGGAATGGCCCAGAGCCAATCTGGGCAAGGATATCTGCCACTGCTGCAGCCACGAAGGCAGCGCCGAAGACGATGGGTTGGAAGTCACGGCGTACTTCCTCAAGCACAAAGACCAACCCGGAGAGGGGAGCGTTGAACGCCGCAGCCAATCCCGCGCCGGCGCCAGCCGAAATCAAGGTCAGGCGCTCACGTTCCGATACCTTCAGCCAACGTGAGATAGCCTCACCCACCGTTCCTCCCATCTGAACAGTGGGACCTTCACGACCCAGAGCCAGACCGCTGCCAACGGCAAGGATGCCTCCAAAGAATTTCACAGGGAGCAATCGTTTCCAGTGTAAGCGACGAAAGCGCTGGAGAACGGCTTCCAAATGGGGGATGCCGCTACCGCTGGCTTCAGGCGCATAGCGGCGCGTAATGGCGACCGCGATGACCGCGCCAAGCATGGAAAACGCCAGAGGAAACACCCAACCCCGCGAGGGAAAGTTACGCGCCCAGCTGAGCAGGGCATTCCTGGCAGCATCGGCGCCGGCTAAGGCTGCGCGGAAGAGCAGGGCTAGAGCACCAGCACAAGCACCCACCAATGCGGCGCGCGGAAAAATCCAACGCCGCTGTTGCCTGACGTCGAAGTATTCCTGAATCTCAGAGCGCTCTGAATTAGCAGGCTCGCTGGTGAGCACGGAAGTCTGGGGGCTGGATTCGTTCTCCATATAAGCATCAGGTAATTGCATCGCGGCGAAGTTCAATGCTGACAATTGGGGCACCAATAACAAGAGCCGCCCAAGTACTGCATTTTCTTCACCTCGCCACCACATTTGGGGCAAGGACGTCCCACCGCCGTAGAATCCATCACCCGGATATAGCCTCCCGCGTTGCCATAGAGGTCCACCTCATCATGACGCCCGCCCTTCGCAATCACCTCAGAAACCGTAGCGAGGATGGCGTCATAGAGCGCTTTTTTGTGATCGCCATCAAGGGCGCTGAGTGCGTGTCGGGGATGCAAGCGAGCCTGGAATAAGATATCTTGCGCAATCGCATTGCCCAACCCGGGGATGGATTGGTCCTGCGTCAACAGGGCTTTAGCGCTGCGATCCTTTTCGGCGATGAGGGCATCAATCAGCCCACAGAAGTAATCAAAGGTGAACTCTGGCTCTAGAGGAATGATCTTCATATCCCTGACATATTGCCGGTGCTGTTCTTCACCCTGTTCATAGAGCTCCATAGCACCCCACATCTGCGTGGTAGCGCTGAGGTGTGAACCATCTTCAAAGGCGATAAGCAGATGGTATTTCTGCGGCAGCGTGGCGCCGGGCTGATGGTAGAGCACTTTTCCCCCACACTCACCCAACAACAACACGTAACCAGGCTCGAGCGGCACAAAGAACCATTTCCCCCGACTTGTTGCTTCACCGATTCTTTTTCCTGTCGTCAACCGCTCAAACTCTTCGGGACTTCTGTTATACCAGACGAATTTGTGAGGGGTGTTACCCAGATTTCCCCGTGCAACAACTTTCCCCCTTAGTGTGGCATTCATCTGCCGGGCCAAAATCACGAATTCAGGTAATTCAAACATTTACACCCTCCTGCACCATCGTAATCAACGCCGCGCGCTCCGGTTCAATCTCCTCAGCCAACCGGGCTGCGGCAATGACCGGCGCCCAGCGGGGGAGTTCCCCCTGCAGATCAGGGTTGAGCGCATGATAATGACGCAGATATGCCCGATGGAAGAATGAAGCAAACCAACGCAGGTAGAACGGCACCTGCCGCTTGTCAGCCGCTCGTACACCGATGCTCAAAATCATGCTGGTACGCGCCACATCAGCCCAGGGGCTGCCACTAACCGCCGTCATCCAATCAATGATCAGGGAACCCCGCTCAGTTAGCAGCACGTTATCCGGGTGCAAATCCCCATGGCAGAGCGTTTCGCCGTCCGGCAAGGTTGCCAATCGCTCCAGAGCCAGCTGGCGTAGAGGTTCGGGGAGCGCCGAAGCGTGGCTAATCGCATGTGCCAATCCATCTCGATAGCGCGGTAAGCCAGGCACCACCAGGCGATGAACCTGCGCTTGAAGCTCAGCCAAGGCGCGGGCATGAAGCCACAACCTCCAGGGGTGCGCCTGAATATCCTGCAGCATCGAATAGGCCCGTACCCGTTCGTAGATAATGCCGCGCCGTCCCTCGATTTCGACGATTTCACCCGCAGCGGGGGTTGGAATTTCCGCAGCGACAATCGCGTGCGCCACCTGCGACTCATAATCCACCCAATGCCGTGGAAACCCATCGCGATACAGTTTTAGAATGTGATCAGCGTCCCAGGCATAGATTTCCGCGGTACGTCCCTGAGCTACAGGCGCAGCTAGCTGTGAGAGTTTCAGCATGATGTTATCCTTAG
Organism: Anaerolineae bacterium; assembly: GCA_026645815.1. GTDB lineage: Bacteria > Chloroflexota > Anaerolineae > B4-G1 > SLSP01 > JAAZNO01. The sequence continues at coordinate 33,475 of JAPKMR010000034.1, read as the reverse complement.
CTTCGGCGATGAATTCCCCAGCGTGTATAAAATCAAGGCACTGTTGTGAAATAGTGAACAAGGCTATTGTAGCACGTTTTGAGCCGGTGTAGAGATCCACTCACGAATGGATTCCCGCCTTGGAATAGATGACAGTGTTTGATTGATTTTCACCCCGTTTTGAAACGCATCCAAACGCACCCACACCTTGAGCCTGCTTCTTTTTGCCGTATAATTCTGAACAGAAAACCATTCCAAGCGTCGGATAAAAGAATATCTGCTTTCAAAGAGTACCTGTTCCCAAAGGAGTTTTCGTATGCACAATCGAATTCTGGCAGCACTGGAAAGAAGTCAAGCGGATTACACCGAAATCCGCCTGGAAGAGCGCGAATCCACATCCGTAGCCTTCCGCGGACAGGAGCTGGAAACCGCGAGCAACGTTATTGATGCTGGCGGCATTGTGCGCTGCCTCTGCCGTGATGGAGGGTGGGGAATCGTCACCTTCAATAACCGCGACAACCTGGAAGAGAAGGTCGAACAAGCTACCCAATGCGCCCGCGCCACAAAGAGCGAGAATCCCATCGAATTAGCACCCATCCCGATTATCGAGGACCGTATCACGGTCACGCTAGCGCGCGACTTCCGGGGCATCGCACTGGCTGAAAAGAAGGCTGTTGTGGAACGCTACAACCGTCTGCTGCTGGGCTACAGCGACCGAATTGTAGATACCAGTTGCCGGTACTATGACACCTTCAGCAAGATTACCTTTGCCAACTCCGAGGGCAGTTTTATCGAAGAGGAACGCCCCATGGTGGTGATAGGCGTCGTAGCCATAGCCCGGGATGGCGATAACGTGCAACAAGCGCATGAGAGCTATTCCCGACTGGCGGGCTTCGAAGCCGTGCAAGGACGCGAAGCGCTCGCCGAGACCACTGCCCGTCGCGCTGTGGAATTGCTGGCAGCAGAGAGCGTCACCGGTGGCCAATATCCCGTGGTCCTCAACCCTGACCTGGCAGGAGTCTTCATCCACGAAGCGTTTGGGCATCTCTCGGAAGCCGATTTCATCTACGAGAACCCCGCCGCGCGCGAAATGATGGTGCTTGGACGGCGTTTTGGACCTGATTTCCTCACCGTATTCGACGATGGCTGCACTCCCGGTCTCCGCGGCACGCACAAATACGATGATGAGGGCACCCCCACACAGCGTACTGACTTGATTCGCAACGGCATCCTGGTGGGGAGGTTGCATTCCCGTGAGACTGCGGCAAAATTAGGCGAGGCCCCCACAGGCAACGCCCGCGCGGTCAACTATCGCCATGCACCCATCGTCCGCATGACGAATACCGCCATCGCCGCAGGCACGACCCCCTTCACCGATATGCTCAAGGATATTGAACTCGGCATCTATGCCTGCGATGCCTACGGCGGCAACACTGAGCTAGAGTCCTTCTCCTTCAGCTCGGGCTACGCCTACATGATTCGTAATGGGCAGCTGGCTGAAATGGTCAAGGATGTGATTCTGGCAGGCAATCTCTTCGCCACCCTGCAAAACATTGACGCGGTCGGCAACGATTTCGTGTGGCGGCATCCCGGCGGCGGTTGCGGCAAGGGCGGACAAGCCCCGTTGCCGGTGGGGATGGGCGCGCCCCACATTCGCATTCAGAACGTTGTCATTGGGGGTAAATAACCATGGATATGCTACAACAACTACATGCTCAAGCTGAGCAAGTCGAAGTCATCCAGGTTCAAAGCGAATCCACTAAGGTGCGCTTCGAATCCAACTCACTCAAAGCCACGCAAGTAGAAGAAACCAGTGGTCTGGCGGTGCGTGTGGTCAAAGACGGGCGCATGGGCTTTGCCGCTTCCAGCGACGTGACCGCGACAGAGAAACTGATGGCGAATGCGCTGGAATCCGCTGCCTATGGCGATGCCGCACCTTTCAAATTCCCCGGCTTGCAGACGCCCCCCGAGGTTGTCTGCTATGACCCCACCATCGCCGAATTCAGTATTCCACGCCTGGTTGAAATCGGGCAGGAAATCATGGCCTATCTGCGCGAAGTAGACCCTGAAGGTATGGTCAGCGTGGACCTTCAGCGGCGTATAGAGCGTTTCTCCTTGCGCAACCATGCCGGCGCAGATGTGGCGGTAATGCGCACACCTTTTTCGCTTTCCTTCGGTGTGGACCGCGTCAAGGGTGACGACATGCTGATGGTTTATGATATGCAGGGCACAACCCTCTGGGAAACCGATTTCATGGTGCCCGTGCGCCGCCTGGCGGAAAAGTTTCGGATGGCGCAAAGAATTGTCGCATTAAGCTCCGCCCGAATGCCCGTACTATTCTCACCGCCGGGAGCAGTGGTGCTCACCTATCCGCTCATGCTAGGACTCAGCGGCAAAAACGTCGTCAAAGGCATCTCACCGCTGGCAAAGCGTGCCGGAGAGGCGATGTTCGATCATCGCATCACGGTTGCAGACGATGCTACATTGCCAGGACGGTTCGCCAGCGCGCCTTACGATGACGAGGGCGTGCCCCACCAGCGAACGGTGCTCATCGAGAATGGGGTACTCCGGGGCTTCTACTACGATCTCAAGACAGCAGCGCGCGCCGGCGTTGCTTCCACCGGCAACGGCTCACGAAGCCTGCTGGGTCTGCCCGATCCAGCCCCCACCAATCTGGTGCTCAGCGCCGGAGAAACACCCCTCACCGAGATGCTCGCGAGCATCAAAGAGGGTTTGTGGATCGAGGGGGTGCTGGGTTTGGGACAGGGAAATATCATTTCCGGGGCGTTCTCCAATCCCCTGGCGTTAGCCTACAAGATTGAGAACGGCGAGATTGTGGGGCGAGTCAAGAACGCCTCCATCGCCGGCAATATCTATGAATTGTTGCAGCATGTGGGCGCCGTAAGCCGCGAGACTGAGTGGGTCTATCAAGATTTCAATCAGCCCTACATGCTTTTGGAGGACATGAACATCATTGCTAAGGGCTAAGACACATCCCCACTTCCGGATTTCGCAAACGCATCAGCAATATTTCCGGGCAGTGTTTTCGGCGCCGCGTGCGGCGCCGAAAACACTGCCGAGCGAGATGTAACCTGCAACGCCCACCTGGGAGTAGGAATCCGAACGAATGTGTAAATCCATCGCGTTGCGTTCCGGCTTAATCCCTTTATAATGACAGGTGGAGGAACCATGCGTGCAATTAGAAAAGCCGATATCCGTCGCCTGACGACGGAAGTCTTTAAATTGGATGGGCGCTCACTGGAAGGGATTCTACGGCGTGATGCCATAGATGGGCGACTCAGCATCAACGGCATCGCCATCGAACAATGGCTTGCCGCCGAGGAAAACAAAGAGATCAGCCTTCTGATGATCCCGAGTGAAAGTGACCGCCCCATAGAAACGCAAACCTGTAACACCTGCGGGCGAGAGTACAGTGGCTCATCGTGCCCGTATTGCCGCGAGGTACGTTATCGCTTGCGTGGGGGCTAAGTGGATCAAGTGATTTCTGCCAGGCAGATGAAATCCACCCCGCAACGCCATTCTTGAAGGAGGCAGTAGTGAAGATTCAGGACTATATTCAAGTCCTTAAACAGAAGGGTTGGCTCATCGCGCTCATCACCATTCTCACCGCCGGTAGCGCTTTGGGCTTCAGTCTCATACAGGCGCCCGTTTACCGCAGTAGCGTTGATATCGGCATCCAGGCAGCCCGTACTGACTGGGGACTGGCGCAAACCGTCAAGATTTTGCTAGACTCGTATGCCACCGTGATGCATACGCGCCCTTGGGCACAGCAGGTCATTGAGGACCTGGACCTGATGCTAGAGCCAGACACCCTGCTCGGGGATGTCATCATCGCCTCGGATAGCCAGAATCTCACCATTCAGATTGATGTGGACTCCAATGATGGCGAACAGGCCAACCGCATTGCCAAGCGTTGGGCAGAATTGCTCGTGCAATGGCGTGACAGCGAGAACCAAAAGCAACAGAAAGAAGATCGTGTTTTCGCACAGATTTTGCAGGAGCCGACCTACCACTTGCTGCGCCCAAAATGGAAAATCAACACAGCTGCTGGCGCCGTCTTCGGATTGCTCTTGGGTGCGCTAACTGTAATCGCGCTAGAATGGTTCGATGCCGGCATCATCGGTACCCCGCGCGCCCTGGAAGAACAAACCGGATTGACCGTGGTCGGGATTATTCCTCCGGTCACCCCTACGAAGCGATGAGGAGCAGGATTATGGAAAAGATCATTACCCTGACGGAACCCACATCGGCGGCAGCAGAGGCTTACCGCGCTTTGCGTGTAAATTTGAGCTATGCAACGCTCGATCAGCCCATAAAGACATTGGTGGTTACCGCCCCGGCAGTAGAGGACAACGCGCCAGTACCCGCGGATGTTTCCGTGAACCTGGCGGTAGTTGCGGCGCAAGCCGGGCAGCGCGTCATTCTGGTTGATGCCGATCTGCGCAATCCGCACCTGCACGACATCTTTGGTATCCCCAACGCCGGCGGCGTTACACAAGCCATCCTTGCCCTGGGGAAGGATGGCGAACTCCCCCTACTCGCCACCGAAGTTCCGGGCTTACGGTTGCTCACTACCGGAAAAGTTCCCCCAAATCCTTCGGATATTCTGAGCTCCAACAAAATGGGAGAACTGCTAGAACGGCTAAAAGAACATGCCGATCTGATTATCCTCCAGGCGCCGCCCATTCTGGCAGCAGTGGATGCAGCAGCTCTCGCAGCAAAAACAGATGGGCTGGTGTTGACTATACGGTCTGGAAAGACTCGCCGTGATCGCATCGAAAGCGCCAAAGCCGTTCTGGAACGCTACCAGGTGCGATTGCTCGGCGCGGTATTGACAGATGCCCCAGACGCCGTGCAGGTAGGCTACTAGAGCCAAACCCAAATCAGGAAGTAGCCGTGAGCGAACCCGCGCGTCAATAGCCGAGCCTTGCTCACGGCTTAGTCTTTATTATCTTTCCAGGAGAGTGATGCGATGAAAGGTCTGATTCTCAGCGGCGGTAAAGGCACGCGACTGTATCCGCTCACCTTCACCAGCGCCAAGCAATTGATTCCCGTGGCTAACAAACCCGTGCTCTTTCGCGTCATCGAAGCCATCCGCGATGCCGGTGTTGACGAAATCGGCATTGTCGTCGGTGATACAGCCAACGAAATCAAGCAGGCGGTGCGGCGCGGTAACAAGTGGGGCGTCGAAATCACTTACATCCCACAGGAAGCGCCCCTGGGCCTCGCCCATGCGGTCAAAATCAGCCGGGATTTCCTGGGCGACGACCGTTTCGTCATGTTCCTGGGTGACAATGTCATTCAGGGAGGCATTTCGCCGCTGTTGCGGCAGTTCGCCGCCTCCGAATGGAATAGCCAAATTGTTCTCACCGAGGTGAATCAGCCCGAGCGTTATGGCGTCGCCGAACTCAACGATCAGGGGCAAATCATCCGCCTGATTGAAAAGCCCAAAGTTCCGCCCTCAAATCTGGCGCTCGTGGGCATCTACATGTTTGACGCTCACATCTTCGAAGCCGTCAACGCGATCAAGCCCTCCTGGCGTGGGGAGCTGGAAATCACCGATGCGATTCAATGGCTGGTGGAAAAGGGCTACCGTGTCTTCCCCTACATTCACCGCGGTTGGTGGATTGATACCGGCGAACCGGGCGAGATGCTGGAAGCCAATAGCCGGGTCCTCGAGGAAATCACGCCCACCATCGAGGGTTACATTGATCGCGATTCCGAGGTGGATCACCGGGTAACCATTGAGAAGGGCGCCGAAGTGATCAACAGCGTCATTCGTGGGCCTGCCATCATCGGCGAAAACACCCGCATCGTGAACTCCTACGTCGGTCCGTTTACCGCTATCGGCGCAGAATGCCGCGTTCAGGATAGCGAGATCGAACGCTCCATTGTCTTGGAGCACAGTTTGATCGAATCATTGCCCGCTCGCATTCAAGACAGCCTCATTGGGCGACATGTCGTTTTGCAGCGCTCACCTATCCGTCCCAAGGCCCTCAAGCTAACCCTGGGAGACTACAGCCAGGCTGGACTGCTCTAAATATCCAAAGACGATAGAAATCTGAGCGTTTATCACAGTTGTAACGGCGGGGTTGAGCACAACCCCGCCGTTTGCTTTGGAATTTCTGATGATTTTCTAAACTTAGACTTATGTAATTCTAATCTTCGCACCATAGAATCAAAAATGTAAAAGCAATTTAGAGATGTGCTCTGAGAGGACGTCTCTTGATCTTGCAAGAGATGTGCAACGCAAAGCACAAAAAGCATCACTTAACATTTGGGAGGTGCAAAATGTTACGACGACAGTATAGAGGAGCAAGCCCCATGTGGCACGAGATGGAACGCCTACGACGCGAGATGAATCAGTTGTTGGGTGAAACCGCTGCCCCATCTGAGCTACCCGTGTTACGCGGTTATCCCGCAATGAATATCTGGGTCAATGAAAATGGTGCAGTGGTCACCACAGAGCTGCCTGGCGTGCTGCCCGAGGACCTCGAGATCAGCGTGGTAGATGACACGCTTACCGTCAGCGGTAGCCGCAAACCCGAGGAAGCAGCAGAAGGTATTACCTATCACCGGCGCGAGCGTGGTTGCGGAACGTTCACACGCAGTTTCCAGTTGCCCTTCAAGGTTGATCCACAAAAAGTGGAGGCGGCAACCAGCAATGGCATTCTGAACATCACGCTGCCGCGTGCGGAAGAGGACAAGCCCAAGAAAATCGCTGTGCGAGTGGGCTAAATCGGGTAATGACTACCGTGGTAAAACAATGGAGGTGATACAATGACTGAGGAAACCAAGGAACTGCAATTGGAGCAGGCCGAAAAGCAAGAGTTGGTCGAAGGTGACGCCGAGCGCACCCGTTCACGGTTGGTCTTCATCCCGCGTGTAGATATCTACGAGATGAACGACGCGATTGTGATCCTGGCAGATATGCCCGGCGTTGATCCCACATCGGTGGATATTACCCTGGAGCGCAATGTACTGAGCATCAGCGGCTATGTTGCACCGAGCTATCCTGAAGGCTACAGCCTCGCATGGGCCGAATATCGCATCGGAGATTTCCAGCGCAGCTTCACGCTCTCGCAGGAAATTGACCAGGAGAACATCCAGGCAACGGTGAAGAATGGCGTTTTGCGCCTACATTTGCCCAAGGCGATCCCGACCACACGCAAAATCGCCATCAAGGATGCCTGATCCTGTTGCCTAAACCTGAAAAGGTATCAGACAGCTTTGTGAGGTCGAGATGGCAGACAAAGCGCCCGCTCGATCGCACACATCGGCGAAGGAGGTGATGAGCATGTCCATCATGAATCGCAATTTCTGGAAACGTGAGAGACGACCACAGCGGCAGGAGAGATCAACTGAGATGGACCGCCAATCGGTGCGCCATTCAGCACGCCAATACGAAGGACCGGAGCGCCTGTTGGAGGAATTCTTCAATGGCTTTGGCCTGGCGCCCTTTGCACCCTTTGAAATGGCGTGGGGTGAATTCAGCCCGCGGGTGGATGTCATCGAAACCGAAAGGACGCTCCAGATCAAGGCGGAACTGCCTGGCATGAGCGAAAAGGACATCCAAGTCTCACTATCACGGGATACGCTGACCCTTAGCGGGGAAAAGAAAGCCGAGGAGGAACAGCGCAGCGGCAATATCTATCGCATGGAGCGCACATACGGAGCATTCAGCCGCACTATCGCCCTGCCCCTCGACGTGGATACCGAGAACGCGGAAGCAACTTTCAAAAACGGGGTGCTAACCATCAACCTGCCCAAAGTTGCGGCAGCCAAAGACAGTCGCAAAATCAAGGTCAAAGCAGAATAACTGCGACGCTTGTGGAAGTATCAAAAGGGGCGCTCAAAGCGCCCCTTTTTGATTCTCCCACAAGCCTTGAGCTCAATACCTGCTTCCACGCCGGGCATGCAATCTGCGCGCCAGCGCCCATCCTACCAGGATAGAAACCAGACCCATAGCAAACGCCGTGAACCATTCGCCGGAGAAGAGCGCACCCAAAGCCCCCAGACCCGCAACCAACGTCAGGGCGCCCAGGCCTAGGTTCCACGCCAGAGAGAGACTATCCCGCAGCATATCACTCGTAGCGCCGGAAGCGCCACATGCCCACGCCCAAAAAGACCAGCGCGAAGCCCAGCAAAATGCCCACATAAGGCAACACCTCAACCAGGTTTGCGCCCCGCGCCAACAAATCCGTATAGGCGCGCATCGCCCACGTTGAAGGCAGGACCTGCACCACCTGCCGGTATAGCGGAGGAGTGATCTCCAACGGATACCACGCGCCACCAAGCGCTGCCATACCCATCGAAAGCCCTACCACGATGCTTCCCGCCTGTCCGCGCGTCTTGACCACGGTAGCCAGCAGAATGCCTAAGGAGACGGTGGCACCAGCAAAGGCGAGCGAGACCAGGGCAACTGCCAGCGGATGGCGTCCCCAATTCACCCCAAAGAGCAACGCCCCGCCAACGAGCAAAATCGTCATCTGCAGCAGACCCAACGCCAGTCGCCCCAGCAATTTACCGAGGAGCACCAGAGAGCGCGAGGCAGGCGTTACCAGCATGCGGCGCAAGGTACCGCCGAGACGTTCGCTGACCAGCACTTCTGCCGCCCCCAGCAGCGTGATTTGCACCCAGGTAACGAGCTGTCCAGCCGAAGCCTGTTCGGCGCTCGTCGCCATAGCGTTAGCATCGTCGGTGATGGTCGCGCCTTCAGCCCAGTGCACCTGCGCCGTCGCAGGGGGTTGCTGTGCGGTTGCCAGCACCTCGGTTAGCACCTCACGGAAGAACTCCGTCTCTTCCTCTGGCGTGCTCACGACCCCCGCCTGGCGCGCCTGTTCCAATCCCATCTGCGCTACCAGCGCCGAGCCACCCACACGCCCCTGCGCCGCGCGCACAGCCTGCTCTACGGCAAAACTAGAGCTATTATCAGGGAGTGTATGCAAGGTGAGTGTAACCATATCGCCATTGAGCAAGGCAGCAGAAAAATACGCCGGAATCTCCAGACCGAATGCCTCTTCCGGCAACATCTCAACCAACTCCGGTTGCAGATTTGCCTCCGGCAATACTGCCAGCAGCGCCTCGACCAGGGGACCCTGATCTTGAGTCTGTACATACAGCGGGATGCGCACCTCCTGAGGCGTCTCACCTTCCTGGTTCATCATACCGCCCAGGCCCGCACCTACCGCCGCCGTGAACAAAAGAGGGAGCACCAGGAAGAAAAATAACGAAATCGGAGAGGTGAACTCCAGTAAAAATTCGTTTCGAATCATGGCGCGTAAACGTTGCATTCTGTTCCTCCAACCTACATTCATCAGGAATTAAACGCTCGAAAGCGTAACACCTGACCTATCTGAACTGTCGCCTGAAGCCCACCAGCGCCAGGGCATAGTAGACTGCTGTGAGCAATAACGCTCCTCCCAGCAAAGGCAGCAAATCTGCCAACCCGCCCCCGCTCTGCAACTCTGAGAAGATTTCAATCCCCCAGGCTTGTGGGGTAACCAGGCTGAGCTGCTGTACCCATGCAGGCAAATTCATGCGCGGGAAAAAGCTTCCGGAGATGGCCGAGCCAACCAGGGTGACAGCAGTACCGATAGCGCCCGCCTGTCCTGCCGTCTGCGCCCATGCTGAAACGACCGCTCCGACGCCAGTAGCGCATATAACCAACACGAGCAAAGCGAGTGGCACCAGCAGTGGATTGCCCCAATAGGCGCCAAGCAAGCTGGTCGCTCCCCACAGAACCGTGACCTGTAACAAGCCGGTCAACACGATGCCCGCCATCTTCCCCACCAACACGGCAAGGGGCGCCGTAGGCGTAATCAAGAGCCGTGGCAACGTCCCCCATTCGCGCTCTGCCAACAACGTCCGCCCACCCGAGGTCACGGCGAACATCAAAAAGATGATCGCAAGGCTGGCAGAAGAATAATCAAGCCAGTTGAAGCTACGACCACCGGGCGCGGTAACGGTCAAACGCACCGGCAGGTCGCTCGCTTGCGGATTTCCCGAAGGCATAGCAGCAAATGTGCCGGCAGATAACAGCGATTCCGGATTCGCACCACCCGACATTTGGGCTATCACCAGGCGCGTCATAATCGCCATCATTCCCCGAAGCTGGATATTCATAACCTCGATGCCCTGCGTTACCACGCTCTTGACGATAGCGGTGCTGATGCGCCAATCGGGGCTGGCGTAGAGCTCGATGCTTACAGCGTCGGTAGCAGCCTGCCCCTGCGAGGGAGCGAAAACGCGCCCGATCCCCATCTTCTGTTCGTTAGTCAGAGCTTGATAGTCTGCCTCATCCATCGCCGTCAGGTCGAGACCGACAGTCTGTTGCACTTGCGCCCCTTCAGGGAAAACACGTGCGCTAAAATCCGCAGGGATGATGATGAGAACCGCGACTTCATCCCGATCCACGCGCGCTCGTGCGGCAGATTCATCGCTCACCTGCTCAAGGGCAATCAATCCTTTGACGCTCTCGGAGTTGAAGACATCCACCAGGGCCTGCGAGAGCGTGCCATTATCGTGATTGAGCAGCAAGACCGGCACATCGGAGAGATTTCCCCCACTGCTGCCCCCAAATGCTGCGCCAATCGCCAGTGTGAGCAGCAATGGCGTCGCCAACATCGTGACCAGCATTCCCACATCGCGGAATGCCAATCGCACTTCCTTCAATGCAAGTATCCATAATTTCTTCATAGCATAAAGGCTCCTACGCAATATTCACCACAGAAAGAAGAAAGAGCGTCTTGGGTAGGAGGCTACGCCTGCCCCCAAGTTCCCCATTCATCAATCCCGCAGCGCTCGCCCAGTAAGGTGCAAGAATACCGTTTCCAGATTAGGTTCACGAATATCCACGGTGCGAATGCTCAGCCCCAAGCTCGCCGCTTTTGCCAGCGCCAGCGGCAGTACTGCCTGCGCCGAGCCTACATTGAGCGTGACTTCACCGTTACTCGCACTCGCCTGAAGTACGTCCTCACAGCCGGTCAGCGCCTCTGCCAATGTCGCACCGCCGCCCTCCTGGTGCAGCTTAAGGATGAGCGTCTCGTGCTCTCCCACCTGTTGCGTGAGTTCATCCAGGGTCCCGAGCGCGATCAGCTTGCCGTGATCCATAATGCCAATGCGATGGCTCAGTTCCTGCGCCTCTTCCATATAGTGCGTGGTATAGAGCACGGTCGCCCCACCGGCATTCATCTGCTTGACGTAATCCAGAATATAGCGCCGGCTCTGTGGGTCAATAGCAACCGTCGGCTCATCCAGCATTACCAATCTGGGATTGCCCAGAAGCCCCACGGCGAGATTCAGGCGCCGCTTCATACCGCCGGAGAAGGTCTTCACGCGCGCCTTTGCCCGGTCAGTCAGGTCCATCAATGCCAGTTTCTCGGCAATCTCGCGCTTGAGCTCCGTACCCCCTAGACCACGCATCTCACCCCAGAAGCGCAGATTCTCTTCAGCGCTAAGGTCATGATAGAGCGCCAGGTCCTGCGGTGCGACGCCAATGCACTCACGCACTGCCATGGGTTCGCGCTGCACATCGTGCCCATCCACAACGATGTTACCAGAAGTTGGCGTAAGCAACGTGCTGATCATGGAGATCGTGGTCGTCTTACCCGCCCCATTGGGACCGAGCAAACTAAACACCTCCCCTTCGTGAATTTCGAACGAGACGGCATCTACTGCATTCGGTCCTGTTGATGTATAACGCTTTACCAGATTGTTCACTTCGACCAGAGCCATAGTTCACTCCTCAAAATTGCAATTCAGAGATTAAAGTTGGTTCAACCATTCTCATTCTTCGCGGCGCGAAGAACCTATAGAAGAGCTAGCTCACAAACATGAGCGCTACCGCTGACAGGCTCAGCACTCCCCAGATGAGGCGATTCCAGTCCCAAATCCGCCGTCCGTTGAAACTGATCAGGGGGAAGAAAGCCACAACCGTTTCCAATACCGCTAATATGCGGCTGAGCGCTAACAAGACAGATAACGGTGAGCTAAACCCAGGCGCCATATTCCAATGCAGCGCCGCCCAACTGCCCCAGGCAAGCAACAAGGATGCCAATGTACCTGCCAGCGCCATCGGTCCGATTTTGGGCAAGAGTTCGCGGTAACGCCAGCGCTCCTCCACGGGGTAAAAACTACCCGGAAACGGGAAGAAGCCACCGAAAAGCAATGCAATTGCCGCAACCAACGTCACACTGGATTCCCAGGCACGGAAACGCACCGCCAACCCTTGTAAGCGTGCCGTGCCCCACATCGCCAGAGAACGCAATCCAAACAACACCAGAAATGCTGCAGGAATCGTCCACAAGTCACTGCGTTCCCAACCCCCGGAGCGCCAGACAGATAAATACAACAACAGCACGTTGACAAGCCAGGTGCCGAACCATTGCAACCCAGGGCTATCAGGTTTTTCTGCACCAGGTTTGACCCACAGGAAATGCCCCACATCCATGAAGTGGAATGAATGCCACCAGTAGGGAATCACTCCCAAGCCGTAACGCCGCAATTGTTCGCCCATAGACAGGATCGTAAAGCCGCGCGTAGCGAAGACCTTGCTGGAGCTCGTATTGTAGCCCTCAACACAGGCGGAGATCTCATCGCAGCCCTGCGCGGCAAAGAAATCCAACGCCCCCTCAATCAAGCCCTGTCCGGCGCCCAGTCCGCGTGCCTCAGGGTCGGTAAAGAGCCAATAAACAAAACCCACCTTGCGCCCCTTGGGCAAGGTAAATGTCTTTAGCACGGTGCCGCCCACGATACGCCCTTCATGCTCCGCCACCAATACATCCTTGCTCCACGAAAAGAACAACCAGGTGGGAGGCGAAAATGCCCGGCGCATCACCCGCTTAGCCTCAGATTGCTCGTCGTCGCGAATTGGTCTGATAATCACGTTTTGATTCATCTTCTGCCATCCGTCTCGAAAAAGCACTTATAATTCCTGGCTCTGAAAACGCCAGACAGATACGATGCTGAACAGAATGATGCAAACACTCACAAAAACCACCGGTCCCCAGGAGAAAGGCGCAACACCTGCCATCACCGAAGGAACAATCGCCCCACCGAACGCCTCTCCAGGTGGCAAAGAGAGCGTCCACGGCAGGAAGTGTCGAAGTGCCGGCACCATGGCGAGAAGATACTGTTGACCAAAGGCGAACGCCATGGGGATGGCGATAACGGCAGCACGGCTGTTGGTCAACACTCCCAGCATGAGCGTCAAGGTCAGGTAGAACCAGAGATTGAGCACAAAGATGCCCAGACCCGCCAGGAAGTGCAGCGGGGAGGCAATCGGCGCTCCCGCCAGCATGAGCTGCACAAAAGCCAGAATGCCCGGAAAGAGGACCATCGTTGCCGCTACCCCCACGGCATTGGGCGCGAGTTTAGAGAGAATGAAGGCGGTTCGAGAAGCTGGCTTGGAAAGCACCCAGGCGGCGGTGCCGGAGAGTTTCTCACCCACCACCACATCCTGCATGATGATGATCACGGCAATCGGCGGAAACAGTCCCGCGAAAATCGCGTAAAATGATAGCGCCTCCTGCATATCGAAGCCCTGCGTACTCCACAGCACACCCGCCAGGATGAAATTGATGATGCCAGCCCAAATCAACGATTGCACCCACCAACTGCTCGTCTTCCACCAGCTGGCAAAGCCCTGTCGCATCAGGTTGCGCAAGCCGCGGCGCCAACCCCGCTCCTGTACCAGCTCGAATTCACTATTTCCCGCCATGCGCTCCCCCCTCGACAATGTTGGTAAAGATCTCCTCCAACTCATAACGCTTGCGACCGAAACCGGTCACAACCAGGTCAGTATCCGCTAAAATCGCCCGTAGAAGTTGTTGCTCAGCAACAGCCTCATCGCTCACAACCACAGTCCAGGCGCTCTGACCCTCGCGTTCGCTCGCCTGTAAATCCCGCACCCAGGGCAAAGCTGCAATGCGCGCACGCGCCGGTTCGGTTGAGCCTTTAAGGGTCACGGTGTAAACCACACCACTGCTGCCTGCCAGTAACGTCTCTATGGGGCCGTAGGCTGCCAGCACGCCGTGATTGAGGATCGCCACGGTATCGCTCACCTTCTGCACGTCATCGAGGATGTGTGTGGAATAGAACACGGTCGTGTGCTTACGCAAGCGAGATAGGACCTCCAACACATCGCGGCGACCTAAGGGATCGAGCGATGCTGCCGGTTCATCGAGAATCAACAGGTCAGGATAATTTACCTGAGCCTGCGCGATGCCCAGTCGCTGTCGTTCACCACCCGAAAGCGTCTTGACTGTACGCTCCGCTTTGCCTTCCAACCCAACCAGGTCCAACATCTCTTCGATGCGCTGACGAATAGCCCGCTCCGGCCCTTTGAAGAAGAAGCGTGCCGTGAAATCCAACGTTTCCCAGACGGTATGCTGCTCATAGAAGCACGGTTCCTGCGGCAGATAGCCAATGCGCGCGCGAATATCAGGGCTTTGGCGCACGCTATCCATGCCGAAGATCGTCGCGCTACCGCTCGTGGGCCGAATCAGCCCCAATAGCAGCTTCATCGTCGTCGTCTTGCCCGCGCCATTGGGTCCCAGAAAACCGAAGATGGAGTTGGCCCTCACAGTCAGGTCCAGAGGTTTGAGCGCCTCAACGCCATCATAGGTCTTGCTCAATCCAGAAGTGTGAATAACGGCAGTTTCGTTCACTCCAATCCTCCCGTTCACGCCGCCACGCGACGCACCAGCGCTTTCTCGCCGAAGATAAAGAATGCCATGCCCGCCAGACAGAGCCAGCCAAACCAATCGCCCAACCGTGTCGCAATCGTCTTCCCGCTGCCCACCGGCACATCAGCCACCAACGTTGCCTCGCCGCCCTCCGGGGAAATCGCCAGTGCCAGCACGCGCCCGTGTGGATCCACCACTGCGGAATCGTAGCCCCCATCGGACTTTATCATCGCGGCACGGTTCTCGACCGCGCGAAAAACCACATGCGTATAATGCTTGTAGGCAATGCCGGGCCAATCGTTGGAAGGCACGGCAATAATCTGCGCTCCCTGCCGCGCCAGTTTCCGCGCCGTATCGGTGAAATCGAGGTCGTAGCAGATAATCGTTCCCAGCACTCCCATGGGCGTCTCATATACGGGATACGTGCCGCGGGTAGGGCTGGTTTCGCCGCCGAAAACTACCGGGTGATCCTTGCCAAAAACACCCATGAAATCCCCCGCGGGGCTGATGACGGTTGCCTCATTGCGGAAGATATCTTCTGTCACATCCACCACATAACCGATAACCAGATAAACGCCTGTCTCGCGAGCCAAAGCCACCAGTCCCAAGGGATCCTGCACCTGCGGATCGTATTGCAGGGCACCCTCGGGCCAGACGACGATTCTGGCGCCTTGGGCCGCAGCCTCGCGCGTCTGTTCCACCATCCGCGCGTGGAGCTGTGCCACGAGTTCCTCACGTCCGGTATTAGCCGAGATGATGGGTGAAGCATCCGGTTGAATTGCCGCCACACGCACGGTTGTTCCGACTGGCATGAAGTACAACACCAGGCTCAAACCAACCCAAACCACCACCGTCACACCAGCAATCATCAACCACCGTTGTGCGAGACGTGATGTGGGCGTGGGCATATCCGATTCCAGCGACCACCACCGGTCCAACAGACGAATTGCGCCCAAGCCCAGCGTGTAGTTGACCAGAATGACGAGTGCGCTCACGCCAAAAATACCGAAGATACTTGCCGGTTGAATCAGCCAGGGCTGGCTGTGCAGCGTGTATGCCACAAAGCCCCATGTCCCGGCGATGGGGATGAAGATGCGGATCATTTCGATGCCCACCCACGAGACCAGATTCTGCGGCACAAACCACTGGAAGCCCGTGCGCGCGTGAAAGCGACGACTGCCGCTATCCGTGAGCAACGAGATACCCGCCACAATCAACGGCAAGTATTCCATAAAGCTACCCGTGCCGCCGAAAACAGGGCCCAAATATCCCCACAGCCATAAGCCGTTGAAGACCGCCGAGGCGAAAGAGGCTAGTTTGGGCGGCATGAAACGGTATTGCGCCAGCAAATACGGCACAAAGCTAAACCAGGCGAGAAACCACAGATTGAAGGGCGGGAACGCTAGAATTAGCAATCCTGCACTCAACGCCGAGAGAATCACCCCCAAAGCCACACGCACCGCAGTTGAAGTCTGTATTTTGGTTAACATTCCCATTTTTCCTTTACGTCACTCTTAACTATCCAGTTTGAATACCGTACCAACGCATTATTCCTGCAAGCCTTTACGCCAGAGAATCAGGTACAAACCCACAGCAATCAACACGATGGGCCAACCCTGACCCAGGTAAGCCAGTACCTCCAGCGCCGGTCCGCCAATAAGCAGCAGGGCGCCGATGAAGGCCATGATTCCACCGGGAATGAGGGGCCACCACGCAACCTTGCGGACAAATAGCGCGGAAGTCAACGTGATGAGCGCCCACCCCAGCGCAAAGCTCAGCATGAAGACTCCACCCTCCGCGTCACCTTCCAATGCACGAAAGGGACCATCGAGCAACAACGCCCCCAGACCGATACCGCTGAGAATGCCGCCAGGAATCAGCAACCCTGGTTTGCGGGCAGTGCTGCCCCATACCAGAAAGAGCAATCCAAGCCCTAATGGAAACGCTGAACCCAAATCCCAACCCGTGATATTGCTCACCAGCATCCAAAGCCCAACACCGACTAAGACTACACCCCAAGCCAGGTGCTGGCGTTTCTCGTTATTCTGAACCGGCATGTCGTCACTCATCATCAACCTCCCGTATAGCAGCTACGTTTGAACAACGATGCTACTATACCATTGGCAGGCACAGAAAGGATGACCCAAAGGTCATGACCGGGTCATATTTCGGGAGTGTGACGTCACGCTCGTCATGGAGCATACGACAGAATCTCGGAGAGAATCTTGGGATATAGCCGGCGCAATGCCCGGAGATTCTAGAGCAAGCCCAGGCTGCGCGCCTTGAGCGCCGCCTGGGTGCGGTCACGGGCATCGAGCTTGGTGAGGATATTGGTAAGGTGATTCTTCACAGTGCCTTCAGCAATGAAAAGCGCGAGAGCAATCTCTTTGTTGCTGGACCCCTGTGCTACCAGACGTAACACTGCCAATTCACGGTCAGAGAGAGCCTCCGCGGGCACTTCGGCGCGAGGCGCATGCTCTGCCAACCGGGCAAATTCCGCGACAACCTTCGCCGCTACCGAGGGCTGCAAGAAGGACTCCCCCCGCGCGGCTGCTCGCACCGCCTCAAAGAGTTTGGCTGAGCTGGCATCTTTAAGGAGATAGCCTAACGCTCCAGCGCGCAACCCCTCGAAGATATCCTCATCATCGTCAAAGGTGGTCAAGACAATCACGCGAACTTCGGGATGCAGAGCGCGTAAGCGCCGGGTCGCTGCGACCCCATCGAGGATGGGCATGCGCAGGTCCATGAGCACCACTTCCGGATGACTGGTGGTAGACAAGTGTAAAGCCTCTTCACCGTTGGCTGCCTCGCCTACCACCTCAAAGTCTGGCTGTGTGGCAAGCAATGTGCGCAAGCCCTCGCGAAACATTGCCTGATCATCTACTAACAAAATGCGAATACGACCCACGCCACACCTCACACGAAAAGCCACTCACGCCGGGAATGGGATCTGGATTTCCAACACAAAGCCTTTGCCAGGCTCAGTGACACAATGCAGCTCGCCGCCAAGCAGCTGCACGCGCTCACGCAACCCCACCAGACCGAAGCCGCCGGTTGGTGCATCGCTATCGCCGCCAACGCCATCATCTTGCACCCGCAAACGCACATCCGCTGCTGTGTATGTCAGTGATACTCCGGTATGGCGCGCCTGGGAGTGTTTTCGGACATTCGTCAACGCCTCCTGCGTCACACGGTAGAGTGCCAGTTCCAATTGCGGGGGTAATGCCCGGGCCTCGCCGTGTACGTCGAAGGTTGCCGCAATGCCAGTGGCGCGCAGATCCTCGACCAGCTGCGCCAGAACCATCGCCAACGGCTTGCCTTCCAAGGGTGAGGCGCGCAAAGCCGCTACAGAGCGCCGCACCTCGTGTAAGCCTTCCTTGGTCAGCGACTGCGCCCGCTCAAGAGGCGGCAGCGCCTGAGAAGGGTCACTCTCTAACAAAGTGCGGGCAGCTTCCAATTGCACATTGATGGCGGTAAGATAATGTCCCAGGCTATCATGAATTTCGCGGGCTAGCCGGTTGCGTTCTTTTGCTGTAGCCAGTTCTTCCGCTTGAACAGCGTATTGCGCCAACGTCTCATGGGCTTTCGCCAAATCCTGCGCCAGGGCCTCCACCTGATGTCGAGCACGGGACTCACCTAAGGCCATCTGCGTGAAGATGACAACGAAAACCACCCCGGGAGCAAAGGAGAGCGTTGCGGTAAGTCCTACCTGCCACCCATTCGGTATACCTAGCAATAAACCAAAAAGAAGCGTCGTCAAGGCACTGATGACCAAGACACCCGTGCGGCTGAAGAGCACAGCGCCATGACTTACCAATGGCAAAAGCAACAACCAAAATGCACCCCCAAAGTGGCTTAACACCGTGATGCCAATCACTAAGGGGAATTGCACTACATAATAGAGGATCTTTGTCCCTAATGGAGCCGCAAAGACATAATTCTCAAAACCGTACGTGCCAATAGCGGTATAGAGCAGACCCAATACCACCAACAATAGAACCTCAAAACCGGTGAAAGAGACGTTTGCTGCTGTGAAAAACGATACATACGCCGCTACAGCCACAACCACAAAAGCCCAGTCGGTAGTATGTAACAGTAACCGGCGAGGTTTAGGATGTGTCACCTATCCTCCTACGCTAAGCCAGCGAAAATTGCGAAAGTATCCCTGCATATCAGAGAAGTCCAAGGCTGCAGTGGGGACTTCATCTTCGAACGAATTCCGGCAACGCCGCGGCGTAAATGCCATTAGCGGCAATCATATACAGCACATGCGGTTCCTGTGCCACCACCAGAGTTTCCAACTGTCGCAACTGCCCTTCACGCACACGAAACTGGTGCAGGTAATTGCCACGTTTGTCGAGCACTACGATGCGTTCGTTCTGGCGATCGCCCAGGAAAATCTGTCCGGTGTCAGGATCAGATTCGACATACATCACGGATGGATGCAGGTCCGTATCGGGCACCCCACGCACCGAGAACGAGAGGTCCTCGGCGCCAGCAAAATAAGTGCGTACCGAACCATCGCCCAATAGCAGATAGAGCCTGCCATCAAGATTCACATTGAGAGCAGTCTGCAATTGGGGGGCATTTCCAGGTGAGAAATAGGGGCGTGGAGGGCTGCTATAGAGGCCATTGATCGGTGCATAGCGGAACAATTGCCCCTGTTGACGGTCCAGCAGGTAGAGTTGATCCCCATAGGTCGCCATCATCGTCACCGCCCGGGATGCGTGTTCACCTTCCAATTGCTGGCGTGTGATTCCTACCGGTCCCAATGCCGGTTCATAAATGTAGAGCGCACCGTCATCACTATAGATGAAAACAGCCCCATCGGGATAGCCGGTTCCGGGCGCCATCCAGGCGATGTCCACGAGGTGCTCAACCATATTGCCGCTCACAAGCTGTCCACGACGCAAGATAGATGTTGGTGCAGCAGAGCTCAAACGCAGCCCATCTTCTGCCAGAGGCATACCTAAAACCTCATCCGTCACGGGATTCAGCAAGTAGATCCAGGAACGCGTGATCAACATGCGGCGCGGCGCAGGGGAGACCCCCAATTCCGCAATCTGGGTGACCGCAAGCACAGCCGCATTTTCCAAGACGTCCAGGTTGAGCTGGGCTTCATCGCGCAATGTTCTGGCCCTTTCATTGCGCGCATCCAGCGCCAGGACTTGCTCTGCCAGGGTCAAGGTGCGTTGCCAATCCTCCGGCGCCTGACTGGTGTACGCATCTTGCCAGGCGGTTTCTGCGGTCTCCAACAATGCCGCAGCCCGCGAAGCGCCGCCAAACCGGAAATAGGTCGTCAGGGTAAGCAAGGTAATGATGAGCAAGAATCCCAGCACCACGCTACCGAGCAGCAAGGCGTTTTCCTTCGGCGGCAAACGCAGAGCACGCGCCCGTTTTGAGGATACCTTGCCGGGCAAGATCCCCGGCATCAACGCCCGCCCGAATGCTTTCACCAGAGGCTGAAAGGTGCGTCGAAGAGAAATCTGGGGCAACTTGAGCCTGGGCAAGGCGACATGCGGCAGGTGCAGCGCAAAACGTGGGCGCTCCTCAACCGTGGGCTTATCAAATTCCGCATACTCTTCTGGTGGCAGCGAAGTAAGCGCCGGTGTTTCCACAGAGTCTGCCACCGGTTTTACGACTGCCGGCGGCGTGATAACCCCAGGCGACGCCTTTGAAGGCTCTGGCGCCGACCTGGAGGCAGGGCTGCGCCCCAGCAAAGTCGGGCGCTTAAGAGAAGCAGCTGCTGGAGGCACGGGGACGAGTGGCTCCGTGAAGTGTGTCACCGCCGCGGGAGCTTCTGTTCGCGGCGCCGACACAGGGCGTAGATCTGGTCTCGCAGACGCCGGTGGCGCAAGTGCAGGCTCCACGCGGGGAGAGGAGGGCGTAGGCGCCGGTGGCGCCACTAGCGCCGCTGGCGCCGCCGAAGCCAAATCGGCAGCATGAGCCGGCGCCGGCGGTTTGGTGGAGCGTTCAGAACGGGAGAGTGGCTTCTGTGGAAGATAGGTCTCACCAGTAACTGCAGGCTCAGGGAGGCAATGCACCACAACCGCGCAGCCCGTTACGTGGTTTTCACGCATCGAGCGAAGCACCTGCTCAACGCTCCGCTCCGGCTCACTTACAGCCAGAGTCTCCACCCACAGAGAGCGTGCCTGAGCTTCAGCAACGCTGGCGGTCGCAATCAGCAAGGCGCTACCGGGCGCAACGGGCGCGTAGCCCACGTGAATGGCCGGCGGTAACGCAGCTCCCAACGGCAGCATGGGCAAGGCAGAGCTGGGAAAAAGCTCCACACGCCCCTCAGGGTTATAGAGTAGCACATTTCCCGGTCCCACCTGCCCTAGAAAGAGCTCTTCTCCGGAGAATACCGCGCAGGTGATGTTGCCCGATGCCGATTGCGGTTGCGGTGTGTGACCGCCTTCTTGCAGGACATAGCGATTTGCCTCAACCAAAGCGCGGCGCAGGCGTGCGACGACACCCCCATCCGATTGCCAGAAGGTGCGTGCGGCAATGGTACGAGTCTCCCGGCTACGGTGCGCTAACGCCGGTCCAAGGTCTACCAACACGATGAGCTGCTCGCCCACATCCGGTGGCGTTCCTGCAGGTGGCGTCTCCGAAGTCGCCTCTGGAGCAGATGCCTGGACTCGTGCCCCTTCGTGAAAACGCAGTATCTCACTATAACGCCGCATTTTGCACCTCTGAAATCGAGTTCACACCAGACCAGAACTCGCAATCAACGCCGCTAACTCCCCAAAATCCACCCTTGAAGTCATATCCAGGGACAAAGGGGTAACGGTAACAAATCCCTGTGCAATAAGCAAATGCACATCAGAATTCGGCTCCATCGCGAGAGAAGTGTTCATCAAACGGTAGCCAGGGCGTGCACTGCCGCCATTACCACGCTCGGGTGCAGTGGGTTCGAAGTAACGTTGCCGTAACAGACGCGCCAGGCGCCATGGCGTTTCGGGGGTCGCATCACAGGGAAGGTTGATGTTCAACACATCCACATCGAAGGGCATACGCCGCTCCAAAAGCAAACGGCTGAAACGCACGGCGAAAGCCTGCGCCGCCGTGTAATCCACCGCCGCGCCACCGGTCAAATGCTGTGAAATCGGCATCGCCAGCGAAATCGCCAGCGCCGGGATAGCTTCTGAGGCTGCCTCGAGAGCAGCCCCTACCGTGCCGGAAATCGTTATTTCAGTGCTGAGGTTCTCACCATAATTGATACCCGAGACCAACAAGTCCGGTTTGCGATCTGTCAGTTCCAGTAACCCGTGCACCACAGCCAGAGCTGGCGTAGCATCTACAGCATAGGCGCGGACCCACTGTCCCTGTATCTCTCTATCCGCAGGGGTGAGGCACCCCGTCACGTGATGCGGCATCGAGCGCCCGGCACCCGACCACTGGCGGTCTGGGGCGACGACCAAGAGCTCACCCAGGGGCAACAAGGCTTCGACTGCCGCCCACAAGCCCTGTGAGTCAATGCCGTCATCGTTGGTAATAAGAATGAGTGGCTTTTCCATATTCAAGGATAAGGATACCACGCAATCAAAGCCCCGCAAGCTGCTACAGAACTTGGGTACATTTCATACCGGGGGTGAAAATCTCAACTGCTCCTACGAAGCTCGGGAGAGAGTTGATTTTTTGCGGCGGGACTTCACCCGCCGCAAAAAATCAATAAAAGAGGAATCTTTTGTATGACAATCGGCTACCTTTTGCCCCGAGGTTGAAACGCACCCCAGAACTTCATCTTGCCATCCAAGGGGTTCTGTCTATAATTTCCATATTCGAGAGTGTGGGCAATCAAGGGTGCCGGTGAGCACCCGTGCTGCAAAGCGACAGAGTATGAGTGAATCCATTCGCATTCGAGTCTGCCTTGCTATCGTTGCGCGAGGAAACTCGACTGCGGTGGCTCTCTGCTGCGGAGATAGAGACGCTCAAGGTTCATCCGGAAAGGACTATCACGAAAGCGCTTGCCCTTGGAGATACAGCCGTACCAAACGCTCAGGCTAAGCAGCATGATCAGATTTGAGGTGACAACCGCCCGGACCCTGATGTTTCGCGACAAAACCCGGGTGTGTTGATTCCAAAAACGAGGTGGAACGCTATGGACAAGTTTACCCGCCCCACAGGCACGCAGGACCTGCTACCGGCTGAACAACCCTATTGGGAATACGTCAGCAGCAGCGCCGCAGCAACAGCGCGACGTTTTGGTTACGAGCACATCGAAACGCCCATCTTCGAAGCCACCGGGCTGTTTGCGCGAGGCGTCGGAGGCTCAACAGACATCGTGGAGAAGGAAATGTACTCCTTCCGCGATAAGGGGGATCATGCTCTGACACTGAGACCGGAATTCACCGCCGGCGTGGTCCGTGCCTATATTGAGAACGGCTTGCACACCCTGCCCAAGCCGGTGAAGCTCTTCTCATTGGGTCCTATCTTCCGGTACGAACGCCCACAAGCGGGGCGCTTCCGGCAATTCCACCAGTTCAATGCGGAAATCTTCGGCATTCAAGACCCGCTCGCCGACCTGGAGAGCATGCTGCTCGCCTGGGAGCTCTACGCGGGTTGGGATTTCAAGGGACTGGCTTTCCAGCTGAATTCCACGGGGTGCCCGGTGTGTCGCCCAAACTTCAGCGCGGCCCTACGCGACTATTATCAGGGACATCTGCACGAGATTTGCGACGATTGCAAGCGCCGTCTGGAGACCAACCCGCTGCGGGTACTGGATTGCAAGCAAGAGCGCTGCCAGCCCGTGATTGCAGGCGCGCCGCAGAGCATTGAGCACCTGTGTGAAGATTGCGGCACACACTTCGCCAGCCTACGGAGCTACCTCGATGCCCTGGGGCGCCCGTATACCATCAATCCACGCCTGGTGCGCGGATTGGATTATTACACCAAGACTGTCTTCGAGGTCTGGGCGGAGGGCATCGGCGCACAGGCGGCAGTCTGTGGAGGTGGGCGCTACGATGGTTTGATCGAATTGCTCGGCGGGCGTCCGACACCCGCGGTGGGTTTTGCAGCCGGATTGGAGCGCATTATCCTGGTGATGAAAGCCCAGGGACTCACGCCGCCCGCACTGCCGGTTCCACCAGTCTTCATTGCCTTCTCCAGCGATGTGGCTCGTGCAACAGCGGTTCGCCTGCTGGTGGACCTGCGCGCCGCAGCCATCGGCGCGCAGATTGCCATGGGAGGCAGCCTAAAAGCCCAACTGCGGCAGGCTGATAAGGCGCGAGCACGCTTTGTCTTCATCATCGGCGAAGACGAGCTGGCGCGGGGCGAGGTAAACCTGAAAGATATGGCAACAGGGGAACAACTCACCATCGCCTTGGAAGCAGCCACAGCACAGGTGGCGCGAGCGCTATCTGCCCGCTGAAAATGTCAGTGCGGCGGTGGGTCGTTCTATGATTCTCGTGGACGGGGGGAAACCCCATCCACGAAAATCACTCTCGCAGAAAGAAGACGCAGAGAGTTTATCGCTGGTGGAGGCCGTTTACAAGATGGCGTCCTCATGGTCTCGAATATTCTGTCGTATGCCCAAGGATAGGTGATGCAAACGATCGGCCTGATCTATAATCCCCGCGTGGGGGCCTCGATACCGTTGGCGCAGCAAATTGCGGATTGGCTGGAAGCACGCGGCGTCAGTTCGTGGCTGTGTTCCACCCACGAACGCCCTGCGGATGGCGCTTGTCTTTTCAACAGTGACCTGCTAATCACGCTTGGGGGTGATGGCACCATCCTCCGGGCAGCACGGATGGCAGCGCCGCTAGGCATTCCCCTGTTGGGTCTCAATCTGGGAAGGGTCGGTTTTCTGACGGAATGCGAACCAGAGCACTGGGTTGAGGTATTGGAGCGCATTCTGGCTAACGAAGGCAGCGTCGAGGAACGCATGATGCTGCAGGTCACACACTTGCGTGAAGGCGTGATGCAGGCGCGTGAATTCGCGCTCAACGATGCGGTCATCAGCCGAGCCGCTCTGGCGCGCACCGTTCACCTGCTTACGGCAATTGATGGCGCTGTGCTGACAGAATACGTCGCCGATGCCCTGATTTTGGCCACCGCGACCGGCTCAACGGCTTACTCCTACGCAGTAGGGGGACCCATCCTGCCGCCCTGGCTCGACAACATCGTGGTAGCCCCTGTAGCCGCGCACCTGAGCCTCGACCGTCCACTGGTACTCAATGCACAAGCCATCATCGAGATCACTGTGCGGGCGACAATGCCCGGCATGGTCACGGTGGATGGACGACTCACGGGCGAACTGCGCGAAGGAGACTGCGTGCGGGTCGAACGCAGCCCCATCAAAGCGCGTTTCCTGCGGTTGCGCAATCGCGCCGATTTCTATCGCACACTCGTCACCCGCCTTAGCCCGCGCAATCACAGCGAAACAGGGAGCTGAAGACAGCGCGCTATCTTCAGTGTGCCTACCAACAAGCCTATTGAGGCAGGAGGTTCCATGACCCAAGAAGCCATGATTGAGGATGAAGTACTCACCTGTCAACGCCACCCCAAGGTCGAGACCACGTTGCGCTGCTATCAGTGTGGTGCCCCGATATGCCATAACTGCGCACAACGCACACCTGTAGGCTATCAATGCCCGGATTGCCGGCGGGGACTCAAGCGCCGCTTCGAACAGGCGCGCCCGCTCGATTATGGCATTGCAGCTGTCGTCTCACTCGTCCTGGGCACCGTCGCGGGAATATTCTTGCCTATTGCGGGATGGTTCACAGTGTTTCTCTCCCCCGTTGCAGGAACGATCATTGCGGAAATCACCTGGCGCCTGGTCAACCGGCATTATAGTTCCCATCTCTGGTGGATCGTCGCGGCGGGCATCATCATTGGAACGCTGCCCCATATCGCCATCCGCGTATTTGGATTGTTCATAACGCCTGTCGAAGGACGAATCTTCAGTTGGATAGGCATGCTCTGGCCTCTGGTACACATTGGGTTGGCTGTGGGTGCATCCTCAGCCCGGCTAAAGATAGGGGGCTAATGTGGCGCGCGTTTTGATGCTCACCCCACAGCTGCCGTATCCACCGCGCCAGGGAACAGCCCTGCGCAACTGGGGGCTCCTGCGCGGAGTGGCGTCGCAGCACGAACTGTGGCTCCTCTCCTTTGCTGCCCCAGATCAAACGGGGGAGATTCCGGAAGCGCTCCGCAGCCCGCTCAAAGAAATCGCGGTGATTCCACAGCCCACACGCACCCTGTCACAAAGGCTGCGCGACCTGCTCACCTCAAGACGCCCCGATCTCATTTTCCGCCTGCGCAGCGCAGCCTTTGAGGCACAGTTGCAAGCCTGGCTCGACGCACAGGCTTTTGATTGGCTGCTCGTCGAGGGGTTGGAGCTCACGCTGGCGCTGGAGCAGGTGTGGCAACGAAGGACACCACCACGGGTAGCCTTTGACGCGCACAATTGCGAATATCTGCTCCAAAAGCGGGCATTTCAAACGGATGTGCGGAACCCGCGCCGCTGGCCTGGCGCTGCGTATTCCTGGTTGCAATGGCGACGCCTGCGCCGTCATGAAGCCACCATTTGCCGCCGGGCCAACCTGGTCACTGCAGTCTCTGCTGCCGATGCGGTCGCCCTGCAACGCCTGGCGCCAGAGGTGATGCCACTCGTCATCCCCAATGGATTGGATGTGGATGACTACGCCACCTGGGCAGAAGCCGCGCCGCTGCAACAGCCCGCCTTTGTCTTCACCGGCACAATGGATTTCCGTCCCAATATAGATGGCGTGCTGTGGTTCACCAGCGAGGTCTGGCCTCGAATTCGCGCGGCCTTACCAGGAGCGCACGTCTACATCGTTGGAAAACGCCCCCATCCCCGGTTGGATGTGCTGCGCGAGATACCCGGTATCATTATCACAGGCGCAGTGCCCGATACCCGCCCTTACATCCGTGCGGCGGCGGTATATATCGTGCCGCTGTGGGTGGGCGGGGGCACACGCTTCAAAATCCTCGAAGCCGGAGCGATGGCTAAGGCTATTGTTTCCACAAGCCTGGGCGCCGAGGGCTTTCCCAACGTCGAGCACGCCGTGATGCTGGCAGATAACGCCGTTGCCTTCGCAGACGCTTGCATTACCCTGGCTCAAAATGTTGCGGTTCGAGAAGAAGCAGGCGCACAAGCACAGGCTTTCGTCCGCGCTTATGATTGGCAAGCTGTACTTCCGCCGCTCATCGAGCGGCTGTGATGAGGATAACACAGAATAGAGTATTCTGTGCCTCCTTTTAGGTGAACAGAAAATAGCACAGAGACGCATAGAGATTTCGCAAGAATTCACAAAATCCCTATAGGGAAGAAAGCTGGACAGCATCGCGGGAGCGGTTATACTGCGGGAAAGATCAGGATTGACTCCAACCGGGATGCACACCTTTTCTTGCAGGAGGTAAGAAAATGTCACAGAAGAATTTCGCCGGTCGCGGCAAGGTAGCCATTGTGCGCACCAGCCCGCAGACTGTTTTGGACGATTATGCGCGGCTGATGGAACTCGCGGATTACCGGGCGGTGCTGCCCCAACAGCACAAAACGCTGCTCAAGATCAATATCTCGTGGCAGACCTGGTATCCCGCATGCTCCACTACCCCCTGGCAGCTCGAGGGCGTCATCCGTAAGCTGCAGGCAGATGGGTACAAAGACCTGCTCGGCGTTCACAACGATACTGTGGTCGTAGATACGGGCGACGGCGAGCGCAACAACAAGCAACGTTACGTCACCGATAAATACGGCGTCCCCTGCGTGTATATCTACAAGCCGGAAGCCAAATGGGTCCCCTACCAACCCAAAGAATCCTTCCTCGTGCTCGATAGCATCTACCCAGAAGGCGTCACTATTCCCGAAATCCTCATCGGCAACAATATCATCCAAATGCCCACGGTAAAAACACATGTCTTCACGACGATTACCGGCGCGATGAAGAATGCTTTCGGCGGTTTGCTGGGGCGCAAACGGCACTGGACGCACAGCGTCATCCACGAGACACTGGTGGATTTGCTGATGATCCAGCAAGATATTCACCCCGGCTTGTTTGCCGTGATGGATGGCTCTTTTGCCGGCGACGGACCCGGACCCCGCGCCATGCGCTGGCACGAGAAGAACATCCTGCTCGCTTCAGCGGACCAGGTTGCGATTGATGCGACTTCCGCCATGCTGCAAGGCTTCGACCCCATGAATATCCCCTTCATCCGTATCGCTCACGACCTGGGGCTGGGGGTGGGCAACCCCCATGATATCGAATTTGTCGGCGATGTGGATGCGACCGAAGAGCGCTGGAACTTCATCCAGGAGGACACGTTCGCCAGCCGGGGGCAGAAGATGATCTACCACGGCGCGCTCAAGCCCTTCGAAGAGGTCTTGCTGCGTGGGCCTATCGTGCCGTGGTCGTATTTTGCCAGCAACTTCTATCACAACGTCTACTGGTATCCCGTCGTGGGACGCAAACGGGTGCAAGAAGCGCTCAAGACACCGTGGGGGCAGCTCTTCAGCAGCTATGGCGCCGATGCCGGGCTGGAGGGCGCGGTGCTCCCCAGCGTAGAGACGAAGACCCTGTTACAAGGGGCAGCGGTTATGGCAGGCGCGGGCCTGGCGCTCGGCGGGCTGATTGGCTTGCTCACCCGCCAGCGCAAGTCCTAAGCGGATACGGATTGCGACGGTCAATTCCCAGATTCAGCCGGAGGCACAATGGATATCCTGATTATTCTATTCCTGAGTTTCATCCCTATGCTGATCTATGCAGTCGTGCTATGGTGGCTGGATCGCTTCGAAAGAGAGCCGCTCTATTTGCTGGCGCTGGCTTTTCTGTGGGGCGCCGTGCCCTCGATCATCCTCTCCGTCATCCTCGAGGTCATCTTCGATATTCCCATCACGCTGATTTCTGGGAGTGCGCTGGCTTATGATCTCCTCGGCGGCTCGTTTGCTGCACCGCTGATAGAGGAAGGGACTAAAGCCATAGCGCTTATCGCCCTGCTCCTCTTCTTCCGCCACGAGCTGGATAGTCCCCTGGATGGACTGATCTATGGGGGTATGGCGGGCTTTGGCTTCGCCGCTGTGGAGAACGCTTTCTATCTCTTCGGAGCCTACTCCGAAGGTGGAATGGCAGATGTCACCTCACTGGCATTGTTGCGCGCGGGGCTCTTCGGGCTAAATCACGCCATGTACACGGGGTTCACGGGCCTGGGGATCGCTCTGGCGCTGGAGGTACGCTCGGTCTGGCTGAAGGGCTTGTTCCCCCTGCTGGGCTTCGGGTTGGCTATGGGCGCCCATGCCTATCACAACACTTTCGCCACCTTCACCGGGCACATGGAAAGCATGATGCCGCTCGCGCTTGCCGTGGTGGGGGACTGGGCAGCCATCATACTGTTATTCGGCGTGATCATCGCAGTGCGGTTCCTGGAGCAACGCCGGATTCACAACTTTCTGGAACGCCATACCGGTCCGCTACAGTTCCAGCGTGAGGAAATCGCCACGCTTACCTCCCCCCTGAAACGGTGGTGGACGCAGTTGCAGGCGCTGCTGACCGGCAATGTGAAGCACTGGCGCAAAGTGGTGCGTTATTTCCGCATCGTCACGGAAGCCGCTTTTGCCTTCCAGCGGGCGCAAAACGGCGATGCCAAAGCGGGAACGCGCCTGCAACGGCTGGAGCAGGAGATTCTCGCCCTGCGCACCGCTGCCTGATTGGCACAGGCGGCAAGCCAGATACCCGACGCAAGAGCAAAGGCGAAGTTCACCATGACCGGACCATTTTATATGCCCTACCGGATGCACAACAGCATTCGACACTATAGCTGGGGCAGTCGCGGCGCCGAGGCCTTTATTCCGCGCCTGCTAGGGCTTCCCGCTGAGCCGGGGCAGGCTTATGCAGAGTTATGGATCGGGGCGCATCCCAGCGCCCCCTCGCAGGTTGTGCTGAACGGCGAGCGCATCTCCCTGGCGACCCTCATCGCCAGCGATCCGGCAGCAATTCTGGGAACCGGCGTTGCGAGGCGCTTCAACCACCAACTGCCCTTTCTCTTCAAGGTGCTCTCCGCGGCGGAACCTCTCTCCATACAGACGCATCCCGATAAAGCGCAAGCACAGCGTCTGCACGCCCGGGATCCAGAGCACTATCCCGATGCCAATCACAAACCCGAAATCGCCCTCGCCCTGGACCGCCTCACCGCGCTGGCAGGGCTGAAATCCGCGGAAGACCTGCACACCACGCTCTCATGCTATCCCGAAATCGCTGGATTTATCCAGAGAAGCGGCGCAGACCCACAGCGCACCTTCACTGCCCTGATTCGGCGCGCGCTCGCCGCGCCACAGGCGCTCAGCGTCGCAGTCCAACAGCTCGCTGAGCGTTTGGAGCGGGCGCCGGCGCCGCGAACCGAGGTTGAAACGCTGTTCCTGGCGTTGCACCCGGTCTACGGCGATGGCGATGTGGGATTGTTCGCGCTCTTTCTGCTCAACCTGGTCCACCTCGAGACCGGGGAGGGGCTGTATGTACCTGCAGGTGTGCCCCATGCCTACCTGAACGGCAATATCGTGGAATGTATGGCCAATTCCGACAACGTCATCCGCGTGGGGCTGACGCCCAAGTTCAAGGACGCCGAGGCGCTGCTGGAGGTTCTAGCCCCCGACTCGGGTCCTCTACCGGTGCTGCACCCCGAACCAGAACTGCCGGAGATGTGCTATATCACACCCGCCGAGGAATTCGAGTTGCGGCGCCTGGATCTGGAAGCAGGGGCGCAGATAGAGATGCCGGACCGCGCAAGCGTGGAAGTCTATCTCCTGACAGAGGGGCGCGTTGATGTGAGTTGGAGCGGTGGCATGGAGCACTACATCCCTGGGGAAAGTTTTCTCATCCCGGCATGTCTGCCTGAGTGGCAAGTCACCGCGCGGGAGAGAACAACGCTCTTCAAGGTCAGCGTTCCTGAATGAGCGGGTGAGGGCAAAAGCAATTCAAGCAGCAGGCCCAGGTTGCTTTCTCTATAGATTTGATACGGCGCGGCAAAGCCGCGCCGTATCAAATCTATTTTCTTCTGCGCCCACCCTGGCAAAGGCAGGCGCTATTTGTGATACTTTTCCCCATTGAGCAGCGTCATGACGCGGTAGAGTTGCTCTAGCAATACCACCCGCGCCAACTCGTGCGGCAGGGTGAGCCGCGAAAGCGCCAGCTGCTCGTGACAAGCGGTCAGAACTTCGGGCGCAAAGCCCAACGGACCGCCGATGAGCAAGGCCATATGCCCGTATTGCTCCAGGTGCTGTCTTAACCATTGCGCAAGCTCCAGGCTATCACGCTGTTCCCCTAGCGGTGTGAGCGCTACCCTGCGGGATGCCGCGCGAGATGCCTCAAGCAGCAATGCGCCCTCACGCTGGAGCGCAACGACGTCGGGCATCCCCCCTACCGAGTCCTTCAGTTCCACCAACCGCACCGATACATAGCGCTCGAGACGTCCAAGATACTCATCTTGGGCTGCCAACCAATGACGCGTGCGGAGTTTGCCCACCGCGATGACATCAATCTGACCGGGGAAACGTGCCATACGTCAGAAGTCGTCCCTACAAGCCGCCACGGGTCACAGCCGCTTCCTGCACCTGCGCGAGTAAGGATTCAGCGCGTGTGAGTATCTGCGCGACTTCCCGCTCCCAAGCGTTTTTGAGCGCTGGATCCTCAATGGAGGTCGCGTTGATGCGCACGTTCAGCGCAGCGCTCTGGATACTTGCCATGGACATCCAGGCAGCGCTTGCCGCATCGGAGACCGCATTGACGTTCCCCTTGCGGGCCACAGCCAGTGCAAACTCCAACACCTTGAGCGCATCCTGAGCGGTCGCCAACGGAACTTCAGCCGCGCCAATCGTGGCCTGTTGTACCGCAGCATTGCGTGCTGCCTGCTCTTCCTCCGTGCCCTTGGGCAATTTGAAAGCCGCCATAACCGCGTCAAAGGCGATGGCATCCTCGTCCATCCGCGCGGTGAGCGCGGAGCGCAGGCGTTCCGCCTCGACAATCAAGGCCGTCATCTCCCCCTCTACGGCGGCGTACTTGCGCTTGCCCACCGTCAACCGTCCCACCATGGCTGCCAGGGCGGCGCCAAGCGCCCCTGCCAAAGCCGCCACCGAACCGCCGCCAGGCGTGGGGGTATTTGCCGCCACCGAATCAATGAAACCCAAGGGCGCGCCTTCATCCAACGCGGCGAGCTTGCGCTCAATGATTTGCTCGGGGGTGAAAAGGTCGAGCTGCATATACCATTGGGCGGCATCCACCAAAGCCTGTTCGGGTACCAGACCCACCAGCTCCGTGTGGGTGACGGTGACGCCATAACGCGCCGCCTCACGCTTCACCGCCTCCAACACCCGGAACATCGGTGTCTGCGTAAAATCGGTGAGGTTCATGGAGACCTGCGCCTGCCCCGCGACCGGCACGCCCATGCCTTTGACGAAGCGGAAACCGCCATTGGAGTTACGCAAGGCACGGGCGATGCGATTGGCAATCGTCACATCGGTGGTATTGAGATAGGCATTAAAAGCGATGAGATAAGGGCGGGCGCCGATAATCGTCGCTCCCGCCTTTCCGAGCACGGCAGGCCCACGATCAGGCGCGCGCTCGGGCTTGACGCCGATATCTTTCTTGAGCGCTTCATATTCACCGCGCCGTACATCTTCCAGGTTGACGCGTTCGGGGCGTAACGCCGCGGATTCGTAGTGGTAGACGGGAATGCCGAGCGTATCCGCCACCCGCTGCCCCAACTCGTGGGCGAGCCTGACACACTCCTCCATGGTCACGCCACTGATGGGCACAAAGGGCACGACATCCGTGGCGCCAAGCCGGGGATGCGCGCCCTGATGGACGTCCATATCAATCAGCTCCGCCGCTTTGGCAATTCCCTGGAACGCCGCCTCCTGTACAGCGGGGGGCGACCCGACCAGGGTGATAACGGAGCGATTGTGATCAGCATCAGATTCCACGTCCAACACGCGCACATCCGGCACGGCGCGCATGGCAGCGACAATGGCTTCAACGACCTCCAGGCGGCGTCCTTCACTGAAGTTAGGCACGCACTCAACTAACGGTTTCAAGGGTCTTCCTCCTAAGAAAAAGGGTTCCGCAAAATGCGTGAAACGAGTCAGGCTCGTCCACGGGAATCAAGTCAATGAAGGTTGAGGCGACTAGGCTGCCTCCTCCTCATCCCGGGTGGTCTCCCGAGTCCGGGATGCGCCCTGCGATGGCACCAAAGAAACCTCAGTCTCCTCAACATCGGGTAGAGCGGGCATATCCACCACCTCCGGCTTATCATCCGGTTTCCATACGCCTACCTTCACACCGGTCAGCACGGCGGTATGCTCTTCTACCAGGTCCAAGGGGCAGAGATCAACGAACATGCGCAAACCAATGAACAACACCGCCAAATCATCCAGTTGCCCCAAACCCAGAGCCAAATCCGGGAGCAGGTCCACCGGCGAGACCAGATAAGCCACCGTGATGAAGGGGACCACCTTGGTTATAGCCGGCACGCGGGGGTCCAGCAACAACCGCCAGGCCAGCTGGAATTGCCTGAAGAAATCCTTGAACCATCCCAATACGGCGCCGGGTTCATCTTGCGGCACAGGAGGACCAGATCGTTGCGTATTCATGCCTTACTCCTTACAGGATAGGTTGCCATTCTGGCGGAATGTTTGACAGTTTGGGTCAAACCACGCCGCTAGCTTTCATTATAGTCAGGGCTTGCAAGACGGCAAATACAGTCGGGTATAGGACAAATTATTGGGAAGTTTAGAGGTCGGGTTGGCGAGAGAGTGCGTTTAGACACTTTAACGCGCC
>JAPKMR010000033.1 GCA_026645815.1 Anaerolineae bacterium | reverse complement strand
GGAGCCTGCCCTGAGCGCAGTCGAAGGAGCCTGCCCTGAGCGCAGTCGAAGGAGCCTGCCCTGAGCGCAGTCGAAGGAGCCTGCCCTGAGCGCAGTCGAAGGGTCTCTGCACCCGGAGGTGGCTGGCAACCGGGGGTTTCAGATTCCTCACTCCGCTGCCCCTCGGCTTTGCTCGGGGCAAGCTGCTGCGTTCGGAATGACGCGGCGGTAGAGGGTTGGGTAAACGGGGATGGTTGCACAACGGGAAACACAAACTGAAGTTTGCGCTACATTGCCCGCAGCCAGGGTTACGGTGGTGTGAGAGGGTTGCCAGCCCACGGTGTTATTACCGAAGTAAATTCTGAAGACTCATTAGTCCGCAGCGTATGCCTTGTGATGGAAGTCTGAACAGCTACGCTCTTGTACCTTTTTGGCGGCATGGTATAATAGAAATGTGTCCGTTCAAGGAGGTGGAAATATGGATCCCGAGGCACCCCAGATCCACAAAGAGCTCATTGAGCCGCGCCCTGTGCCTGCCGCTGCCACGCCATCGCTGGCGCAACAAAAGCGCACGCAGATTGCGATCATCGCCGGCGTGATCCTGGTGTTGGGCTTATTGATCACAGCCATCGTGCTGATGGCGAAGTTCCCCGCCGCAACGACCGTCATCCGCGATATCGCCATCGTCTTCGTCGCTGTGGAGACTTTTCTGATCGGATTGGCAGCGCTGGTGCTGATTGTCGAGATTCAAACCTTGACGAAGGTGCTGCGGGAAGAAATCCAGCCGTTGCTGCACTCCGTGAACGATACGGTGTCCACTGTGCGCGGCACCACGGAGTTCATGAGCGAGAACTTCGTTTCGCCCGTCATCAGGGTTGCCAGCTTTACCGCTGGCGTTCGCCAGGTGATTGGTGATCTGACCGGCGTTGTCACGTCAAGCCGGCCCAAATCCAAGTCTGTACCGAATCAACCAACCAACAATCAACAAGGAGGAATCCCCAATGGCACAAAAGAGTGATTTCGGAGCATTTCTCACCGGCTTCTTCGTCGGTGGGCTTATCGGCGCAGCCGCCGCGATTCTGTTCGCCCCGCAATCGGGCGAGGAGACCCGCGATCAGCTGGCGCACAAGGCTGGCGAGCTGACCGAGCAAGCGACCAAGGCCGCGGATGAAGCGCGGACGCGGGCAGAGAAGGCTTTAGGCGACGCTCGCGAGAAGTTGAATGAAGCCACCCAAGACCTGCAGGCGCGCGCGAAGGAATTGCAGGATCAGGGACGGGTATTGCTCGAGGAACGGCAGAAGGGCAAGAAGGTCGAAGGGCCGGTCACCGAGGGCATCACGCTCGAGGAAGTCCCCGCGGCTTAACGCGACATCAGAAGGGCGCGGGACACCGCGAGGGGGCGCGTATAGCGCTGATTCGCGGTTATCTGCGCGCTCTTGATAGGAAGGGTATTGCCCTTAGCGGACTGCTTCCCCTTTCCCTGACAGGGAAAGGGGAAGTTTTTTTTCGTGCCAGAGTTCCAGGATGGCTCTAGAGCAGGCCCAGGAAACGGGCGACTGTGTCTCCCCAACCGACCATGTTCAAAGCGATGGGGAGCAAGAGTACGCCCATGCAATTCATGCGGCGGGAACCCCACAGCACCGGAATCAAGCCGATGCCTGTAGCGACGGTGCAGATGACCAGACCGCCCCAACCGGTGATGCCCCAAACCACCAACAGCAGAATCCCCAAGGTGCCCCAGCTCAAAACGCGATAGCTCACCCTGGAGACAAGCGCCATCATCACCCGGGACAGAGCTAACAGCAAGAAGAAGGCCAGGGTTCCGGCAAGCAGAACGGCTGCCGTCGCCCAGACATAGGCTTCTGGTGTGAAGCTGCTGTAGCGGGTACTGAGCATCCATGCCATTCCGCCACGAGTGAGATGCAAACCCGGCACAAAGAACAAGAGCAAGCCGCCCACGTAATAGACAATTTTCGAGGCGCCCTGAGAGATGATAAAGGCACGGTCATCGCGTTGGGCGGTGGCGTGCCCGGCAAGAAGACCGCCAATGCCGCCAGTGACCACCGGGAAGAATGCGGCGAACATGCCCCCCAGAACCCCGGCAGCAATGCCGTGAAAGAGGACCAAGGGCGAGATATCCAGGGTGCGCGCGCGGTGTTGCGCGGGCAATTCGATGCGCGCCAACAGATTCTGGATCACCCAGGGCACTGCAAAAAGTCCCACAAAAGCCGGGAGGAGGTTCTGGTACGCCACCTCAAGCGGCACGAGCGGACGAGCCATGAGGATGAAGCCCAAAAGCGCGGAGAGCAGAAAGGTTGCCAGACCCGCGAGAAGGGAGCGCCAGGCATCCCACCAGCGCCGCCAACCCGCAGGCGCGCGGTCGGTGCCTTTGGGCCACTCAGAGAGCAGCATGTAAGCAATCACGGTCCACAGAATCCAGCCCAGGTGCGGGCGCAGAATCTCGCGCACGGTGGGCAGAATGCGTGCAGCCACGGGGACCAATAAAGCCAGGAAGAACACTCCGCCCAGCCCTCCCAAGCCGCTGAGCACGACCGCTTCATAGCCACGGCGCTGCAGCAAGTACTTCTGCCCCGGCAGCACGATGAAGAGCGTGCTTTCATCGGGGACAGAGAGGAAGATACCGGGGATGGTGTTGAGCATCGCATAACCGGTAATCAAGCCAAGAAAGAGGAAAGCCAGGCGCTCCGGGGTCAGCACCGGTTCCAGCACCGACCCGAAGAGGAGCAGTAAGCCCGCGACGTTGTAGATATGCAGCGCCGGCAGCAACGCCAGCAGTGCAGCAGCGCCGGTTCCAACCAGGGTCCACAGGAGAAGATCAAGGAATGGCGCAGCCATGTTACGGTCCTGGGCGCCAATCGTGGGCGGAGCGGGGAATCAGTTCCAGGGCATCGCGATAGACGGAAACTTCCCCCACCACCTCGAGCGTCATCCCGGCTTCGGGCGGTTGTGGCAGAGTTTCTGCCACGTTTGACCAGAGCAAGACGGTAATGACCCCAAAACCATCATCCAACGGCAATTTCACACCAGCGGAGAAAGGCTCGGGTATTCCGGTCACGCCGCGCAGGCGCACAATTCGGCCCGCATCTTGAGCCGAAAGCGAGGAGAGCGCCACCCAGGGAATCTCGGGGGCGGCAGTACGCACGCTCAAATCGCGGGCGCTTTGAGGCTCGAGTTCGAGGACGCCCTCATAAAGAGAGAGCTGTCCCGCGATCTCAATTTCGGCGCCCACATCCACCGCGGTGGGCACGGGCAAAGCGTCATAGAGCCGCTGCCACAGGATCAGGACCAGTTGCCCGGTAGCATCATCCAGCACCGCCTTGAGACCGCCCTTGATCCCCGTCATTGCCACGATGCGCCCACGCACCTGCACCCAGGCGCCAGCTTCAGCGGCGTTCAACGTGTTCAGAGCGCGCGGAGGGAGTGGCGTCGCCGTCGGTGTGGGGGGAATCTCCGTTGGCGCCGGCGTTGCTGTCGCAGGCAGCGTCAGGGTCACGGATAGCGGTGGCGGCGCCGAGGACGGCGGCGTCGCCTTCGGGGTCGGGGTCGGCAAAGCTGCTGCTAGCGGCGGCGCAGAAGAGAAGCGCAACTCAGTGACGCTGGCAGGGCTGAGCTGCGGTTCATCGCGATAGAGGGTCACCGTGCCGGTAACGACCAGCGTTTGCCCCTCGAGCACTTCGGGCAGGGCGCCGGTGAGCGCGATTAGCGACTCATCCACCACCACGGGAATCTCACCGGTCTCATCCCGCAAGGTGATGAGCGTGAGGCCCTCGTAGGGAACCCAAATGCGCTCGACCTCACCCTCCAAACGCACGCGCAAGCCCGCGTCCGCCGCCGTGATCGCACCGGCTCTGGCGGCAACGGGCGCGGGACGCTCCAGACGCAAATGCTCCGCCAGATTGAGGGTGAGCGCCACAAAATCCTCGCGGACGCGCAGGGTACCGGAAAGCTCCACCTCATCGCCGGGCGCCGGAACCACGCCGGCAGCCAATAGCTTCGCGGTTACATCGCGATAGGCAGAGACGCGCGCCTCACCGGTACCATCATCCACCCAGAACGCGAGATAGCCGCTGACGGGATCGTAGGTAAGGCTGCGCGTGATGCGTCCTTGCAAGCGCACATAGGCCATGTTCATCGTGCCCTGCGCCTGTTCGACAGTGAGCAAGGGCACGGGAGTCCGGCGCGCAATCCACCAGAGCAGCAACAGTCCCGCCAACGCCAACAGCACGGCAATGACTTTGATGGCGCGTAGGGGAATACGCCCCTTCACACGGGCGCCGCAATAGGGGCAGGTGGTATAAGGACCTAGAAAGCGCCCACAGCTCTCACAGCGCGCCGCTGAGGTTGCCTCGTCAGTTCGTTCCGCAGCCATGGTCAGCCCTCCCCGCAGCCGGAATCCCCATCGAGATTCCAGAGCAACTCATATTGCCGGTATACGGTGCGATAGTGCAAGGCACGATACGCGGCGATCAAAGGGTCTTCGGCGACAACGTTGATGACATAACCCCCGACTGCAGGGCGCTGCTGATGCACGGCCTGCAGCAAGTGTTGCGCGATGACCACGGGATGAGCAGCATGGGGCGCAATCCCAAGATCATGGATGATTTGATACGTGCGCTGGGGCTGATAGAGTACATAACCCAACAACACGCCCTGCTCCCAATAAGCCAATCCGGAAAGATGGGGCAGGCGATGACGCAATGTCGGTAAATCGCGTTGCCAGGAAGCCAGAACCGGATGGTAAAGCTCGAAATGGGGCAGCAGGGTCTGCGGCGGGGTAGCGAGGATATTTGCCAACGGCGCCGTTTCAGGGATGAATCTGTGTGGCTCAAGGATCAGGAGCAGCAGTTCACGACTGTGGACGAAACCCAGTTGCGCGTACAGGGCCAATCCCGGGCGGTTCTGGGCCAACACCTCAAGCGTTACCGAATGCAGTTGCAATGACCGGGCGCGGCGCTGCAGGTAGAGGATCATCGCGCGCGCGATGCCCTGGCGCCGAAATTCAGGCAGCACTCCCACCGCACTGATCCAACCACGATTCGCTCGCCGGGAGAGTAACGCCAGCGCTACAGGTTCGTCCTGATGCAGCGCCACGACAGAGTCCGACAATTCAACGTCCTCTTCCAGGCAAATCTGGGCCAGCTGCGCTTCGGTCACCGAGATGTGATAGTAGTAATCGGCATAGGCGCGGCTTACCAAAGAGGCGAGCCGCGCAGCAGTGAGTTGCTGAGCTGGAATCAGGGATAGGGTTGACATTTTCGCTCCAAGATATTGCATCATGATATCACCGCAAAGGGAAAGTGGCAATAGGGGGTATGGGTATAGGACAGATTGTTGGGAAGTTCAGAGGTCAGATTGGTGAGACCGTGCGTT
Organism: Anaerolineae bacterium; assembly: GCA_026645815.1. GTDB lineage: Bacteria > Chloroflexota > Anaerolineae > B4-G1 > SLSP01 > JAAZNO01. Next base: position 36,756 of record JAPKMR010000033.1, on the reverse strand, counting down.
TAGACACTTTGACGCGCCAAAGAGATGCAGAGGTGTTTCTTTTGTGATTTTCGTGGACGGGCGAAGCCCCGTCCACGAAAGAGAGGGTTTCTTTTTTGTGTTATTCGATCGCGCGAGGCGCGATCGAATAACACTTTTGTCAGGCAAAACCAGGCAAGCCTGCCACAGCTTAGGCAGGGTATTCTGTGTTAGACTTCTATTTCCTCACCAGCGGCAGATAGACCCGGAACAGCGGCGTTGCCAGGGGGTGATACCACGCCTGCCAATTCCACACAGCGCCTTCCAGGGTGAAGGTTTCCGCAAACGGACGCCCGCCGATGCGGAACGTTACCGTTTGCCCGGCGCGGGCGCAGCCATCGCCCGCATCCGCGCGGACCTGCACTTTGTAAGCGAGTGCACCATCCACCGTTTCGATGACGCCGCTACCACACAGGACTTCGCCGATAACAGCCTGCACCGCCATCCCCGCTACCGGAACAAAGTCCGCCGTCGCGCTTACCGGTCCGTAGAAGGTGGTAGGGAACGGGTTGAAAGCCGCGCTCTGCGCCTCTGACAAGCCCAGGTACGGCGTGATGGTCGCCGTCGCATGAAGCCAGTAGCTCCGCCCGAATTCCAGTTGGGTGAGGTCGTTGAGCCAGGCGGCGTAGGCGGGATGTTCCACCGTCACAGCCCTATCGTAAAGCCGCCACTGGTCCTGCTCGTAGAAGAGCGCCGCTGAGATCACACCCTCGATAGACGCCAGCGCCTCGGACACGGGCCGCGCGCCGGGGAGCGGATAGCTCAGCTGATTCCAACCGGGCTGCAAGGCGGGCAACTCCACGGTGGCAAGCAGCGCGTAAATGCCCTGTCCCTCCTCCGGCATCCGGGCGATGGCCTGGTTATATTCGGTGTCGAGCGTTGTCGCCAACCGCTGCCAGCTTCGCCCCTCATCCGGCGAGTGATAGAGCCGCAACGTGCCCTCGTAGCCCGCGGGGACGTCGCGCTGCAGATAATCGAAGGCGATGGCGCGGGCGGAGGCGCTCGCGCCCACAACGCGATAGCCCTGCCCCACTGCGGTGAGCCATGGCGGCAGGTACGGGAGCGCCGGCAATGCCTGCAGAGATACAATGCCCGTCTCAGCAAAGAAGTCATCCAGGTTGAAGAGTGTCACCTGTCCATCGCCGGAAGCGACCGGTGCGCCGAGTTGCCGCTGATTGGCGCCCCACGCGCGGACGTTGGCGGTGCCGCTGAAGCCCTTTCGATTAGGTCCCCACGGCGGGCTGAGGAAGACTTGCGTGACTGCCTCCCCGCCTCCAGGTTGCCAGACGCGCACAGCCCCCTCAAAGGCGGGATGGGCGAGCGTGATGGTCTGCGTGAAGACGCCCGGATTAGCCGGGTCCGGCGCAAGGGCCACGACCGGCGCAGTGAGGGGCAAGGTCGCGGTGAGCGGTCCGTAGGCGGGGAAAATCTGTGCGTTGAGTGCGAACGGCGCGCCGGATGCCGTGCTGACGCTCACCGGCAGCGTGACCATCACGGCGAGCGTGCGCGAGGTGACGGCTTGCACGGTCACGGCGGGCTGCCACCCGGCGGCGGGCGCAAGGGCCACGCTGCGATCCAGAACGCTGAGCGCTTCGATACAGCCGGTGGTTGCGGCTTGCGTGGCCGTGTCGTAGGGCGCGAAGACGCATAGCCGGTCGCCCACCGCCGCGCCACGCACTTTGATGCGGTCGCCATCGCCCAGCGCCGCGCCCAGCGGGATGAGCCGGTCGTCGGTGGGGTCAGCTGAGTCCTTGACCTGGAACAGGTAAGCCTGCGCCCCCGGCAAGCGCAGCAGCGCGCCGGTGGTGGCATCGCGCAGGTCGAAGAAGCGCGGCGGCAGCGTAGCGGCGGGAGCGGGCGGGTCGAGCGGCATCATGTAGGTCACGGCCAACGGCAACCGGGCGGGACCTGAATTGAGGCTAACCGGTTCATGCACCCTATCGTAGAAGGCGCGGAGCGTCTCCCAATCGGTGCGCCCGGTGGTGCGCTCCGCGATGGTCTCGTGGCAGTCGCCCACCCACCGGTCGCGGGTGAGGAACTCGCTGTAGGCGTCGTCGTAGGTGTTGGTCATGAAACTGCCCTGGCAATCCACCAGGCGCGGGAAGCCATTGGCATCGAAGCCCAGGTAGTTATCGGGCAAGAAGAAGGCGTAGTGCGCAATCTCGTGCGCCAGAGCGCGCTGCCAGTCCTGGTTCAGTTCGTCGAGATTCTGGCCAAAGGGGTCCCAATTCGGTCCCATACGAATCTGCCCCGGTCCGTAGGCATTGGTGATGACGCGCGTAGCGCTGATAACATCGTCCGTCATCGCGCTCACAATCCCGCCCATGGTGGCGCGGGGGCGGATGCCGTTCTGCGCGTACATCACGATATCCGCACTGAGCCAGTTGGCCTTTGCCTGATGCACCCGCACCTCGCCAAGCGCCGCCTGCCCATCGGTGACATCGTAGAGCACCGCCGAGGTCTGTTCCAGGGCGAACGCGAGCTCGCTGAGAAAGTTACCGTCGTTGCGGGCGTCCCATTCCAGCGAGAGATCAAGGTTGAAGAGCAGCAGCGGATGGTCCGCGGAGATGGTCAGCGTTTGCACGCCGGGTTGCTCCACCGTGAACGTATCCAGCCCGGTGGATGTGGATGCGGCGCTGGTGTGGTAGAGGGTGTAGGACTCGGTCGCGGTGATGGGCACGAGCGCCACGAGTTGGTCGCCCATAGTGAGCGTACCGCGTCCGGGAAGGTAGCCGCCCAGGTTGGTGACAAGCGCGCGCCCGGCGGCATTTGTGACCGGCGCGGCGACCCCGCTCGCTCCGGCAGGCAGGCGGTAGACCCGGGCGCCGCTCACGGGCGAGCCGCCCTCATCCACGACCAAGACCTGACTCCCACGCGCGCGGAAGGGGAAGGTTTGCGCGCCCGAGCCAAAGGGTCGCTGGTACGGTCCGGCAGTGTTTTGGAGGCTGGGATACGCCTGAAGGCGGAAGACGACGTTATCCGATTGCCCGAAGAAATTCTGCGCGGCGAGGTTCCAGGTGAAGACATGCGTGTTGGTGATGCCACCCTGCCCCGGCGGCAGCGTAGCGAGGTTGGTGGTAAGCGTAGCGGTGGTGGGGATGGCAGGCAACCACAAGCCGCCGCCATCGAGCGAGTAGAATCCGCGCACTTCGCACATGGGCGCGCTCCCGACGGCGTGCAGCGTGTAGGGGATGGCAACCGCGCCCTCGAAGATGTGCGCCGAGGCGTAGAAATTCGCTGCCTGCGCGCCGGGATACGCCAGCGCGACCACAGGCGTGCTCACAGGGAGCGCCTGCGCCGGGCGGACGCGGTTGGCAACTACGCGGCTAGGACTGTTACCGCCGCCTGTCGCCAGGTCGAGGTCGCCGTCGTTATCCCAATCGCCCCAGGCAATGGAGGTCACCGCCCCATCGGTGGAGGTCCACGCGGGCTGGAGCGCGCCGCCGGCGTTACGGTAGACCTGCGCGTGGCTGCCGTTGGCGAGCGCAAGATCGAGCTGCCCGTTGTTGTCGAAATCGCCCCAGGCGATGTCGCTGGTTTTGTGGGCTACAGGCGCAGTCCAGGCTAACGCGAAGTTCCCGCCGGTGTTGCGGTAGACGCGGCTGTAGCCATCGTTGCCCGCCGCGAGATCGGGTAAGCCGTCGTCGTCGAAATCGCCCCAGGCGACGGCGCCGGTCGCGTCGCTCTCGGCGGATTCCCAAGCCAGGACGAAGCCACTGCCGGTGTTGCCGTAGATTTGATTGGGCGCAGCCCCGTTACCGAAAGCCAGGTCGAGTTGCCCGTCGCCGTCGAAGTCGCCCCAAGCCACGCTCCCGCTGTTGCGGGCTACCGGCGCAGTCCAGGTCAGTTCCAGGTCCCCGCCGGTATTGCGGTAGACCTGATTGGGTGCGCCATTCCGCGCGCCGGCAAGATCGAGCTGTCCGTCGCCATCGTAATCGCCCCACGCCAGCCCCATGCTATTCAGGGCGTCGGGCGCACTCCAGGCTACGGCAAAATCGCCGCCGGTGTTTTGGAGCATATAGAGACCAGCGCTTTGCCCGCCGGTAGCGAGATCGAGGTCGCCATCGCCATCCCAATCACCCCAAGCCAGCGTGATAGCGCCGTGGGTCTGGGTGATGGCATGCGCCAGCGTCAGATCCCCGCCGGTGTTGTGGTAGATACGGGTGGGACCGAACAGGTCCGCGAGCGCGAGATCGAGCCGCCCATCGCCGTCGTAGTCGCCCCAAGCCAGCGTGCGGATGTCGGCGCGATCTGGCGTGCTCCACGCGGGCGCGAAAGACTGCCCGGCGTTGGTGTAGACGCGGTTGACTTGTCCTGCGACACCCTCGCCATTGCCCACCCCCAGGTCCAGGTCGCCATCGCCGTCGCTATCGCCAAGAGCGATGCTGGTAGTCTCGTCGGATTCAGGCGAGCTCCAGACCAGGGTCAGCGTGGTTCCGTCATTGCGGTAGATGCGGTTGGGCTGCCCGCGATTGCCTACGACCAGGTCGAGCCAACCGTCGCCGTCGTAATCGCCCCAGACGAGGCCCGTGGTGTTGTTTTGCTCGGCAGAAGACCAGACGAGCGCAAAGCCGCTGCCCGTGTTGCGATAGAGGCGCGTGGGCGCGTTCTCGGCGCTCACAGCGAGATCGAGCAAGCCGTCAGCATCAAAATCGGCCCAAGCCACGCCGGTGCTCCAGTCGGTTTCAGTAGATGCCCACACAGACACAAAACCGGCGCCGGTGTTGCGGTAGAGACGCGTGGACTCATTCTCGTTCGCCACAGCCAGATCAAGGAGGCCGTCACCGTCAGCATCGCCCCAGGCGATGCCGATGCTGACTTCGGCTTCCGGCGAGGTCCAAGCCAGGGTCAGCGCGCCGTTGCCGGTGTTGCGGTAGATGCGGTTGGGGGCGGGACTGAACCAGCCAATGCGGTCATTAGCGACAGCCAGGTCGAGCCATCCGTCGCCATCATAATCGCCCCAAGCCACAGCCAAAGTGTTATCCAATTCATTCGAAGACCAGGTCAGCGCCAGGGTATCGCCGGTATAGCGATAGATACGGTTGGGCTGCCCGCGATTGCCTACAGCCAGGTCGAGCAAGCCGTCGCCGTCGAAGTCGCCCCAAGCCACGCTGGTGGTGAAGTCGCTTTCGGGCGAGGTCCAAACCAGCGCGTAGCCCTCGCCGGTGTTGCGGTAGAGGCGGTTGGGACCGAAGGCGTTGCCCACCGCCAAATCGAGCAGACCGTCACCGTCGTAATCGCCCCAGGCAATCGCGCGAGTATCGTCGGCTTCGGTGGAGGTCCAATCGAGCGTCAGAACGCCGCCCGCGTTGCGGTAGATGCGGTTGGCGCGGTTGATCCCGTTGCCGTTGCCCACCGCCAGGTCGAGCGCGCCGTCGCCATCCCAATCCGCCCAGGCAATGGCGATGGTACGGTCCTCGGCGATGGGAGCCGACCAGGCGAGCGCCAACCCGCCGCCGGTGTTGCGGTAGATGCGGTTGGGGGCGTATTGGTTGCCCACCGCCAGATCAGCCAAGCCATCGCCATCCCAATCACCCCAAGCCAGACTGGTGGTAGTGTCGCTCTCGGCGGAGGTCCAAGCCAGGGTGAGCGTCGCGCCATCGTTAGCGTAGAGGCGATTGGGGCTGCCATTGTTGCCCACCAGCAGGTCGGGCAAGCCATCGCCGTCCCAATCGCTCCAAGCCACGGCGGCAGTGCTGCTACTCTCAGGCGCTGACCAATAGAGGGTCAAACTGCCGCCCGCGTTGCGGTACAGACGTGCAGGCGCATTGTGGTTGCCCACCGCCAGATCGAGATCGCCATCAGCGTCGAAATCGCTCCAGGCGAGGCTGGTGGTGTTGTCGGTCGCTGTAGAAGACCAGGCCAGCGCGAAGGTGTCGTTACCGTTGTTGCGGTAAATGCGGTTGGGTTGCCCATAGGTTCCCACTGCCAGATCGAGGTTGCCATCAGCATCCCAATCTGCCCAGGCCACGCTGGTAGTGGCATCGTTTGTGGCGGATTCCCAGGTCAGGATGAAGACACCATTGCCATTGTTGCGGTAGATGCGGTCCGGCTGCCCGCGATTGCCCACTGCCAGGTCGGGCAGGGTATCGCCGTTAGTATCGCCCCAGGCGAGGCTGGTAGTGTTGCCGGTCTGGGCAGATGACCAGACCAGTGTGAGCGCCCCACCCACATTGCGGTAGATGCGGAGGGGCTGCCCCCAGTTGCCCACCGCCAGGTCGGGATCGCTGTCGTTGTCCATATCGCTCCAGGCAATAGCGCGGGTGTCCTCGATCTCGTTCGAGACCCAATCCGCCGCCATATCGCCGGGCCAGGCGCGGGCGGGCAAGAGGGGATGCGGCAACAGCGCTGCTAAGGCGAGCCATAGCAGCCCGCCGGCAAACCGACTCCAATACTTGCGTTGCTCTGGTTTCATAAATCCCCCCCCTCATTCTACTGAAAAGCGCTGTTCGTTATGTATAGTAAGGCGGCATAACAGACCGTGCCACTGCTTGCACTACCTGTCGAAGCCAGGCTTTAGGCTTGGGAACACTCCTGGAAAGAAGCGGGTGTGGTTTCGTATCACGCTTCACACCATATAGGGTAACTGGATTATACACACAAACCAGCAGAACCCATGGGTAAACGGAGAGCGAAACCCCGCCTCGTCCTCCGTTTGTCCCTCTGCCCCACGCTATTTGATCGCCTCCGTCTGTCATTCCCACAAGTCCGCTGCCGGGCTTGCGGGGCCGCCGGCAGGGCCTTCCAATATGCGCTCGGAAACATCGGCTCGCGGCATTTCGACTGGCTCCAGGTAGCCAATGACCTCGCCCAATGTGGGCGCTGGATAGACCTGTCCAGAGATAACGGTTACGGCGCTCATCGCCGCGTTGACGCCAATGATGCGCAGATCGGGTCGAGCGCACAGCAGCGCCAGCACATCGGCGGCGCGCGTGTCACTGAGGTCAATAAATACGGTATCGAAATGGTCCAAGGTATCCAATCCGGTCAGGGTTTCGCATCTCTGAGCCTGGACATCAGGGACGTTCTGTAATTGCGTCATCAGTCCGGTGAGAAACAAGGTCTTGCCGTAGACCAGTATGTGTTTCATGGATTGCCTCACATCCAAGCCTTCCCAGCCATAGAGGGCATGGGCATTCGTAGCAGGTGAAAGGGCTTCTGAGTACCCTGTGAGGCTCACTGTGAAATATGACTGCATCATCAACCCCGGACGAATGCCTTGCTCGCGCTCCAAGGGCAGTGTGCGGGGCATAGCGCAGTTTCGGTCAGCAACCTGCTACGAAATCCCATAGAGATGCTAGTATTACTCTAGCACAACGATACTGCTATGTCACTAGACTTTAGACTAAAAAAGGTCTAGTCGTGAGGACTAGACCTTTTTTCGATGCAGCGAGATGGCTCCAGGCTCTTATGTTTCGCGTTTTTTGTAGTATGCGACAGCCTGTGCGCGGTTCCTGACCTGTAACCGTTCCAGAATCTGCCCCATGTGGTATTTGATGGTTTTCTCGCTGAGGAACAGCTCGACGGCGATCTCTTTGTAGGTGCGGCCCTGCGCCACCTGGCGCAGGATGTCCCATTGGCGGGGCGTGAGCAGCTCCGCTTCCGGGGCTTTCGTGGCGCGGGCAAATTCGGTCAGCAGCTGTTCCGCCAACCCTGGCGCCAGCGAGACCTCACCGCGCAATACACCGGCAAGCAACGCGCAGAAACTATTGGCTTCCAGGCTTTTGAGTAAATACCCTGAAGCGCCGCTGCGAATGGCTTCGTAGAGCGGTTCGGCGTCTTCGGAAGCGGTCAAAATGACCACTTTGATTTCCGGCAATTCGGCTTTGAGGGCGCGGGTGGCTTCCAAGCCATCGCAGCGGGGCATATTGAGGTCGAGCACGGCCACATCCGGATGCAGGGCGCGCGCCTTTTCCAGCGCCTCCAAGCCATCACGCGCCATCCCTACCACGGAGACACCCCGACTCAGGAGCAGTTGACGCAAGCCATCGAGAAACAAGGGGGAATCATCCGCCAGGAGCACACGTAGACCTGCGATGGACTCCACCTCACTGCCGGCGCCGAAGCCTTGCGGCACAAGCAGGCTGATGCGCGTCCCTTCGCCAGGCGCGGATTGAATTTCCAACTGCCCGCCCACGCGCTCCGCACGCTCACGCATGATGGACAATCCGAAACCGGATGCCGGTCGCCGGTCGCCGGTCTGCCTTTCGCTTTCTCGCTGTTTCGCATCAAATCCGATACCATCATCCGTCACCGTGACCTGCACCTGTTCGCCGATGCGGCTGAAGGTGACTTCGACGCGAGTGGCGCGCGCATATTTGCCCGCGTTGGTCAACGCTTCCTGGATGATGCGCAAAACCTGTTCTTCGGTGTGAGGCGCCAGCAAAGGGGAAGCCTCCTGTGGCGGCAGGCGCAAGATGACCCGCAAGCCATAGCGCGCCTGAATTTGATCTGTTGCAGCGCGCAAGGCGGTGTAAAGGTCCAGAGGCGTCGCCGGACGGGTCGTGCGTAAATCCAAAATATCCCCACGCACCTCGGCATGGGCCTCGCGCGCCGCGTGCGCCAGTTGTTGTAGATTCGCCCGCGCAGCCTGAGACTCCCCTTTCTGCAATAGCGTCTCGGTAGCCTGTGCAATCACATTGATATAGCCAAGGGCTTGCCCCAGCCCATCGTGCAGCTCCCGGCTCATGCGCGCGCGCTCCTCATAGGCCGCCAAAGCGCGCTGCTGCCGAATTACCAGCGCTTGGGCTGCCTCGCGCTCCGCGATCTCTGTCTGCAGCTGCCGGTTCTGCTGCGCCAGCTCCACGGTGCGCGCGGCGACTTCGCTTTCGAGGCGACCCTGTTCTGCTTGCAAGTCGCGCAGCAAGCGCGCATTCTCGATGGCGATGGTGGCATGTGCGGCGAGCGCCGTCAGAATCGCGACATCATCCGCATCGAAGGGCGTATCGTCGCGCTTGTTCTCGGCTTCCAGCACGCCAATCCGGCGCCCCCGATACTCCAGCGGTACGGCGAGCAAGGCGCGGGCTGCAAAGCCGCTGATCTCTTCGGGTAAGCGGAAATAACGCGGGTCGGCAGCGGCATTCTGCACGATGACCGCCTCGTCGCCGGTGAAACACGCCCCGGCGACCGAGCCTTCCAGGGGGATGGGAATATCGAGGATGACATCGGCATGGGTGGTGACGGTTACAAAGCGCAGGTCTTGGCTTGCCGGCGCATGGAGCAAGATGCCCGCCGACTCCGTGCCGGTGAGTTCTTGAGCAGCTGCCGCGATGCGATGCAGCAGCGGTTCCAACTCCGTAATTGAAGTCAGCTCGCCGCTGAGTTCCAGAATATGTGATAGCTGGGACTTGAAATTACTCATCTTGGGTGTATTATAGCCGTGATTGTGATTTGTCACGCATGTTGACCACATGCTAACATCCGCGCTACCAGGTTCCGGCGGATCAAAGGTGAAAGATATGGAATGTCGCAAGGCACAGCAAATACTCCGAATCACCCGCGAGTTGGCTACGCCGGTGCCCCTGGAGCGTTTGCTGCACAAGATCGTTCAAGCCGCTGTGAATCTGACGGAAACACAGACCGCCGGCATCCTGTTGTACGATGAAAAAACCGCCGAACTGCGCTTCAAGGTGGTCAGCCTGCACGAAGAGCAGCTCTTCGACACCCCCGTGCCGGTGGAACATTCCATTGCCGGCGCGGCTTTCAGCTCCGGCGAGCCGGTTATTGTCCCCGATGCGCGCGTTGATCCGCGCTATTTCCCGGGTATCGAGAAACTCACCGGTCTGGTGGCGCACTCCTTGCTGGCAGTCCCCCTAACCTTCAGGGAGCGCGGCATTGGGGTGTTGGAGGTGGAAAACAAACGCGATCAAAGCCCCTTCGACGAGGACGATGTCATCTGTTTGACCACCCTGGCAGCGCAGGCAGCCATTGCCATCGAGAACGCTCGCCTTGTCACCTCTCTGGAAGAACGCGTTGCTGAGCGTGGAACGGCGCTGAATGCGGCCCTGGAACAACAGCAGGCGCTGGCAGCGCTACATCAGGCCAGCGCCGCGCTGACCAGTACTCTGAATTACGAAGAGGTGTTGGATCGCATTCTGGTACAGATTGGCGCGCTGGTGAGCTACGATGCGGCAAATGTGATGCTGGTTGAGGGAAACATCGCGCGGGTCTTTCGCGGGCGTGGTTACGAGCGTTTCGGGGTGGCAACCACGATCAAGCAGATCGAACTCGAGGTCACAAAGGTGCGCGGTTTAGCAATCATGCGCGAGACGCTGCAACCGCTGACCATTTCCGATGTCCGCACCAGCGACGCATGGGTGTATTCCCGTCCCGAACAGCATTGGATTCGCTCCTACATCGGCGTTCCCGTACACTTGCGCGGCAGGTTGCTGGGTTATTTAAGCGTGCTCAGCGCCACGCCGGGCTTCTACACCCCGGACGATGCGGCGCGGCTGGAAGCGCTGGGGCAACAGGCCGCAATAGCCATAGATAACGCCTATCTGTACCAACAGGCGCAGCTAGAAATCGAAGAACGGCAACGCGCGGAGCGGGAGTTGCAACAGCACCACGAGCATTTGGAAGAGCTGGTCATTGCGCGCACGGCTGATCTGCAACGCGCCATGCAACAATTGGAACAGGAGATCATCGAACGCGAGCAGCTGATTGCCGACCTCAAAGCTTTCTCGCATACCGTAGCACACGATCTCAAGAATCCCCTCACGATCATGTTAGGCTATAGTTCCCTGCTCGTGGAGCAGTTCTCCGAGACGCAATCCCCAGAATTGTCCAGCGCCGAGATACTGTTGAACACCAGCGACAAAATGAGCCATATCATTGATGAATTGCTCATGTTTGCCAACGTGCGGCAGGCAGAAGTTAAGTTGACGCCCCTGGACATGGCAACCATCATTGCCGAAGTGGAAACACGCCTGGCGCATCTGGTCACAACAAAAGCCGCGCGGCTCAGCAAACGCTCTGATTGGCCCGTCGCCCTGGGCTATCCTGCCTGGGTGGAAGAAGTGTGGGTCAATCTGGTCAGCAACGCGCTGAAATACGGCGGACGTCCGGATCAGGGCATCCCTCCGCATGTGGAATTAGGCTATACGCTGTTGGGCGCCGAAGTGCCAGTTTCGGGAACTGGCGGCGCAGCTCCCACGCTAACGCAAAGTCTGCACTCCACAATCCAAAATCCTAAACCCAGGATCGCATTCTGGGTGCGTGATAATGGGCCTGGGATTTCGCCACAAGCACAGGCACGGCTGTTTACACCCTTCACCCGCCTGGATGCCCTGCGCATTGAGGGGCATGGACTGGGCTTATCCATCGTCAAACGCATGGTGGAGAAGCTGGGCGGGCAGGTGGGCATCGAAAGCACAGTGGGTGAGAGCGCGTGCTTCTTTTTCACGTTACCCGCGTTCAGGGCGCCAGAGGCAGTTGAGCCGTCTGCCGAACGCGCCTTCGCGACCCTGGGCGAGCGTCTGGCGGCGGTATGTACGGCTGAGGATCTGGAGCAGCTAGCCAATGCCTGCGCCAGCGGTGATTGCGCGAGGTTGGAAACCATAGCGGTAAAATTACAACAACAAGATGCTGGGCTGGGGCTGACCCTACTGCAACTGACGCGCGATTTCGATTATGCGGGCCTGGAAGCAGTGCTGCAGCGCGCCGCTATCTGTAAAGACCCTTCGTGACGCAGTTCGCGGTGTACATCCCCATGGACCGGCGCCAGGCGCTGGCGATTGGAACAACCCTACCGGAAGTTGCGCAAGGTGCGGCGCTGTTTGCCGATATTTCCGGCTTCACCCCGCTAACACAGGCGCTTGCCGCGCAGCTGGGCCCCCAACGCGCGGCTGAAGAGCTCACCTTCTTCCTCAACCAGGTCTACGATGCACTCATCGCTCAGGTTCACGCCTATGGCGGCAGCATCATCGGCTTCGTGGGCGATGCGATCACCTGCTGGTTTGAGAATCAGGCTGCAGATGCGTACCTGCAATCTGGCGCCGATGCAGCCTCCAGCCTTCGAGACGCAGCCTTTTCCGCCGTGGCCTGCGCGTCGGCGATGCAAGCTGCGATGGTCCCGTTTGCCGCGATCACGGTGACGCCCGAAGTGACCTCCGCGTTGCACATCAAAATCGGCATTGCGGCGGGACCGGCGCGGCGCACCTGCGTCGGCGACCCGGAAATCCAGGTGCTGGATGTGCTCGCCGGTGAAACGCTGCGGCGCATGTCGCAAGCCGAAGGGCAGGCGCTGCGCGGGGAAATTCTGGTAGATGAAAGCCTCACGGCGCCCCTACAGGACGCGCTGCACATCAGCGCGTGGCGGACGCATCCTGAAAGCGGGCGGCGCTTGGCCGTGGTGCAAGCCCTGCGCGCGCCGGTCTCGCCGCACCCGTGGTCCTCCTTGCCGCCCACCCCGCTCGACGCCTCGCAACTGCGTTCGTGGGTCTTGCCCGCGCTGCACACGCAGATCCAGTCTACGGCAGGCGCCTACCGGGCCGAACTACGCCCGGCGATTTCCCTCTTCTTGCGCTTCTCCGGGCTGGATTACGATGCCGATTCGGCCTCCGGCGCCAAACTCGATGCCTACATGCGCTGGGTCCAGCAGGTGGTCACGCGGCACGGCGGCAATGTGATCCAGTTGACCATCGGCGACAAGGGCAGCTTCCTGTACGCGGCGTTCGGCGCACCCATCGCCCACGGCGATGATGCCTATCGGGCGGTGCAGGCGGGATTGGCGCTCAGCGCACCGCCAGCGCAGCTCGAGTTTGCGCCCCAAGCGCAAATCGGCATCGCCAGCGGTCCGGCGCGGACGGGCGAATACGGCAGCGCGACCCGCCGCACTTACGGCGTCATCGGCGATGATGCAGTGCTCGCGGCCCGCCTGATGACAGCAGCCCCACCCGGCGAGATCCGCTGCGCGCACAGCATCTACATCCAGACCCGCGTTCGGATCGGCTACGAGAGCCTGCCGCCTGTGCGCGTCAAGGGCCGCGCGGAGCTCGTGCGCATCTACCGACCCCGGGCACATGCGCCGGCTTCCACCGGTGATGACGCCGCCCTGGTGGGTCGCCGCGCCGAGATGCAACACCTGGAGAGCTGCCTCGACGCGCTGCAAGCCGGGCATCCTCGCGAGCTATTGCTCGAAGGCGAGGCCGGCATCGGCAAGACGCGGCTGATTGACGCGCTCAAGCAGCGGGTAAGAGAGCGCGGCTTGACGGGCTTGCTGGGTGCGGGTCAAAGCATCGAGCAGCAGACGCCTTATCGCGCCTGGCGTGATGTTTTTACCGCCTATTTCGATATCGAGAATATGAGCGATCCCGTTGCCCGCCGCCAAAGCGTCGCCGCAGCCATGGCGCACATTGTCCCCGAGCAGGCCAACCATGCGCCACTGCTCAATCCCCTGCTCGACCTGGATTTCCCGGAAACACCCTTGACCGCCGCTCTCACACCGGAATTACGGCAACAGGCGCTCCGCCAGCTGCTCCTGACGTTGCTGACGGCTTGGACCAGGTCGCAGCCATTAATTCTCGTGTTGGAAGACGCGCACTGGCTCGATGCGCTATCGTGGCAGTTGGCGGAAGATTTGGCGCGACGGGCATGGGTGGCAGATATGCCGTTGCTCCTGGTCGTGGTTCACCGCCCGCTGGAGCTGGGGCATCCCGCCGAAGCCAACCTGCGCCGCCTGCGCGAATTACCCTTTGCGGAAACGCTGCGTCTGGAAGGGTTGGCGCCAGCGGAGATTGTGGCGCTGGCAGCCCAGCGCTTGGGCGTTCCCGTAGCCGCGCTGCCAGAAGCCCTGGCAACTGTGATCCAGACCCGTTCCGGCGGCAATCCGTTCTTTGCCGAGGAATTGCTCCACGCGCTGCGCGAACGCGGCAACCTCACACCGCCGGCACACATCGTGGGTGATCTGGCGCAAGCTGTGCAGACTCTGCCCGATACCCTCCACGGCTTGATCCTGGCGCGCATTGATCGCCTGCCGGCGACGCAGCAAGCCGTGCTCAAGGTGGCGGCGGTCATCGGGCGCAGTTTCCCCTTTACACCGCTACATGCCGCGTTCACGCAGTGGGTTGCACCCATGCCGGAATCGGAGCTGCGTGCGGAACTTCTGGCGCTCAATCAACGCGATTTCACCTTCATCGAGGCGCCGGCGCCGGAGCTGACCTATGTATTCAAGCATATCATCACCCAGGAAGCCGCCTATCAAACGCTGCTCTATGCGCAACGCCGCGAGCTGCACACACTGATCGCGGATTGGTATGCGGCGCAGCCGGTTTCAGCCATGCAATTGCCGCTGCTGGTGCACCACTACCATCAAGCAGAACGCCCAGAAGCAGAGCGCCACTACGCCGGGCTGGCGGGCGAACAGGCAGCGCGCACCTATGACAACGCGAATGCTGTGGCTTACTTCAGCCGGGCGCTGGCGCTGACCCCCGATTCTGAGACGGAAACGCGCCGGCAGCTCCTTCTGGGACGCGAGGCGGTCTACGAGGTGTTGGGGGAGCGCGCCGCGCAAGCAGAAGACATCGCGGCGCTGGTGCAACTCGCGGCGGCAACCGGTGACCCGGAGCGGCGCGCCACGGTGGCTCTACGGCAGGCTCGTTACGCCCGCACGATAGATGATTATCCGACGGCGCTGTTGGCAGCCCAGGAGAGCGTGCAGCTGGCCCTCCAGGCTGCGGACTCGCTGCTCGAAACCCAGAGCTTGCGCACCTGGGGCGCGATTCTGCGGCAGCAAGGCGAATTTGGGACCTCCCGCGAGCGGCTAGAGCAGGCGTTGGCCGTGGCCCGCGAGCATGGTCATCAGCAAGAGGAGGCGCAAGCCCTCTATGAGCTGGGCACGACGCTGTATCAGGAGGCGAATTACGTCGAAGCGCGCACATTCTATGAAGCCGCCCAGGCGCTCTATGCGGCACTAGAGTACAAGCCGGGGCGGATTCAGTGTGCACTGATGTTTGGCGCCTTATACGCGCAGATGGGCGACTACATGGCAGAACGGGCGCAGTACCAACAGGCGTTGGCTGAAAGCCGCGCCATCGGTTGGCGCTACGCGGAGGGTTTTGCGCTCAATAGCTTGGGCAACAATGCCTTCGATTTGGGGGACTACCGCACCGCGCGGGACTATCACACACAGGCACACCAGATGGGCCGTGAAGTCGGCCATCGCGAAGGGGTGGCGCTCAGCCTGGATACGTTGGGCCTGATCCACACGATGTTGGGCGAGTTCGAGGCGGCGCTCAAGTTGGGACAAGAGGCTTCTGAATTACAGCGCGAGATCGAGGACACCTACAGCCTGGGCTATACGTTGAATCACCTGGGATTGGCGTGGTTGAAAGCAGGGCAGGCGCAACAAGCCAGAGCAGCCTTCACGGAGGCGCTGGCATTGCGGCGCACGCTGGAGCAAAGCGGCGCCGCCCTGGATGACCTCGCCGGCCTGGCCCGCGCTGCGCTTATGGAAGGGGCGGTATCCCAGGCGCTAGACACCGTGACGGAGATTCTGGCGCAACTGGATGAGGCTGCGGCAGAGGGGGTCGAGTTCCCGGTGTGGGTCTATCTCACCTGCTACCGCGTGTTGGACGTTGCCGGAGAAGCCGCACGCGCGGAGCAAGTGCGCGCCACGGGGCAACGGCTGTTACAAGAGCGCGCCGATGCCATCCACGACCCGGCGTTACGCGCGCAGTTTCTGGGGGGTGTGCCGTTCAATGCGGAGCTGCTGCATTCGACGGCGGCGTCGTTTTAAGGGAACCCCCCTCGTCTGTTTGCATAACTTCTCTCAGTTTCTACCAGTAATCTGCTACAGCTGATCTGGATCAGCTGCTCCCGCAGGCGTAACCCCGCTGCGTCCAAAGGCGCCCGGTCGTCGTCAGTCAACGCACTGCGCAGGGCCTGGCAGTAACCCTGGGTAGCCACGCTGGCAAGCTCTTCACGCTCTTCCACTTGCCGCTCCGCGGCGGGTCTCCCCCCACTCCACTTTTGCTCTGCTTTATCCTTGCTTAACCTCCTATCCAGTTAGTTTGCTACTGTAGTTTTTTGTCTTTTTGGGACGCGCTTCACGCGTCCCAAAAAGACTCTTTAGCAGGCAAAACCAGGCAGGGATGGCGCGGTTGCGGAATGCTATAGCCCCGGCGCTTAGCGGAAGTTCTGGAGCATGCTGGCGGTGATGGCGTATTTCCGCGGTTGCTCTTTGATAAAGGCTTCGAGGTCATCGCCGAGCATGGTGAGGGCACGCTCAACGGATTCCATGATGCCGCCGCCAACGTGCGGGGTGAGGAAGGCATTGGGCAACGCGCGCAGCGGGGAATCGAGGGCCAATGGCTCCTGGTCGTAGACATCGAGCATGGCGATAAGGTCGCCCTGGGCGAGGCGCTGTTGCAGGGCCTCCATATCCACGAGCATGGAGCGACCCACGTTGACAAACACGGCATTGGGTCGCAGGGCAGCAATTTCCGCGGCGCCGACGACGTGACGCGCGCCGGGGTTATTGGCAGCGCAGAGCACGACGACCTCGCTTTGCTGGATCAATTCGGCTACGGAGACCAGCTGCGCGCCGTATTGCGCGCCGATTTCCGCGGGCAGGTAGGGGTCGGCAACGCGCAGAGTCACGGCGAAGGGCGCGAGTAGCTGGGCCAATCGCTGCCCGATGGCGCCAAAGCCGATGAGACCAACGGCACGTCCGGTGAGCTGGCGCTCCAGCGGGTTGATGTCGGCGGGGAAAGTGATGAGCCAATGCTCAGCGCCGGTGCGCATGGCGCAATGGTAGGCGCTGGTCTGGCGCAGTCCCGAAAGAATGAGGGTGAGCGCGAGTTCGGCGACGGCGGGCGACCAACAATGGCGCACTTCGCTATGGGCGATGCCTTTAGCAAGGAAGGCGTTGACGTAGGCCTGGGTGGTGTTGAGCTGCCCGACAAATTTCAGGTACGGACAGCGATCGAGATCCGCCGCAGCTATGGGGGGATAGGCCCACATGAAGAGAGCCTCAGCCCAGGGAAGGTCGCGCATGAGGTCCTCGGTAGTATCGTGCGAGGTGTAACGGACTTCGCCAACCAGAGCCTCGAAGCGGGCAAAGAAGGGCCGCAACTGCGGATGGGTAAAGAACGTGGGTGGCAGGTTGATCAACAAACGCATGGCAATCTCCTTTTGAATTAAGCACGGAGCAGCTGGAATAACAGGTTTGCAGGGTTATATTTGCACGGGATGCCCACCGCGTGCAGCGGATTCGAGCACGGCGCTGACCAGGCGAATGCCCAGGACCCCGGCTTGCACGGGGGTGCGCGGCGCGGTCTGCCCTTGGATGGCGGCGAGGAATTCCAGGGTCTCAGCCATGTAGGGGTCGCGAGTCTCGGTGAATTGCGTGAGCGCCGGTTCCTCGGCGCGATAGTCATAGAGCGTGGCCTGGGGTGGAATGACGGTATCCTGACCGGCGGAGTGGTAATCCAGCACAGCCTTTTCGGCCACGATGCGGAAATCGCCGAGGTAACGGCGTGGAAGAGCGGTGTTAGAACCAGCGATGTTCGCCAAGGCGCCATTCTTGAAGCGGATGATGGCTGCGGAGGTGTCTTCAATGGTGTAATCAGGAATGTGACGGTGGACGAGGTTGGCGGTAAAGGCGCAAACGGTTTCCGGTTCACCGAGGAAATTGAGCGCCATATCGTAGATGTGGATGACTTGCTCGAAGACTTGCCCGCGGGAGCCTTCGCTGCTGCGCCACCAGGCGGAGCCGGTCATGTTGCACCAGTAGCGCCCCTGGAACAAGGTGGCAGGTCCTACCGCGCCAGAATCGAGCAGGTGTTTGAAGGCTTCGACGCTCTCGCGGAAGCGATGGTGGTGCCCGACCAGGCTAACGACGCCCGCGCGTTCGATGGCCTCAGCCTGGCGTTCGGCGCCGGCGATATCGAAGGCGATGGGCTTTTCGAGGAAGAGGTGTATGCCGCGGGCAGCAGCGCGCTCGACCTGACCGCGATGCGCGTGCGGCGGAATGCAGACGTAGAGCGCATCCAGTGGGGTCTGAGCCAACATCGCGTCAAAGTCGCCAAAGGGGCGTGCTGTGTGAGCGCCGTGCTTCTCAATGAAGGCCTGCGCCTTGGCCTCGGAAGTGCCGCACACGGCGCGTACAGTGACGTTCTCAAGGCGCAGGAGCCGTTGGACGTGCATGCCGGCAAAGCCGGTGCCCAAGACACCAATAGATAAGTTCATGGTCATGCGATACTCCGGTGTTTGAGTGACAGAATGAAGGGTACGAGAAACAGTGAGATTGTACTCCAGACAGGGAGGATAGGCAAATCACAGGTAATGGGGGCATTCGTAGCAGGTGAAAGGGCTTCTGCGTACCCTGTGAGGCTCGCTGTGCGATATGGTTGCTTCATCAACCCCGGTACGAATGCCTTGCTTGCGCTTCAAGGGCAGTGTGCGGGGCATAGCGCGGTTTCGGTCAGCGACCTGCTACGAAATCCTAATGGAGGTAATATTGTCCTTCTTCCAAAGCAGGGTATAATAAAAAGCATAATATATGGGCAGGCCTTGGTTTCTTAAGGGAGGCGAGATGGCTCCGGAATACCAGATACGCAGAGCCAAATTGGATGACGCCGCAGCAATCGCAGATTTTGTCAACCGTGCCCGTCGCAAAGGCGGCGAGGTCAACCGCTTGATGGTCGCCCAACGGTTTAGCGAGGTCGGCTTTATGCTGGCGGAGTTGAACGGGCAGATTGTGGCGATGTTGGGCTGGCAAGTGGAAAACCTGATCACGCGCGTCACCGATTTCCTGGTGGCGCCCACCGTGAATCCTGCCCTCGCCGGGCGCGCCCTGGTCGAGCGCATTGAGGAACAGGCGAAGTTATTGCAAGCCGAGGCGGCAATGCTCTTCCTTCCGCCACGTCCCAGTCCGCAGTTGATCAGCTTCTGGGAGCAATTTGGGTACAAAGAATGTGCCTTCGATGTGCTTCCCAAGCAATGGCGACTGGCGGCAGCGGAATGGAATCCGAACGCCACCAACGTCATGGTCAAGGTCTTGCGCGAAGATATGGTGCGCCGTCCTATCTAAGCGGCGCCGGCGTGAAAGGCTTGTTTGAGGAAATCAATCTAGAGCGAGAACCGCAGAGAAACGTTCGCTTTTCATAGATCATTACGATTGAGGAAAAAACAATGGCTAAAATCAAGGCATTCATCACCCAGCACCCACAGTGGACCTCTTGGATTGTGCTCTCCATTGGCATGGTCATCATCTTGATCTGGTCGGCTCGTGACGTAGGTCTACTAGCCGGGCAGTGGGCTGCGCTGATTGTCGCGACCATTGCAGTGGCAGGACTCGCAGTATGGATTATCGGTTGGGAAGACGAGGCTGAGCCTGACGCTGAGGCTGAAGCTCAGCCTTACGCTGAGCCTGAGAGCGAAACACCTCTGCCGGTAGTGCCCAGCGAGCCTGAGAGCTCCCCGGAAGCCTGAGACAGCTGGCCATTTTCGCAGATTTAGCTGGCCCGTCCCTGGCGCTGCTTCGGGGACGGGCTTTTCTATGTCCGCACCGGCGATGCGAGCAAAAGGAAGCGACCGGCGCCGCCAGCGCCAGATGGCTTGCACACCACTCCAGATGGACTATAATGCAAGCGTTTGGTTCCCGGCTGAAGGATTTCGCTTTGCCGGGATATGGAGGAAACGTTTGAGCGAAAACAACATCGAAACCGTCAATCCTATAGAAGAAACAGAACACGAGGAAACGCCGTCACTGAGTCGCTCGTTCGGTATCCGCTCCTGGCTTCAGGACATGCTGGAGACGCTGCTGCTGGCAGGCATCATCTTCCTGGTCATCAATACACTCACGGGACGCTATCAGGTACACGGGCAGAGCATGGAACCCAGCCTCTATGGCAATCAATACCTGATTGCCAGCAAGGTGACCTACTGGTTGCACGAACCAGAGCGCGGTGACATCGTCGTGCTCCGCCCTCCGGAAGGGCAAGGGAGCATTCCGTTCATCAAGCGTGTCATCGGTGTGCCAGGAGATATCGTGGAGGCGCGGGAAGGCAGAATATGGGTGAACGGCATCGCGCTCAATGAGCCTTACATCAGCGCGCCGCCCATATATACCAATCGCTGGACGGTTGATGAAGGAGTGTACCTGGTCCTGGGGGATAATCGCAACAATTCCAGCGATTCGCACGCCTGGGGCCTGCTGCCGCGGGATAATATCATCGGTAAAGCGGTGTTTTGCTATTGGCCCCCCGAACATTGGGGCCTGATCCCGCACTATAGTTATGAGGAGCTGCAACAAGACCATTGAGCCAGCCATTAGATGATTCTGAGATGAACACACCCGTCATCGCTGCTCAGAGCGCAACGCCCTCGCTCAGCCCGCTCCCATCACCGGACGAACCAGCCTCCATCAAAATCCTGGTACAGGATTTGTTGGAGACGTTACTGCTTGCAGCTATTGTCTTCGTGTTGATCAATACCCTTACTGGGCGCTACCAGGTGCTCTCGGTGAGCATGCAACCGACATTGCACGAGGGGCAATATTTGCTCGTCAGCAAAGCCAGTTACTGGTTTCACACTCCAGAGCGCGGGGATATCGTGGTCGTGAAGCCCTTGAACGGGGATAAAAATAGCATACCGCTGATCAAAAGGCTCATTGGCCTACCCGGGGATACTATCGAGGCGCGCGATGGGCGGATCTGGATCAATGGCATCGCTATCAACGAGACCTATGTCAGCGGACCGCTAGGCTATACCAATCGTTGGACGTTAGCGACCAATGAGTATTTCCTGCTGGGCGACAATCGCAACAACTCCAGCGACTCACATGCGTGGGGCCCTGTGCCGAAGGAAAACATCATTGGTAAAGCCGTCTTCCGTTATTGGCCTTTGGAACTGTTTGGCACGTTCCCACATTATGCCTTTGCCGAATTGGAGGCAAACCCATGAAACGAGCAATCCTGGCACGAATGATTGATCACACGCTTCTCAAGCCGGAAGCGACGGCGGCGCAGGTTGAACAACTGTGCGCGGAAGCGGCAGAGCACTGCTTTGCTACAGTCTGCATCAATCCAGCTTATGTGGCGCTCTCCGCCAGCTTGCTCAAAGGCACCCCGGTAGCGGTATGCACCGTGGTCGGTTTCCCGCTCGGGGCAACCCCCACCACGGTCAAACGCTTTGAGACGTTGCAGACCATAGACGATGGCGCTACAGAAGTGGATATGGTCATCCCGATTGGACGCCTGAAAGCCGGACAATACGACGTGGTGCGGGACGACATTCGAGTGCTGGCGCGTGCTTGCCACGACCGCGGCACGTTATTGAAGGTGATCTTCGAAAATGCGCTGCTGACAGATGATGAGAAGATCATTGCCTGCCAGCTTTCCGTGGAAGCAGGCGCCGACTTCGTCAAAACCTCAACCGGCTTTGCGAAGACCGGGGCAACCACAGCGGATGTAGCGCTCATGCGGCAAGCCGTCGGGACGGATGTGGGCGTGAAGGCGGCGGGAGGCATACGCTCCTACGCGAATGCCCTGGCGATGATCGAAGCCGGCGCTAACCGGCTAGGCGCCAGCGCCAGCCTGAGAATTCTGGCAGAGGCGGAGGATTGATGCGGCATCGCTGTCCACGTTGTTCGTTTGGCCGCCTACGGCCCGCTCGGAGCACTTACGTGCGACGTATCGGTTGGCGGGTCATCACCGTGCCGAATTTTGCCCTGTGGCGCTGTGATGTCTGCGGCTATTCGCGCTACGATAGCGCCGCACTGGCGCGCGTGGATCTATTGCTGGGACCAGAGATAGATGGTCTGGATGAGCCAGGAGAGGTGTTCCCCGCAGCAAGCGATGGACCGGCAGCGCGCGGGCCTCGCCGCTGGCCTGGCTGATAGCCAGGTCCCCCTTCCAGGCACACAGGCTGTTTGAGTCGGGTAGTGTGCAGATTATCGGGAAAAACCAAGCCGAGGTCGTGCAAACAGACACAGAGGTTTTGGTCAGTGTTTTTGAGGGCGCCAACGCCGTACCCGGCGCCGCGCCCCAAAAACACCCTCAAGCTTTTACCGATAGGAGAAGTGTATGCCTCAACCGGCGCCAGACAAAGTTGATCGCAAAGCCCGCTCACAGTTACCTCCAGTCACATCCCAGATCCGCCCGCCGAATGAGCGCGTGCAGGATTTCGATGAGATTTTGATCTTGCACACACCTGAGGGCGCGATTGCGGAAGCTTCACGCTGTCTGCAATGCGCTAATGCGCCCTGCCAGCAAGCGTGCCCACTCCACAATGACATTCCCCACGCCATGGAGCGCCTGGCTGCAGGCGATTTCCTGGGCGCGGCAGCCGTATACCGGCAGACCAATCCCCTATCTGAGGTATGCGGGCGCGTTTGCCCGGAGCGCTTCTGCCAGGAAGCCTGCACCCTCAAACGGCTGGATAAACCGCTGGATACGCGCCGCTTGGAAGCTTTTGCCGCTACCTTCGCGCGGCTCCATGGGGGGCTGCCCGCCCCCGAAATCGCCCCCCGCACGGGGAAACGCGTCGCCATCATCGGCGCGGGGCCTGCAGGGTTGACGGTTGCGGAGAAACTCACCTGTTTGGGACACAGTACCACCATCTTCGAACAGCACCCCCACCCCGGCGGTATGATGTTATACGGCATTCCGCGCTTCAAATTGGGGCTGGAGATTGTGCAGGCTAAAGTGGCCTGGCTGGAAGCCCTCGGCGTCGAAATTCGGTGCAATGTCAGTGTGGGGGAAGAGATCAGCCTGCCGCAGCTCTTGGCCGAGTATGATGCGGTATTTCTGGGCGCCGGAGCGCAGGAACAATACCGCGCCGATCTACCGGGCGAAACGCTCGACGGGATCTATGATGCAACGCAATTTCTGTGCCGGGCGAATCTGCCCCCGGAGCTGTTGCCCGAAGCCTGGCGCACACCCTTGCGGGTAGGGGCACGGGTTCACATCATTGGGGGCGGGAATACCGCTATTGATTGTATGCGCACCGCATTGCGACTTCCCGGGGTGCGTGAGGTGACCTGCTATTACCGGCGCAGCGTCCAGGAAATGCCCGCGGAACCTGAGGAGTACCGGCACGTATTGGAGGAATGGGGCAATTTCGTCTGGCTCACCTGCCCCGCTGAATTCCTGGGCGACGACGAAGGACGGCTCCGTGCTATCACTTACCAGCGCATGCGGCTCTGCGCGCCGGATGAAAGCGGGCGCTGCCGCCCGGAATGCGTTCCGGGGCACGAAATCACGCTCGAGGCGGATACTGCAGTGTTAGCCCTGGGCTACCGCCCCGGGAAGCAGCTGCTCAAGAGCGTGCCGGAGCTGCGATTGGGGCGCGGCGGCGTGGTGGAGGTGGATGCGCCCGAGACGGGTCGCACGAGTGTTCCAGGCCTCTTTGCGGCAGGTGATATCGTTCACGGCGCCAATCTGCTGGCGCCGGCGGCAGCCGATGCCAGCGGGGTAGCCCGCACCATAGACGAATACCTGCGCGCTTGACAAATCGAAGTGTTAAGATACAATGCGGAGGTGCTGCCGAGATAGCTCAGTTCGGTAGAGCAGTGGACTGAAAATCCATGTGTCCCGAGTTCAATTCTCGGTCTCGGCACCAAACAGCCCGGCTTAGGCCGGGCTGTTGTTTTGTAAATTTATCTCAAGTGCTCAGGACTTGGGCATGAGGTCGCACTGATCCATCCCGCGGATGTTCAACTCCAAGTGCTCCATAGTCTTGATGGTGGCATGAACCGGGCAATGTTCCGCGACACGCTCAATGGCCTTGACGCGCTTGGCACAATCCCCGTGCGGCAGGTTGACTGTAGCTTGCAGGTTGACCAGGCGGGTCGGGTCATCAGCCTTGTCGAAGGTGACATCCACCGTCATATCTGTGGCATCAATACCGTTATTCTCACAATACTGCGCTACGAAAGCCCCAACGCAGCTACCCAATGAAGCCACAAAGAATTCCGGCGGCGTCGGACCGCGATCACTTCCTCCCATGCTGGGGGGCACATCAACGGTGATAACGTGCTTCCCGAGATGCGATTCAAACAACATACCGCCTTTGTAAAACGTCGTAATCTTTCCCATTTCAAACTCCTTTACTAAAATATGATATAGAAACAGCTTGTTCCCCAGACACAGCCCCTGCTTGCAACAGCGCTGTATCTGCTAGAAACCATATCAATACAACTCCAACTTCTGGATGTTTGCCACTTCGAGCGCCATGCCGCGTTGCGCGAATTTCTCCGCCCAGATTTCGGCAGGCGTGCAGCTCATCACTACCGTGGTGCTCTTCACAATCATCAGCTTCTGCCCCGGCTGAATGTGATAGGCCTCGAGCATCTCCGGTGTCAGAGAAATCCCACCATCCGAGAATTTGGTGAGCGCATAGGCTTTATCTTTCGCCCAAATGACCGTATCGAGCGCGGGCACCTGGGCCATATAAGGCGCGAAAACCGAGCGTGCTGCCGTCTGCTGCCGCGAAATCGCAAAACCGCCCTCGCCCCGGTGCGTGGTGATGAGCAGGGCGACATCGCCCTCCACCAAGCCGTAATGTGCAATGGCTTGGGGCGGCAGGATGACGCGCCCGCCCTCACGGACAAGGCTCAAGCCATAAGCTTCTTTCGTACCGGGAAGACCGGGATGTAGACTTGGCATGAAGGCTCCTCAATAGATAAAGGGCAGCAAACGCCAGGAACGCCGGCAGTAGGCTTCCCACTCCGCAGCAAAAGTGCGGTGCAACAGCCGCTCTTCGTCATGAATCCGGAACAGTACCACGCCCAGAACAGGCAAAAGCGCCGCAACTCCGACCCAGGAGCGATAAAGCAGTGCAAGCCCCAGGGTAATCAACACTACACCCAGGTAACGGGGATGACGCAAGACGCCATAAAGCCCCGTGGTAATCAGGTGATGGTCCGGTTGGAGCGTAACATCAGCGCTATAGAAACGCCCCAGGGCAATGCCCGACCAGAGCACCAAGCCGAAACCCAGCCCCGTGAACAGCAAACCCACCCAACGCACCATATCAGCGCCTGTCCAAACGGCAAGCGCACGCCGGTCGGCAAAGGGCAGGAATATCAGGCCCGCATACATGACCAGAATAATGACGATTTTGACCACCGTCTGGCGCGCGACGCGCTTCTCTTTTTCCCCAGCGCCGCCTCTGATGCCTTCCGGGGCGATCAAACCCTGGAAGGCAACGCCAAGTCCCAAAAGCCCCACCAGGACACCATAGGCGAAACGGGGCGCAGCAGCAAAATAACCCGAGATATCATCCAGCCCCCACCCAAGCAGCGAAGGCAGGAGGTAAATCAGGGGCGTTCCAATGAAAAAACGCAGGGCATGCAGGATTTTCATGACTCACCAAATCTTTCATCGGCGCGGATCTGCGCAACACGGCCTTCCGCCGCTTCCAGCCAACCGGTGCGCTCGGCAACAAAGCTATCAAATGCAGACACATAGGGCTTGATATCGAGCAAGGGCGTCCCATCCAGCATATCCAGATTTTCCAAATACAGCGTGGCGCCCTCACAGCGCAGCAAGCGCACGATGGATAAGCCTATCGGGTTCGGGCGCGCCGGCGCTCGCGTGGCAAAGATGCCGCGCGCTTCAGTATCCAGGAAAGGCGTCACGCTCAGCCTGGGCGCGGGCGCGCGGTGAAAATGATAGAGCAGGATGATGTGCGAAAAGCCCGCGAGGTCCCGCAAGCCTGCCACAAATTCGGGATAGAGCTCTGCAGTTCCACACACGCCGCGGGCGCCAGAGGGCTGAATGGGCATGCCCGCAGGTTCGTTAAATGGCGTGTGCAGCACACCGATGGGATGGTAAAGGATGGGTGGTGGAGTGGTCATGGTTCCCCTTCGGACACGATCACAAAGCGCTGTCCTGCGCCGCTGCTGCGGTATGCCGCGCCGAAAGCTTCAGCAAAAGCGCTCATGGCTTTGGCGCCGGTACAGTGACTGGGGGCAACGGATTGTACGCCCAAAGCCTGCAATTCGGCAATCACAGCTGTAATGCGCACAGTATCCGCTTCGAGCAGGTGTAAGCCGCCCAAAACCAGGGCAACCTCGCGGTTGACCAAAGTTTGCGCTTGTCTCACAGCGGCAGCAATTCCAGGGTGCGCACACCCTGAAACCACCACTGAACCACGCGGCGTATCCAGAACCAGGGCTTGCTCCGGAACCAGACCGCCCAGGTTACCGGTGCTGTAAGCCCACGGACTCAGCGGCATGGATTCCTCCACCTCAACCAGGGTTGCGCCCGCCTCCCTCACGGTGGCTTTGATCCCCGTGGGAAAAGACGCCAGCATGTAGACCGTGACGCGGGGATTTTCCGCCAGGAAACGCGCCAGCCCGCCAGTGTGATCGTTGTGCGCATGTGATAATACGATGGCGCTTACCGCCTGCGAATTCAAGCCCAACGCGCGCATGTTTTCCAACAAAATCTCGCCATTACGACCCGTATCAAAGAGCAACGTTTGCTCTGGACCTTGCACCACACAACCAAATCCCCAATCTGCGCGCAATCGCGCGTCAACCGCGACGTTATCGTATACGACGGTGAGCGTCAAAGTTATGCCAGGCGTCACGGTTGGGGTCGCAAGTGGAGGTAGCGTTTCGGTAGGCGGTGGGGCAGGCGTCGCCATAGCAACAGGTGTAGCCGGAGCTAAAGGGGTTGCCGTAGACGCAGGGGCTACCGCCGTGATGGCGGGGTCGGCAGGAATAACGGCAGGCGTAGCCGGTGATGTGCAGCCTGCCAAACACATAACTACCCCCACGAGCAAGCATTTTGTATTCCGCATGAGATCCAGTTGCCAGAGATTTCTGGAATACCCGCACTATGCCCAGAACAGCCGCGAGGGCAGCGTACTGCACCCTCGCAGGTACCGGCAAGAGCTGGCATCACGCCAGCGTTGCCCACTCCAAGACGGCGCCCGCCGGGCAAGGGCGGACGATAGCGCCGCCCAGCGCTTGACGCAAAGTGAAATACGCTTCCTGACCGGAGCAGTGGTTGAGGTAGAGACGTTGCAATCCGCCCCATTCGGTCAGTTTCTGCGCCACAAGCTGCAATGTGGCAGCATCAGCACTGATCAGGTGTGTGCCACCCGCAACGGCAACGACATGCCGTCGAAAAACGCGTTGCACATGCTCGAGGGTATTGAGCAGCCCGGCATGGCAACAACCGCAGAGCACTATCAACCCGGAATCGCTCTCCACCACCAACGAGAGGTCATCGCGATAAGGGTCGGGGGCATAGCCATCTCCGGCGCGAATCTCCTGCCGGGGAACGTACCCCCCCGGATAGGGGCGCTCAGTGATGGCGCCGGTAGTCCACACGCCGGGAAGCACCTGCTGCGGGGCATCATCCAAATGCACGTCAAAGTGCGCGGCGAGCCAATCAGCCAATACCGATAAGCCAATGGCGCGACGCTGACCGGTGCTCTGGGAGAAACGCTCCTGCAGCAGGTCGCTATTGGCATAGAGGGGCAGTCCCGGCGTCAAACGCCCGGCTAGCGCCGGGAGACCGCCGGTATGGTCATAGTGAGCGTGGCTCAACGCCAGCGCTTTCAGCCGTGAGGCATCCAGGTGTAATTCATCAAGATTGTGCAGCAACACCGCACCGCTCTGCCCGGTATCGAGCAATACCGGTCCGGACTCCGTCTCAACCCAGAAAGCCAGGCCATGTTCACCCCAGAGATGGCTGCTCGACTTCACCGCATTATCCACAACGCAGGTTATGCTTGGTTGCATTTCAGACACTCCCTAAGTCATTAAGACGGGCGAGCAGCCACAGGAAGTAGCTGCTCAGCAATCACCTACAAGCGCAACAGTCTTCAGATCTAGCCGTGCGCGTGCCCATGCCCGTGTTCGACGCTCTCTGAACAGGGAGCTGCGCCATTCAACCCTCCGGCAAGATAACGCTCGAGGGATTCGCGCACGGTGCCGGCGGCGCCGGTAGCAGGCTCGATCCCCAATTGGCGGAAGAAGGCAACCGCGCGCCCGCCCATCCCGCCGGCAAGCATCACCTGAGCGCCCAGGCTGTGAATGAAGCCTGGAATCTCACCCGGTTCGTGATTGGGGTAGTGAGGATTGGTCACCGTCTCCAAAGCACAGATGTTTCCATCCTCAATATCGGCGAGCACGAAATACGGGCAACGCCCAAAATGGGGGCTGGTTTGAGCATCCAGGCCATTGGCATCCAAGACAGCAATCGCGATTTTGGTCATGAGAAATCTCCTTCAAGAATGTTGCGAAATAGCGATAAGGCGAGAAAGCGATAAGGCGGAAAATTTCTCGCACTTGCAGAGTGTAGCCCAGTCTTCGGCAGCGCCGAAGCTAGAGCCGTGTCAGGCGTTTGGATTTGAAGGCGAGAAGCGCTTCACGCACGGTGGCGCCTTCCAACACATAGGCAGTGACGCCTGCCGATTGAATCAAACCGAAGGCCTTCGGTCCCAAGCTGCGGGCTAACACGGCTTGCGCGCCCTGCTGGATCACCAATTGAGCTGCCTGCACACCAGCACCGGCGGAGGCAGCTGCCGCAGGATTGGGCAATGCCTCGAATTCGAGCGTCTCCGGGTTCACAAAAATGAAAGTCTGACAGCGCCCAAAAACAGGGCTAGTGGGAGCGTCCAGATCAACACCATTGGCAGGAATGACCAGTTTCATGATTATCTCCTCAGTAACAGGTGCAAGCGCCACTACATCCAGTTCGCGCTCTGCGGCAAGGTCTTCGTGCAATGCCAGGAAATAGCCGATTACCTGCCGCGTATCGTGCAGCTGCGCCACACAACAGCGCAGTACGTCACGTCCCAGAGAGGTCAGTGCGTAGATCCGGCGCGGAGGTCCCTGGGTCTCCTCATCATCCCAGGTAGAGCTTACCCACCCCTGGTCCTCCATCTCCCGCAGGGCGCGGTAGACGACGGTAGGCGCCAGAAATTCGAGGCCAAACTCAGCTAAGCGACTCAGCAAAGTATAGCCGTGCGCCGAGGATTGTTCCAAGAGCAACAACAGCGCCGGATCCAGGAATTGTCCCATCCGGCGATTACAGCCTCGACCGCCACACTGTCGTCCACGATTGCGCATGATAAACCTCCAAGAAAAAGTATAACAGCTGCTGACAGGATGTCAATAGACAGTTGAGAGTAGGATATAGGTCAAATTACTGGGAAGTTCAGAGCTCAGATTGGTGAGACCATGCGTTTAGACACTTTGACGCGCCAAAGAGACGCAGAGGATGGTTTTTTGTGATTTTCGTGAACGGGGCTGCGCCTCACCACGAAAATCACACCAGTAACTCATTATCCAGCACGCCTTCGCAGATTTTGACGACGGGTCCGGTCATGGTGGCATGAAAGCCATCCGCGAACTGGATATTCAGGGCGCCGCCCGGCATGTGCACGGTGATATCCGCATCGCATTTCCCCAAACGGTGCGCGACAGCTGCCGCCGCTGTAGAACTGCTACCTGAAGCAAGGGTGTAGCCCGCGCCACGCTCCCAGATTTCGATGCGGATGTTTCTGCGGTCTAGCACCTGCATGAACTGGACATTGGTGCGGTTCGGGAAGCGGGGGTCGTGCTCGATCAGCGGCCCATAATGCAGGGTTATGGCGGGCGAGGGGTCAGGAACAAGCACAACACAGTGGGGATTGCCCACGGTGGCAGCGCAGAATTTGAAGGACTTACCCTCCAGGAGCAGGTCTTCATTCAGAACCTCGCGCGGAGGACCGGCGACCGGGATGCGCCCGCTATGGAAGCTGACTTCCCCCATCTGAACGGTGACCACGCGACCACTCTGCAAAATCTGGCACGTGACCCGCCCGCCGCGAGTTTCGACCGAGAAGGGCGCAGCGCTTACCAGACCAGCATCGTACAGAGAACGCGCAAAAATGCGCAAGCCGTTGCCGCTCTTTTCGGCCTCGCTACCATCAGGATTGAAGATGCGCAAGGCGAAATCGCAAGAGGCACTCGTCAAAGGACCGTACAGAATCCCATCAGAGCCGACGCCGTAGTGGCGATGGCAGATGCGGCGCACCGTTTCAACAGCAGGCGGCGCCTCATCGAGCGCCGGAGGTAGGACAATGTAATCATTGCCCAGGGCGTGATATTTGAGATAGCGCATCGCAGTCGCTCCTTCGAAAACGGGAAATCCCTCTCGCGCAAAGGCGCAAGACTACCTCGTCCCTCTACCCCTTCTCCACTCGGCGTGGCGAAAGGGGTTCAGAGATAGAACGGCAAAATTGCTGAGGTCCGCTCCCGCTGTGGCTCAGAGCAACCGGAAATGGACTTTGGGCAGCTGGCGCTCGACCAGGTTCTCCGCCGCCAGCGCCAGGCGCAGCAGGGTAACCTCATCCCAGGCACGACCTATCGCCTGCATGCCGACGGGCAAACCCTGGGGCGTGTAGCCAGCAGGGAAGGAAATCGCCGGTAAGCCGGTCAGGTTAGCGGGCGTGGCAAAGCGCATAATCTCGGTGAGAGTAGTGAGGTCGGAATCGCCAGCGGGCAAGGCGCTGGCAGGGATGGCAGGCGCTGCCAGGCCCGTGGTCGGGGTCACGATCACATCCACACTCTCAAAAGCCTTGCGGAAGTGCGCAATGAGCCGCGTGCGCACCCGCTGCGCCTTGACGTAATCCATGGAGGTGAAGGCGCGCGCGAGGGTGAGATTGGTGCGCACATCCAGCCCGTGCTGGCGGTGGTGTTCAGCGTGGAAGCGGTCCATGGCTTGCGCCATCTCGGTGGCAATGGTGATGACGTGCGCCACACGCGCCGCTTCCAGGTCCGGAATCACCACCTCGCGAAGTTGCGCGCCGAAACCCTCGAATTGTTTGAGCAGCGCCTCGCAAGCGGTCACGACTTCGGCGGTGGCATGGCGGAACCAGGGCCAGAACACCCCAATCCGCAAGTTCTGAAGCTCCGGCTGATGCCAACCCTCAAGCGTGGGCGCGGGTTGCAGCAGGGAGTTCGCATCTTTCGCATCGGGGCCTGCCATGAACGCATATCCCAGCGCCGCATCGGCGACACTGGCGGCAAGGGGACCGATGTGGGCGATACTCCAATCCAAGGGTGCAGCGCCGAATTCGCTCACGCGCCCGTAGGTGGGTTTCAAGCCCACCACGCCGCAGAACGCCGAGGGAATGCGGATCGAACCGCCGCCATCCGCGCCGATGGCGATGGGGCACAAGCCCGCCGCGACCGCCGCAGCAGCGCCGCTGGAGCTGCCGCCCGTATAATGCGCCGGATTGTAGGGATTGCGCGCGGTGCCGTGATGGGGATTCAAGCCGGTCACGCCGATGCCAATCTCGTGCATGTTAGCTTTGCCGATCAGTAAGGCTCCGGCAGCGCGGAAGCGGGCGACGACCGTCGCATCCTCGGTCACGGGCGCCTGGCCCAGGAATGCCGTTCCCACAGTGGTGGGATAGGGCAGCATATCCACTTCATCCTTGACTGCCACCGGCACACCATCCAGGGGTCCGCGCGGGCACCCCTCCCGGTAACGCTGCGCCGATTCGCGGGCAAGGCGCAGAAGCTCCTCCGGTATGACATTGATGATGGCCCGCAGAGGTGGGTCAGCGGCGTTGCTGGACTCAATCGCCGCCAGCACCTGCTGCGCCACCTCCTCCGGAGAGATGGCGCCGCTGCGATACGCCGCCACGTAATCCATGGCGCTGGCAAAGCGAAAGCCGGGGCGCAATGAGGGACTGTGAGACCAGTCCTCCGCCACAGCAATCCGCGCATCCGCAGGGGCGGGGGTCCCCACGTAATGAATGGGGAAGTTGGTAGGCGGTTCATCGAAGTGCAAGCCACGCAGGTGAGTTACTCCCGCGCTTTGCAGCAGGCTAGGAATCAGCAGACCGCCCAGCGGTCCCTCTAGAAGAGCGACAAAGGCTTTGAGGGTGAAACCTGAGAGATAGGGTAGTTTAACGGATTTCAGGTCGTAAGCGGTGTTCGTGGGCATAGAAAACCTCCCCTAAGTGATGAAAGTGATGGCAAATTCACTGGTAAGTATAGTACGAAAAGGCAAAGCCCCCAAGAGGTTGTGCAAACAGACGAAGAGGATCTTTTTTGTGTTTTTGGCGCCGCGCTTCGCGCGGCGCCAAAAACACTCTCTTATCAAACCAGGCATTTTGCATGAGGCGCCCGATAACCGGTTATTTGCCCTACCTAAGGGAATTGTAAAAAGCGCCAAGCCGGAGTACAATCACTTTCTATCCAGAGTTTTCTGAAGGAGCGGCACTATGCACAGGTTTCCATTCTCCCGTTTTGAACCGTTGCGCTTGAAGAGCATGCACCCTGGCGGATGGTTAAAGGAATTTCTCAAGCGCCAAGCCACGGGGCTTACCGGCAATGTGGAGGTCTCGGCGTATCCCTATGGCACCGCGTTCTGGGGTAGTCAGGAAGACGACCTGAAAGGTTCCTACGGCACGTGGTGGCCTTACGAGCAAACGGCTTATTGGATTGATGGCGCTCTGAAGTGCGGTTATTTGATTGGTGATACGGAGCTCTACGATAAAGCGCTGAGCGAGGTAGACTTTGCGGTAGAGCACGCCGGCGAGGATGGCTTCATCGGACCGGAGCATATGCGCGCGAAGGACCGTTGGCCCCACGCGGTGTTCTTCCGCGCCGTGCTGGCGCAATACGAAATCAGTGGCGATGCGCATTATCTGGAAGCTCTTGTCCGGCACTATCGCGCCATGCCGCATCCCATGGGCTGGGATCGCGATGTGACCGGCGTGGAAATTCTGCTCGCGCTGTACCGGGAGACGGGGCAATCCGACCTGCTGGAGATGGCGGAGACGTTATATGCGCGCTTCAATGCGCTGTGGCCCGAACACGATTGCGCGCTGCAGACGCTCGCTTCGGATAAAGCACTTACCGAGCACGGCGTCACCTTCAACGAAATCGCCAAACTTGCTGCCGTGCTCTATTGCGCGACGGGCAAAGTGGAGTATCTGGACGCGGTTGTGCATGGATATGCCAAACTCGACGAGCAAGCACTGCTCGCGGATGGCTTGCACTCCTGCTCGGAGCACATCCGGGGCAAAGGCGCGCGCGAACTACACGAGACCTGTGATATCACCGACTATACCCTGGCGCTCAGCTATCTGCTTCAAGCCACGGGGGAGGCGCGCTACGCCGACCGCATCGAACAGGTGCTCTTCAACGCCTTACCGGGCGCCATCACCAAGGATTTCCGCGCCCTGCAGTATTTCTCCTGCCTCAATCAGGTGCTGGCGACCAGCACTTCGAATCACAATCTCTTCATGCACGGGCTGAACTGGATGAGCTACCGCCCAGATCACGAGGTGCAGTGTTGCCCCGGCAACGTACACCGCGCTATGCCCAATTATGTCTCCCGCATGTGGCTGCGAACGCCCGATGACGGCATTGTAGCGGCGTTGTACGGACCTGGAACGCTGCACAGCACCGCAGGCGCAGCCGAAACGCCGGTCACGGTGACCGCACGCACACGCTATCCCTTCGAGCAAGCCATCGAATTCAACCTGGAACCGGCAACCGCGGCAACCTTCCCCTTTGTGATGCGCATTCCGGCATGGTGTACTCAGGCACGGGTGCTCCTCAATGGGGAAGCCTTAGAGGCAGCGCTACCACCGGGGACGTTCTGCACCCTGGAGCGGGAATGGCACGCTGGCGACGTGATCAGGCTCGAGCTGCCCTTTGCGCTGCAATTGCACACCTGGGAGGCGGGAGGCATAAGCCTGAGCTATGGACCGCTGACGCTCGCCTTCCCGATTCCCACACACGCGGAGGTTGAGGGCGAGAATTCGACCACATTGCAACGCCAGGCAACACTCGGCGAGGGTTACGAACCCCGCCCGGCGGTCAGCAAGCCGGAGTTCCCGGCATGGAATTTGACCCCCGCCGGACCGTGGGCTTATGCGCTGTGCGTGGACGAAGCCTCACTGCAGGACCTGCGGGTGGAATGGAATCCGGAGTGCCAGGACCCCCTCGATGCTGCCAATCCAGCCTTCACCGTGCGCGTGAAAGCGCGCCGGGTGCGCGGTTGGCGCACGGTGCGGCAGAAACGCATCCGGCAGTTCGGGCACTGGACTGAGGCAGGGGAATTCCGGCGCGGACTACGCAGCATCGAGGGTGATTTCACCTTCACGCCGCCGTTGCCGGACCCGCAAAGCCTGGCGGACCGGCTGAGCGACGACGTCGAGGAAATCACGCTGATTCCGTATGGCGCGACGCTGTTGCGGTTGACGGTATTTCCACGGGGTTAAGAATCCCCCTGAGGTATGGGACTGGATCAGTCTCTTGAGTAATTTTAGCAGGCGGGTTACTGAAGTTTAAGAAAATGATTGGGTATAAGGAGATTTTTCCTGGGATTACCGCGTTGAAGGCGCCCCCTCCCCCCTGCCCCCCTCCCCCGCGCAGACGCGAGGGAGGGGGGTTGGTTTTTGGAGGTTTTTTGGCGACGCGGGGTACCGCGTCGCCAAAAAACCGAAAAGGGGGAGATTTCCGCCGCAAAGTGGCGCAGTTGGACCGGGACATTATTACCCAATTAATTTTGAAAGTTCATACACCCGCCTGCTAAAATCTCTTCCATAAAAGGGGCTAGTTTTAACGCGAGGTGATGCGTGGCTCGGGCCATGCCAGGTCAATGCGGAAGGTCCGGCGCAGCAGGTTTTGAAAATCCTCCAGATGCGCCGGGGTGTTGCGCACCTGCCGGGGCGTCAAGCCCTTCTCCAAACAGGTGGCGGCTAAGGCGCCCGCCGCCTCGCCGATATTCCATTCCACCGGATGCAGGCGATAACAGCCGTTGGTGATGTGGGTGACGCCGGCATTCTTGCACGCCGGCAGCAGGTTCTCGACCCGCACCGGCAGCAACATCCCCAAGGGAATCTGGAAGGGCCAACTCGGAATATCCACATAGGTCCGCAAGCCGGTGCTCGGGTGCAGGTCAATGCGGTAAGTGCCGATACCCACGCTATCGAAGAATTGCTCTGCCCCGCGCAACGCCCCCCGCGCCTCGACGCCGACGTGCTGCTCCAGGACCGTGAACTCGGCCTGAATGCGGCGGCTTTCGCGGATGTAGATGTGTTTGGCGAGGCCATCGCTGGTGCCGACGATATCGGGGCGCAGGCGCAGTCCACGGTAGCCATAGCCGCCATCGAGGCGCGGCGCTTCCGTCTGCATCCAATAGAGCATGGAGAGGCTCAACTGGCGCGCGCCCCGCAGATTGCGCTGTACCTCCTCTGCGGAGACGCCCAGCAGTGGACCCAACCAGTAGTCAATCTGGGGCCAGTTCACCAGGGTGATATCGCTCGGATACAGTCCCTGGGGATAGTGCTGGCGATAGAAGATACGGCGGTAATGCCAGAAATCCTCGGCGTGCACACGATCAGAAGGTCCATTGAAAATCGCGCGATGGCGCGTGAGGAGTGTTTCGGGGTCCACATCGGTCCAACTCAGCTGCGGCGCGGGCCAGAAATCCGCCTGATAGCTGCGCCAGAAGGCGTAGTCCTCGGGCTGCTCGATGGTATGGTCCTCATCGGGCAAATAATCCAGCGCAAAACACCAGGAGACGGCTTGCTGGTCCAAGGGATTCGCGGCGCCCGGCAGCGCATTAGGCTCACCGGTCTGCTGCTGGCTCTCGGAGCCGATGACGTGTTCCACCTGCGCGAGCTCCAGGAGCTCACCGAGCTCCGTGGCATCGAGGATGTAGTGCGCGGCAATCGTCACCGCCCCACCCGTGCTCTCATCCAGCAGGGTCACGGCGCGCACACGGTCGCCACCGGTTTCCGCAGCGATGGGACGATGGCGCAGGAGCACCTGCAGCTGCCGGCTCGCACGATAGGGCGCGAGCTGCGCTTCCAGCACCGCGACGGCTACACGCGGTTCGTGGCACAGAGGGCTGACCCAGCCCTGACCCGGGTTGAGACGGGGGTCGGCGCGCGCCGCAGGCAGCAGCGGGTAGTGGCGACGGTAATAATCGCGAATGCCCTCCCGCAGCAGGCGGTAGGTGCCCGTGCAGCCTAGCGACTCGATCCAGGGATGCTCATCAGGCGGGACTGCCTGCGCGGTGAGCTGCCCACCAATCCAATCTGTGGCTTCGGTGAGGATGACCCTGCGACCCAGGCGCAGCGCGGAGAGCGCCGCAGCCACGCCGCCCAAGCCACCGCCGACGATCAGAATATCTGTACTCTGTTCACGCATCATTTAGCCCTCCTGTGATTTAAGAAAGCTACTCGCCGATAATCTTGACGAGCACACGTTTGCGGCGCCCGCCATCGAATTCGCCGTAGAAGATTTGCTCCCAGGGACCAAAGTCGAGGCGCCCGTTGGTCACTGCCACAACGACTTCTCGACCCATGACCTGACGCTTGAGATGGGCGTCGCCGTTATCCTCGCCGGTGCGGTTGTGGTGGTACTGGCTGGTGGGTGCGTGCGGCGCCAGGCGCTCCAGCCAATCGTCGTAGTCCTGGTGCAGGCCGGGTTCGTCGTCGTTGATGAAGACGCTGGCGGTCACGTGCGTACCTCAATTGCAGCAAAGCGACCATCACGCTGACTGTGGAGCTCACGGCGAGATGACAGGAATATGAGATGGCCTCACTCTCCGATGATCTTCACCAGCACCCGCTTGCGCCGCGCGCCGTCGAACTCCCCGTAGAAAATCTGCTCCCACGGGCCGAAATCAAGCCGCCCGTTGGTTATTGCCACAACGACTTCCCGGCCCATTACTTGGCGCTTGAGGTGCGCGTCGCCGTTGTCCTCACCCGTGCGATTGTGGCGATACTGGCTGGTAGGCGCGTGCGGAGCCAAGC
>JAPKMR010000032.1 GCA_026645815.1 Anaerolineae bacterium | reverse complement strand
TGTGATTTTCGTGAACGGGGCGCAGCCCCGTTCACGAAAATCACAAAAAAACCTACCTCTGCGTCTCTTTGGCACGTCAAAGTGTCTAGATGCACTCTCTCGCCAACCCGACCTCTGAACTTCCCAATAATTTGTCCTATACCCGAGGTCATTGGCATTTTCTCAATTTGGGGTATGATTACGCCCGTGCGTCTAACTTGACGTTATATCCATCATCTAGGGAGGTTGTCATGGCTTACCGGATTTCTGATGCTTGTATTGCCTGCGGCGCTTGCGCCGCTGAATGCCCAGTGGAGTGCATTTCTCAGGGACCCACCATTTACGTGATTGACGAGAGCCAGTGCATTGATTGCGGCTCTTGCGCCAGCGTTTGCCCTGTGGATGCTCC
Organism: Anaerolineae bacterium; assembly: GCA_026645815.1. Taxonomy (GTDB): domain Bacteria; phylum Chloroflexota; class Anaerolineae; order B4-G1; family SLSP01; genus JAAZNO01. The sequence continues at coordinate 41,740 of JAPKMR010000032.1, read as the reverse complement.
GCAGCAGCAATAGCTCTGCTATTCCATAAACCGGCAACCGCCTCAAGTATCCCTTGAGGCGGTTGTGCTTTTATTCGACGCAGGTGAGGGCTTCTTGCCATCATCTGCCTGCTTCTCTCTCTATGCTTCTTGCCAGTGTTGCCGGGTCGGGATGTAAGTCCGCCGAAGTCTTTCAGGCGCGGTCATTGTATCACTCAGCGCCAGGTAATTTCGCCCTTCCGTGTGGCTCGTCATGCCGGCGTGCCGCCCCTGCGCATCCAGGATCAAAACATTCATGCCGGATAGATAGGGGCCTCCTAGCGTATCGAGGTCCTCCATCACCCGTCGCCCTGCTTCTTCTGGCGCGGCGCCTTGTTGCAAATACAGGATGGCGCTGCGTGCAGTCCCCGCGCGAATCGCCATCTCGCCCATACCGGTGCAGGTTGCTGCACCGTAGCGGCTATCCGCGTAATTCCCTGCCCCGATGATGGGCGAATCTCCCAGGCGTCCCGGATACTTGGCGAACCAACCGCTGGTGCTGACCCCTGAAGCCAGATTCCCTGCGTTATCCAGCGCGATGAAATTGGTCGTGCCGCCCGAGCGTTGCGGGTCCGAACTGAGTCGCACCCAGCGCCACAGGTCCTGGCGCTCGGGCAATTCCGCAAGCGTGGTGGCATCCATCACCCGTAGCAGCTTCTCGCGCCAGGCAGCTGCGGCGGCTTCGGTGAGCATCTCGTGCTCGTCGAATCCCATCTCCCGTGCAAAGCGCTCTGCACCTTCGCCGACCAGCAGCACGTGGGGCAGTTTTTCCAGCACGGCGCGGGCGATGGAAATGGGATGCGCGAAGCCTTTGAGCGCCCCCACTGCGCCGGACATGCGCGTACTCCCTTCCATGATACTGGCGTCCAGTTCCACCGTCCCCAGGAGATTGGGATAGCCTCCCAACCCTACCGAATGATCTTCTGCATTGGCTTCGACCAGTCGAATGCCCGCTTCGACCGCATCTAAAGCCGAACCTCCCCCTTTGAGGACCCCCATCGCTGCATGCAAGCCGACTTCGCCGTTTTCACTGCAAATGATGATCATGGTTAGAATAACTCCCGTCCTTTGAACTCGGGATGCTTTTCCAGGTATCTGAGCAGGCTGGCTTTTGTGGCTTCCCATTGTTCCAGAGCCATGCTGGCATGGGGACTATTCTCGCCGTGAGTCGCACAGGCGCCTTCATAGGCTGTCTCCGCTTGCACGAACTGCTCGCGTAGCTGTTGCAGTTTCTTCTCATTTTGGGCGAGTATGCTGTTGAGTGCCGTGGCAACCACAGCGATGACCGGTTTCCCGTTCCCATCCAGGCGAGGCTCCAGGTAGCCTTCGATAATCAGGTCGGATTCGTCATCGGCATGGGCGCGTCCACGGTTGTATTGCCGCTCATTGCACTGGACGGTATAGGTGGTGGTTTCGAATAACGGCAGCCCTTTCGGAGCGGTATTGGAGGCTGGACCTGTGACGATGCGGAAGCTGACGATACTTTGAGAGATCTGTAGATCTTCAGGGTGCCCTACAAGGGTGATTTTAGCGCTCATGGTGTGGCTTTACCTCGATAATTGAATTGATGCTTGTGTGTACTGCTGGATTTATTCTAGCACAAACTGGATTGCGTCAAACCGGGGAGAGGTATTTTGAGGGGATAGGTTGCCGCTTGAGTGACTTTTCGTGGCGGGACGCGGTCCCGCCACGAAAAATCACCTCCCTATTGCGCCATCGGGGTCCCTGAGCCTGTCACCCTCAGCGCTAAACGCACCCCCTGGTTTAGGATGGTTGACTTATGCACTGAATTACATCATAATAACGCCACAAATTCACTGGTGTGCTTTTGTCACCGGCTGAATAGCGCCGGTGAGAACAGGAGGTTCGGAATGCGAATTGCTCAAGATGTCACCCAACTGGTGGGGCATACGCCTCTGGTGCGGCTGAATCGCGTCACGGCAGGCGCTGTGGCTGAGGTAGTCGCGAAGCTGGAGTTCTTCAACCCTCTGGGCAGCGTCAAGGACCGCATCGGGGTCGCGATGATCCGCGCGGCTGAAGGCGCCGGGCAGATTGGACCGGACTCGGTAATCATTGAGCCGACCAGCGGTAACACCGGCATTGGCCTGGCTTTCGTCGGCGCGGTGCGTGGCTATCGAGTTATTCTGACCATGCCCGATACGATGAGTGTGGAACGGCGCAAGTTGCTGCGCGCTCTGGGGGCGGAAGTGGTGCTCACTCCCGGCGCAGAGGGTATCAATGGCGCGATAGCCAGAGCCAGGGAATTGGCGGCGGAGATTCCCGGCGCATTCATCCCCCAGCAGTTTGAAAACCCGGCGAATCCGCAGGCGCATCGTGAGACAACGGCGCTGGAAATCTGGGACGATACTGAAGGCCGCGTGGACATCTTCGTGGCGGGGGTTGGCAGCGGCGGCACGATTACCGGCACGGGCGAAGCGCTGAAAGCGCGCAAACCGGAGCTCCAGGTTATTGCCGTCGAGCCGGCTGAATCACCGGTCCTTGCGGGTGGGGCGCCTGGAAAACACGGCATCCAGGGGATTGGTGCGGGTTTTGTGCCTGCCGTGCTGAATCGGGAGATTATTGACGAGGTTTTCCACGTCACCAGCGCCGAGGCGATTGCGATGGCGCGCCGGTTGGCAAAAGAAGAGGGCCTGCTTGCCGGTATCAGCTCCGGGGCGGCAGTGCATACTGCTGTTGAAATTGCCAAACGACCGGAGAATCAGGGAAAGCTAATCATCGCCGTGCTCCCCAGCACGGGCGAGCGCTATTTGAGCACGCCGTTGTTCGATTTTGAGTGAGGAGAACCGGTTCTATGGGCGAGACCTATACGTTTTCAGCGCGCATTGAATCGGCTCGCGGCGGTGGAGCGTATGTCGCCATTCCCTTTGATGTGGAACAGGCGTTTGGAAAGAAACGGGTTCCCGTCAACGCCACGATAGATGGCGTCCCCTATCGAGGTTCGCTGGTGCTCATGGGGGAACCCTGCCACGTGCTCGGTATTCTCAAATCTATCCGTGAGACTATAGGCAAACAGGCGGGTGATATGGTCGAGGTCACGCTTGAGGAAGACCTGGCGCCGCGGAGCGTTGATGTTCCGGCAGATTTGCAGGCGGCATTGCGCCTGGAGCCTGAAGCCAACCGTGCCTTTGATGCGCTCTCTTTCAGCCATAAACGCGAGTATGTGAACTGGATTGTCGAGGCGAAGCGCAGTGAAACACGCGCGCAGCGCATCCTCCGTGTGGTTGATGCGCTGCGCAGTGGGGAGTTCCCGCGTTAAGGGGTTGTTATGCGGCGAGCTGTCTCAGCCGCTCGATCATATCGCGAAGCATCCACACGGCAACCGGGTTTTCTGCTAGATGTTGGCTCAAGCGGAAGGTGGAGATGAGTAGACGTCCGGTCTGCCCGATGCGCCGTTCGGCGATAAGCCCGGCGGTCTTGTGCAACCAGCCCACGGTCAACCCGGCATGAACGTCCACGGCAAAGTCGCGCGGGCTAAGCCCCGTGATGACCTGCTCTGGCGTCAGGTCGGCAAAAAGGAAATCCACTTCGCCTGGAGTGGGCAGAGCACCAAAGAGCTGCTCCTTGCAAATCCAACTCAGACTGCTGGCCCAATCCCCTTGCCAATCGCGCCCGCGCCGGGGTGCGATGGCAAAGCCCTCCAGATGTGTTTGCAGCGCACCATCACTCTCTGCCAGCCATAGAACGCGCCCGCCTTGCAGTAGATAGGTGCGCAGTCCATCGCTAAGCGTTGTTGCAACTGCAATTTCGGCCTCTGCCAATGTCTCCACGCTGGTGTAACCCAAGGCGCCTAGCGGCGTTTCCAGCCCTGGCGCATAGAGCTTCAGGCCCTTTGCCATGGTGCATTGCGGGAAAGCAAAGAATTCCTGGTGCTGTTCTGCTGCAAGCGTGCCATCCTTGCGTCGCAGACGCAGCAGGATGCGCAGGCGCTCGGGCTTTGCAACCTCCGGTACGATGAAGGTGAGCTGCCCCACCGTTGTAACGTTCGCAGTTTCCGGCGCTAATGCCTCAAAAACGCCACTCAACCCTGGATAGCCGTTTACTTCCCATTCCAGATAACCGCCGCGCAGGTCGGCGCGGGAGAAATGGGAGAGCGTTAGCCCTAATGTGCATTCCTCACCGCTCCAGTAGGCCAGTCGCTTCCATTCGGGGATGATGAGGTCATCATTGTTGAGTGCGCCCAGCGCGGTGAAGAAATGCTTGGGATTGCGGTGCATATCCAGAAGCCCATTGCACTCCCAATGCACATCCGTGAACTCCGTGATGACATAACCCGCGAGGCTGCTATGCCGGCGAATCTGTTCGATTTCGTACTTGAGCGCCGCGTATTCCAGTCGCTGGCTTGCGGCGACCAGGTCGGCAAACGTGGGAAAGGCGCGTTGCAGGTGATATTGCGTGTAACGCATCTCGACTCCGTGCGGGTAGACCACGCCGTTGCCCCAATTCAGCCCTGTTTCGAACCACCATGGGGGATCGCCGGTGCTATCCTGCAACTGTTGCACATCGGGTAGCCCCCAGTTGCCAAATTCTGAGAGAATCAGCGGTTCGTCTCCACGCCGTCGCACTTCGGGCGCGGGTGGTTGCGGCGAGGCGTTCCAGGGATCGTGCAGGAAAGCCTGCCATGCCTCATGCGTGGTATAGGCGTGGGCGAAGGTCCACCAGGGACGACCGGCAAAAGCCGCCGTCCAATCCCGCCAGCGTGTGTAATGATCCGGCATGGCATAATAGTTGTGGAAATCTTCGATATCGGTGACGACGTGGAAATTGCCCGCGCAGGCAGAGTTATCCACAATCAGGCGCGTGGGATCAACGCTTTTGAGGTAGTCGTAGGTCTCCGCCAACCAGCTGCGCTGTGCAGGATCGCTCAGGTCAATGCCCCAACTCTCGTTGATGATCGTCCAGATCACGATGCTGGGATGGTTGCCGTCGCGCGCTATCATACCTTCCAGCGTCTCCCGTGCGCGGCGTTGTGACTCGGGCGTGAGAACCTGCGCGTTGGGCAATTCTGTCCAAATCAACAGGCCCAGACGGTCCGCGGCGTTGTAATAGCGCGGATCGGCAATCTTGATGTGGGTGCGCAAACAGTTCAATCCCATCGCTTTGGCTTTGCGGAATTGGTCTTCGAGAAAGGCTTCAGAAGGGGGTGTGCAAATGGTCTCCGGGTAATAATCTTGATCCAGCGCGGCGCGCAGGTAGAGCGGGCGCCCATTGAGCCAGAGTTGTCCTTGCCGTGTTTCGATGGTGCGGAAGCCGAAGGTCTCCGTGACACTGTCACTGTTTGGACCTTCCAGGGTGACCCGCAGCGTGTACAGATGCGGCGTATCTATGTCCCACAAGTGTGGTGTTGGAACGTGGAGGGTGGCGTTCAGCGATGTGCTCTTCAATGTGGCGCAGTTTTCCCCATTCGGCGCGAACACCTCATAGTACAACGGTATCTCCGGGGTTGGCGCCCGGTTGAGCTGCACCTCAACGCTGACTTCTTCGCTTTGTGGGGTGATGCGGACATGCTGAATGTGCACTGCTGCACGACTTTCGACCCACACCGATTGCCACAAACCAGAGAGCATCCCGTACCAGGATTGTTTGCCGTGCGGAATTTCAGGGAAGAGCTCGGGCGGGTCGCTGACGCGCACGGTCAGCGTGTTGGCGCCTGCCCGTGCGGCAGCGCTTACATCCAGCTCGAAGGGTAGATAGCCTCCTTCGTGGGTGCCTGCAAGCATGTCGTTGAACCAGACCTCCGCGAAATAATCTGCGGCGCCAAAATGCAGAATGATGACGCGTCCCTCAGCCAACCATGCGGCAGGGAGATTGAGCTCGCGGCGATACCACCCCGCGCCGCTAAAGTCGCGGAGCTCGGGTGTCGCCTGCCAGGGCGCGGGCACCCTCACGGTCAGCATCGCTTCAGACGCTTCTCCGGGTGTCACCCCAGGGCTTGCCTCGCGCCAGAAGTCCCAGATGCCATCAAGATTGAGTTGTGTGCGATATGTCATGTCCAGGTCCTTTGTTCATTATGTTCGTTCAGAGTACGTTGATCGGGAGTGTTTTGCCGGGCACAGGCAAAGACTCTATCTGAGGATTATTGCTTCATGCTCGTTAAGCCTCTACAATGGCCTTCGTAAGTGTTCAGATTCCTATAGGGGCTTTCACTACCGGCAACCCACTCTCGAAACTTACCTGTGCCAGGCGTAGGCTGCGCACGCCGGCAGGATAGCCTGTATTAGGCGCCGCCCACGCGTGGTAGGCCATCCATAGGCGCCCATTCGTATCCGTGAAGAATTCCTGTCCCCCAGGTCCCAGTGTATCTCCCCGCCGGGTGAACCACGGATCGTCATGTGGTTTGATATAGGGTCCCGCGAGGGTATGGCTCACAGCATAGCTGATGGCGTAATCGGCGCTTTCCCACCAGTTTCCGGAGTAGAACAGGTAGTAGCGTCCCCCGTGCTTGACCAGCGCCGGAGCTTCCACTAACGGCAGTTCCCAGGTCTGATCCCGGCGTAACAGCTCCACCGCCTCGCCTTCCACTGCCAGTCCATCAGCGCGGAGTGCCTGTAACCACAACCCTGTGGGCAGCTCGCAGCTGTTGCCGTCGTTTTTCCACAGCAGATAGGCGCTTCCGTCATCTTCGACAAACGGACTGGGATCAATGGAACCGCCTAAGTGTTCCTGACAGAGAAAGGGCCTGGTTGAAGCGTCGCGGAAGGGTCCCGTAGGCGATTCGCTGCTGGCGCAGCCCAGGCATTGTAAACCCGCTGCGGCGAAGCGTGCGGTGTAATAGAGCACATAAATCCCATCGCGCTTCAGTACGGAGGGCGCCCAGGTCAGGCTTTGCCCGGCGGCAGCCCAGGCAGGCAGCTGTGGCAGGGCATCCCCCAGGTGCTCCCAGGCACGCAGGTCACTCGAATGCAGCATCTGCACGTTACAACCGCCCGCGTTGGTGGCGTAGGCATAGTACTCTGCACCTTCTCGCAGCACAAACGGATCGGGGAAATCAACTGTTAGCAGGTCTTGGATGGTAGATTTTTGCTTCTGGATTGGCATATTGAATTCATTGCATTCTAATGCGGATTGGCTCTAGGGCAAAGGTTGTGGCTGTGGTCCGCGCGTGGGTCCTTGAACCACAGGCTTGCCGTCTTCCCACTGAAGCCGGTCCAGCCACACGAAACGCCGGTCGCCGCGGCGACTGCCAGCGACAACCTCCCAGGCATGATAAACTAACCAGGTCTGGTCACCGAGTTGCAGGAGGGTCTGGTGTCCTGGACCGATGACCATGGCATCCTTATCCGTCAGGTCACTGGCGAGGATGGGATTTTCCGGCGCATCCGTGCAGGGTCCGAGGGGACCTTCACACGTGGCATACCCGACGGCATAATCCACGCCGGCGTAGTCATTGGCGGAAAAGAACAGATAGTATTGCCCATCGTGCTTGAACATCGTCGGCGCTTCGACCACACGCCCTTCCCAGTATGTATCGTTGCGGATGAGGCGCACCGGTTCCCCTAACAGGCTCAGTCCATCGGCAGAAAGCTCCTGAACATAGATATATGTTGGGATACCGCAGCAATTGCCGTCGTTTTTGTAGTAGAGGTAGAGTTTGCCATCCTCATCGCGGAAAGGGCTGGCATCAATCGTGCCGCCTTCCTGCGCCTGGCAGACCAGCGGGGCGGTGTTCGTGTCTTTGAATTTACCTTCGGGTAGCGCGCTAACCGCGACGCCAACGCACTGCTTGTTGGAGGCTTTGTCACGGGCGGTGTAGTACATGACATATTGCTCGCCAATGCGGATGACTTCCGGTGCCCAGACCAGACCACCGGTCAGTTTTGCCCATTTGGGCAGCGCCGGCATCGCGTCCCCGAGGACTTCCCACGTGAGCAAATCGGTGGATCGCGCCAGCGAGATATTCCTGCCGGAAGCATTGGTCGCGTAAAGCCAGTAGGTGCCATCTACGGGGAGAATGAAGGGGTCGGCGAAGTTCTCCCGCAAGACGGGATTCTGAAAGGTGGCTTCGGGTGTTGCCGGAGCACAACCCGCCAGTATCAGGCATAACATGAACAGCGCCAATAGCTTGTGGCGCCATTGAGGTTTTCTGGAGGCGCCCACCTGATCCGGCTTTCGGTATTGGTGACTGTGGCGAAAACCCATGATTGCTGTATGCTGCATGTCCTGTGATTCCTCTCCGTTTCCGTTAACCCTTTAGCCCCGTGGTTGCCACGCTTTCGACGACATAACGCTGCAAGAAGGCATAGAGAAGCAGCACCGGCAATGCCACAATCACCGCACCCGCCATCATCAAGCCGTATTCCGAAGTATACGCGCCTTGCAACGTGCGCAACCCTGGTTGGAGCGTTTGCACGGCGCGATCCTTGAGCACCAGCAGCGCCCACAGGAAATCATTCCAGCTTCCTAGAAATTCAATGACGGTCAGTGTTGCCAGCGCCGGTTTCGCCAGCGGCAATACCACTTTGAAAAAAATCTGGAAGATGTTAGCGCCATCAATGGCGGCAGCTTCCTCCAGTTCTTTGGGAATGCTCAGGAAGAACTGCCGCATAAAGTAGACGCCAAAGACACTTGCTAACGCCGGGATGATTGCGCCGCTGAACTTATTGAGCATACCCGTACGCGCAACAGTCACGAAATTGGGCACCAGAAACATCACTCCTGGTAGAAAGAGGGTCGCCAGGAGCAGCGTGAAGATTTGGTCGCGTCCGGCGAATTTGAGACGTGCGTAAGCATATCCGGCAAGCGAATCGAGAATCAGCTTGGCTGTGGTGGTCAGCGTCGCGACAATCACGCTATTTCTGAACCACAGTGCAATGGGTGTCGAGGGGTTATTGAGGATTTTGGTGTAGTTTTCCAGCGTGATGACCTTGGGGATCCAGTAAATCTCCCGGCTGAACAGCTGCGATTTGAGCTTGAACGAGGTGGACAACATCCACAACATCGGGATGATGATCATGAGGGCAATCAACACCAACAATAGATACAGGATTACCCGCCCGGCTATTCGCCGGAAGCGGTAATGTGCTTCTGAATGCTGAATGGGCGCTGTATTGTTGATCATAAGGCTCTCCGCTCGCTAATAGTGATTTCACTCATGCTGCTTAAAGATGCGGAAGTTGACGAAGGAGAACAGCATCATGATGATGGCGACAATCACCGACATGGCGGCAGCACTGCCCTGGAAGGGGCGCACAAAACCCTCGGTAAAGATGCGGAGCATCACCGGTTCGGTTGCGCCGCCGCCGTTCGGCATGCGTGGATCACCGCGCGTCATCATCATCGGTTGCCCCAGGAGGTTGAAGGAGGCGATGATGGTGGTGATGATGATGAGCACCAGTACTGGTCGCAGCAACGGGAGCGTGATATGAATGAAGCGTTGCCAGGCATTGGCGCCATCCACGCGCCCTGCCTCATACAAATCGGAGGGAATATCCTGCATTGCTGCCAGGAAGATAATCATGTTGTAGCCCATCGTCCACCAGACGGTGGCAACGACGATGGTGATCATTGCATAGGGCATGGTGGAGAGCCATCGTGGTGTGGCTATATCCAACAGACCCAGATAGTGGTTGAGCAATCCTCCCTGACTCTGGAAAATCCACCACCAGATGAGGGAGATGACGGCACAGGAGAGCACCCACGGCGCGAAGTAAATCGCGCGAAAAACATTGCTGCCTGCGACCTTGGTATTGAGCAAGGTCGCCAATCCCAGAGGGATGAGAATCAGGAAGGGCACGCTGGAGATGACGAAGACTAGAGTCACCCGCATGGAGTTCCAGAATTCGTAATACTTCACGCTGCCCACACGGAATAGATCGAGATAATTCTGCAGGCCCACAAAGGCGGTTGCCTCGGGGCGTAGATAGTCGTAGCTAAAGAAACTGATGTATAAGCCGTTGAAGAAGGGGTATCCGACAAAGACGATGAAGAAGATCAGATGGGGCAAAATAAACAGATAGGGAATCCAATTGAACTTATGTTTGCCAGTTACCATGTGCGCCCACCTTTCTTAAAATAGGGTGTTGCTGCGGCGCAGTTCGCGCCGCAGCAACAGGGGTTATTATAGCGCCCGGTTAGGGAGCTGTTGGCGCGTCACCGTAGGTCGCCTTGTTCTGTGCGAGAATTTCATTGGCGCGCTGTGCGGCATCATTCAGCGCACCCTGGATATCGGAGGTCGTGCCATTCATGACCGCGCCCACGGCTTCGCCCAACGGCCCGAAGGCATCGGTGATGCCGGGGATAGAGGGCGGGAAGAAGGCATATTCGACTGAGGGCGCAATCGAGGCTTGAGGTTCGATGGCTTTGAATTCAGCGCTGGCGCGCACAGAGGCAGCTGCCGGGATTTGTCCGCCATTGGTCCAGGTGACCGAGTTTTCTACCATGTATTTGATGAAGATTGCAGCAGCCTGGTCCTTGCAGGGATCAATCGTCTTGTGCACCGGCAGGGTGAGCTGGTGCGATCCGGCCCAAACGGCCATTTGGGGCCCGATTTGGGGTACGGCGGTGGCGCGTCCGTCAAACTCGACGCCTTCACCGGTGACGTTGGAGGTCTGCCAGATACCGTTCCAAACCATGCCGACCGTGCCGGTTTTGAAGGCATTGAGTTCGGCATCTACTTCCAGATTGGGCTCGGAGTATTTCGCCTGCACGTCCTTCATCCATTGCAGTGCTTTCACGCCCGCCTCGCTGTTCCACGTGGCCTCGGTGCCATCGGTATTGAACTCGGTCCCGCCGAATTGGTGTAGCATCTGCTGGAAGATTTGCTGGATGGGGAAACCACCGGTAATATCGAAGCCCTGATTCCCGTTGCCAGTCAACGCTGCTGCAATTGCCTCAAATTCCTCGGCGGTTTTGGGCGGCTCATTGAAGCCCGCGCTCGTGAGCAGGTCTGCGTTGTAGAAGGCGGTCATAGGATGAATATCCAACGGGATAGCATAGCGCTTCCCGGCGACTTCGCCTGCCTGCCACACGCCGGCGGGATAGTCGTTGGCGGCGATGCCCATCTCCGCGACCAGCGCGTCCATCGGGCGTAGCACATTGCGGAATGCCTGGGTCGGAACCTGATCGGCATGGACGATGGCGACATCCGGCAGCGTATCGGCGGCAGCTGCAGTTGCCAGTTGTGTGTAGTATTCACCTTGACTCGTCATCGTGACCTTGATTTCAGGGTGCGAGGCGTTGAAGGCGTCCACCATCTGCCCCATGAAAGGCCCATCCGGACCGGTGAAGGGATTCCAATACTGCAGTTCGACTGTGCCGCAGCTGGTCCCCGTTTCTGATTCGGCGGGCTTGGGGGTAGGGCTGCAAGCTGCCAAGACGATGCTGATAACCAGCAACAGTGTGTAGATAGTCCACAAACGCGATTTCATTGCTTCCTCCTCAATTGAATAATGCAGATACCTGAAACATAAGTGGAGTCTGACTCAAGCTGCAGTGTACCGTTTTTTGTGTGCACCTCCCCTATTGTGATTGAAGGGCATTCGTAGCAGGTGAAAGGGCTGCTGCGTCCTCTGTGAGGTCCGCAATGCGATTGGGCGGCTTCGGTAGCCCCGGGCAAATGCCTTGCTTACGCTTCAGTGGCATTGTGCGGGGCGTGGCGCGGTTTCGGTCAGCAACCCGCTACGGAAATCCCTTGAAGACCACGAGAATCTGCTTGCGAAGCATGTATCGAGCGGCTCTCGTTTGAAACCGTTCATTGTGTTGTATTCGATAATATTATCGCGTTTTTGCCTGAAAATGAGGAAATTCCACCACTTTTGCGTTTATAATTCAGGAATATACGATATATAATATATATTACAGTATGTTATGCGATTTGTCAATAGGGTAACACTGGCGAATAGGGCGGTTTGCGAAAGATAGCGAGAGAATCAGCTATGAAATGCACCCCTGCCGGCGCGTTGTTGACAAACATCCATCAATGTTATATATTAATGTGAAATATAACGGGTCTGATTGTGACCCCGAGACTTGAGTTCGTTCACTACTGACTGTAGAGCAAGGAGGCAAGTATGGCGGGAAAACCTACCCCTGAAGGTCGCATCCTGCGAGTAGACGCGGACAATCCTGAATCTGAATCCATACTTAAAGCGCTTGCCTCTGAACCGCGTCAGCGGATTCTCAAACTGTTACGAGACCGGGTGTGCAATGTCAGTGAGATTGCTGAGGCGTTGGAGCTGCCCCTCTCGACAGCCACCCTGCACATCAATAGCCTTGAAGAGGCCGGTCTGCTCAATACGGAGCTGCAGCCTGCGGTGCGGGGATTGCAGAAGATTTGTGCTCGCGCTTACGATGTAGTGGTGATTGAACTGCCACGCGGTGAAGTGCCGCAGCAGCAACTTGTGGAGATTTCCATGCCCGTGGGGGCTTATGTGGATTGTCAGGTTACGCCAACTTGTGGTCTGGCTAGTGAAGGCGGCATCATTGGCCTCTTCGATGACCCAGCCTCGTTTTACGAACCGGACCGGGTGCAGGCTCAGTTACTGTGGTTTCACTATGGCTACGTGGAATACCGTTTCCCCAACCGCTTGCCCCCAAAGGTTACCCCCGAAAGCCTGCATTTCGCGCTCGAAATCTGCTCTGAGGCGCCGCTGCATCATGATGATTGGCCTTCGGACGTGACCCTTTGGATCAACGAGGTGGAGGTTGGCACTTGGACCAGCCCGGCGGATTTTGGCGGTCAGCATGGCGTGCTCACACCGGACTGGTGGGAGGATTGGAATTCTCAGTACGGTTTGTTGAAGATTTGGCAGGTCAATGGCGAAGGCAGCATGATAGACGGTGTGCGCATCTCCGATGTTCGCCTGGAGGACCTGCGAATTACGGCTAGCCCCTTTCTATCCGTGCGCATCGGGGTCAAGGCTGATGCACAACATGTGGGCGGGTTGAATATCTTTGGGCGGCGCTTTGGAAATTATCCCCAGGACCTGGTCCTGCGGTTGCGCTATCACTAATTGTCTTGCGCCGCAACCGGGTTGCGCCGCAACTGGGTTGCGCCGCGACCGGGTTGCACAGCAACCCGGTGACAAAGCAGCTAATCCCCACAGCGCGCCTTACACAGTGCGCAGAAGCCCGCTGAACGGGTATACGACAGAATATTGGGAAAAATAAGATTGGCATTTTGCAAATGGCCCTTGTCAGCGCTCAAACTATCTGCGCCGCCGCACTCGGCGCTTCTTTCTACCGGTGTAATTTTCGTGAACGGGGCGCAGCCCCGTTCACGAAAATTACAAAAAAAACACCCTCTGCATCTCTTTGGCGCGTCCACTTGCCTAAACGCATTCTCTCACCAACTTGATCTCTAAACTTCCCAATAATTTGTCCTATACCCCACTGAACTACTACGAAAGCTCGTCATTTGGGGCATATGCCTGGTGTTTTCGCGGATCGAGCTCGATGCCCTCAGTGCTGAGGATAGCTCGAAGTCTGGGCACGGAGATATCGCGGAGTGCGTTGACCTGCATCTCCAGCGCTAGTGCTGCGGCGGTGCCCGCAGCCTGTCCTGTGGCGCAGCATGTGGGTGTCATGCGGCAGCTACTATGCACAACCTGATCGGTACTGATACATTTGCCGGCAGTCAGCAGGTTGGGGAAGCCTTTAACCATCAAACACCTGAAGGGGATGTTGTAGGGGGCGACGCGCTTGCGCCAACCCGAAGCTCCCGGTTGGGTGAGGCTGTGAAAATCCACCTGGCTTGTGCCGACGGCAATGCCGTCCTCGAAAATCAGGGGATCGGTGCGGTTTAGAATTTCGTCTTGGGTAAGCACATGCTCGCCCAGGATGCGTCTGCCCTCACGGATGCCGATGCTGGCGCCTGTAGCTGCCAGCGCGTAAGTTGGGAATTTGTGACACTGCACATAGGCGACCACACGGGTGAGCTGCCGGCGAGCTTCGCGTTCGGCAGCGCTCAGGCTAAAGGGGTCGGTAGGATCATGCCCCATGACCTTGGTGGCATTCAAGTAAACGCGATGCGCATCTACCACCCAGCCTGTGCCCAAACCCGGCAGCTCCTCCGGTCCGGATATGGGCGTCAACCCCTCTGGAAGATAAGGCTCTTGAATTTCTCCCGTGTCGTACAGCCATGCGGTCAGCGTCATGTGCAATACCGCGCCGCTGTCGGGGTCACCTTGCATGAATGGCGCTCCAGCAAGGTAACTCAGGTCCCCCTCGCCCGTCGCATCAATGAAGAACCTGGCGCGCGCGGCCAGAATTTGTGAGGCGCAGGCGATTTGTACCTCGGTCAGGGTATCACTATCTTTGCTGACACCGAAAACCGAGGCATGGAAGAGCAATTCAACGCCTGCCTGTTCCGCCAGCAGCTGCCAGATGATTTTCAGGTATTCATGGTTGAATACCTTTTGATTCCCATAACGTGCTCCGAAGCGTTCAAGTTCGCGCACTGTGGTATCGAAGATATCGCCCATGCCTTCCAGCGAGGCGAACCATTCGCCTACGCCTCCGGTGGTGGAAGTGCCTCCCAGGCAGTTTTGTTCTTCCACCAGCAGAACGTGCCACCCGCGCCGGGCTGCCGCTATAGCTGCCGCAGCGCCCGCTGTGCCGCCGCCAGCGACGATGATATCGTAATCCAGCGCTTTCATCTGCCTGTGCCTCGTATCTCTGTTGACCGGCTCATGCGCCGGTGGTATGACCTTGTTGCTTTCACTTTACCCGCGTTTCCGTGCCAACTTAGGCGCTTCCACCAGGGCGATGAATTGCTCCACACTCAAAGCGGCAATGCTCTCCGCAAGCAGGTCCAGGGGCAAATCATCCAGCTTCCTGAAGCGCACACACGATTTACCCACATCATAACGCTTGCCCGTTGCACGATAGGCGGTCTCAAATGCCTGACGGGCGCTCTCGTCGGCATAAATCCCGGTCAAATAGACCACCATGTGGTTCTTTTGGGATGCCAATGCTGCCAGCATAAGAGGTTGCCCGTTGTAAGTCTTGGAGTATGTCTCCAGCGGCACCTGATAGGTGATCATCCCCCAATTCATGGCTTCCTCATATCCCTCCGGAAGATGCTCCAGGATGACCTTTCGCACTGCCTCCATGGCTGCTCGCCGGTCAGCGGGCAACTCATCCAAATACGCTGCTACTGTTTTCGCTTTTGAGTGCATGGGCTTTGTTCCTTTTGTGCTGCTGTTTCTGGTTATTGTATTCTCTTAGCCGTTTTCCTGCGCGAGCGCTGCTGCGACCCGGTGTATCAGCTCGTAGGGCAAGGGTCGGTTCAGTGGGAATTTTAGATTGCCTTTTTCGCCGCGATAGGGTAGCAGCGCTTGTTGTAACGCTTCATCGCCTTTCACAGGGGGATAAATGCCGATATGCGTTTTGAACGCTGCAAAGTGGAAGAAAACGCGCTTCAACCTGAAAGATGGCATCTGATAGCTGATGGTCTCCGTGGCTTCCGGAACCTGCGTTTTGACGATCCTTCGAATTTCTTCCAGAATCTCGCGCATCTCGGGTGCTGCCGCAGCGATATAAGCGTCAATATCTGCGGGTTTTGCTCGTGACCCCATGCAAACCTCCGGTTTACTGTTTCAACTGCTGTAAACAGTTGCGCTGCAGCCGTTAAGGTAGCAACGGCTGCAGCGCACATCAAAACATAGCTCTATATAGGCGCCAGTGTGCCGGTCCAAATCAGCCAGCACAGCACAGTCTTGGCGGAGAGGCTCAGGATGATATAAACGCGCTCTCCAAACAGATAATCCTTCCAGCGACCCACTTTCTTGTATTGGAGTACCATATTGATGGCGAAGATGTTGAAGAAAACGAATAATGTGGGGACGATGGTATAGACAAATGCCGGTGGTTTGGCGTCTCCAGAATTGACCGCGCCCACGAAATGGAGAGCGATTACGATCCATGGCACGATGCCCGCGATGCACCCATAGATGAAAGCAGTCCAATCTGTCTTTTTGGTGTGCTGATTGTGCAGCTCCATCATGATGCCAAAAAGGTTCATGGTGGCATTGACTGCGAAAATCGCGATGATTGCACCGAGATCCCAGATTCCCACGAGCATGCCGATGAGCACGATCATCAGTGACGAGCTCAGCGCATATTCGTAGAAGCGCACCGGATTCATGCCCTTCTTGAGGTTCTCAACGTAGCGCGGATAGCCGATGGTTGCCAGGTAGAAGTGCGCTACTGCTGAGATGAGCAAGAAACCCGCGACAGCAGGACCGAAGCGCAGATTGGTCAGGAGCTGGGGATTGGGTGTTAGAGAGCGGGTAGCTACATCAAACTTCAGATAATTGGTGAAAATGGGGTAGGTTGTATCGTTGCTCACCAGGATCATGAAGATGCCCTGAACGAAGTGCAGGACGCCCATGATTGCGTTGAAGCGCCGCAATCCCTGCAGGGTCTTTTCTGGAATACTAGCCGAAATACTGGATTTGATATGTTTCGATGCCACTAATTTCCTCCTTCTTTAGAACTGATTTTCAGAATCGTGAGACGCCGTCATACCCACCATATCAGGATTTCATGTGCGGGCAGGACTACTAAAATTCTACTGCAAATTCAAAATCCCGCCACCGGTGGTTGCCTTTCATGCCGGAACGGCAATCTCAGGCGCCCCTGCGGGGTGCAGAAGAAAGGCGATTTTGTGCGACGTGACGCAGCCACGTCGCACAAGATCACTCAAAGGAAAGGCATTTGCATGATAGATGTCTTACTTTTACCCCGAAGTCGAAACACACCGCTACCGGCAATGTCATCGCGACTGTTCGACCACCCCTTCCGGGAGATGAATGGCAAAACGACAGCGCTCATCACCCTGAAGCACGGACTCGAGTACGTCTACCTGAACCTTCTGCCCAAGCGCAGCCTCCCAGGGCTTTTTATGGAAACCGGCGCTGCAATTGCAGAAGACCGGTGCGACTATTGCGCCACTTTTCACGGCTTCGCGCGCCCAGGGGCAATGGCAGAAGTAGTAACGTTTGAGTATGGGGTCGGTCTCCGCCAGGGCTTCTTTCGTCAAGAAGGGAATCTTCGTTTCATAAACGATGTTTCCTACCCGCACGCCGCCGCCGATTTCCGGTTCGTTCCGCACATAATCGAGCACCGCATCGGTAATTTCCTGAGCGAAAAACAATCGCCCCTCGCGCTGGCAGGTTTCCAATTGGGCTACAAAGCGCGCTTTCTTTTGAAGCAGATATTCATCCACGTTAGCGCAGGATAGATAGAACTCGCGCTCCCAGGCGTACTCGGGCAGGTCGCGCAGGCTATCGGCAAGGAGCGCCCGGCAAGCCTCCGCACCGAGGGCGTGTTCCAGCCGTTCAATGACGGGTTGCATGTAGCGCGGCTTCTCTGGCGCCGGAATGCCGTAGGGCGCTACTCCAATTCCGGCAAAGACCTCATCCCGTAGCGCGATGCCGTAGCGTTCGCCCACCCGCCGGTAGAGGTTCTCCTGCGCCTCACCGCCGTCGAGCACCTCGAGGAAAGCTACGAAGACCGCTTGCTGATTGGCAAACAGGCCGTAGCGTGCCAGGGTCAGAAAATTCTCCTCGGTATTCTGCTCTTCGGCGATGAGGGTAGTTGAAAATGCCCAGGACGTTTCTCGGGAAAAGCCCCCTGTTTGTGTCGCAAATTGCTCGAAGCGTTCCGCCAACGCCAGGGCGGCGGCTATCTTATCTGTGGGCACTTCGCGCCCCTCCAACATCTTGCGAAACCCTTGCTCATCCATACGTACCACCTCACAATGGGAGAACTTGAATCGTACAGCATCAACGGTTTTTTCGTCTAGAAAGTTTTTATCCAGGTATCGGTCACTTTCATAGCCGTCATCATCGAGCGGTAGAGTGCGTCGGCGGGGTTTTCATTGGCAGTGGAAAAGACGCGGGTACAGCCCCGGAAGTGCCGTCGCCAATAGTCGAAGCGCGCCACATTCCAGCTGTGCTCGAGTCGCCCATTGTGAAGGAAGACATCGCGCAAGAAGTTGCGGATGCGCCAGAAATCATTTTCCTGATTGCATAGACGTCGTGTAAGTTTCATCTTTGTGCCTCTAGAGTTGCCGGTTGAACCAAATCTGCGCGCCGTCTCGAAAGCAGCCTATGACTATATCTAAATCTCCGTCGCCATCCAGGTCGCCCCAGGCAATGAAATCCTCCTCCAAAACCAGACCGCTATCGCGGAAGGTCGCCGCACCATCGTTGAGGTAGACTTTGTCTGGCACTCCAGTTTCGGAGTAATACAAGATATGTGCATCCAGCCATCCATCACCGTCGAGATCGAGCAGATTCAGGTCGGCGGCGCTGATGCGGGCATCCCCAAAATCTTGACCGGTATCAATGAGCATCCCCCGCCCATCGTTCAGATAGACCTGCGTGGGTAATTGCATCTGATGGCAGACAATCATGGCATCCAGATCGCCGTCGCCATCGAAATCAGCCAGACCGATGCCGTGCCCGTACTGAGTCAACTTTTGTCCGGTATCCTCAAAGTGTCCATGCCCATCGTTCAACTAGATGGTAGCCGGATTGTGCATTGGATTGGCGAAAGCGATGTCAAGGTCTCCATCGCCATCCAGATCACCCAACGCTGCCTGGAAAGTCTTACGCAAGCCCAGATCCTGGGATCTCATCTCCAATCGCAAATGTGCATCTGGCGCCAAGGTTGGTCCCCAGGGGGGCCAAAGTTCATCATCCGGTGTGGGGTTCAGAGGGCGTTGCGTGCTGCCATCTGGAACCATCACGTTAATCTCAAAATTGTTATCGAACTGGCTCTGAAAAGCAATGGCGCTTCCGTCGGGTGACCAGGCTGGAAACAACTCCCAGTCCGGGCTATCGGTCAGGGCGCGCTGTTGGTTGCCATCGGACTGCATCACAAAGATGTCCCAGTTGCCGTTACGGTCCGAGGTGAAAGCCATCTGGATTCCATCTGGTGACCAATCGGCGAATTGATCATTCGCGGCGTTTGAGGTCAGGCGCGTTACTGCCAGGCTTGCTACATCCAGCGTGTAGATTTCGGCATATCCGTCGCCATCGTAATCGGCGTCGAAACTAATCCCGGATCCATCAGGTGACCATGCGTTGAACCGGTTCCGACCAACCGCCTGCAGATGCTTCAACATACCAGATGTGATACTGTGCGCTCGCGGTGGCGCCGCCGGCGGTTGGGCGCGTGGAGGCAAAATAGAGTCGTTGCCCATCGCTGGTGATGAACGGGCTTACGTCATTGTATTTTCCGGAGAAATCTGCAGGCTTGGGCGCACTCCATCCGGCATCTGTCTTCTGGCTGAACCAAATCGTGGCTTTTCCGGATTCCAGACGGGTGAAGGTGAGTTCACGCAGATTGGGGTGGAGCACCAGGGAGAGCTCGATGGCGCCGGTGGATACGGAACCGGCGCGAAACACCACCGGTTCTACTCCCGGCGGCGTCTCATCCAGGAAGGTCGTCATCACAGGCTCACTGGCAGGCATTGAGGTCGGTGTTACCGTGGCTTTGAGACTTGAAGATGTGGCGGTTGGCGCGGTTGGAGCGGCACAGCTCACCAGAACAAAGATGAGCCATAACAGAAGCGCTCGTTTGGTAATCATATTTCTGTCCCCCCCACATATAATACCGGACTGACGGAAATCAGGTTCAGGCCCGGCTCTAGGAGGCACAGCAATCATCTCGATTACGCAGAGCAGTCTTATTCCTGGTGCTCGAAAGGCTCCTGATACAACTGCCGGATTAGCGGTCGCCACAACGGGTTCGCGAGGAAATCTGTATTGTCGCTCAGCATATCCACCCCCCCAATCAAGGGGCGCGCAGCGATACGCTTAACAATTGGGTCCTCAATGCGTTGTCCCAGCGCTTCCGCAAATCCGTGTAACGCGATGACCTGCAAGGGACGCCCGAAGAATTGCGTGGTTCGTTCTGGTAGCGTTTCGGTCAGACCAAGGGCATTGTGCTGCACCGCGAGGTGTTCGTAGGCTTTGACCAGATTGGCCTCACGCTCCTGCCAATGGGTTGCGTGTAGAGTGGCTTCCAATAGGGGCAGTAGTTCAGTGGCGCACGGCAGGCATTTGAACGCCGAGCCTAACCATTTGGGGTAGGGGGCGTAAGTTTTCGCCATCAGGAAACACAGACGCATGATATCCCTGACCAACCGCGCACCAATCACCGCCGAACCGATTTCATCTCCTACCATCCCTGCACGTCCCATGAGATGCTCTTCTTGTCCGAGGCGCGCCCATCCCGAGGCAAGGAGATACAGCCACACATCATGGGGGTAATAAGCAAAGCGTGCGCGCGTTTGTTCCAGCCCGATCTCATCATGATAGACTGCCCCCGCCGTGATGGTTCGCAGGCGCTGTTCGGGAAAACTGAGCCAATCCGCCGGTTCTAGTGGAAGCGAAATCTCGAAACCCAGGTAACCGGCGAAAAAACCGCGCACAGATTGGACGGTCACGCGATGATTTACCCGTCCGCTGGCAAGGGCTTGTAGCAGCTGCGTTCCCCCATCGGTTGGATCGGGCGGGGAGAAGTTGGTCGGATATCCGTGAAAGGTCTTCGGGAGCAGTTTTGCCAGCACCTGCCGGATTTGCTCTGCCGCCGGCAGTGCTTCCGGTTCCACAAAGAGCAATAGCCGGGGGCCCCAATCGTGGTCGGTTGAGGTGGGATCGTCAAATCCCAACACTTCAGACCCGTTGCCAATCAGAGCTGCAGCATGTTTCAAGCCCGGAAAATGGGCATCGAGAAGCGGGCGCACCACTTCTCGGTAGAAGTCTGCGCAGAGCGTGATGCCTGGGACAAAAGCTATACGTGTATCCATTGCTCATTTCGGCCATTATTGTCAGCCGGCGACATCTCCTGAATTTGGAATGACCTCTTGTCCCTTGAACTGGCTCAGGTAAAGATTGTGGTAAAAGCCCTTGGCTGCCAGCAACTCATCGTGCGTGCCGCGCTCAATGATTTGCCCCCCGTTAATGACCAGGATTCTATCTGCTTGCCTGATCGTGCTCAGGCGGTGCGCGATGACGAAACTCGTGCGCCCCTCCATCAGGCGTAGCAATGCTTCCTGGATATGTCGCTCGGTGCGGGTATCTACGCTGCTGGTTGCTTCGTCGAGGATCAGCAGCGCCGGATTCGCCAGAATTGCCCGGGCAATGGCGAGCAGCTGCCGCTGTCCCTGGCTTAGATTACTGCCCCGTTCGGAGAGCTCTGTCTGGTAGCCCGCTGGCAGACGGCGGATGAACTGGTCCGCATTCGCCATTTTAGCTGCGGCGATGACCTCGTCCTCCGTGGCATCCAGTCGCCCGTAGCGGATGTTTTCCATCACCGACTCGGAGAAGAGGAAGGTGTCCTGCAAGACCACGCCGAGGCTACGGCGCAGGCTGGCTTTCTGGTAGGCTCTCAAGTCCACACTATCAATACGAATTGTGCCATCCTGGATGTCGTAGAAGCGGGAAAGCAGGTTGATCATGGTCGTCTTGCCGGCGCCTGTCGGTCCCACCAGCGCAATTGTCTGACCCGGTTCGGCATGGAAGCTCATGTTCTTGATTACGGTCACGCCCGGCACGTAGCTGAAATTCACGGCATCAAAGACCACATCGCCACGTACCTGCTCCAGTGGAATGGCATCGGATGCATCCTGGATTTCCGGGACCTGGTCCAGCAGCTCAAAGACGCGCTCGGCGCCGGCGAGCGCTGATTGTATCTGATTGTAGAGATCGCCCAGCTGTCGCAGCGGTCCGGCGAAACGCCGTGAGTAGTTATAGAACGTGAGAATGGTGCCCACCGTCGCCCACCCGCGGACTACCATCCACCCGCCCAGACCGGCGAGGATCGCGATATTGGCATTGCTGAAGATGCCCATGAGCGGGGGAATCAGCGTGGCGTAAGTTTGTGCCCGAATGCCCACATCCCGCGTCTCCTCATTGACGCGGTCAAATTTCTCGAGCGTCGCCCCTTCCTGACCAAAGGCAAGGATCACGCGCTGCCCGCTGAAGGTTTCCTCAAGTTCGCCGTTGAGCTCCCCGACGCGCTGCTGGAACTCACGGAAACCCTGGCGTGTGCGTCGTCCCACAAAGCCGGTGAACCACAGCATCAGTGGGAAGACGAACATGGACCCCAGTGCCAACCAGAAATTGATCGTGAACATCATCACCACGATGCCCACCAGCGAGAGCAAGCCACTGAAGAGTTCGGTCACGTTTTGCGCGAGCAGCCGGCCTAGCGCGTCAAGATCGTTGGTAAGGCGGCTCATCAGGTCGCCGTGCGGGTGTGCATCAAAGAAACTCAGCGAAAGTGTTTGCAGGTGCCCGAAGAGCTCCTCGCGCATCGTCCGCATCACCTTCTGCACCATCGCCACCATCATTCGTGCCAGCAATGTCCGCAGTCCTAGCGCCCCCAGGTAAACGGAGATCATCAACAGCAGCAGGCGTCCCAGGCCCACCGCATCGCGTTGGAGGATGTAGCGGTCAATCGCCAGACCGTTGAAATAGGGACCTGCCAGATCTAGCAACGTAGTTATCAGCACCAGCAGCAGGGCCAGCGCCAGCCGTGCGCGATAGGGTAGCAGATAACGCAGCAGGCGCCGTAATGTGCTGCGCACATCACGCGCCTTCTCGATGCGCGCGCCGAAGCCTCGACCTCCCGGGCCTGGAAGCCGTGCTCCGCCTGCCATGGGTTTTTCGCCGCTGTTAGCCTGTCGTTGTTCCATTGCCCATGCCTCCTGATTGTGACCCCAGCAGGACTTGCCTGTTTCCCAGCTGCGACTCGTAGATTTCGCGGTAGATCGGACTTTGCGCCAGCAATTCCGCATGCGTGCCCACGGCAGCGACGCGTCCGCCATCCAACACCACGATCTTATCGGCAGTGAGCACCGTGCTGATACGTTGCGCCACGACGAAGACCGTGCTGCGGTGCGCCAGTTGTGTATGCAGTAGATTGTCCAGCGCGTCCTGGAGTTTCGTCTCTGTCTCTACATCCACCGCGCTGGTGCTGTCGTCGAGGATGAGCACACGCGGGCGTACGCACAGTGCGCGCGCTATCGCGATGCGCTGTTTTTGCCCGCCCGAAAGGTTCACTCCGCGCTGCCCGATATGGGTTGCGTAGCCGTCTGGCATCGCCATGATGAAATCGTGGGCTTGCGCAGCTCGCGCTGCGGCCTCGATTTCGGCATCCGTGGCATCGGGTCGCCCGTAACGAATGTTATCGCGCACGCTCCCGCTGAAGAGCACGGCTTCCTGGAGTGCGATAGTGACCGTTGCGCGCAGATCGGCTAGCGACCAATCGCGCACATCCACACCATCAATCAATACCCGACCTGCAGAGACATCGTAGAAACGTGGAATTAGATGAATGAGGGTGGATTTTCCAGAGCCGGTAGCTCCAAGAATAGCGACCATCTCTCCCGGCTTCGCTTCCAGGTTTACGTGGGAGATGGCGGGATCTGAGCAACCGTGATTGTAGCTGAAGCATACATCCTCGAAAACTACATGCCCGGCAGGATCTGCCGGGCGTTGCGGCGCGGCGGGTGGTTGCACTTCAGGCTCCGTATCCAGCACCTCCAAAATGCGTCCTGCGGAAGCCTCGGCAGCTGAAAGCGGCGCCGTCATGTTGATCAGCATCATCAACGGAAACAGGGCGAAGATCATATAATTGACCGAGGCGACAATTTGCCCCACCGTCAATTCGCCCGTCATTGCCCGATTGCCGCCAAACCAGATGACGCCAGCTGTAGCCAGGTTGACGGTGGTCATCATCAGCGGCATTAGCACAACCACAAAGTTGAAGACCCTGATTGTGTCGGCCATTAAGTCGTCATTGGCGCGTGCAAAGCGCTGCTTTTCGTGCTCCGCGCGAACGAAGGCTTTGACCACGCGCACGCCGGCAAGATTTTCCTGCATCACGGTATTGAGCTTGTCCAGCTTTTGCTGGACTGTGAGAAATAGTGGACGCGCTTTGATGAGGAACAGGGTAATAATCCCGAAGAGAAAGGGCAACATCGCCAGCCAAATCCACGCCAGTTGGCGCGCCGTGAGAATGAGCATAACCAGTGCTCCGGCAGCCCACAGCGGCGCGCGGGTGAGAATGCGCAGGCTCATCATCATGATCATCTGCACCTGGTTGATATCGCTGGTGGCGCGGACGAGCAATTGTCCGGTCTGCAGGCGATCCAGATTGCCGAAAGATAGCGTTTGCACCTTGCGCACAAACGCGCTGCGGATATCGGTAGCGGTCTTCATCCCCACACGCACGGAGAGGATCACATTGCTTACCGATACCAGCGCCTCTACCACGGCGACGCCGAACATCAGCAGCGCGGTTCGGACGATGAGGGGGAGATTCTGGTTCTTGATGCCTTCATCAATGACGCGCTGCGTGAGACGGGGGATAGCCAGGTCCGCCGCGACTACCCCCAGCAGCAAGAGCAAGGTCGCAAATGCTTCCCAGCGATAGGGTCGCATGTATTTGATCAACCGTAGCAGTGATTTCATGAATGACTCCTGATTACCTTCTGGGATTCTCAGCAGACTCAGGTATTGCGCAACTGCGCGCGTACCTCCATCAGAATCACGCCCAGGCGGTTTTTGCCGCTGCCATCGCCGTTGTCTGCCCAATAGCTATCCTTGGTGGTGTGTTCCACCAGGACCGCATCGCCTGTATCCAGCAGCCAGGCGCGCAACTCCGGATGCTGGGTGAACTTCGCCAGCACCGCCTTGCGCATGACGGAGTCTTTGACCTCCTCCCAATCGGCGCGGAGGGGGTGCTCGTAACTTCTCCCCATCTTCGCGGCAGACCTTGGTGAGGGCTGTTGGCGAATAGCTTCTGAGTAGTCTGAGCCGGGAAATTTACTCGCCTGGAAATAATGCTCGCTGGTGGGCCAGATTTTGCCGTCCACTTCGATAGGATACTGCGCGAAGTTGGACATCCAGCCGTAGGGTTCATGGATGTGGTAAAAGCTAATGGTTTTCATCCTATCGCTTCTCCCCAATATACGTGAAGAATCCTGCCTTCCGCAGCGCTGCCAGGGTCAGGCATCCCAATAACCCGCCTAGTGCCCCGAAGATGACATAGTTCAGCAGGGCGCGCGCCAATCCCAGCGCCACAAAACCGACCGGCGCCCCCGTGAGCACGCCCATGCCCCACTTGACCAGGAATTTGCTCACATGCCCGAAGACCGCTGCCAGCATCGCCATCACCGGTTGCGTGGGATCGCGCAGCAGCAGCAATGCCAGATCGGTACCCAAACCCACGGCGGTATAGGAAAGCAATGTGTTGAGCGCTCCGAAATCGCCTAACCCCAGGAATGCCGAAAGAATACCTGAGGTCAGCCCGACCAGTGTTGCTGCCCCACGTTTGGGCACCACCCCTGCCGCCACAATAATAATTGCCATCCAGAAGATGCCTGAATGCCCCGACATCTGAAGCGGCAGTCGCAGTGCCACCTTTGCCACCACCACCAGCGCTGAGAACAGCGCCAGCATGATCAACTGAAATGTGGAAAAATACCGCTCGTTCATGGTTGCTCGACCACCAAGCTGGTTACATCTTGCACCCACTCATCGCGGGTGTTCAGCCGCTCCAAAACTGAGACCAGCTTCAGCGTGCCCCGCCCTGCCAGGTCGAACATCACCCAGTTGGCGGGATCGTCTATCTCAGCCCAGGTGAGCTGCACCGATTTGCTGTTGCTGACCACGGTGACCTGCGTCTGCGGGGTCCATGCCATGTCCTCCACAGTGAGGTGCAGCACATCGCGCAGCAACCAACCTTCCTGCGTTTTGCCTTCTTCGGCATCCACAAAACTCACCTGCTGTAGCTGCTCCAGGTCTGCGGGCGTGAATGCGGCGATAACTTCCCCATTGAGCGTGATGGGAATGCTGCCAGGCGGCAAATCCGGCGTGGCGCTCTGATGCCTGCGCAGCGCCTCGATTCCTAATACCGCGGCGACAATGAAAACCAGCACTCCGAGAGCCACAATGACTCGGGCCTTCGATGACATATCTCCTCCTAAAGCATGAAATGACCGGCAACCTGGCTTGACCACACGTTGTGTATGGAATCCTCGGCTTCACCTTACATCCCCAACCGCCACGCCAGCAGAGCGCCAGCAACCAGCACTGCGCCGCCGAGCAATAGCCAATCCAGCCCTGCCAGCTGCAATTGCCGGTAAGCCTGCCGCCGCGGCGAATCGAAGCCACGCGCATATGCCGCTTCTGTGAGCGCCCAGGCGCGTCGCGTCGTCAGGACAATCGCGGGGACCGTCAGCGCCGTGAGATTATGGAGCCCCTGCCAGAGCGCGCGCCAGTTCCGCGGGGAAGCCCACGCTCCACGCGCTCGCTGCGCTTCCAGAATTGCCTGCCACTCCTGCTCCAGCAGGTTGAGACTCTGGAAAGCCAGGCTCAGGCTGAAGGCGTAGCGATACGGGAAGTGCAGCCATTCGAATGCCAACCGCAGCTCATCCGGCGTGGTCGTCGCCACCAGCAGTGTGAATGTCCCCGTCAGCATGATAATCCGCAGGCTGACGATTGTGGCGAGCTCCAGTGACACAAAAAGCCAGTCCACTGCAAAGAGCACCAACAGCACCCACTTGAGCCGCCAGACCTGCCGCGCTGCCAGGGGCAGCAGGCGCGCCCACAGCAACAACAGCGCGTAAAGAGTCAGCGCCGTTGCCACTTGCGCCAGCGGCAGCATCACCGCCAGTGAAAGCCCCAGGCTAAGCGCCAGCTTCACACGTGGGTCGGCGCGGCGCAGGGGCGAGCTCTCCACGAGCGCGGGTGTCGTCCGGTGTTCGCGCCTTCTGCGGTGCTTGCGCTCTGTACTCACTGCTCTCTACCCACCCTGCGTTCTGGTGTGCGCATGCCCGCGCGGCGGCAGGCATCTATATCTTCTAGCACCACCGCCGGTGTCCCCTCCGTAATGATGTGCCCATCAGCTAACAGCAGCAACCGGTCTGCCTGCGCCGCCAGCGCCAGGTCGTGCGTGGTGAGAATCACCAGTTGTCCGGCATCTGCCAATGCCCGCGCCAGGCGCAGCAGGCGGCTTTTGTGTCCGTCATCCTGCCCCAATGCCGGTTCATCGAGCAGTATCCCATCGCGTGGTTGCCGCATCAACACCGTGGCAAGCGCCAGACGCTTCTTCTCACCTTCGCTAAGCAATAGCGGTGGTGTACTTTCGTAGCGCTCCAGACCCAGCGCGTCCAACAACCAGGTGTAGTGTTCTCTATCGGGCGTGGTAATCCGGTACAGAATCTCCTCCCGCACTGAGGCGTTGAAGAGCTGCACATCAGGATCCTGGAAAACCATGCCCAGGTCTGGAGTCTCGCCCCCCACTGAGATTTCGCCCTCCGCCCGTTGTAAGCCTGCCAGCGCTCGCAACAACGTCGTTTTACCCGCGCCGTTGCGTCCAACGATTGCCACGACCTCACCGCCGTGCGCGCGGAAATCGAGGTTGTGCAGCACTTCCGTATCACCTCGCCGCACACTCAGCCCCAGCACCTCGAGCGTAAAGGGCGTGCGCTTCCGCGTTAGTGGGGGCATGGCACGTGTTGTCTCCGGTGGGATGTGGGGTGAGCTCAGGTGCAGCGCGCGCAACCCCGGCAGCAACTCCAGCCATTCCAGGCGATGCTCGCATGCCACGATAGCTGTCCCTTGCGTCGTCAATTCTGCCAGAGCGGTGGTCAGGTCCGCAGCGGCATCGCCATCGAGCATCGAGAACGGCTCATCAAGCACCAGTACCGCCGGACGGCGACTCATCATGCTGGCGAGCGCCAACCGCTGTTGCTCGCCGCCAGACAGGCTGCGCGGATCCCGCTTGCGCAGCGCCGCCAACCCGAACTGCGCCAGAGCGTCCTCAAGCCGTATCGCGATCTCAGCACGCGCTAAGCCCAGGTTCTCCAGCCCGAAGATGAGCTCGTTTTCGACTGTCGTTGCCAGCAATTGCGCTGCTGGGTTTTGGAATACCATGCCGGCGCGTTCGCAGAGCTGCCACAAGGGGGTTGTGCTGGTGTGTAGGCCCTCGATCCACACAGCGCCGCTCATTTCGCCCCGGTAAAGGTGTGGGATCAGGCCCGTAAGGCAGCGCGCCAGTGTGGATTTGCCGCAACCTGAGGCGCCGCTTATCGCCAGGCATGTGCCTGCCGCCACCTCGAGCGAGACTGGCGGCAGGGTGTGTCCGTTCCCGGCATAGCGGTAAGCGACCGCCTCAGCCCGAAGAATAGCGGCAGAATTCGCGTTCTTCAAACCGTTCCTGTTGCGTGGAAGTAGATTAGTCCAGTTTCAACGGTAGCCAACAGCCGCCGTGCTCCCCACTCCAGGTGACCACTGCAACCGGTCGCCCCTGGCGGCGTGCCGGGCGTAGACGGTCGGTGAGCACCAACCCCTCACTGACGGGTACGCCCTCGGCGGTTTGCACCATCGCGATGCCCGCTTCCAGCAGCGCTTCGACGGGTTGCAGTCCGGTCAAATCGCGACTGCGTCCCACCAGGATGTAGCGTCCGTCATCACCTGAAGCTGCCAGCCCCACTGCCGCCAGCGCGCCGATGACGCCATCTTCAGTGCCGCCCAAGCCCTCGAGCAGCACGCCGTACTCGGCTGCCAGCGCGCGGGCTTCCATTTGTGTGACCAGCTCGCGTTGTGCCCGCCGCCCGAAAGCCGTGAAAACCGGTGGTGCGATTGTGCTCACGCACAACCCTGGATCGCTGCCGGGCTGGAAGTGCGCTTGCATGAAGGCGCGCACCTTCTCGCCGATGGCAAGCATCAGATATCTCTCAGACTCCTGTGTCTGCAGGCTACCTGTCTCTGAACCGTTGGCAAGCATGATGCAGGCGCTGCTGTTGTTTTTGGTGAAGGGAACACGCGGGTCGAAGAACAGTTGTTGTCTTACCACGCCGGAGATTGGGTAGCTCTCTGTCAGCATCGCGGCGATGCCCCGCGCTAGCTGTCCTGTGCCGGGAGTTCCAAGGGTGTCCGTATCATCGAGACCGATATAAAGCATGCTTGATTCCTCGTAGGATTGAATATGTCGTGCTGTGCGGTATAGTCGTACCGTGAATACGTTAGGTGTTCGAGTTTACCCATGTGAGTATACTGTCGTTTGAGTAGAGTTCAAACTGCTCGTGGGTAGTTGCTGTTCGGCGTCCCGAGAATCACTCTCATTGATGGACTCTGGTCCGTCCTCTGCGTTTTGCGATAGGAACCTGAACGGTTACCGCGTTTAATACAGACCATGGTTTTCATTTGCCGGCGCAAATCTGGAACTAGGTGCGGCAAATCTACAAGGCTGCCACGATACAGGCAACACCCCGGGTGAGCGCGCGCCGCGCTCGAACAGCATTCCTGGCTAGGCTGAATAAGGCTGGTAGGTTGCTCGGATTCTGAATCAAGGCAAGCGCTATTTGACGTGTGCCGGGACTGGCGCTCGTGTCCTGATTCTGGAGAAAAGGGGGCAGTGGGTCATCCTGCGCATCGGAGATGACACGCAATGCCAAAAAAGGGAGGCCTCGCTCTGAGGCAGCTCTGGCGACCCAGTAGCTTTCCATATCTACAGCGATGGCGCCGCTTTGCTGGCCCAAGGCGAGTTTCTCATCTGGGGTGCTTAGGAGCTTTGGCGATGTCACCGTAGGTCCTGATATCAGGTGCAGCGGCTCAGAGCTGAGCGCTTCTTTTGCTCTTTGTAGCAGATTCTGGTCAACTTGAAGTGTTGCTCCTTGAACCTTGCCATCACCGGCGCTTGTGACCCTTTGCAATTCGGTGGCTAAGACCAGAGTGCCGGCAGTCAACGGCTGCGTCAATGCTCCGGAGAAGCCGATGGAGATTACGGCGGTAGCCTGATAACGTGCCAGTATTGCGGCGCTGCCGGCTTCAGCGCATTGGCGCCCCATCCCCGTCCATGCCAGGAGCACCGGTTGGCGCCCATATCGGCCTGAGCAGGCAATGGCTTTGCCTGCCCGTCCACTCGGCACGGGTGTCAGTTTCATCTGCCGCCGCAGCCCGCTTCCTTCCTGGGCCAGTGCCGTCAGCAGGATGATCACCGCCGCTCCTTATCAGACGCAATCGGGCCTGGAAAAGGTCCCGGGCCTAGAAGAAGGCCCACTTCAACACCCGCCACAGGTTGGGCAGGCTGCTCAGAGCTTCATTCATTGCTGCCGCATCATGCCCGCTATGAACCATACAATTGGCGCAGCGTGGATCTTTTCCTGGACCATAGGCATCCCAATTTGTCTCTTCCATCAACATCTTAAACGATGGCACATAATTATCCCCCAGAAGATAGCAGGGCTGTCTCCACCCGCGTGGGTTTCGGGTCGGTGTGCTCCACGGAAGACATGCCAACTCCCGTTTCCCCGCCAGGAATTCCAGATACAGTGGGGTGTTGCCAAAGGGGACGCGATGGCGTATTTCATATATCGGCTCAAAGGCGGCTATGGCTTCTGCCCGAGTGAGGAACAGGTCTGCATCAACCGCTTCGAAGCCAAAAGCCGGCGCAATCATGCTGCCATCAATCGGAATTGTAGCCAGTAGTTCCAGCAATTGCACTATTTCCGCGCTATCCGTCGTTTTGTACAGTGTTGTATTGACCATCACGCGAAATCCGCGGTTCTTGGCTGCGCGAATGGCTGCTATGGCGGTATCAAACATGCCCTTACGCCCGGTAAGGCGGTCGTGGGTTTCGGCCAGACCATCGAGATGGACGACGAAGCTCAGGTACGGACTGGGGTGAAACTTGTGCAGTGATTCCTCTAGCAACAGGCCATTGGTGCAGAGGGTGATGCCGCGTTTGGTAGCCAGAATCCCTTCAACGATGGACCCGATTTCGGGGTGTAATAGCGGTTCGCCTCCGGTGACACTGACGATGGGGGCGTTTGCCTCAGCTACGGCAGACAGGCACTCCTCCACTGTGAGGCTGGCGCGAGGGCTATCCTTTAGCTCGCGAATTCGCCCACAGCCGGCGCAGGCTAGATTGCAGGATAGTGTGGGCTCCAGCATGAGCACAAACGGGAAGCGCGATTGTCCCTGGTGGTAGTTCTTGACCGCGTACTTTGCCAGGGACCACAGGAGTTGTCGGGAAAAAGCCATACAGACCTCCTTTCTGAGTCGTGGATTTTGCCGAATTGCCGTGATGGTGCTGCTGTCTTGCGTGCCGTCTATTGTAGATCGAGCGTAGTGCTAGATTCGCAGCGTTGGTATCCCCATTCTTCAAAAGCAAACGCCCAGTGCTGGTTGACCAGATCAATGACATCGCCTGTCAGCTGATACTTATTCTTTTTATAATCCGTGATTGAGGTCAGATAACTTCGGAACAGGGGTTCTGCCTCGGTGTAGCCCGGCAAATGCAGGGCTTCATAGATGCGGCATGTCTCACCCAACGGATCTCTTTCCAGGTCCTCGAAGCGAACCTCAACCAGATTCGCGGCGGGAATGAGCGCTCTATCGGCGAGATACTGTTGCATCAGCTGGGAGTAGAATTGGAGGATCAAACGCTCTACTTCTCCCGGGGTGATGGTCTGCAGCTGGGATTTCGACAGCACCACTTGCCAGAGATTTTTGGTGGACATGAACAAGTCATAGGGATCACGGCACATGTGGATGAATTTAGCGTTGGGGAAGAGCTCCAGTAGCGCGCGAATTCGGCCAGTGTGGGCGCAGTTCTTGAGCATCAGCTGTTTGCCCCCAGAGTGCAGCGTCGCCTTGCGCAGAATTTCCAGGTAGCATGTTGACCACTCGGTCAATGCATCTGGAGTGATTCCCTGGAAGAGTGTTGTGCGCGCAAAGATCTCAGCCGCTCGGCGCGGAAATGAAAAGACGTGGAGGAAAGCATAGGGTGTCATATTGGCGAGGGCGAATTCTTCCTCTTGGGGCGCGGCGATGCGTAGCGGAATGTTGTCTATGAAACGTGTGGGATGTCCCTTCACCAACCAGAAACCCACAATCTTTTCGATCAAGCCTCGCCCCGTTAGGAAGAACCCCGGCGCCAGTGTTTGAAACATGGGTGTGAAACCCCATTGTGGATCCTGGCAAAGCAGCAGGTGCAGATGAGTGGTGCCTGTGCGCCAGTGTCCTATGATGAAGATGGGATCGCCGTGTATTTGAGTGTCTTTCACGGCACGTCCATAGTGCGCCCGTTCATAGGCGCGCACCGGACTGGTTAGCAGTGTTGTCAAAGTCACAAACAGGACGCGCGTCAGATACTTGGGGGCTATCCCGCCATGTCTCCATAACAATCTGAACCAGTTACGCGCGGAGCCCATAGCTACCGGGTGTTCAAACAGTGGGGCCAGTTCAAGCTTTTTCATGTGATTTTCAACGTGCGCCATCCCGCACGGCTACCAATCCAAAGATGGTGGTCGAGTAGGCTAATCCACCATCGGGATGCAGGAAGAGAGCGCCTGCCCAGTTGTTGTAGCCCAATCCGGTTCCGGTTAGCTGCTGGTAAACCGTTTCGCCTGTGTTCCAGTCAACTCCTGTCACATACCACCGGCTAATCAGCCCCGTCTCTCCGCGCCAGTACATATATGCCAGACCGTTCCCCAGTGATAGCTTGAACACGCCGATACCTTTCTCTGCGCTGGCCCAAACTTCTTGACATTGATAGCTTCCATCGGTCTGCCGCGTGGCATCAATCCGGGTCAGGCCCGGTTCTGGGCGGGAGCGGGGGAATGTATGATGGCCCCAATTGTTTTCCACCAACACGGAATAAACCCCTATGCCCTGCCCGCTACTATCTGCCAGCTCAAAGCCTGCGGTGCTGACATCGGTCCCGCTCTTTCCCGCTGCGAATACCGGCACGCTGCAAACTATCGCGCCATTGGAGCGTTGCACAAAGAGCACGTGAATTTGCGGCTCGGCATTATCGGTGATTACTACCAGGCCATCCTCCGGTTTGCCGGTTAGCGTTACTGAGGTGCCCGAACCGCGGGTGATATGACCGGGTTTCTGACCGGGTCCGCGGTCATAAGGGGTGCGCCAGTCAATGCTAATGGCGCCGTCTTCAGCGCGGCGGAGACGATAGAGGCTAGTGTCGGAAAGAATGTACACGCCATCCTCGCCCACGGCGAAGGAGTTCTCGATGACCTCGCCCTCCAGCTGCAACGTGCCGATGACGCCGGACTTCATCTCGATGGTGCCCACCATGCCCGCCGTTGTGGCATACCAATAGCTGCTTCCCTGCCAATCGGGCAGAATCCAGGCCACGCTATCCTGGGCAGGCCACGCCAGGGGCACCACGTGTGATCGCAGATCATATTCTCGCACCAGTTCAAAGGCGTTACGCTCATCCATATCGGGCACCTGGATGACGCGGACCGTGTTGTCTGTGGTTGGCACCACAGCACGTTCCTGCTCATCAAGATAAAAATACATCCCGGCGCCCAGGTATTTCCAGGGTGGAATGCCTTGTATGATCCAGCGGGCGCTGCGTGGGGGGAGGTCGTAGCTTGCCAGTTCTTCCAGCGTGATGGGGTCCATCAGCTCCAGCTGAAAGCCCCGCCCGTTGCTGTTCACCGCAACAATGCGTCCCTCGCGATCGAAAGCGACCGTGCCGTATCCGCCAAAGCCCTGAGTTCTGGAGTGTACCTGAGATTGCGTGCCAAAAGGGCCGCTGGCGGCATACGTGTCGCTCATGTAGGCATCGTCATGCATGTTGTTTCCCGCGCCAGAGGCCATAAAGGGATGTTCGGGAATCGGCACATGGGGAATCGGCGCCGGGAGATGGGTAGTCTCTGGGGAAGAAGTGTGTCTCGACGCGCTCAACCCGGACAACCATGGCTCTGGAATGGTACCCGAGCGCCGGATGCCGCTCGTGCCGGTAACCAGGGCGCCCAACAGCAGCAGTAGGCTAATCAAGACCAAGAGGCTAGCCGCAATTCGTCTTCTGGCTCTTGCCGGCGAGTGAGCTTTGCTTCCAGGGAATCCTTTGTTGTTGGCGATAGGCTTCATGATCTTCTGCCCTCAACGTCTTTTGGAATGCCACTTGATGCTTGGGTGACCCGTGGTCAACGATTTGCCGGCATGCACTTGGTAGATGCGCCAGTTGTGAAGGTTGCCGGGGACACATTTCCGGGTCCAAGGCTTACCTGGTCATTGCTGTAGCATATACTTACCTCTGGATATGTCAACGAATTTTGCCTGCGTTGATGTGCGTTTGTATGCTTTTACGTTGGCTGTACCTCTATGGCGCTTCCGGTGCGTAGCCATTGGCTCGATACCACATCACTGCCTTGCGCAGCGCCTCCCGCGCCGAGGTCTGCGGAAGGCCAAGTTCCTGGATCGCTTTGCGTGGGTCAAAAAACTCGCGGCGATAGGCTAGGCGTACCTTTTCTGGGGTGGCTACCGGCATGTGGTGCGGATTGAGTCGCGCGAGGGCTACATCCACGTAGGACCAGGCCAACGCGACTGCGTGGGGAATGCGCAACCGGACCCGCGGTTGCCCACTGACCTCTGCAAGTAGATCCAGAATCTGCTTGAAGCTCAGGTTCTCACCCCCCAGGATGTAGCGCTCTCCGATGCGGCCTCGCTCGGCAGCCAACAGATGACCTGTAGCCACGGTTTCCACATCTACAATGTTTAGCCCTGTGGCTACATACCCAAACATCCGCCCGTTGAGGTAATCTACGATAATTTGGCCTGTGGGAGTCGGTTTGTGGTCTCCTGCGCCTACCGGCGTGCTGGGATTGACGATCACTACCGGCAACCCTTGCCGGTAGTGATCGCGCGCTAAGGCTTCAGCCAGAAACTTGCTACGCTGATAGGGACCAATTCGGTCTTCCAGTGTGCTGGGTGTCTCTTCTGTGGCGGGGCTACCATCCTGGTGAAACCCCAGCGTGGCAACAGAGCTCGTGTAAATCAGTCTCTCTACCTGCGTCAGGCGACTCGCCTCCAGAACATGGCGTGTACCTTCGACATTGGCTTGATAGAATTCCTCCCAGCTGCTGCCCCAATACCGGTAGAGGGCTGCTACGTGGAACACCCATTCACAGCCTGTCATTGCCTTGAGCAGTACATCGCTGTCTCCCAGGTCGCCGGTGATGCGGGTCACGGCTAAGCCATCCAGCTGTCGGGTATTGGCGTTGGGGCGAATCAGCGCCCGTACCTCATGCCCGGCATTGAGCAGGGCGCGTACCACGGCGCTCCCAACAAACCCTGTGGCTCCGGTCACAAATGCACGCATTTCTTCTCCTGTAGCACGGCTACACCGGAAAACTAGTGCCCACAACAACCCGGATAGGGCGCTTGCAGTCAAAGCTCACTCTGGCGCACGCCAGCAGGTTTTACTCTCCGGCTATTGCAGAGGGCGCTGTCTGTAGAAATCCACGCCGCTGCAAGTAGGTGATGATCTTTACCGCATTCTCTTTTGGGGAGGTCTCAACCGTCTCCAAAACAATTTCTGGGTTGAGCGGCTCTTCATACGGGTCATCCACACCCGTGAACCCTTTGATTTCCCCGCGCCGGGCTTTGGCATACAAACCCTTAGCATCGCGCTCCTCACATACTTCCAGAGGGGTATTCACGAACACTTCGACGAATTTCTCGGCGCCTACCATCTTTCGCACTTCATTGCGTGTGTTGCGATAAGGGCTGATAGCAGCGCAAACAACGCAACCCTGGTGACGTATGATTTCTCCGGCTACGAACCCTATGCGCAGAATGTTGGCGTCCCGATCCTCTTTGCTATATCCTAAACCTTTGGAAAGGTGCGTGCGCACTACATCACCATCCAGCAGTGTAACTTGCCGCCCATGCTCCAACAGCACCGAAATCAGGGCATTTGCTATCGTGGATTTCCCGGCCCCGCTCAATCCCGTAAACCAGATGCACATGCCCTGTTTGTGGCGTGGCGGATATGATTCTGCGAGGATCGCGGCAGTCTCCGGACGGGTAAACCATGCTGGTAACAGCCTTCCTTGTGCAAGATAGTCATCCCGCACTTGCGTACCGGAAATTCTGGCGATTCTGGCGTTGGGTGCCACGCACGAGGTTTCTTCATAGCGCTCTTCATCGATCAAGTAGACCATCTCTTGGAAGGGAATGGTTTGAATTCCTAGTTCGCTGGCGTGTTGCTCGAGCATTTCCTGAGCTTGATAGGGACTGTAAAAGGGCCTGCCCTGGCTATCATTGCCGGGTCCGGCGTGGTCACGCCCAATGATGAAATGTGTGGCGCCATAATTGCGCCGTATCAGAGCATGCCATAGAGCCTCGCGGGGACCTGCCATTCGCATTGCCAAGGGTAACAGGCTCAAAACGGTGTTACTCTTGTCGTAATAGTTTTCTAGCAGAGTTTTGTAAATACGCACACGCACATAATGGTCAACATCGCCGGGTTTGGTCAGTCCCACCACGGGGTGAAGCAACAAACTGCCCTGGATCTGCGCCGCTGCGCGTTTGGTGAGTTCTTCGTGAATACGGTGCATGGGATTCCGTGTCTGAAACGCAACTACCTGTGCATGGCCGAGTGCGCTGAGTTGCGCGCGTACTTGTGCCGGTGTAAGCCGCAATTCGGCGAAATCATCGTGTTGGGGTAATCGCAGAACGCGCAATTCTCCTGAGATACAAAGGTCCCCCCAGCGTTCCATTTCTGATACCAGGGGGTGGCGCGGATCTGTGGTTCCCAAGACTGCCTGTGCCTCAGAATCTCGATTCCAACGGTAGACTTCCTCGATGTGCATGATAGCCAGGACATAGTTTTGGGCATCGCGTAAGGTAATCCATTCATCGCGGGTTGGGAGATCGTCTTTGCTGATGGTCAGCGTTAAAGGGATGGGGAACAGGGTGCCATCTGTCAGGCGCATCTCCGCCAATACCCGCTCGTAATCAGCTTTGTTCATGAAGCGCTTCAATGGCGAGAATGCCCCTGTTGCCAATAATTCGAGATCATTCAGTGCGCGCGCCGGTAGTTGCACCGAGGGATAGCGCTGGGCTTCGGCGATAACTGCGGGCTGTTCCTCCGGCGCGACGAGGAGGTCAACCAGGCGCCCTCCGTAAGGTGAGATGAGGCTCTGATTCATATGGCGTTACCTATCATGAGTATTAGTCTTCCTTGTCTAATCTGCATAAATGTCTGGTTTTGTTCTGCCTATCACGCCGGAATGCGGCTCACGCCGCACTTTGCGGGGATGTTTTCACTACTGTGC
The DNA here is from genome assembly GCA_026645815.1 of Anaerolineae bacterium. Classification (GTDB taxonomy): domain Bacteria; phylum Chloroflexota; class Anaerolineae; order B4-G1; family SLSP01; genus JAAZNO01. The sequence continues at coordinate 4,644 of JAPKMR010000032.1, read as the reverse complement.
TGCTACAGGCGCTCTCGTGTTTGCGCCAGCAGCCTGAAGAGCTGCCCATCGTCTGCCGCCCCGGTGCGCCCGAGCAGATTCTTGATCCAGCGCTCCGGCAGACCGCGCCTCCCGTGCAGCGCTCCAACTGCTGCCCCGACGATGGCGCCCACGGTATCGTTGTCGCGCGTGTCGTTCACCGCGCGGATGAGGGCTGTCTCAGGATTATCAGCGTAGTGCATGAGAATAATGAGCACGCTGGGTACGGTCTCCAGCAGATACGCGCCGGAGTACCAGGCGTTGCACGCTTCCAGCGCCGGCACACCTTGTTGATAGGCAGCGCGGACGTATGTATCCACGAAGCGCCATAGCGGACCTGCGTAATCCGTATAGGCTCCTCCGCGTGGACGATAAACCGTCTCTTCGCCTTCGAGGTCGCGGGCAAGGCTCACGTAGTATTCTACCCACCACAGTGGCTCGGGTGGTGCAGTCATTTGGAGCAGCTCCCAGAGCATTGCGCTGAAAGCCAGGCTGGAGGATAGCGCCGCGCGATCATTGTGGGTGAGCATCGTTGCCAGGGCCACATCGGCCCACAGCGCGGGTGTGCCGGTGCTTAAGTGCGGCACGAGCACCGGCGCGATGCGCATCAAAGCGCCATTACCTGCCGAAGCAGGCCCGCTATCATACCAGGGCTGCCCGGATTTGACGTTGACAACGAATTCCTTGACTGACTTACCAATGCCGAAAATTCGTTCGCTGCAGAAACGCTGTGCCAACCGTTCCGGATCGAGTTTGCCATCCGCCAACCATTGCTCCAGCGTCCAGAAAGCCATCTGACTGTCATCGGAGGGTAGTCCCACCGCACGTCCTCCGGCATAGTGGTTGGGCAGGTAATCGTGGATCTCGCCGTAGTGGGCGCTGCGTTGCGAGGGGTTCTGGCCTTCGGTCGTGTTGCCCAGCGCGTCGCCGATGGCTAAGCCCAGCAGCATCCCTTCCACACGGTCGAAGTCAAAATCCAACGGCGTGGGGTGGGGGGTGTGCGTAAGCAGTGCGCCTCGCCCCATACGAATTTGGTCTTTAGCGAAGAAGTCGTTAAGCAGGTCGGTGTTTGTGTCCATTGGGGTTGGTTTTTCGCTCCTGTGTTTTGAGGGATGACGCCTTCTGCTTGCCGGTTGAACTATACCAGCTTCCGCCTTGGCCGGAGAGTGACCGCAGAAAGCGTCCTTTGTTGAGTCTTGAGGTATTCTGTTATTTGATTCTCAGTATACTGAAAATCGCTAACTCGTCAAAGATTGGGGGGGCCTATTGAAGAGGGATTACCATATTATTGCACCTTCAGGGGATATTTCGGTGAGCTAGGGAATCTGGATTGGATGGGGCATACCAAACGATCTCGCTTAAGCGCTCCTAATCGAAATATTTGCGCGTCAGTTCATGGGGGTTGAGTGTCAGGTTTAACCCATCCCCCAGTAGATTCCATCCAATACCGAACAGAATGAGGGCGATCGTCACAGGGAGATAAAGCCACCAATAGATAAAGGGATTGCCACCCTGCCCAATGATCCAGTTTCGTCCCATCATCAACACCCTTGACCACTCGGGGATGGCGGAACTGTTCACCGTGCCGGAGACACCGATAAAGGCAAAGGTGGTCTGCAAAACAACCATTCCGCCCACATCGCGCGCTAGCAGCACAATCGCAGGCGCGATGGTATTGGGTAGAATGTGATGGAGGATGATGCGTAGCGGGCGCTGCCCCATGACTCTGGCGGCTTTTACATATTCCGCTTGCTTCAAGCTGGTGATGTTCGTGTTGATCAGACGCGCATAGCTCATCCAGGAGAACAGAATCAGTGTCAACATCACGGGATCAAGCCCTAATGCCAGCACCAACTGTTGAAAGAAGGTGGCAGGAATCTTGATCGGAGTCAGGCTATTGTAGTCGAAAAGCATCAGGTTAGTTGTTTGCATGAGCACCTGAAAGAGCCATACCCCGGCTATCACCGGAAAAGCCAGAAACGCATCCGTGATCCGCATTAACACGAAGTGGACCATGCCGCCTACATAGCCGCTGATTGCGCCAACGAGCGTCCCTAGCAAAGCGGCAACCAACGCCGTGAGTAAGCCAAAGCGCAATGCGGCGCGAGTCCCCCAGACCAACGAATGGTAAATATCGAAGTGCAACAGCTCGCGTCCGTCTGGAGTGTCCATCAAATATGCTACTGTGCCCAGGGGCAGCCCCGGACCGGGCGGCAGCGGCGGCACTTGCGTTACCCCCTCTACATACCGGTATGGGGTGGGCTGGGTCGGGTCATTGGGCGGTGCGAGCCAGGGGGCTGCGAGCGCGACGGCGACGAAGAGACCTACAATGGTCAGCGCCACCCAATTCAGCCGGATGGCGAAGAAATGCCGCAGGCGCCTCATAGCAGCACCTCTTCACGCAGACGAGGATCAATGAGCATTTGGAGCACATCCAGGATGAACATCAACGGCAGCACCAGGAGAATACCGTAGACTGCAAAGCCCATCGTGGTAGTGATATCGGGAATCAGCGTTGTAGCGTAGCGCGTGCTGGTGCTAAGCGGTGCAGAGACGCCGGGCAATGCAAAAATCACCTCTACCACGAATACCCCTGTTACCAGGGATGCCGCCGAAAGCCCTGCGCTGTTCAGCGCGGGCAGCATGGCGTTGCGCAGCGCATGACGCCAAAGCGTCTGCCGCCACGACAGGCCTTTGCCGCGCGCGGTATTGATGTAGTCTTTGTGTAATTCCTCGAACATCGCTGCCCGCGTCACTCGACCCAGGGTGGCCCAGTGTGCCAGACTGAGGGTGAAGACCGGCAAAACCAGGTGGCGTAGCGCATCAAGGGTGATATCCGGGCGCCCGTTGAGCAGACCGTCTACCACCAGCAACCCCGTGACGGTTTTGAATTCGGCTGATTTCACCAGCAATTCGCTGGACAGGGTCAACCGCCCCACCGGGAACCAGCGCAAGCCCACATAGAAGATTGCTAGCAGCATCAGCCCCAGGATAAACGGCGGGATGGATGTGCCGATAAAGGCGAGCAGGCGAAAACCGTGATCGGACGTGCGCCCACGTTGCCACGCCGCCATGGCTCCACTCAGAATGCCGAAGGGGATGAACACCAAGACCGACCACAGCGTCAACTCTGCCGTCACCGGTGTGCGTCGGAGTAGTGCCGTCAGCACATCATCGCGCAGCGCGGGGCTCCAGCCCCAGTCGCCGCGCAGCAGATTGCCCAACCACCGCACATACTGCACGGGATATGGGTCATCCAAGCCGTGGTCCTCGACGATACCGCGGAGCATCGTGTAGGAAGCGCCGAAATCGGTCCGCGGCAGGTATAGGGCGGCTCTGGCTTCTACGGGCGCCAGCATTAACACGCCGTAGAGCACCGCCGTGATGATCACAAACGTGAGCACCATGAAGAACGCTCGCCGCACCAGGAACTTCCACACTGACATGCGCACTCTCCAGTAGCAACAGGAGCAAAGTGCGGTGTTTCACCGCTTGTTCTTTGGAATGGTCCTCACTTGAGGTTGCCCAACACGATGCCTCCCAGCATTGCCAGAACGCAGCCGATAAAGGTCAGACGCGCAGCACGGGTTCGGGGCGCGGGTTCATGCAACCAGTAGATGCCGATGAGGGCGCTCACGACTACCGATAACTGCGAGATCGTGAAGCCCTTACCCGCGCCGATGACGCCGACAAGGAGCAACATGCCGTAATTTCCTAGACTCCACAATGCGCCCGTCAGACAGGCGCGACCCGCATCACCTATCGAGGCTAGTTTCCAGCTCTGGTGTGATAGCACTGCCAGTAGCGCGCTTCCGGCAGCCATGCCCAGCGCCATCGGAAAGGCTCCTGCCCAAGCTGAGACGCCTGAAATCTTGACCGGAATGAAGTAGCTGCCCCACAAAACGCCCGCTCCGATCGCTCCAAGGAGGCCCAACCGGAATGCGCCCTGCTCCTGCGTCTCCTCGGCGCCTCCTTTGGCGAGAATAATCAACAACACGCCAGTGAGGATGGTCAAAACTGCGGCGATGAGCCGAGCGATGGCCCCGCCGCCCAGGTTGATGAATTCATCGAATAACACTGCGCCCCAGATCAGGCTGACCGCAATATTGAGGGGTGCCCAGATGCCAAAGGCTTTGGCCATGCCCAGTTTGGCCGTGCCCGTGAAGGCGGCTAAGCCGCCAACGGCCCAGATCAGCCCCCCGGCAAAGGTTAGCCAGAACATGGCGCCATCCACTGCTCTCGTGCTGCCCTGTAGCAGCGCCACCACCGTCGCGATGATGAGATTGGTCCCTGCCACATACAGATTCTTGATTTGCTGATTGGGGAACTTGACCCTTTGAGATGGCGCTAGCCAGGTGCCCCATCCAAACACGGTGATGAGTGCATAGAGCCAACTGTACATCGGGGCCTCGCTTTGATTGCTGGAATCTGTGAGACACGGGCCTGTCACTTTGCCCATCGAACAGACTAGCCGGGGCTATGGGCGGACGGCAGGGTGCTTGCTGCAAACTATACTATGTTTCCGGAGCGGTGTCAATGTTGGACGGGTATAGGACAAATTATTGGGAAGTTCAAAGGTCGGCTTGGTGAGACAATGCGTTTAGGCAAGTGGACGCGCCAAAGAGA
>JAPKMR010000031.1 GCA_026645815.1 Anaerolineae bacterium | reverse complement strand
GCGTCGAGGAGCGCGGCGCGCTGCTCGGGCGATAGGTCTGGGTGCTCGTTCGTGTTCATCTTTGGGTTCCTCCAGTGAATGAAACTACAGTAGCAATCTTGGCTAGACAGGCGCTAGACGTGACTTGCGAGAGGCCAAATAATCGGGCGGTGGAAGCTCAATCCACCAGGGTCAAGCCTTCAAGACGAAGGGCTTCGAAATCGAAGCAGGCATAGCTGCGGTAAATCTCCTCGCGCGCGACCTCCTGCACCTGTCCTTCGGGCGTGACCAGGACCTGGACGGTATAGAAGGGGACCGTATCACAGCCCATTTGCTGCGCATGGTCGAAGAGGGTGACCAGATAACCCTCGGGGGTCGTCTCGACGTGGGTCTCGGCGATGGCATCCACCAGGTATTCGACCTCCGCATCGGGGTCAAGGTCGAAGCGCGCGCCAAATCCCGTGAGCGCCATGGCAAAGCTGAGGGCTTCTTCGGGGGATTCGACCGGCGCGAAGAGCGCCTGGAAGGCGGATTTCTGGATGAGGTAGCGGTAGGTCCCCTCCTGGTAGATGACGAAGGTGCGGTAGCGCGTATCCAGGCCGTTGACCTGTCTGAAAAAGGCGGGGTCGGGCGCTTCGCCGTCGGCGTGGATGCATTCGATGATGGGGTACGGGGGTTGCAGCCCGCCGGTGTAGAACCCCGGTCCCTGGGCTTCAGCGCAGCCCAGGGCGATGAGCTCGGTGCAGGATGCGGGCACCTGCCCCTGACAGCCCGAATCCCGCAGCTGCTGCACGTTGGCGCTCCAGTCAAGGGACGGGTATTCGGTGATGGTGACCGTGCGGGTGCAGCTCGCCAGCAGCAAACCCAGAACGATGAGCGTTAGCCGCTGCCATTGGTTCATGCTGTGTTCCTCCTTTAGGTGAAGCGCGAGGGCGAGTGGGAGAGGGGGAGAGGGGGTGCAGGTGCGCGCCGGCGGGCGTAGGCGCGGATGAGGGCGGCGCCCAGCAAGAGCAGCAAGAGAATTCCTGCCAGGTCGAGTAGTCCTGAAAAGTGGTATTCCTGGAGTCCCAGCAGGCGGAATATCCGCAGGTTGTTGATAGGCTCGCCAATGAAGATGACGACGATAAAGTAATCCCACCCGGCGTGCAAGCCCATGGCAAGCCAGAGCTGCCCGGTCTTGCGGACGGCGTAGGCGAAGAACAGTCCGCCGGCGAAGAGGAAGATGATATAGGGGATACCGAAACCCGTGTTGAAGCGGTGCAGGTAGGTGAAGATGGCGGAGGAAATCACGACGCCCCAGAAGGGATTGAGCCGCTCGGAGAGGACTTGCAGGTAAAAGCCGCGCGAGAGCAGCTCCTCGCTCCAGCCGACGAAGGCGAAGATGAGGAAGGTGATGATGAGGTTGCCGATGACGAAGCCCGGCGGGGCCACCTGCCAGGCAGCGCCGGTGATGCGGATTTCGCCCGCGACCAGCCTGACGAGGAAGTAGATCCCCACGAGCAGGAAGGAGATGGCAAAGCCGGCGAGCCAATCGAGCCGCGCCTGGCGATCCCACTTTAGCCCCAGGTCCACCAGGCTGCCTTCCACGAAAATCTGCATCGCTACCGCGACAGAAAGGGTATACGACATGAATTTGGCGATTTCCCAGAATACCAGCACAACCTGGTCACTGCCGGAGATCATGGCGATGCCTTCGCCAAGGGCGTTTGCAATGATTCGGATAATGAATAGCACCAGATAGATGGCGGTCTGCCCCAGGATGATCCCGAAGGCGCTCAGGATGCTGTACCGTGGAGAGAGGCGGAAGATGGCGGCGAGGGCAGAGCGTATTTTGCCCTGGTTGCGTGGAGCGTCAATCTCGGTGCTTGTCATGTTGGCTCCCGGCTTGGGGAGGAGGGAGGGTCTTCACGATTTTGGGGAGCGGGCCATCCGCCTCGTAGCGGATATGCTGGTATTTCATTGTGTTTTTCCTTTGCTGATGCCACAAGTTTTGTTTTTATGGTACTCCAAAGTTGCGGCGCGGCAAATGGGGGGCGCCGCGTGGGAGCGCCGGGCTCCAGCCCGGCATTTTCTGTGAGGTGGGTCGCACCTATCGAGGCGGTTGCGGGCAGGCGAGCGTGTGCATGGGGGGCGGGTGGCAGAGCGGGGTTGTGCCGCAGGTGCAACCCACCGGTGTGTGGCGGCATTTACCAATAATAGCCGACCCACTCTTTGAGGAGCCGAAGGTCCTGGTGGATTTGCTCGCGGCGGAGGCGGTTGCCCCAGACGTAGAGGAGCAGGTGGTAGAGGTAGCCCATGTTGAAGATGCGCCGGAAAGGGACAAAGACGGTGGTGACCGCCTCGATTTCGGCGGCGGAAAGGTTGCCGGTGCTCGCGTAGACCTTGAGGAACACGGAGAGATCGCCGCGACAATAGCGGTAGACATCGTTGACGCCGCGGTTCTCCCTCCTCACGGATTTACCTGGAGTGACGCCATTGTCGCATCGAGCAGCGCCAGGTTGGGCGTGAACTCTGCCGCGCTGTAACCCGCGAGCTGCAAAGCGATGTTGTTGGCGTAGGTCTCATAGGCGTTGGCGAAGGCATCGGCGTTGCCGCCCGGAATTGCCGATGGGTCGGCGGGCAGCGCCGGATGCGAGACCGGGAAAATCGCCGCTATGTAGAATTGCCCGTCACCGGTCAGCCCCTGGAAGGTGTAGAAGAGGTCGGTGTTGTTGATCGGTGCGGCATACTGTGCGTACTCGGTCAGGAAACGCACGCCGCGCCCGTTCTGGAAGGTGACCCAGGCAATCTGGGTGCGCAGGAGTTGCCCCGCGTTGAAGGGTGGCAGGAAGGGAATCGGTGGACTTTCGAAGCCGCCGCCAACCGCAGGCAGCTGCCCGCTACCCAACAGGGTGCTCAGCGCAACGGCGGTGTTCGCCGCCCCGCCGCCGGAGGTGAAGCCGCTCACCGGGTAGATGCGAATCTGCGCTTCGTGGAAGGTGGCGGAAAGCGCATAGCCGCTAAAGGAGAAAGCCGTGTGCTCCGGGATAACCTCCCACAGCTCCTCAGCCGCCACGGTCTCGCCCATTGCCGCGCCGGCAAGCTCCGCGTTGAAACGGAACGTCACGCCGCCGTAACTCGCTTCCCGGTCCAGGTTTACCTCGGGCTGAAGGCTATCGCCGGGCGCGCACTCGCCGCGGAAGAAGGCCCATTCCTCGCACTCGCTGCCATCGCTGAAGATGCAGATACCGCTCTGCCCGCCATCCGCGCCGGTGCGAATCTCCACCGTGCCGCCCTGGTCCTCGCAGTAGACCGAAGCCGGGTTGGGCGCGTTGGCCCCTTCTTCGCCCGGCGTGGCGCTCACGTTGCCCTGCGCGTCTACCTCGCCGCTCCACGCCAGGCCACTGGCGCTGTTGGCGATGCTCACCTGGTAGAGGGTGAGCTCGGGGAGGACGATGGGGTAGGTGATGGTGACGCTCCACGGTCCGGAGGTGTAGCGCACCGTCGAACTGCCGACAAGATCCTGCGGGGTGAGGTCCTCCGCGTCCCACTGCAGCTCGGAGAGCGGTGTGTTCTCCGTCCAGATCGCAGCCATTGCCGCATCGCGAGCACGGGGAGCACCCCCGGCAGGTTCCACTGTGGGCGCTACGGTAGGCTCCACCGTGGGCGCTACTGTAAGCTCCTCGGTCGCCGGGGCGGGGGTGGGTCCACAGCCGGCGCCAGCGACCATCACCAACAACAGTATCCACGCAACCAGTACCTGTTTGCCGTTCATATCTGTTTCCTTCCTTGCGGTGAGGCTAAGCCGCTATAATTGAGTGACCAGCGATTTAGCCGGATTGCAGGCGCTTGTCGTTATGCCTGGCAGGTTCAATAGATCCCCGGAATGCGCCTGCATCTATCGCGCTTTTGATCATCGCGATAGCCATCCATGCCTTGGTTGCTTGCTGTGTCCAGAATTCTGCCTCATCCCACGCCCCTGGCCATTGCCAGGATCATGGAGCCTAGCAGCAGGACCGTTGTTACCACTGTAACTAGCCACAGTCGCCGGTCCATGCGGAACATCGGCACCCCCATCAGCAGAATCGCGCCAAAAAAGAGCGTCAGGTAGGGCGCTAAAATGCTCGCGCGCGGCGGGGAGCGAAACTCCACGGGCCAAAGATGCTCCACTGCGATCATCAACGCCACAAAGGCGAGGAAAACAGCTGGCCCGATCGCCTGCCGCCAGCCGGCTCCCGCGCGCACGAAGGCGATCAAAGCCACAGCTGCCGGAATCGCCACCGCCATTATGCCGAAGCCCAGCGCGTGATTGAGCGCCAGGTTACCGGTGACCACGCGCGAGAGAAATCCCGCCGTCTGCAGCACGTTGACGGCATTCACCACCGCCCATACGGTGAGCGCTGCCCACCAGGGGTTCACAGGCATCGTCTTTTTCATGATCATCCTTCCTTCAAGGTGCGCCCAGGCTCAGCCTTTTCCGGCTCAGGTCGCGGGTGCGAGATGAGGTTCGCCACGATCTGGATGACAAAAAGCGCGAGCATAATCACGCCGCGGACCCAGGAATCATAGCGCCAGACCATGACCACGAAGCCATAATTCATCGAGATGTAGAGCGCGACATAGGGCGCCAGTTGTTTCCAGTTCATGGTCTCGCGGAACGAGATTTTCAGGACCCAGTCATATAGCGCTTCGATCGCCAGAAAGGCGAGAAAGATTCCCAGGAAAATCGTGTACCGCGATGATTTCTGTTCCTGCTGGACGAGGAGCATGGCGTAGCTGGCTGGAAGCGCCAGCAGCAGATAAATCCACCCGATTTTCTGCAACAGCTCAAGATGCTTTTTGCGAATGAGGAAGATAAAGATCAGGAGCACATTGTTCGCCAGACCCAGTGCAAAATAGAACGGCTCAAGCATGATGGTCCTCCTTCCATTCTGGTGTGCGTTCGTGTATCCTGCTAACGCCGGCGCTTCTCCCCGCGCTCAGGCGGGCTTGCGCCCGACGAAAATGCCGTAGCCGAAATAGTCTTCCAGGTGCTCCGGCACAATGCCGCCTCGCTGCACCTCTTTGACGAAGGTTCGATACGCCGGGCTTTTGAAGTAGAGGTACAGCATCCGCCCGAGCACCGCCACCATGCCGCCACGCCCGTAGCGCTGGAGGATGCCTTTGGATTCGTCTTTGATGTTGACCGCATAGGTCTGTGCGACGATGTCACCCAATCCGGCAGCTTCAAGCAGCCCTACCCATTCGCCTGAGGTCAAGGGTGTGACGTTGGCGCCGACATCCTGTGCGGCCCAGGCGACCATTTCCGGCGGCGGTGGGACTTTGAGCCAGGTGGTCTCATTGAGGCCCACGGCGCCACCCGGTTTGGTGACCCGCGCCAGCTCGTTCACCGCCTGCTGTTTATTTTCCGGAAAGGCGATCACGGATTCGGTGATGACGGCATCGAAACGGGCATCCTCGAAGGGGAGGTGCTGGACGTCGGCAACCCTGAACTCGACGCTACCCGACAGCTCCTCGCGCTCAGCTCTTTCTCGGGAGCGCTCGACCATCCGCTCCAGGATATCTACGCCTACGACGCGGCAGCCGTATTCCCTGGCGATGAAGCACGGCGTCGCGCCGACGCCACAGCCCACATCGAGGATGACCTTGCCGGCGTCAACGGCGCAGAGCTCGAGGAGCCTTCTGGTGGCTTCGATGCCGCCGATGTGTTTGCTAAGCCCAACCTCGGCGGCAAAATCGAAGAAGTGCGATGGGTCTTTCATCGGTCCTTCCTTTGCTAATACTTGAAGCGCATGGGAGAGTAGCAGTAGGAACGGCAATTGCATCGGGGCGGTCTGATTTCATTATAGGGGCGTTTTTCGGGGAAGTCAATCAGATTTGGTGGTGGGCATTTCAAGCTGGCATTTTTAGACAGGATTTACAGGATGAACAGGATTTTTCCTTTTCTCTCGCATGCTGCCTGGAGGCGTACCAACTTCTGCCTCTGGTTAATCCTGAAAATCCTGTTAATCCTGTCCTAAACTCGGAAAAGGCCTTTATAGACAGGATTTACAGGGTGAACAGGATTTTTCCTTTTCTCTGGCGTGCTGCCTGGAGGCGTACCAACTTCTGCCTCTGGCTAATTCTGAAAATCCTGTTAAACCTGCCCCAAACTCGGAAAAGGCCTTTATAGACAGGATTTACAGGGTGAACAGGATTTTTCCTTTTCTCTGGCGTGCTGCCTGGAGGCGTACCAACTTCTGCCTCTGGTTAATCTTGAAAATCCTGTTAATCCTGTCCTAAACTCGGAACCGGTAGTAGTACGCCGGACCGGCGGCTTTTCTCCCGGCGCTGAGGACGGCACGAACGCTTTCCAGGTCAGTTGCGTCGCGGTAGGGACGGAGGATCATTTTCGGTACCTCCTATGGGGTATCCAAGCGTGCGCCCATTGCAGCAAGCGCTCGCGCCAGTCGCTGTGGGGGCTGCGTGAGAGCCGGTTGTGTTCATGTGCTTTTTGAGATGCAGACCCGATCTCACGTGCTGTGTCATCGTGTTGCCTCCACGAAAATCTCACGCCAGGGCGCTAAGGGCGCCAAGAATGATGCCTCATTCGATAGATGATCCAGTGCTGCTAGCTGTTTCCAGGTGCTGCAATGCCCGTTCTTTGAGCCACTCGGCTTGCGAGCGGCTCAGGCTTAGCTCTGTGAAAGCCAGCGAGAAGGTCATTTCCCCTCCGACCGTGGCGACGCCCAAGACGATGTCGTCTGGATTGCCGCCCAGAGCGGGTCCATAGACTGCATCCAGCTGCAATGCGCCCGCTTGTGTGGGCAGATTGAGACGGCCCAGGTTGGTGATGGAGAGATCGTAGGCCACGGTGAGAAACGACTGTGCGACGAATTCGGGCGCAATGACCGCGCCAAGCCGGTCCATCATGATGTTGCCTTCGATCAACGACCGGAAGATGTGCCGGTTCTCGGCGCGGCGGGCGAGGCTTTGTTTGATCTCGCGCGCCACGGCCCAGAAATCGCGTTGGGGCGCGCAGTCCACAGAGAGCTCGACGAGGTTGACGTAGAGACCGAAGGCCTCGCCTGCGGGCGGGTTCAGCCGCTCCCGCAAGCTGAGGGGGCTTTGAAGGCGGCGTTTCCAGCCATTCCCGCGCAGTTCTCCAAAGGCGCGCAGGAAGGCGGCGCTCAAAGCGGCGTGTACGGTGGTGTTCTCGCTGCGGCTACGGTGGATCAGCGCAGCGGTCTGTGCGGGGGTCAATTCCCAGCTCAGCAGCTGATAGGCAACCTGTTTTCGCGGCGGCAGGGGTTGCTGCGGGGCTAGTTTGAGCAGGCATTGGAATACGGCGGCTTTGATTTTGAATTGCCAGACAAGCCATCGCTTCCTTGGGAAATCGGGCAGCCCTGCGCTCATGGATGGAGCGGGTGGGAGCGGCTGTATAGCTGCCTCGGGGCGCTCCAGGAATTCCAGGAAATCCCGGATGAGGTAGACGACGGATAGGCCATCCGCCAATGCATGGGGGCAGATGAAGCTGAGCTCGGAGGCGTCCTCGCCCCGCAACCAGACCAGGCGCAGGGGCGCGTCGTTGAGCAGATCAAAGGGCCGGCCCAGCTCGGCGGCTACCTCGGCGACCCATTGCTCAGGGCTGCGGCGCTCCACGAGCCTAACCGGGATTTCCAAATCCGGGTCGGGGATCAGAACCACCTGCCGGTGCGCTGTTTCGGTCAGCCGCATGGAGAGTGTGGGATATTTGAGGCGCAATTTGTCGAGCGCTGCTCGAAGTTGATCGGGGTTGAGGGCGCCGTGGAGGCGGGCGGTGAGGGCGAAGTTGATGGATTGGATCTTCGAAGTCAGCCAAACGGCGAACTGTCCACCACGCAGGCGTTGTTGGTGCTCGTACAACTCAGGCTCGCTTTCAGTACACTCGTAGCGGCGGAACCACCGCGATGGATTTGGACGGGTACTGGCGCTGATTATAGGCGGGCTTTCTGATGGTGTCAATGTGGTTTCGTGGGCCACGGGTGCGTTTCAAAACGGGGGTGAAAATCTCAGGCGTCCCTACAGGGCGCAGAAGGAAATTGATTTTTGGCGGCGGGGCAAAGCCCCGCCGCCAAAAATCAATCAAAGAAAGGCGGAGGGGGAGCAGGGGCGCGTCGCGACGCGCCCCTGGCGTGTTATGGTGGGCTAGGGGTTGTTTCTCAGCACCAGCGGCAGGTAGACGCGGGTCGAGACGCTGATGGTGAAGGTTTGGGTGTCGAAGAGCTCCCCACTATCGGTGACGCGGAGCACGACGGTGTGGCTACCGCCATCGGCGCTGCTGGGGGTGCCGGAGAGGGTAGCGGTGCCATCGCCGTGGTCGGTGAGCGTGAGCCAACCCGGCAGGGTGGTCGCGGTGAGCGTCAGCGCGTCGCCGTAGACCAGGTCGGGGTCGGTGGCGGTGACGGTAGCGGTGTAGAGCATCCCTTGTGTGGCGGGCGTGCTGGTGAAGGTGGGCGCGTCATTCACGTTGGTGACGGTGACGGTGAAGGTTTGCTCGGCGGAAAGCCCTGCGCTATCGGTGACGTGCAGCACAACGGCGTGGTCGCCGACCTGGGCATTGGTGGGGGTGCCGGAGAGGGTAGCGGTGCCATCGCCGTGATCGGTGAGTGTGAGCCAGGCGGGCAGGGTGGGCGCGGTGAGGGTGAGGGTGTCGCCGTTGTTATCTTCCGCCATTGCCGCGTAGGTATAGGGCGTGGCCTCGCTTGCTGCCGTGAGTGGCGCGCTGGTGAAAACGGGGGCGACGTTGGACACGGTGAAGGTGATGACGGCGGTATTGGTTTCCGTCAGCGGATCATCCGCGGCGGAGATGAAGGCGGTGTTGGTGTACGTTCCCGCCGCCAGCGGTACTGTCAGCACGGCGCTGATGGTGATGGCGCCTCCTTGCCCGGGCGCCAGGTCTTGCACCAACCAGACCCAGGGCGGGAGCGCGCCCGTATCGGTGATGGTAAGGGTCGAGGCGACCGACGCGCCCCAGAGCCAGGTGGGCAAGGTATCGGTGATGATGACCTGTGTGGCGGTCAAGGTTCCTTGATTGGAGAGGTTGAGGGTGAAGGTGAGCGGCTGCCCCGGTTCTAAGACCTCCGGCAAGACGGATTTTTCCAGCATCACGTTGGCTTGGGTTTCGTAAGCGCCCATATCTACAATGGGCGGCGTGCCAGCGCCGGTATCCGGGACGGTGGGAACGTCGGCAAAGCGCCGGTTGTCATCCAGGTCGGTGGTGACCGTAATGGGCACGGCGGCGTTGATTCCGGCATCTATGGCGGGCGAGGCGGGCTGCAGATGCAGATTCCCACCTGAGGCATCCACGAAGTGGGGGTCGGCGTCAATATTGCTGCCGTTATCGGTGCCGCAGGCGAGATCCCAGCCAGCGCCAGAGCCGCCGCAACCCTGGACGTCGCTGTAGGAGACAAAAGTGCTAGCCGACCCGTAGTTGGTGAAAATCTCCGGTCCCAGAGTGGCGGTATCGCCCCAAAGGATGGCGTTTTTCAGATAGGGACCACGGTCAAAGGTGCTATACAACGCGCCCCCTTCTGAGGCGCTGTTTTGGGTAAAGGTCACATTGATCAAATCTATGGTGGTGCGGTAGTTGTAGATGGCGCCGCCGCGGGTGGCGGTGTTAGCCATGAAAAGCCCGTTGGTCAGTATGGGGCCGGTAATGTTATGGTTGTACATCGCCCCGCCCTCTACAGCGGTGTTGCCGATGAAGAGCACGTTGGTGTAGATGCCATTTTGGTAGGAAGGGTTATAGATTCCCCCACCGCCGGCGCCGGCGGTATTGTGGCTGAAGATCACATCCTGCAGCACGGGCTGTAGATTGGCTCCGGCATTGGCGAGACCCCCGCCATTCATGGTCGCGTGGTTAGCCTCAAAGCGAACACGCGTCAAGACGGGTGCGCTGTACCATTCGTTATCCATGCCCCCGCCGTTGTTGGTGGCGCTGTTGCCGATAAAGGTCACATCTGTAACAAGGGAATGGCTGTTGTAGTTGAGCATCCCGCCGCCATCCTTTGCGGTATTGCCGGTGAAGATGATATGGGTGAGCTGTGGGCTGCTATCCCGGTTGTACATGCCGCCGCCGGCTTCTGCTGCCAGGTTGCCGCTGAAGGTGATGTGGCTAAGCGTGGGATTTCCGGCAAAACTGTGCATTCCGCCGCCATTGTAGTCTGGCAAAGCGCCATTCGCGTGCCCGGCGGTGATGGTGAAGCCATCCAGCACGGCGGTCTCGGTGACTATGCTGGCGTAGACGACGTGGTAGACGTTGGTGCCGGTGAGATGGGCCGTGGTGGTGACGACGCCGTGGGGATCGGTGAGGTCGTTCTGGTCAATATCGCCGCTGAGGACGGTGACGTGGGTCTGCCAGTCGCGCTGGTCGCGGGCGGTTTCGGTCCCGGCAAAACCGCCGTAGAGGGCGACGCCGCTTTGCAGGGAGAAGGTATCGGTGACGGCATTGCCGGGGTAGTGGATGCCTGCCGCGACCCAGATTTCGTCGCTGGTGGAGGCGCCTGTGAGCGCGGTTTGGAGGGTGCAGGCGTCCGCCCAGGCGGAGCAGTCGCCGCTGCCCTGGGCTGTGGGAGCGGCGTAGAGGATGCTGGCGCTGCTTATGGCAGCGGCGCTGGTAGAGGCAGCGGCTTGAGAGGCGTTCAGCCCGGCGGCGAGGGTCAGTGCTAATGCAATCAGCACGAGGGTAAGTCCTGCAAGGGTGTGCCATAGTTTGCGGGTCATGGAGGTCTCCTTGTAGTTGGGACGGCTACCTGACCGTGGAAACGTTCCCGTCCAGCGCTTTCCACGTTTGGATAAGGATGCTAGGATAATTTTATCCGAAGTTTCTTTTTGGGGCAATTGGGGGCGCGCCGCAAATGCCGGGCGCCCGGGGCTGAAGCCGCCGGGCTACGAGGGGGCGCCCGGTGGTGGGCTTTCAGGATTTAAACCGGTAGTAGAGTGGCTCAATCTTTTTCAGCCGTCCCTACAGGACGGGATTGGTTTTTAGAGGTTTTTTGGCGACGCGGGGCACCGCGTCGCCAAAAAACCGAAAAGGGAGAGATTCCCGCCGCAAATTGGGCAGGTCATTAGCGGTTGCCTCCCATGCTTGTCTTTCCGTGCAGGATTAGTTCCATGATGCCTGCTTCGGTCTCCGCGGTATCGTAATCGCCGGTAAGTTTCCCGGGATGGTGGTAGATCATCCCCGCTTGCTCGTTGCGCTCGAGGCAATCCAATAGCGCTTCCACGCCGTAGCTGCGGGCGAAGGCGGCAAAGGCGCGGATGCGCACCTTGTCGAGCATCGTCCCGGAGCACGGGAATTCCGCGCACTCCCAGCAACCGTTCAAATGCCTGGAGCGGCAGCATTTCAGGTTGGTACACCACTCTCGATCCGCGCAACCCTCATCGCGGCAGCCCACGCAGGTGGCAGCTTCGCTGCATAGGGCGCAGGCGAGTCCACAGAAGGCGATCCCTTTTTGACGGTCCATGGTCAGGATCCTTTCAGGGTGAGGTTGGTGGGGGGTCATGTTTGGCTCTGCCCGGTCTTTGCGGTCGCGCGAGCGGATGCCGGACGATGGAGCAGCAGCCGAGCGGTTCTGGTGAGCAGGAAATCGCCGATGGCGTGCATCGCGAGGATGAAGGGCGCCATCAGGATTGCGCCAAGCAACAGGGAGAGCGCTAATCCGGTCCAGGTGAGCAGCCCTTCACCGATGAGCCTGCGATAGAGGAGGAGACCGTAGGGAATGACGATGCCCACCGAGGTTATGACGGCGGGGATGTAGCCGCGCCACGCGATGGCTTGTGCCACATGCACGAAGCCGTGCACGAAGAACAAGCCGCTCGCGACGAGGAAGAAGCCGTAGGCGTGGGCGTCAGTCGCCAGGAATGCGGAGAGGGCGGTCAAGCCGAAGATCAAGCCGATGGACGCAGCGGCTTGCGCGGTGGATTTATCCGCAATCGAACCGATGCGCCGCGCGAGAAAGGCGGGCACGCGGCGCTTGATCTCGGCGCCGTGTTGGCTCAACCAGAGCTCCCAGAAGAGCAGCTCCTCGAAGTCGTGGAGCATGAAGGCTATCGGGAACAGCCAGATGAGTGTATGAGTCGTGAGTGACATTGATGCCTCAGATGGTATGGGATATGGGAGAAGTGTAATCCTGGCGGCGAATTTAGCAAGGCGGGGAGGGTATAGAATCTCGGCGTTTCGATGTTATAATGAAGGCAACAGATGATGCGGGAGGTTCAGCCATGACAGAAATGATCACAGCGATCTATGAAAAAGGCGTTTTGCGTCCATTGGAACCCCTGCACTTGCGCGAGCGGCAACAAGTGCGGATTCAGGTGGTCGTAGACAACGCGAGCGACCCTGTCGAAATCGTTCTGGCGGGTCTGGCGCAAGAAGGTGTACTTACGCCGCCTCAGGGTTATTCCGATATCACGCCTTTGTCTGAACAGGAACGGCAAGCGCTAGCGGAGCAGTTGGGAGAGTCGCAGGAGAAGCCGTTATCTGAAATCATCATCGAGGAACGCGGGGCGATTTGCTGAACCAGCGACGCTAAGCCTCAATCGTGGATTGGGCAACCGCTGCGGCGCGCGTAGCGGACTACGAAATCTGCGGTCTGGGTGATGCGCTCGCGGTATTCCGGAAGCAGGTCCGGATAGAGATGCGTTCCACCGGTAGCCCAGAGATTCCAATAGACCTCGAGGGCTGCTAGAAATAGTTCGATCTGCCCGGCGTGCTTTTCCGGAAGGGCGCGGAATTCGGCGTAGCCTTCCAGGAGGGCTTCGCGGTAACGGGGATAGGCGGGATCGTCGCGGCAGGCATCCAACGCCACCGCAAGATCGAAGATCCAGTAGCCGAAACCGGAATCATCAAAGTCAATCGCCCTTGGCTCGCCGCGCCAGAACAGCAAGTTGGCATCCACCCCCAGGTCTCCATGGATCAGACCGAAAACGTCAGCGCCCTGACCCCAGTCTTCCATCACCTCCCGAGTGCGCTCAGCCACGAAGGAAAAGGCTTCTTTATGGGGAAGAGTGAGAAGCGCCCACGCGTCCGCATTTGCCATGCCGCTGCCTACATCGTTGCGGAATAAGCCGTCCCAATCAAAGCGGCGTTTCGATGAATTCGCCGGAGGTTGCCACTGTATCGAGAACTGGTGTAGCCGCGCCATCAGTCGTCCCTGCGCCCGAAGATGGGCGGGACCGAAGCGGTTTTTCACCGAGTGGCCCTTGATCCAGCGGAGGAGGGAGCAGCATCGCGCGCCTTCCACGCCGGGCAGGGTGATGGGGAGCACCCAGCGCCCATCGGGGGCGGCGATGGGTTCTGGCACGGGCAGATTTGCCTCTCGCCGCATGGCTGCCAACCAGGTCAATTCCAGGTCCAGCGCCTCCGGCTCCTGATAGCCGGGTTCGTGTACCCGCAGCAGGTATTGACCCGCCTCAAACAAGCCTTCGGGTGCGTCCGGTCCCGGCAGGTCGGGCGTCTGGACGCGAAACAGGGTGTTCCCGGCATGGCGGAGAAGCTGCAAGCGCGCTTCTTCGACCCCAAAACCCCTCAACGCCGCGGTTGCCAGCTGCCGCATGCGGCGCAGGCGGCCCAATCGGGTGAGCTCAGGGTATGGCTTCATGTTTCAGGGCGTTCAACCCTCTACTGGAGTCTGGAAGTCAGGTTTTTCGCGGGGCGGTTTCTTCTTGAGCAAGATGAGCTGCTGCAAGTCCTGCACGTCTTGTTGGCAGGTGGCGGGGTCGGATACGCGGATATACATCCAGCAGCCATCGTGAAATCGGGGGGTTTCGACCAGCGCGCCCTGGACGAGCGCGCCAAAAGAATCCAGGCGTTCGATGGCTCGCGTCAGTTCGGCTCTGCCCAGGATCACCAGGGCGGTGAAGGAACCGTTTTCGGGGTAGAGCTCGCACAGGGGCTTGCTGCCCGCGCGGTGTTGCAGGTTCCAGCCGTATTTCTTCCCGCCGGAATCGAGCGTCGGCGTGATGGCGTAGGTTTCGACCAGGAAGCGCCGCAACGCGGTCCATGCCTCGGCGATGGGGGCGCTCGCCGGGGCGCCGCCGATGGTGGCGAGCATGTCCGCATCGGAGGGCGGCGTGGTCTTGTCAAGCATCCGTTCGTACATGGCAGATCCTTTCACGTGTTAGTTCTCGCCGGGTCCGGCCAAAGGCTCGCGCAGATGGATGCGCCCGCCCATGCGGAAATAGCGCATGCGCCCAGACTCATCGCGGAGCACGTGGCATTGGGTGCCTTGGGCTTTGCCATCGGCAACGACGAGCCTATCGGTTTCGACGGATTCGAGCGTGTAGGGGGGCAGGTTCGGCTCCGGGGGCGTATCCTCGGTGGGAAAGCCGCCGGTGTTGGTCTCCTGACCGATGAGGCGGGCTACCGCCCGTTCCCCAGCAAGGCTGCGGATTTCCACGAAGCCAATCTTGGGAAGCACGTAGCGCCCTTCGAGTTCGCGCATGGCCTCGGGTGAGAGGGGCTGGAAGGTTTCCGTGGGCAGCTCGATGCCGAGGAAATCGCGCAGGGCTTGCTTGCGGATGGCGCGAGCGAGCTGCCCGGCGGTATCGGCGTTGGCGAGAACGGCGATGGCAAAGGATTTCCCGGGGCAAAACTCGAGCCATGCGCCCTGCCCGTGGGTGGCGCCGCCGTGATGGTAGAAGGTCTCGCCTGCCAGGCGCTCGATGTGCCACGCGAGGCCGATGGCTTCCCGGTCGCGCCAGATGGGCGCCTGCGGCGTCTGCATCGCGCGGATGGATTCCGCGGCGAGCACCTGCCTGCCGTCCCTGGCTTTGCCCAGGTCGAGCAACATGCGCGCATAGGTGAGCAGGTCGGGCGCATTCGCCACGATGGAACCCATGGGGGCGCCGCAGCGGGGTAAGCCCCAGGGGGTGATGACTTCCGCGGCATCGCCGGACACCCGGTGCCCGACCGCGAAGCGTTTGGTCATGAGCGTCTCGGCGTTGAAGTGACAATCCGAAAGCCCGAGCGGCTTGAGCAGGGTCTCGGCGGCGACCTGCTCGAAGGGCATGCCGGTCGCCAGCTCGACCAGGTGACCGAGCAGCACGAAGGCGGCGTTGTTGTAGGAATAGGCGGCGCCAAGGGGCGCGACCTGCGGGAGCTCCGCCATGCGGGCGGCGTATTTGCCGAGCGCGTTCTCGCCGGCGCCGGTATCAATGAAAAAGTCGCCGAGCCATCCACCGGTGTGCGTGAGGAGATGCCAGACCGTCGCCTCGGCGCTCGCCTGGTCGTCAATCACGCGCCACTCCGGGGCGAGCTCGCGCACGCGGGTGCTGAGCTGCAGCTTGCCCGTTTCAACCAGGTGCATGATGACGGCGCAGGTGAAGGTTTTGGTGATGGAGCCGACCTGAAAGAGGGTGGTGGGCTGCACGGGCAGCGGGTGGTCGAGGTTGGTGACGCCAAATCCGGCGGTATAGACTTCATCGCCGATGGCTATGCCGATAGCCGCTCCGGGGATGTGCCGCGCGTGCAGCTCCTGCCCGGCAAAGGCGCATAGATGTTCCCATGGCTGTTGGGTGTTGATGGTCATTTGAAGTGCCTCCTGGGTGAGAGTATCCGCATCTATTATAGGGCGAAAAAGCGAGAAGGCGAGAAAGCGAAGGGAAGCTGGGGTGTGATTCACTTTTTTGCATAGTTTTCTCCCCGTCCCGTAGGGCTGCTTGAAAGTAATGACCCAGTAGCCGCGGCGCCCTGCCGCGGCATCCTGCCGCGTTCTGCTCTGCCGTCTCCCTCGTCCCGTAGGGACGTCTGAAAGTAGGCAGGCGTTTCAACGCCTGTACAGCCATGTACGTAACCAACCCCGTCCCGTAGGGACGGCTGAAAAAGGCTTGTGCTACTTGAGCACTCTATTACCGGACAAAATCTGAAGTTCAGTAGCCCCCGGGCGGCATAGCATGCCAGCGACAAATGCGGAAAAGTGGCGCACACCCGGAAAGCTGACGTAGCCGCGGCATCCTGCCGCGCTCTGCCTGCCCTCTCTCCCGTTCCGAAGCTCAAACAAAAATACACCAGGTCACGCCGAATTTGTCTGTGCAGATAAACTGTAACGGGCTATAGTCGCATTTACCTAAGGGTGAGCAGGTGATTGCTTCGACTTTGAGCACTTCATAAGCTGTTTTGACATTTTCTTCGCCGCCTTCACCGAAGTGAAGGCAAAACATCATGGTATTACCGGGCGCTATAGCCTCTGCAATTTCAGACACAGCGATTACCTGACCGTAAGCGTTAAGCTCAGCGTGCATATAACCGCCATGTCCGTCATCATAAGTACCTAAAATCTCTGCATTAAATGCCTTGTGGTAAAAATCCACCGCTTCAACACTTCCTTTTACGAACACCTGCATCATAGACCTAAACATGGTTCTCTACCTCCATTATGCGTATTTAGTCGCCGCGGCACCCTGCCGCGCGCTCCCCCGTCCCGTGGGGCTGGCGTCGCCTAGCGTCGTGGGTAACACATTCGATATTGCCGCTGCGGCATTTGCCCCCAAGCTGAAACGCACCCTGAAAGCGAAGGGGGAGCGGCTTGGGGGCGGAGCCCGCTCAGTCCGCGGGCTGCGCGAGCAGCTCGGCGACGACGGTTTCGAGTTGGAGCGTCTTGCCGTGCTGCAATCCGGCTTCGATGACATCCGGCGGAACCTGGTCGCGCAGTCGCGCCAACGCTTGCTGGATGATGGTCTGGGTATCCGTTTGCAGCGCCGGGTGCTGGGCAACCATCCCCAACACGGTCAACGCGAGCTGTGACTGCCCGGTGCTGGTGAGCGCCAAAGCCCATCCGGCAAGGCTTTCCAGCGCATAGGGGATGGCGCGAATCTGGAGGGCGAGCTGGAGGGCTTCGCGGTAACAGGCAACCGCGGTGGAAACATCATCAAGGGCGGCGGCGACATGCCCCAGGTTGCCCGTCATCAATACAATGTTGATTTTGCTGCCGATTTCCTGGTGAATGACCAGCGCAGCCTGATAATACTGGCGCGCCAGTTCCGGTAAGCCCTGCCAGCGGGCAGTCTCGCCCAGGTTGCCCAGCGCGATAGCCTCGGTCAAGCGGTTGCCGCCGCGACGGGAAAGCTCCAGGCTCTCCTCAAATAGCGTGCGCGCCTGTTCGTACGCTTGCAGCAGGCACTTCACCGTACCCAATCCGTTGAGGGCATTGATTAACCGGTGTTGGTCGCCGCCCGCCCGCGCCAGGGCTTGCGCTTCCAGGAAAGAGGCTTCGGCGGCCTGATAGGCGCCTTGCCGTATCTCAAGCCAGCCCAGGTTGTAGAGGATTTTCGCCAGGGCGCTGGTATCGGCATTTTGACGCGCAATGGCTAAGCTCGCTTCCAATTGCGCCTGAGCGCCTTCCGGGTCACCTTCGATGCTGGCGATAATGCCCATGAGGGATAGCGCTTCACCGTAAGCGTCCGTCTGACCCAGCGTTTGCGCCAGCGCTGCTGCCTGCTGCAGGACCTGGCGCGCGGTCTGGTAATCGCCCATGTAGAGCCGCGCGTTTCCAATCTTGCACAACAACCGCACGCGCTCCGGGGTGTTCTCCGGCGCCAGGGCTAACGCGCGTTGGAAGAACTCCAGCGCCTCTTTGAACGCGCTGACCCAGAGCGCATAGGAGCCCGCCCGCGAAAGATAGCGGGCGGCTTGTTGGGCTTCTCCGGCGCGTTCCAGATGCTCGGCAATCAGGCTGATGGTCTCGTTGATACGCTCGCCGGCGTGGACTTCCAACCAGCGCGCCACTTGCGCGTGATAGTCGCGCCGGACTTTCAGGAGCACGGTCTCGTAAGCCACATCGCGGAGCAAGGCATGTTTGAAGCGATACTCTTGCGTACCGGCAAAGGCGGATGGTTCATGCTTGAAGAGCAACTCGCGCGCCAGGAGGGCTTCCAGCGAGGGCTGAATCTCTCTGGCGGTGGTTTGTCCCAGCTCGGCAACGGTGGCGTCCCAAAAACGGCGCCCTACCACCGCGGCGCGTTGCAGCATTTCTCTTTCGAGGTGCGTCAGGCTGTCGAGGCGCGCCTGTAGCAATCCCACGAGAGTGGAGGGGACGTGGAAGCGTTGCAGGCGATCCAGGTCAACTTGCCATGCGCCGGGCTTTTCTGGATCGCCCACGATGACTTTGGCGCTCAGCAGCACTTTGACCAGTTCTTCGGTGTAAAAGGGGTTGCCTTCCGCGTTGCTCACGATGGCGCGCCGCAGCGCTTCTGGAATCGCCGGTAACCGTTGCAGCAGCGCTTCGACCAAGGCATCGCTGGCTTCGGGCGAAAGGGTTTCGAGCGCGATGCGCTGCCAGGCTTGGGGCGGGGTACGCCAGGCGGGGCGGCGCTCAAAAAAGGTGGGACGGGCGAGACCCACCAGCAGAAGCTGCCCGGTCGGGAGCGCGGCGCGCAGTCGCTCCAGTATATCGAGCGAACTATCGTCAGCCCAATGCAGGTCTTCCATGAAAATCACCAGCGGTTGCGCCTGTGCGCCGGCGCGGATGGTGTTAATGAAGTAGCTCTGCGCCAGTTTGCCGAAATCCGGGCTTTCGAGCAGATTTTGAACGGCAGGGCTGCTCGAAAAATCGAAACCCATCCAATGGCCCACCAAATCGGCGCGGTCCGGCGTCAGAAAAGCGCTCATGCCGGTGCGGAATTTGGCCAAGGCGATGGCGGGCGAATCGTTTTCCAGAATGCTGTAACTGCCGGCGTAGAGCGCGCGCAGGATGCCATAGGGGACGCCCTGTGAAATGGGTGCAGCGCGGCACTTGAAGAGCGTGAACGGGCGCGTTTGGCGGTGCAGCCATTGCTCGAATTCGTAGAGCAAGCGGCTTTTGCCGATGCCGGCTTCGCCGGTGACGAGCACCCACGCGGGAATCGCTGTGGTGGCGGTGGCGCTGAAAGCTTCCTGCAAAGCCCGCAGTTCCGCATCGCGCCCCACCATGCGCGTTTCAATGCCGACGACGCCGCGCGTCTCCATACGGAAAGCGGACGGTTTGGCGCGCTCGACGGTGTAGACGTTCACCGGGTCGGTCTTGCCCTTCACGGTCAGCGGCGATAGGGGACGCAGCTCGAAGATTCCGCGCACCTGGTCATAGGTGTTTTGGGCAATCAGGATGCCGCCGACCGGGGCGGCACTTTCCAGGCGCGACGCCAGATTGACCGTATCGCCCATCGCGGTAAATTCGCGCGTCGAGCCGATTTCGCCCAACAGCACCGGACCGGTGTTGATCCCGATGCGCATTTGCAGGGCCAAGCCAGTATCCCGGCGAAAGTCAGCCAGCGCGGCTTGCAGGGCTAAGGCGGCATGCAGGGCTTGTTCCGCATCATCCTCGCGGGTCTGTTCGACGCCCCACAGCGCCATGACGGCATCGCCAATGTGTTTATCAATCCTACCGTGATGTGCGGTGATGGCAGCATCCAACCGTTGCCACAGCGCATTCATCATTCCCGTGACTTCTTCGGCGTCGAGCGCCTCGCCCAACGCGGTGAAGCCTGAGACATCCGCAAACAGCACCGTGACCTGCTTGCGCTGAGGGCTATGCGCGGTTTGCGCCCGCAGCGCAGCGAGTTTTTCGCGCATGGAGGCGAGCGCCGTATCCACTACGGCGTCACCCAGCAAAGCGCGTTGCGCTTCCAGTGCGGCGATGGATTGTTGCAGTTGTTCGATTTCGGTCACGGCTCTAGCCTGTGGCGCTCGAACCTGGTCGCGCAGAAAAAACGCTTTGTATGACCGGATCGGGTTGAGCGTCAAACCCACGGTGGGATGGTATGCTTGAGTATAGCATGGTTCCTGGAAACTACTGAAGCCCCGGAACACGAGGAAAGGTAGATTAAGAAGATTTTGTTTGTGTTTTGGGATGCGCGGGAGCGCATCCCAAAACACTGTATGATCAGAAGTTCCTGAGCGTCAGATGAAAGCCTGGTGTGCGTTCGCGCACGGTTGCCCATGCGCGCCGTGGTTTTCACCGGTACCCGGCTGAGCGTTACCTGCCGCCCAAGCCGAGCGCCCGCATCACCGCTTCCGTTGCAGTCTCGAACGGGATGTCGCCCAGCTCGATATATTCGAAGCCGAATGCTTTAGCCTCCTGTTCGATGCGGGCACTCATCCGCCGCACAAACACGGCAAAGGCGGCAAGATCCGGGTTGCTGACACCCCGCATCCAATCGTGCGCATTCCTTGCAGCAGCGCTCCTGATGTTCTCCTGGACGCGCTCTCCCTGGTTGCCGATAAAGACAGCCCGATACCGGACCGCCTCTAAGCGGCTTATGAATTCGGGAAGAATTGCTACGCCCTCAATCAGCGCGTCGCGACCCTCAGCCTGCTCCCTGCGGATAAAAGCCTCCACCGCAGTCCAGGTGACCCGGCTTTCCCTTCTAAGTGCCTCAACCATCTGCGCCGGATCCGCCATGCTCCGCTCCGCCATGGGCATTCTGCCAAAAGCAAACAGGTCTGGCGCTGTTTCGGGACTCAGAACGCTCTCGAGCACGGCGCCGAGAGTATCGGTTGACACCACACTCATGGCAAGTCGCCGGCGAATCTCGCCGGCGATGATGGATTTGCCAACTCTTGGAGGACCGCCTAAGAGATAAATCATGTTGCAGGGACAAAGTGCTAGATTCTGGGAATCACGAGCAGGACCGCTGCCAGAATCAACGCGGCGGCGATGACGGCGATAAGGACAACTATCGCGACGCGCTTGAGAGCCGATCCAGTCGAAGCGACGACTGGCTGACCATTTTGCCAGTCTATATCGGATTCGCAGGCACTGCACTTGGCGCTATCTTTCGCCAGCAAGGCGCCACAAGCAGGACATTTGAAGGTGTTCATCTTCAGTTCTTTTCTTCTAATGAATGTGTCCTATACCCGGATTTGCTGCGTTGCGGTTTCTATCGCCTGGATAAGGGATTTCGGCTCGTTGGTCCCAAGTTGAAGGATTCCGCCGCCCTTAAGCTTAATCTCGACGGCGGCGCCCGGTGCGACCGCATAAAACCAACCGCCTGGGATGGACTTCACTCCCCAGAAATAGTACCAGGGATTTTTGACTTCGCTGGTGGATTGGATTTCACTCAGGGCGATGGTTTTCCGCACTATGCCGATGCCAAACCAGAACTTGAGCCGCGCTTCCGCTATCTCAATGGTGAGGGCGTAAAACATCAACAGCCCAAGTAGATAGAGTCCCAGCATGAAAACGGCAGATAGAAGCCGCCCCTCAGCGATGACTTGCAGAGCGACTACCGCGATCAGAATTCCGGTGATCAAGAACACCATCAACGTAGCCGTTCCATATTGGGTGTGTTTGTATTGTGATGGCATATCTCTCCTTAAAACTGCGGCGGTGTTGGATTAGGATGCCACAGGCGGCAGATCCGGTGCGCGCTCTTGATAGACGGCGGGATACTCAGCGGGCAGCTTGCGCCACATTTTATCGCGCACGATGATGAAGATGATGAAGGCAAAGAGGAGGACGAGGGCGCCAAGGGTTGCGTTGAGGAAACTGCCCATGACGTTCATGGCGGGGTGGAGCAGCGCTGTGACGAGGATGCTGCCCTGGGTGCGGTTGAAGAGCCAGGTGAAGATGATGTTGACCAGCAAAATCAGAATCCACTCGACGAGGATATCCGAAGGGCTGGCGGCGTCAAGACCCCCGAATTTGAGCGGTACATGCCAGAACGCCCAGAGACCCCCCAGAATCAGGCTGGCAACCAGGGGGCTGGCTTTTGCTTGAAGGCGCGGCAGGGCGAAGCCCCGCCAACCGGGTTCCTCCGAAAGTGAGCTGTAGGCGACGTTGTAGAGAAACATGACAGTGGCGGATCCCAGGAGCTTCAAATCCACCACTGGGGATCTGAAAAAGGGAGCTCCCATCCCAAAGGCGCGGCTGAGGAGATTCCCGACAAGCCAGATGGCGGGGAGCACGAAGAGCGCCAGGAGGTAGTAGGCAAAAGATCCCCGGGGGTGAATGTAGGTGCGAAGATGGTCTCGCACTCCGGGTATCGTCGAAAAGATCGAGGACGCCACAAAAGCCGGCAGCAGTGCGGTAATGACGCCCACGATCACCAGCCGTGGGGTCAGGTCCATTCGTTGGATGAGGGTGAGATTCGCGATGATGATGAGGCTGGCAAGGGACCACACGGTGAAAAACACGCGCATGGCGGGCTTGCGACTGCCCTGCCTGGGCTGTGGCTTTATTAGCGCCGATAGCCCGATGCTAACCAGAGCCGGGGCGAAGATGCCGAGAGTGATCAAGGGCGCCACCCACTTCTGCCCTCCCAGGTAAAGGGGTTGGACGATGAATTCGAGGACCCAGGTGAACAGATAGGTCAGGCCAAAGTAGGCGAGCAATTGATGTCGTTTGAGCGTTTCAACGAGCCTGGACATGGCTTTCGTCCTTTCACTGGGAACCAAGGAAACCACGGAAAACACTGAAAACACGGAAAGGAAAGATGGCTGGTATCAGGCGGTCTTTGCTTGCAGGCGGCGGGCTTGTTGGACGACGGAATGGATGAAATCGCTTTTCGCATCCGTGTACCCTTCCCGGTCTTCACGAAAGCGAACCGCCAGGTCCTGCTTTAAGGCGGCGTATTCCGCCGCTAGTTCCGGGTAGGCGCGCAGGGTATCCCGAAAGAGCAGATGGCGCTCCCAGTTCTCGACGCCAATCTCGAAGATGTGGACGTGGATGATCGAGCGCTGCTCGTAGCGTAGCACAAAATAATACCGTCCGGGGATGCCGTTTTCCCCGTGATAGTCATAGCCCAGGCGTTTTAGTGGCTCGATGGTCCTCAAGCCATCGGCGTGGGTCCGCAATCCGGGCATGATATCAAGGATGGGTTTTGCGGACATGCCGGGGATGGCGGTGCTGCCGATGTGTTCGATCACGGGGAGCAGGTCTCCGCAAGCCGCTTGAATGCGTTGGGCTTCCGACTCGAATAGCTGGGGCCATGCGGCAGAGTAGGGGACGATCTCGACGTGTCCACCGGCGGTTCCGAGGTTTTCCCATAGGTTCATAGGTGTTCTCATGGCGGCGTGTTTTGCATTTTCCTGTTCCCGGAGGCACGCTAAGGTGGAGATGGTGCATAGGGTGGACTGGGATCAGCGTGTGTGACTTGTGACCCTTCCTTATTATAGGGGCAGTTTGTGACGGCGTCAATGCCGAATAGCTCTCACGCCAAGGCGCAAAGGGCGCTAAGGAGACCTATCCTTTTGCGCCCTCTGCCTGCAAAGCCTTGGCGCGACTATGCCTGCTCCCGGCGGTTTGTTTAGTCCGCCGGCTTGAAACCCGGGATGTGAAAGCCGCACTTGGCGAATTGCTCGAGCAGCGCATCCGGCGATTGCTCCCACTGACCCGTCTTGCGCGAGATGTGCTCCGTCCAGCTGTAGGTCTCGTAAGTGAAGGTCTCCTCGCGCCCATCCTCGAGCGGGATCATGGCTTTTTGTCTGCGGTAATAGTCCTGCGCCAGGTAACCCTCATCCATCTCCGCCATGGCGCGCTGCACCCGCGCCTCGTCCAGTTCGGGGTAGGCGCCCTCGACGAGCGTGACCTCGAGCGGATAGCGCGGTCGGGGCGGCGCTTCCTCCGCCGGATAGCCCATGGTCAGACCAACGAGCGGAAAGACCCGCGGCGGCAGCTGGTACTGCTTGATGAAAGCCTCAGCCCGGTAGGGGATGCCGCCCAGGAAGCAGCTGCCCATGCCCAGGCTCTCGGCGGCGATGACCATGTTCTCCGCCATGTAAGCCGCATCCTGCATGCCGAGCAGCAGCACCGAGAGGTCGTTCTGGGTCATTTTCCAGCGCCGTTGCGCCATGACCGCTTCGTGGCGGTGGGAATCCACGCAGACGATGAAGAAGAGCGGCGCCTTGAAGGGATTCTTCGCCCGTTTGCGTGAGAGCAGCACGCTGCCCATCTGGTAGGCAAAGGGCGCCTGCTGCCCCGCGCGGACGACCGTCTCGACGACTTCATTCACGGGTGCCTGGTCCGTGTATTTGCGGATGGATTTGCGATTCATCAACGCTTCTATGACGGGGTTTGTGAGCATGTTTGTGCCTCCTGAGGTGAATTGGGGTAGATTTTCGCGACTTGCATCGCGGTGATTGGTTGTCTGAGCATCGTGTTTCCTTTTGGCTATAGGATACCTCATTTCTGCCGGCGCGAAAATGCCGGTATGAGGGTATAGGACAAATTATTGGGAAGTTCAGAGCTCAGATTGGTGAGACAATGCGTTTAGGCAAGTGGATGCGCCAAAGAGATGCAGAGGTAGTTTTTTTTATTTTCGTGAACGGGGCTGCGCCCCGTTCACGAAAATCACGCCGGCAGAAAGAAGCGCCGAGTACGGCGACTGAAAATGCGGTCCTTTTCCGTCTTGCCCGAGTGGCTCAAGTTTTTTCAGCCGTCCCTACAGGACGGGATTTGTTAACTATGCGGCTGTACAGGCACTGAAAGTGCCTGCCTACTTTCAGACGTCCCTACGGGACGAGGGGCGCATAGCGCCAGCGTTGCAAGACCAACAACGCCGATTTTCGGCGGAAATCTCTTCCTTTTTGGTTTTTTGGCACGCGCTGCGCGCACTGCGGTACCCCGCGTCGCCAAAAAACCTCTAAAAACCAATTCCCCTTCCGCCATCCCTCACACCTGTCCGAGAGCGTGCTCAGCCAGCTCCGCTACCTTGAGGTGCCACTGCACGATTTCTGCGGCGTAGGCGGCGCCGGTGGCGGCGCTGCCGGCGGGCCGGGACCACCAACTGGCGTTGAGGCAGGCGTAGGCGCAGGTAAACGCCAGTACCCGCCATAAGTCTAGCACGAGCGCGTCCGCCAGAATTGTGGCCTGGGCGAGCAGGCGGGTTTCGTTGTGCACAAGTTCCGGTTTGACCGGATTGCAGAGCGTGTTCGCGCAATCGTACGTGCGCTCGCCGAGCAGGCCTTTCGGGTCGAAGCTCAGCCAACCGCGCGCCGATTGCCGTATGTTGCGGTGATGGATATCGCCGTGCAGCACGCACACCTCGCGCGGCTCGGCGAGCAAGCGCTCGGCGAGCGCGGCGCCGCGGGTATAGAGTGAGGCGTCGCCCGCGCGCCGGTCCGCTGCGGCTTTATCGAACAATGCCCCAAACCAGTGCTCCAGCGTGACCAAGCCCTCGGGTGAGGGAAGCTGCGGGACGCTGTGAAGCTGCTCGAGCACCTGCGCGATGATGCGCGTGGCAGGCTCATCCTCGCCGCGCTCGACCAGCGTGACGAGTTCAGCGCCTGCGGCATATTCCAGCAGCTGGGCATCTGCGCTGTGGCGCAGCAGGCGCACCGCGCCATGACCCGCGAAATGCCGTAGCGCCACCGCACCGCGCTGTTCCTCCGTCTCCGCTGCCGCGAGCAGCTTGAGAATCGCCGTCTCGCCGTTGGCGTCCACGGTGTAGATGCGACTCGTCAGCGTCTGCGTGAGCAGCTGCGGCTTTGAAAGCTGCCACGCTTCTAGATAGGGTTGCAGTTCAGGTTCTGCCAATGGGTCCCCCGCTGTTTACCACACGCCCGGAAACAGGCGGTAACGGGTGCGCGCGGCGTAGTCCGCGTAGCCGGGCAGCTCGGCGTGCAGGGCGCGGTCTTCGAGCGCGGTGCGGATGATGAGGACGGCGGCGCTGAGCACCCCCGGAATCAGCGCCCACAGCGAGTTGAGCATAAAGGGCACGCCCAGGTGCAGCAATATCGTGCCCAGGTAGCCGGGGTGGCGCACGATTCTGTAGGGCCCGCTGGAGATGACGGTCTGCCCGCGTTCCTGCTGGATGCGCATGGTGGCGACGAAGAAGGCATTGGTGACCATCGCCCAGACCAGGAGGCCATCGTAGCCGAGGATGGCGGCGGCAAGTCCCGCCAGCTGTACGCTCAACGGCAGGGGCGGCGTCCAACCGAAGCGTGCATCCAGGCTGGCGAGGACGTATTCCACCAACATCAAGCCACCCATGGCGCCCAGGAGGCGCATGTCCCATTTGCGGCGGTCTGGGTGGGGGCGCGCGCGTTCGGCGAGCATGGCGGGATTGCGCGGCAGGATGAGTAGCCCGCACGCCAGCGACCAGACGATGTAGATGCCGGAGAGCGCCCAGCCCATGGGCCAATTCCAGCGCCCGACGATGCCGAAGAGGAGGGCGATGAGGAAGAGATTGCCGAGGGTCTCGCGGAGCAACCAGCGCCGCGCGCCGTAGGCGGATGGCGTTGTCTGTGGGTTCATATTAGCTCTTTCTGCCGCAGCAGACCTTGTATTTCTTGCCGCTGCCGCAGGGACAGGGATCGTTGCGCCCTACGCGCGGGCGGCTGAGAAGGCGCTTGAATTCGGAGAACGGCAATGCGGCTTCGGTCTCTGCGTCGAGCGGCTCCAGGTATTCGTCGGGGTCGTCGGTGAACGACTCGCGCAGGGCGGCATAGGCGGGGTGGGTGGGGTCGGCGGCGGCAGCTTTGGTCATAGCGTAGTGGCGTTCCAGGCGCGCCAGGTAGAGGGCGTCGCTGAGGACGGCGTAGTAAACCAGTTCCATGAGCGCTTCAGCATACGGGCTTTGCGCGTTGAGGGGATCGAGGAAGGGTCCGGCATCGGGATTATCGCGGTCAAAGGCGTAGCTGATCGTTGCCAGAGGGGTTGTAGGACGGCGCTCCTCGATGACCGTGAGCATCACGCGCCGGCAATCGCAGTGTGGGTCGGCGCAGTAGGATTCCATGATGGCATAGCTGCCCGGCGGAACGCCGAGCTCGGGCGCTTGCAGGTTGATGACCCGCGTTTCGCTTAGCGCCAGCTTGCGATCAACCTTCATAAAGGGCACCAGGTACAGATTCATCGCCTACCTCCGTGAATCAGGGTGGGTTTAGAGAGGGGGATGTTCGATGGTTTCCAGTTCCTTCTTCAGCCAATCTTGCCAGCGTTGGCTGATGCGGATGCCGCTAGCCGTCAAACGTTCCAGGTCCGCCAGAGCATCTTCTTTAGAAAGGAATCCTGCCAGCACGGCTGTCAACAAGAGGCCCAGAGTGCCTTTAAGCGGCAAGCCCATCGCGCGGGCGACACGTCGTCCTTGCCGTTCATCAATGAGCACCCAATCTGGCGCAATCTCGTGAGCCAGGAGTAATACTTCAGTTTCTCCGGCATCCAGCCCCAGCAATAACGGTTCAAGCGTCGGCTGAGCTTGTGGGGTAATGATCTGGAGCCATGTTGCGCGGGCAATCAAGCTCGCGCCAGGGCGGGTGGCTCCTGCGGGCGTTACTTCTCGGTACACCGCGGGTGGTACGAGTATTGCATCGAACATCTGTCGTAACAGGTCGAGCCGCTCAAGCATGGCGAAGGCGATGAGTGGTGTGGCATTGATTACGGCTTTCATCGGCGCGGTAAATTCTCCGCTAGAGTGCGGCTGGTGGCGGCTTCGAGCTCTTCTTCGTCCGCCGCGTAGTCAATGACTGCGAAGCCATGGTCGGTGAGCAGGCGATAGAACTCCCAGCGGTCACAGCCCAGAATTCCCGCCCCGATGCCGGAAGAGATTTTGCCTTCCTGATACAGTTGCCCCAGGGTAGCGATCATCGCGCGGCGCGCAAAGGTAGCACGATCCTCGCGAGAAGCCACCAGCAAAGCCTCGGGAAAAACAACGGTGACGCTCATTTTGCTCCTCCCCATTGCTGTTGGGCCGCAATAAAAGCCGCGCAGCGATTTTCGCGTGCTCCATGCTGCCCTGCTCTTATTATAGCACAGGTGTGCGGCGCGGAGGGGTTTGTCGTTCTCCCGTCGCTCCCCATTTGAGGCGCGCTTGAGACGCTAACGCCCGCCGGGATAGCGGGTCCCGGCGGGCGTTTGGGTGAGGGGGTAGCGCTGTTAGTTGACGATGTCGCTATTGCAGCGGCTGAGGCCAGGGACCAGGCTCGAAGCCGTGAACGAAGCCGAGCGCCTCTGGGAAGGCATCGGGCGTGGGCGCGATGCCGGTTTCCAGCCAGCTGTCCATGGCGGTGAAGAGCGCGAGCATCTGATCCTCGGTGAAGTTGCAGTGCCCCGGGAAGCCAGAGTAGACGCGGGTCAGCAGGTCCTGGGTGCCGACGGAGGCCATCAGGTTGGCGTATTCGGTCGTACCCTCGACAGGGCAGATTCCGTCGGCGACGTTGTGCGCCATCAGCAACGGGCCATGCACGCGCCCGCTGTACTCGCCAATACGGCGGAGATGGGCCGCCGCCCGCGGTTCGGCTGTGATGCCCGTCATCGCATTCATGTGCGCGAGCATCCCGTCGAGATCCAGTGTCGGATCGAGACCCAAGAGATAAGCTCTCTCTGCATCGCTCAGCGAGTAGACGTAGCCGACGTTTTGGGAGACGCGCCCCCCTGCCTCGACCTCAAGCTCGGCTCGGGAATGCGTGGAGAAGTACCATGTGGAGATCGCGGCCGGAGGCATAGCGAGTGGCCCTGTGTAGTAATAGAAGTCTTCAGACGGCATGTCATTCACGAGGCGCATGAACTCCCAACGCGCGCGGTTTAGCGGATATCCTGGTACCCCTGGCGCCAGGATCTGGTCGAAGACTGTGGGCCACCAGATTTCGCTGTAGAACTCGATGTCATCCCGCATGTCCTCAACCGCGCCCCAGGATTCGTCCCAGCCAAAGGCCGCGTCATAGGCCAGAGCATAGGAGAAGCGGTGAGCGGCCATATCGATCAGGCCTACTCCATTTGCGCACAGCGGAATGCCCGCGTCATACGTTCCGGGGAACTTCTCCATGCTGAGTAATGTGAGGACGCCACCCATCGAGTTGCCGTAGATCACGGTGGTATCGGGTTTACCCACTTGCTGCTTGAAGAAGTCGGTAAGATGCTTCAGGTCGAGGGTAAACAGGTCCAGCCGTTGGCCGCCGCTCCGGAGTGCCGAACTGGCTAAAGCGTAGCCACGCGCGAGCAGTTCGTCCTCAGCCAGGAAAGCCACCTCTACCCCCGTGGCGCTCGCCGAGTACCCGTGCGCGTAGACCAGGAGTGTGCCGTTCCAGTTCGCCGGCACGACGATTCGGTAGGGGACGCCGTTGAGTTCCCCCGACAGATCGAGCGGCAGCTCGGGCAGGGGCTTGGCTACGGCAACCGGTCCCGGCAGGGCCAATGGCAGTAGCAATGCCAGCAACAACATCAAATAGCGTAGCTTGTTCATCGGTTTCCTCCTCATGTGATAGGGATACGTGATTCTCATGTACGGTCCGTCCTATGCCGGCTGGGACTCGAAGCCAGGCCCAGGAAGAACACCAAACCGGCAAGGCGCTTACGAGAGTTGCCTCTCATGCTCCAGATTTGCCTCAGTGGCGTCTTTGGGGAGCGTTGCTTCGGTCTTTCCGTGCAGAAATTCCCACAGCGCCTCCAGGCTACCGAAGCCCACCCGCTCCCCTGTACGCGGATCCTCCAGGCTCGCGCGCCAGGGATTCTCGCGGCTCGTGCGCCACATCCGCAGCAGGTAGGAAACATAGTCACCGGGCTGTTCTTCCACGTCGCCCCCTGGTCCCAACTGATGCTTTGAGCATAGCACAGGGGTATCATGAAAGTATCATGAGATTTATGTGAGAGTGGGGGGATTTTAAGGCAGAGAGGGGGAGAGTTAACGCAGAGTCGCGGAGAGGCAGAGGCGCAGAGGGGGGTGCGGAGGGAATTGGTGTGGTTGTGTGGAAGGTGGGTCGCACCTAGGGAGGTGGTTTTAGGCGGGGTGGCGCGTGTATGGGAAGCTGGAGTTAAGGCGGGGGTGTGTGCGCAGGTGCAACCCACCGAGGTGGTTGTGTGAAAGGTGGGTCGCACCCAGGGAGGTGGCTGTAGGCGGGGTGGTGCGTGCATGGGAGGCTGGAGTTAAGGCGGAGGTGGGCGCGCAGGTGCAACCCACCGAGGTGGCTGTAGGCGGGGGCGGTTTGAAGTGCTGGTTAATGACAAATCTTCGCGATGTAGCTAAAAAGTGTTGCAGTTGGGGGGAATTGGCGGTATAATATTCGTATGGGTAGCCTGGCGTGATATGGAGGATGCCCTATGGCGCGCTTGTCCATCCTCTCGCTGGGCACGTTGCAAATCTCCCTGGATGCCGTCCCGCTCACCGCCTTCACCTCCGATAAGGCACGTGCCTTGTTGACTTATCTCGCTGTGGAATCTGACCGCCCGCACCGCCGCGAGAGTCTCGTGGGCCTGTTGTGGCCCGAGTACCCGGAACGCCGCGCTCGACACACCTTGAGCCAGGCGCTACTCAGCGTGCGCCAGGTCACCGGCGACCAGCAGGCGGACCCTGCTGCACGCTTCTTCGATGTGCGCCCCGATACGCTCCAGTTTTGCCGCGGCAGCGATTACTGGCTGGACCTGGAGCCGTTCACCATGGCGCACCGTGAGAGCGCGTTCGGCGCTGCCGCCTCGCTGGCGACGCTCGAGCAGGCTTCCGCGCTGTATCGCGGTCCGTTCATGGATGGCTTTTCGCTGGCGGATAGTCCCGCCTTCGAGGAGTGGCTGTTGCTGTTGCGGGAGCGTTTGGAGCGCGCCGCAATGCAGCTGCTGGAGGAATTTGGGGCGGGGTGATGGAGCGGGAGAGGTTTTGACGCAGAGTGGCAGCGGCGCTGCAGTAGCAGCGGCGCTGAGTACAGCGGTGTGGATGGGCGGGGTGGTCGTGTGCGCGCGCAGGTAGGGGGGAGCTGGCGAGGGCGCGTCGCAACGCGTTTGGCACTGTCGCGTTACTTGATTTCCCCTGTGGCGTAATCGGCTTCAGGCTCATGGATGGTGGGGAGCTCATCCAACCATGATAAATTCCTGCCGATGACCAATTCTTTCATGGTGGCATGATGAGTATTCTTCATGGGGATCAAACTCATTTGGAAGCCAAATTGGCGTGCCAGTGATTTGACTTCCTCGGCCTCGTCATACGTCATCAGAAAATCGCCCGCAAGCGACTGGCAATTGGCAAAGAGTTGCTCGTGATTTAGCTGGTGATATTTGTAAAGCCGTCTGCCCGCTTTCTTGCCGCCAGCGGTGTAGGGAGGGTCTATGAAATAGATGGCATCCTGGCGCTCAGAGAATTGTTGGATCACTTTCAAGCCATCGTCGCACCGAAAGTCTATTCTGTCCACAAAGTGATCAATATCAGCGAGTCGCCGGGCTAACGTCTTGGGATACCAGCGCGAGCCAATACCTTTCCCGTTTTCGCCATGCCGGATAAAACGCGAGCCTTCAGCGAGTATGCCTCCATGCAAGGTACGGTTCCGCAGAATGGTCTGGAAAGCCTTCTCCCGCCCTGTGTTCGGGGGTATTCGAAGCTCCGCCTCAACGGCTTCCCGCGTCATCGGGAATGCCAGAATGCGACTGGCTAACCACTCCGCCTCACCTTGGACAAGCGCTTCCCAAACTGCAGCGACCTCTTCGTCTAATTCGGCCATGACAACTCTGTTGACAAGATTCTCGAAAAGGGCAGTCAGGCTGATAATTCCGCCACCAGCAAATGGCTCAACGAGAAGCTGGGGCTTGGTTTTCAGTTGCGCCACCCAACGCCGGAATGTTGGCACGAGCCACGTCTTGCCGCCCGGGTAGCGGAAAGGGCTACGTTGCGGGACGGATGCAACATTCACAGGGCGCGGCAGGTTGATTTCGCCGGCGTATTCCGGGAAGAATGCGAGTTGGCGTCTGGTTGCCATGATCAGAATGGACTCCCAAGAATCTGGTTGGTGGGAGGTGTCTCCAGATGCTCATCAAGTTTCACTTGCAGCAATTGGATGAAATCCCCCATGTTTCCAGGCAAAGGCGAAGTGATAGTCAGTAGAGCGGGTTCGAATTGTGTGAAAACCTCTTCTACCCTGGTGAGACAGTAGCGCTCAGGTTCATGGTCGTTTTCCACATGGTATTGCAGATCATAGATCAGCCATGCAATGTCCGCTTGATGCTTCGGGACCGGTTGCAAGGCTGGTAGAGTGGCAAAGAAACTTCTGCTTAGCGCTACAGCCATTCTCTTCCCCCAACTATGCAGGATTCCACCTTTATAGACCAGCTGGGGCACGAGCCGCTTTCGCGAAGATGAAAGATAGTCGGGGCGAGGATAGTTGGGTTCCCGTGACCAATCCATTGCGGCTCTGGCTTGGGGATCGGCCATGTAATACTAAAAGGGCTCCCGGACGTTGCCGGAAATGTAAACCGCCTGAATCTCAAGGGCGCCGAAGTCCGTGACCGCGCCATCGTCGTCATAGGCGACAAGGACTACATCAATATTGCCGGCAGATTTGCCGCCAGCATCATTGAGCCGTACTTCGGTCAAAGAAGTCCATTTTGTCCCTTCGTCAAAGAAGAAGGATGCGGCGTGATCGGCGACAATCCATTCCTCACGGAAGCGAATGGGGCAGGTGCTGACAGCCTCGTTCTCGTGCAAGATACTACACACGCCCAGGGGATTCCTGGCTTTATCCTTGGTGCAATTCGGTACTTTGTTATTAAGCGGGCAGATACGGCGCAAACGATGGCGCTTGGCTGTGTCACTTTGGTCAGTTATCGGATGACCAAAGACTTCTGCTAATGGTTGGCGGTTTTGATTCATGGACCCGCTCCCTGATTTTGTCTCTGCTTTGAGTCTAGCACAATTTGCAGAAAGGGAAAAGTTGTGTTTCCGATTGGAAATCGCGGCTACTAATGGGCGCTCTCCCTGGCTTGCGCGATAGACGCCTTCGAGAACACGGGCCACGCGAAGGGAATGAGCAACGCCGCGATGATGGCGCCGATCCAGAAGGGTGATGTGAGGCCCAATCTGGCAGCCAACACGCCACCCAGCAGCGCGCCCGGAGCCGCGCCGCCGACTTCGATGAGCCGCCCGGCGCCTGCCACCCGCCCGCGCAATTCGTCCGGCGTCAGTTCCTGCCGGAGCGCCGCCAGGAGCGCGCCCCAGGTGACGGCGTGGAAGCCAAATGCGACGTAGATCGCACCGAACAGCAGTGGATTCCTCAGCAATGCGAGCGCCGCGGGAACCACCGCCTCGTTGATCAAGGCCAGCCTCAGGGTCGTGGGTGGGCCTAGCCAGCGGATGATGCGCTCGGCGACGAGACCGCCCAGCAGCCCCCCGACGCCATACATCGCTACGAGGGTCCCGAAACCGGCGGGCGAAACCCCGAGGCGCTCTTCGACGTAGAGGACCAGAATCGCGTTCTGCGCCACCAGCATCAGGTTGAGGATGCCCATGACTATTGTAATCGTCCGCAGTAGCCGGCGCCCGGCAAGCCAGCGAAGGCCCTGCCCAATTTCAGCCAGGGAGGAGGAGCGTGCGGCTTGAGGGCGCCGCGGCGGCGCGAAAGCGCCGTGGATGGCGAGCACCAGGATCGCTGCGGCGAAAATCCCTCCGGCGCCCATCAGGAAGGGTAGCGCTGCGGATGCTGCGAAGAGCAGGCTGCCGATGGGTTTTCCCAGGAACAGGTTGGTGACGGTCATCGCGGCGGAGAGTCGCGCGTTGGCCCGGGGAAGGTCCTCTTTCGGCACGAGCCGGGGCACCATGGTCGTCGAGGTGATATCGAAGAGGGTCTCACCGGTGGCGAGCGCGAACAGGATAGCGTAGAGAAGCCAGATGGAGATAAAATCGAGCAGCACGGCGACTCCGACGAAGCCAAAGAGCGCGGCGCGCAGCAGCCCGACATAGGCCATGGCGCGCTTGCGGTCCACCCGGTCGGCGATGGCGCCGCTGACGAGGGCGAACAGGAGCCAGGGGAGGTATTGCACGAAGGAAAGCCCCGCGATGAGCTGGGGGTCGCGGGTGAGGGCTGCGGCGAGGAGCGGCGCTGCCACGAGCGCTATCCCATCGCCGAGGTTGGAGAGCGTGGAAGCCGACCAGAGTTTTTGGAATTCGGGTCCGAGACTTTGTCCGTGGGTCACATGCATGTATTATGCCGAATTCAAGCCGCGATGTTTTTGTGGGATGTCGAGGCTCTCCTTGGGCAGATGCCGTCGCACTTGCTTCCGGGCGCGCTGCGCGATTCGTAGCGATTCCCGGGCCTCATTCAGCGGCACGGGTTCGTAGTCTCCAGGATACCGCATCGTCACCGCGTAATCGGTTAGCCGCTCCTGTTCCTCGGGGGTCAGGTCGGGACGCAGTGACAAGGGTAACAGCTCTAGCAAGCCGCTCACATGATGTGTGCGTGAAAACTCAACGCCGCGCCATACCAATAGCGCTTTGAGATATTTCTCGACGCATTGCTGAATGTGAAAACAGACCGTGTCGGTGGGGGCTTTGTCTCCGAGTTTGAGGGTCTGGATGGCAGTTTTCAAATCGTTATCCGCTTTCTGCACCCACTGCCGGGTGACGGCAATGACTTCGGGGTCATTCTCGAACATAGAGAACCTTCCCCTCTTGCAGTGCCGGGCGCATGAGTGTGCCGACAATGTGCCCACGGCGCGCAACCTCCTCGGGGGTGGCTACGATGATGTCTTTGGGCACGCGAATATCGTGCAATGCTACCCGCATCTCGATTTGTTTGGCGCGTTTGGAACCGGTGACGGGCAAAATGACCAGCAAATCCACATCGCTATCCGGACCCGCTGTGCCTCTGGCGTGAGAGCCGAAGAGGATAATGCGCTCCGGTTGGAATTGTGTGACCAACCGGTGTACCATTGCGGCGATTGCGGCTTGTACGTCATCTCGCTCTGCCATCTTCGATCTCCTTTAACTTGCAGCTGATTGACCGCAAAGGCATCTTTCAGTATAGTGCAATCCAGGGAAGCGTCAACGGTGGGTAGGGCTGAGTTTTTCTGTGATTTTCGTGGACGGCGAAGCCCACAGGTGGGCTTTTACCCCGTCCACGAAAATCACGCTTGCAGAAAGAGAGCGCGCAGCGCCTTCAAAAACATTTTGGATGACGCCGGTCAGCGTTGATCTGCGTTGATCTGCGTCCTAAGCCGCCGGCTTTGCCGCTCCCCCCTGCGCCGCAATGTACGCCTCCACCACCTGCTCCAGCAGGATGAGGGGCATGGCGCCGTTCTTGAGCACGACGTCGTGGAAGTCGCGCAGGTTGAAGCGCTCACCCAGGGCTTGCTGCGCTCTCTGGCGCAGCTCGAGCATCTTGATCTGGCCGATTTTGTAGGCGCAGGCTTGCCCCGGCATGACGATATAGCGCTCGATTTCGCTCACCACGCTTTCGTGCGCGCTGGCGGTATGGCTCTCCATGTAGGCGATGGCTTCCTCGCGGGTCCACCGCTTGGCGTGGATGCCGGTATCTACGACCAACCGCACGGCGCGGAAGAGCTCCGAATCGAGGTAGCCCAGCTCGCCGTAGGGATCATCCGCGTAGGCGCCGATCTCACGGGCGAGTTTCTCCGCGTAGAGCGCCCAGCCCTCGGCGTAGGCGGTGAAGGGCAGCATCCGCCGGAAAATGGGGACGCCGCGGAGTTCCTGCGCGATAGTCAGCTGGAAATGATGTCCGGGAATGCCCTCGTGATAGGCGAGCGTCTTCATGCCGAATTTGTGGACCTCCGCCATATTGCGCAGATTAGCGTAGAAGACGCCCGGACGCCCGCCGCCCAGGTCCCCGGGCTGATAGTAGGCGCCCGCGGAGGTCTTCTCACGGAATTCCGGCACGCGCTCGACTTTGAGTACCCCTTTGGGGCGGGTGGCGAAGATGGGGTCTAGCCCGGCGTTCATCTCATCGAGGATGCGCTGGTAATCGTCCAGGCAGGCTTGCCGTCCCTCATCCGTGTTGGGATACTGGAAGCGTTCCTCCTGCGCCAGTTCGGCGAGCTTGCGGGGCGCACTCGGTTGCGGATCGTGCCCCAGGCGCTCGAGAATCGCCGCCATCTCGCCTTCGATGCGGGCGACCTCACGCAAGCCGATTTCATGGACCTCTTCGGGGCTGAATTCGGTGGTGGTGCTGCTGCGGAGGCAGTGCGCGTAAAAGGCGGCGCCATCGGGCAACTTCCACACGCCATCGTCGGTGCTCGCCTGGGCTTCCAGGGCGGTGAAGTAGGCGATGAGCTTTTGGTAAGCGGGGTAGACGCTGTGCTCGATGGCTTCCGCGGCGCCGGCGAGCAGCGCCTCGCGGTCCGCCTGGCTCAGGCGCTCCAGCTTCGCCAGCTTATCGCGGAAGACGGTGTAGAGCGGGTTTTCCGTGGCGGGTTGGCCGATAAAGGCGGTCATCTCATCCAGCACGCGGCGGATGACGAAGCGCGGCGGCAAAATGCCCCGTTCCTCGCGTACGTGCAGCCCTTCCAGCACCTGGTCGAATTTGACGCCGAAGCGGTTGAGGCGTTGGATGTAGTTGCGCCCCTCAAGCCGGCTAATGACGGGGTGCAGGCTCAGCATGAATGCCGGCAGCTGGGATTGAATGCCGAACATCTGGTTGACCGGGTAATCGTGGAAGCGAAAGCGCTCGCCGCGGGCTTCGTCATCGAGGAACCACTCCATGATATCGCTGGAAAGCCGGGTGGCGGGGGATTGGCGCTCGCGCTTGTAGCTGCGCAGAATGCCCAGGTCGCGCTTGAGGAATTGGTAGATTTTGGTCTCGTGCGCCACGGACTCATCGGAGAGTTTGGCGTTGTGGGCGTGGATGCCGAATTTCTCCAGGATGCCGAGCATTGTGAGCAGCTCGGGACCGGTGAGCGCGAAGTGAAGAAAGGTGCGGAGGTAGAGGAGATGCACGCTCCACGGTTTGCCCCAGATCAGGGCGATGATGAACCAGGCGAGCAAGGCGATTCCGGCGACGGTCAGCAGGATGGTGATAGGTTCCATAGTGTTGCTCCTTGTTGGTGAGATGAGAGTGAAGCTCATGCTCTTAGGTTAGGCGAAGTGGCGAAATTGTCAATCGGCGGGTGCTTCAGCGGCATTGTGCGAGGTGTAGCATGATTTCGGGCAGCGACCTGCTACGAAATTCCGAGAAACTCTGGACGCAGATGAACGCAGATGGACGCAGATTTGGAGAGGGAGAGAGGATGAAGGTTCAGAATTTAAGCCAGTAATAGAGTGGCTCAAGCTTTTTCAGCCGTCCCTACAGGACGGGATTTGTAACCCACGTGGTTGTACAGGCACTAAAGTGCCTGCCTACTTTCAAACGTCCCTACGGGACGAGGGAGAGGGGAAAGTCCCAGTGTTAATTTTTGAAAGTTTATCAGGACGGGGTTGGTTTTTTGGGGACGCGGTACCCCGCGTCGCCAAAAAAAACGAAAAGGGAGAGGTTTCCGCCGGAAAGTGGCGTGCGGTTGGACTGGGGCGTTATTACGTGGTTAGTTTTTGAAGGTTCATAAGTGCCTGCCTACTTTCAGACGTCCCTACGGGATGGGGGGCGGCAGGCAGAATGCCGCGGCTACGAGACAAGCTGGGCTGGAGCCCGGCGCTCCCAGTAACAACGACTCGTGCAGGGTGAGGAACGGCGCAAAGATACACCGAAGTTAAATATAGAATTCATTACTACTCAGCCTGATTCGGCTTTCCAAAACGGTTTATTCACGCCGGGACTTAACCCTCGTGGCGTCTTGCTAGAAAACCAGTGTCCGCCCCAGGAGGTAGACGTAGGCGAAGACGACGATGCTCGCCGCGATGAGCCAGCGCGCCTGCCGGTGGATTTCCAGGGGCTTCTCCGCGGGTTCCGCGGGGCTGGTTGCCGGAAGCCAGCGCGGCATCCACAGCAGGGGCGAGAGTGCACCCGTGACCGCGGCGACGCCGGCTGTGACAGGCAGGCTCAGAAGTCCATCGGGGCAGAAAAAACCGGCCAGCAGCACGACCGCGACGGAGACGCCATAGGCTACGGCGCACAGTTGCGTGGCGCGCCGCAGCAACGCATTCGAGCTGCTGCCAACCATCCTGCCGAGCTCCTGTAAGGTCAGCCGTATGCAGACCGCAAAGAGCAG
The DNA here is from genome assembly GCA_026645815.1 of Anaerolineae bacterium. Taxonomy (GTDB): domain Bacteria; phylum Chloroflexota; class Anaerolineae; order B4-G1; family SLSP01; genus JAAZNO01. Next base: position 4,452 of record JAPKMR010000031.1, on the reverse strand, counting down.
CGCGCCGGCAAGCACCAGGAGCACGCGCCATAGCCCGCCCGGCTCCCAACCGTTGAGCACCACGGCCCAATCGCCGATGTTGGCTATGCCGGAGAAAATCAAATAGCCCGCTCCATAGAAGCTATTCATCAGCATCAGCAGCCAGAGGAAGAACCGGCTTGCTGAAGGGTCGCGCCTTGAATTGCGCAAGACGGTCCACAGCATTGCACCGGCGATGAGATTGAATGTGGGGGCGCTGCCGGCGACCGCTTTCTCCTGAAAGGTTGTGGCGCTGGCGCAGGATACATACAGGGCGGAGTATGCTTGCAAGCGCCCGCCAACCGCCAGGCACGTCAGCGCATGCACGCCCTCATGCAAAGCCACATTGAGGCTGATGGCGATGGCTGCGATGGCGCCGACCGTCAGCCAATCCGTGACCGGTTTGCGGGCTGATGTTGCCTCAAGCATGATTTTGCTCCCTTTCAGCAGAATGCCTGCTGGTTCACCCTTTCCTGCCGCAGCACGCTTTGTACTTCTTGCCGCTGCCGCAGGGGCAGGGGGCGTTGCGCCCGATCTTGGTGCGGCTGAGCAAAGCCTTGGCTTCAGCCCCCGCCGGTGATTCCAGGTATTCATCAACGTCGTCGGTGAACGATTTGCGCAGCGTCTCGTACGCCGGGTGCGTGGGGTCGGCGGCGGCTTGTTTGGTCAGGGCGTAGTGCCGCTCCAGGCGCGCCAGATAGGCGGGGTCGGATAGGACCAGCTCGGTGACCAGCTCCATGAGCCCTTGCGCGTAGGCGCTCATCGGGTTGAGGGGGTCGAGGAAGGGTCCAGGATCTGGGTCGTCGGCGTCGAAGGCGTAGTTGATGGAGGCTAGAGACGTATGGGGGTGGTGTTCCTCGATCACGGTGAGCATCACGCGCCGGCAATCGCAGGCGGGATCGGCGCAATAAGATTCCACGATGGCGTACTTGCCCGCCGGGACGCCGCGTTGGGGCATCAAAAGGGTGAGGGCGCGGGTTTCGCGGGACGCCAGTTCCGGATCCACCTCGCCAAAATAGGACAGATACAGATTCATCGTTCAGCTCCTGTGCGTGTTGTTCGTTGCGCTGCCACGCTGTGTGCTCCTTTTTTGTGAGAGCCAGGGTTGGGTTTGTGCTTTAAGGGTATGCGAATCTGGGGAAATTGTCAATCGGGTGGAAGGGTCTATTAATCCTGTTAATCCTGTAAATCCTGTCTAAAAAGATCTTTCCGGAGTTTGGGACAGGATTAACAGGATTTTCAGGATTGTTGGGTTGCTAAAGGAACCTGTGCCAGGGGTAGGTCGTTGGAGGGAGTTGAGAGACCCTTCGACTTCGCTCAGGGCAGGCTCCTTCGACTGCGCTCAGGGCAGGCTCCTTCGACTTCGCTCAGGGCAGGCTCCTTCGACTTCGCTCCGCTTCGCTCAGGGTGACGGGTCGTGTAAGATGAGCAGGAAACGGATTTCACGGATTGATCGAAGGGGGTGGGGAGAGGGGCTGTTAATCCTGTCTAAAATTCAGAAGTTTCTCCATTAAGAAAATTCCCGGGAGCTGCTGGTAGCCGAATTTGCGGTCAATGGCGATAATCGGCGTGTTTTTAGCGTTATGATGCGTGCGCACCTCATCCATGTGCAGCACCTCTCGCGCAAAACGCAGCGCCGTGATTTTGACCGCCTGCCCCAGCTTCTGCCCGCGGTAGGCGCGCGCGACGCCGGTGTGCAGGTTGTAGGCATAGGTTGCGCCCTCGAAGCGGGTGATAGCGCTCATCGCCGCCCAGGTCCCCGCAACGCTATCAATGACCACCTTCTGTCCGGCGGGCAGATACCAGCTTGCCTGGCACACACTGCTCTGGAAATCCTCGAACGACGCCCACGAAGGCTCGCCACCAGCGCCGGGAATATCCATGCTCGTCGCCTCGTTCAGGAGATAGAGCTGGCGCCGGGCAGCCTCAGTGTCGCCCAGTTCCGCCATGGAGGTGAATTGGAAGCCCTCGCCCTCAAGTCGGGTGAGGAGCGCGTCGTAGGGCTGGTCATCGAAAGCGCGCAAGTCCAGCGTCATGGCGAATTCGTGCAGGCGCTCGGTGAAGCCGCGTCGCTCGGCATAAGCGCGGTCTTCGGGGCTGTGATCCCAGAGCGCGACGTGCAGCTGCCGCAGCTGCGCCTGCTGTGCCGTGCGGAGCAGATCCTCGTACAGAAATTGTCCCAACCCCTGCTGGCGCTGTTCCGGTTTGACATAGAGATAGAACCGCGCCCGGTCGGCTTGCAGCTTGTCGCGGGCGATCCAGGTGAATCCGAGCAATTCCCCCGGCTTGTGTTCATCCTCGGCCACTTTCAGGGTGATGCGCTCGCGCTGCGCCTCGAAGTAAGCCTGGAGGCCCGGTCCCGTGGAGACTTCATCCTCCAGGGTGTTGAACCAGGCGGCGAGCTGGTCGAATTCGGTGAGTGTTTCTGCCGCTCGCAAAATGATGCTCACGGGAAGCTCCTTCCTTCGAACCTTTCTGGAATCTGTATGTTAGTGTACCGTTCTCTTTGCCGCTGTCAATTTGGAAAACGCAGGAGAAATACAATTATTGGCGGCGGGGCTTTGTGCTTGTTAGAATTATCAGTTTATCTATTGACAAAGTGTTAATAGAGGTGTAGAATAGAGCTACATCAATACTGATGCGGGCTTGCAGAAGGGAGGTGATGCTATGCCAGGGTTTGATGGTACGGGGCCGCGTGGTGCGGGCGCTATGACCGGACGTGGTGAGGGTTATTGCGCGGTGGCCTATCCAAAGCGTGGACGGCCCTTTGGTTTCGCCGGCATTCAGGGCCGGCCCCTGGGGCGCATGGGCTTAAGGCGCTGGTGGAATCCCTTCCGTGCGTTTGGACGTGGATTGTGGAACTTGGGTCGGGGCCGCCGGATGCGGTGGTAAAAATTAAGAATTCAGCAGGAGGTGAAATATGCCAGGTGGAGATCGAACGGGACCGGAAGGTCAGGGTCCATTTACGGGACGTGGTTCAGGCGATTGTGGTCCGGTGGAGCAGCCGCGGTTTGGCTTTGGCGGTTGGTTTGGACGGGGGCGCGGGCGGCGCTTTTGGGCGCGGGCGACCGGGCAACCGGGATGGATGCGCTTTGGCGGTTGGGGAACTCCCCAGGCGCCGGTGGATGAGTCCGCGATGCTCAAGTCGCAGGCCGAGCAGCTGCAAGCGCAGCTGGATGAGGTTCAACGCCGGCTCACGGAGATCGAGAAGGAGTAGAGTGTTTTGAGCGTGCTGCCAGCTTCGGAGACGGGGCTGGCAGCTCTGTGTCACCCGCGGACTCAGCGCCGTGAGATTTAATGGAGGCAGATGATGATTGCATTCGGTCCTGTGCCTTCACGCCGCCTGGGTCAGAGCCTGGGCATCAACAATATTCCCCCCAAGGTTTGCACTTATGCGTGCGTCTACTGCCAGCTGGGCGCGACGCTGCAAATGCAGATTGACCGCCAGACCTTCTACCCCCTGGAGCAGCTGGTGGAGGAGGTGCAGCGCAAAGTCGCGAGCGCCTGGGAGAGCGGCGAGGCTATTGACACCCTCACTTTTGTCCCGGACGGTGAGCCGACGCTGGATGCGAACCTGGGTCGCGCCATCGCGCTGCTGCGCCCCCTGGGCCTCAAGATTGCGGTCATCTCCAATGCTTCCCTGCTCTGGCGCGCCGATGTCAGAGCGGAATTGGCGGAAGCCGATTGGGTCTCCCTCAAGGTGGATGCGGCTACCGAGGAGCTCTGGCGCCGGGTGGACCGCCCGCACGGGAAGCTGCGTCTGGCAGAGATTCAGACCGGCATGCTCGAATTCGCCCGGCATTTCAAAGGCGCCCTGGTGACCGAGACGATGCTCGTGGACGATCTCAATGTGGGGGAGGCGGCGCTGCGAGATGTGGCGGATTTCCTGGCGCAGGTGCAGCCCGCGCGGGCATATCTTGCTGTGCCCACGCGCCCGCCCGCTGAGCCGTGGGCGGTGATTCCCGCCGAGGCGCTAATCAACCGGGCTTATCAGCTGCTGAGCGCGCGGGTCGCGCAGGTGGAGACTCTGATCGGTTATGAGGGCAATGCTTTTGCCTTCACGGGAAACGTCGAGGAGGACCTGTTGAGCATCACTGCCGTGCATCCCATGCGCGAGGATGCCGTGCTTGCGTTCCTGGAGCGGGCGCACGCGGATTGGGCTGTGGTACAGGGGTTGTTGACCCAGGCGCGACTCGTGGAGACAACCTACGGGGACCATCGCTTTTATCTGAGAAAGCTCGGTCGAAACTAACCCAATTCCGCTGCCGCTTTGTAGCCGTGGACCCATATCCCCCACACACCACCGCAACCCCCGCCACGCTCCCCGTAGCCGCGATTTCATGAACTTTCAAAAATCGATAGTCTCCCTGTTAAGCGTTGTTGACGTTTGGTACAGGTAGCATTGTCAATAGTTCTTTAACAGTCCAAATACGA